>NZ_CP079195.1:3005000-3605000 GCF_019263805.1 Polaribacter sp. NJDZ03
CAACCAGTTTTTTTATTTGGTAAAAGAAATTATACTTTTATGATTATTGGTCTCATTTTTATTGCTTTAGGTTTTATATTTATGGCAGGAGGTGGAAGTGATGATCCAGAATTTTTTAATGAAGAAATTTACAATTGGCAACGCATTCGTTTAGCGCCAACATTAGTAATTATAGGTTTAGGAATTGAAATTTACGCTATTTTAGCAAATCCAAAAAAATAAAAATGGATATATTAGAAGCAATAATCTTAGGTATTATACAAGGGTTAACAGAGTTTTTACCAGTTTCTTCAAGCGGTCATTTAGAATTGGCTAAGGTTATTTTAGGAGACACATCTGTGCCAGAAGAAAGTTTAACCTTTACGGTGGTATTACATTTTGCAACAGCATTAAGTACTTTGGTTATTTTTAGAAAAGAGGTAGCAGAAATATTTAAAGGGTTGTTTCAGTTTAAATGGAATGATGAATCTAAGTTTTCTTTAAAAATAATTCTTTCAATGATTCCTGCTGTTGCAGTTGGTTTACTTTTTGAAAAAGAATTAGAATCTTTTTTTGGAGGAAAAATTCTATTAGTAGGTGTTATGTTATTAGTAACTGCTGTACTTTTATTATTAGCAGATAAAGCAAAAAACACCAATAAAGAAGTAACATTTTCTAATTCATTAATAATTGGAATTTCTCAAGCAATTGCAATGTTGCCAGGTATTTCTAGATCTGGAGCAACAATTTCTACCTCTGTTTTATTAGGTATTGATAGAACTAAAGCAGCACGTTTTTCTTTTTTAATGGTAGTTCCATTAATTTTTGGTAAAATAGGTAAAGACTTATTAGGTGGAGATTTAAGTTTTCAATCTTCAGAAATGTTACCAATTTCAATTGGTTTTGTAGCTGCTTTTTTATCAGGTTTATTAGCCTGTAAATGGATGATTGCATTGGTTAAAAAAAGTAAGTTATCTTACTTCTCATTATACTGTGCTATTGTAGGTTTTATTGCTATTGGTTACGCTCTTTTAAATTAGTGACACTCAAATTTTATTAATTACTTAGTAATGTAATAAAAGTTGATAGTTGAACTAATCCTGCGAAAAGCAGGTTCTTTATAATTATGAATCCTTTAATCTTTTTAGGAATTCACTTTGAAATAATTTTGTGTTTATGACAGCAGAAGAGTATAAAAATGGTCAAGTTTTATTAATAGACAAACCTTTAAATTGGACCTCATTTCAAGTAGTTAACAAACTTCGTTGGGAAATAAGACAACGGTTTAATATTAAGAAAATTAAAGTTGGTCATGCAGGTACTTTAGATCCGTTAGCTACAGGTTTATTAATTATTTGTACAGGTAAGCAAACAAAAGAAATACATGTCTACCAAGGGCAGGAAAAAGAATATACAGGTACGTTTACCATTGGGGCAACCACACCTAGCTACGATTTAGAAACTGAAGTAGATAATACCTATACGACAGATCATATAACAGAAACATTGTTACGTGAAACTACCAAGCAATTTATTGGTGATATTCAGCAAAAACCACCTATTTTTTCTGCAATTAAGAAAGATGGTAAGCGTTTGTACGAGTTAGCAAGAAAAGGTGAAACTACAGAAATTAACGCTAGAACGGTAAGTATTACAGAGTTCGAAATCACAAAAATAAATTTACCAGAAGTAGAATTTAGAGTGGTTTGTAGTAAAGGAACTTACATTCGTTCTTTAGCATACGATTTTGGATTGGCCTTAAACTCAGGAGCACATTTATCAGCATTAAGAAGAACTAAAATTGGTGACTTTTCTGTTGAAAAAGGAGTCTCTGTAGAAGGTTTTATTGAAGATTTAAAAGCAAATTCTGTAGAATCTTAAAAAACAATATTTATTTAAGCATAAAAAACCCAAGCAAATGCTTGGGTTTTATATTATATTGAAAAGTAAAAACTTATTTTTTAGCTAATAAATCTCTAATTTCTGCTAATAAATCTTCTTGACTTGGTCCTTTTGGAGCTGCCGGAGCTGGTTCTTCTTTCTTTTTCATGTTGTTGTATCCTTTTATCATCATAAACATAACAAAACCAACAATAATTAAATTGATAATAGAATCAATCCAAGCACCATATGTAATTGCATTTTCTGGAGTTGCAACTTTTCCTGCTGCATCTAGAACTGCTTCTGATAAAACATATTTTTTGTCAGAAAAACTAACTCCTCCTGTAAATATACCTACAATTGGCATCACAATATTACTAACAAATCCTTTTACAACTAGGCCTATTGCACCTGCCATTATTACGGCTACAGCAAATTCAATTACATTACCACCAGTAATAAATTTTTTAAATTCTTTTAACATTTTACTTTGTTTTTAATTAATTATTAGAATACAAAAGTACTAAAAAAAACTAGGTATTTAACATTTTGTTAACACGCTGTGAGATTGCGGTTAAGGTTTCGTAAGGTATGGTTTCAGAAACATCAGCAATATGCTGTATCATTTCTTGATTATTAAAGATAATTACTTCATCACCTTCTGTACAATCAATTTTAGTAATATCTACCATAATCATGTCCATGCAAACGTTACCAATTATGTATGCTTTTTGATTGTTAATAAGTACATATCCTTTCTTATTTCCTAACCTTCTAGATAAACCATCTGCATGACCAATTGGTATGGTTGCTGTTTTACTTTGTCTTTTGGCGGTATAAGCTCTGTTGTAGCCTACTGTTTCTCCTGGTTCTATAACATGAATTTGAGAAATAATAGATTTTAGATTATGTGTATTTTTAAGTTGAGCAGTTTCTTTTTCATCATTACCAAAACCATACAAGCCAATACCTATTCTAACCATATTAAATTGTGCTTTTGGGTAGTTTATCACACCAGAAGTATTTAAAATGTGTAAGATTGGTTCGTACCCTAAATGTTTGTAGAATTGTTGGGCTATATATGCAAAATTATTTATCTGATTAATGGTAAAGTCTTGCTCTTCTAGATCTTCACTTGCAGCCAAATGAGAAAATACGGAAGCTACTTTTACGTGTGTTGTTTCTTTTAGATTGGCAATTATAGTAGGAATATCTGTATGCCAAAAGCCTAATCTATTTAAACCAGTATTAAATTTTAAATGAATTGGGTAATTCATTAACGGAGATTCATCAGCTAATTTTAAAAAAGCATCAAAAATTCTAAAATTATACAAACAAGGTTCTAGCCTGTATTCTACAATAGATGCAATATTTTGAATATGTGGATGCAGCACTAAAATGGGTGTTTCTACACCAGCTTCACGTAAAGCGATTCCTTCAATAGCATACGCTACGGCAAAATAATCTACTTTGTCTTCTAAAAATTTAGCAATTTGTACAGCATCACTACCGTAACCAAAAGCTTTAACAACCGCTAAAATTTTTGTTTCTGGTTGTAATTTTTCTTTAAAATAATTTAGGTTATGCAACAATGCATCTCCATCAATTTCTAAAACTGTAACATGGTTATTCATTTATTCTTTAGTTGGTTCAGCATCTTTTTGTGCTAATATTTTTTGTTTTTGAATTGCTTTGTAATATGCAGCTCTACTTAAAGGCTCATATTCTTGAGTTTCACCTAATAGAACCAAATTATCATTTTTCGCTTTTCTAAAACTGTAATTAGCTAAGTTTCCTGTATGTGTGCAAACTGCGTGAACTTTTGTAACATATTCTGCAGTTGCCATTAAAGCAGGCATTGGACCAAAAGGATTTCCTTTAAAATCCATATCTAAACCCGCAACAATTACACGAACACCTCGGTTTGCTAAATCGTTACAAACGGCCACAATTTCATCATCAAAAAACTGCGCTTCATCAATACCAACAACATCTACATCAGTTGCTAATAAGCGAATGTTAGAGGCAACAGGTACTGGTGTAGAACGAATTCTATTATCATTATGAGAAACTACTTCCTCTTCATCATAGCGTGTGTCAATAGCAGGTTTAAAAATTTCTACGCGTTGTTTTGCAAATTGAGCACGTTTTAGTCTTCTAATCAATTCTTCTGTTTTACCAGAAAACATAGAGCCGCAAACTACTTCAATCCAGCCAAATTGTTCTGAATGATTTACTGTATTTTCGAGAAACATTTTGTAATTTTAGGCGTTAGAATATTAAATTTGATGTTACTTTGAATTTCAACAAATTTAGGAATATTTACGAGTAAAAAATAACTTCAACTTACAACTTATGCACAAAAAATTAGAAGCCGATTTAATGAGTTTAGCGCACAGCATTTTACAATTAAAAAATAAAGAAGATGTGTTTGCTTTAAAAGAAAAATCGAAAGAAATTTATGAAAAATTATCTTTATTAGCTTTTGTAGAAGAATATATAAATACAACACCAAATTTAGAAGTAACAAAAGAGGCATTAATTGAAAATGTAGAAAACGGATTGACTTTAAAAGAATCTCAAGAAGTTTTTTTAGTTGATGTTGAGCCTGTTAAAGAAGTTATTGAAGAAGAAGTAACGCTTTATGAAATAGAAGAAGAAGAAACTTTACCAGTAGAAGAACTCTTAGCGGAAGCGTTAGTTGAAGAAGTAATAATAGAGGAAGCTGAAGAGGAGTTTAAAGAGGAAATAGAAGAAGAGATTGAAGAGGAAATAGAAGAGGAAGTAAAGGTTGTAGTTGAAGAAATTATAGAACAACCTTTTGATGAAATAGAAGATATTATATTTGCGAAACCAGAAGCTGTAGAAATAAAAGACGAAATTAAAGTATTGTCTTTAGAAGAAGAATTAGAAGATACTATTTCTGTTGATGAAATGGCAACTTTGTTTGATATTCCTGTTGCTGCACCAAAATCATTAAATGATAAATTTTCTGGCAACATTCAAATAGGTTTAAATGATAGAATTGCCTTTGTAAAGAATTTGTTTGATGGTAGTCAAGAAGATTTTAACAGAGTAGTTTCTCAATTAAATACGTACGGAACAGAAAAAGAAGCGTTAAAGTTTATAAATAAAATGGTGAAACCAGATTACGACTGGTCTACTCAACAAGAATTAGAAGCTCGTTTTATAGAAATTGTAGAACGTAAATTTGTATAAAAATATTTAAAAGTAGCGCAGTTAGTCATTTTATAAAAACTGAAGTCTTTCTGCGCTATATTTTAACCAATTAAACCTAGAAAATAAAAACAACTCTTGAAACCAATTTTAATACATACACATTTTCATAAAAGAAGAACCGGAGTTACTAGAAGTATAGAAAATGTGCTGCCTTTTTTTAATAAAGAATATGAGACTTATATTTATGGTTATAATGTTGAAGGAGAGAAAATTACGACATCAAGATTAAGAAAACTTCTTTTTTCTGATCGAGAAGTTGTTGTGCATTGTCATAGAAATAATGAAATAATGAGAATGTTATTTCTACGTTTTTTAGGCGCAAAATTCACCTTAATAGCTACACGGCATGCAGAAACTACCCCGTCTGGTTTAACTTTAAAATTATTAAAAAAAGCAGATAAAGTGGTAACGCTCATAGAAAGTATGAGTAAAAACTTAGGTATAAAAAATACCATTGTTGGTCATGGAGTAAATGTTAATTTGTTTTCTCCTAAAAAGAATGTCACTCTAAAAAACATTCAACAAGAAAATATTATTTTATGTGCTGGGAGAGTTCGTAAAGCAAAAGGGCAAGTTGTTTTATTAGAAGCAGCAAAAGTTTTAAAAGAACATAAAAATTGGGCGTTGGTAATTGTTGGTAAAATAGATAAACCTGCTTTTTTAGAGGAGTTAAAAACAATTTCTAAAAAGCATCATATTGCAGGTCAAGTGTATTTTGTAGATGAAACATCAGAGATTGTCTCTTATTACCAAGCTTCAAAAATAGCAGTAGTTCCTAGTTTTTCAGAAGGATTTTCTTTAGTAACTGCAGAAGCAATGTCTTGTGGCTGTTCTGTAATTGCAACTAAAAATGTTGGAGTTCACTCTTCATTAATACATAGTAATAAAAACGGTTATTTGGTTGAAGCAGGTAATATTTCTGAATTAGAAATGCTTTTATCTAAATCATTAAAGAATGAAATTCCTCTTTTAGGGAAAGAAGCACGAGAAGAAATTATAAAAAATTGGAGTGCACAAAAAGAAGCAGAAAACTTAATGGCAATCTATAAAAAAATATAGATTTATATGCTTTAAAAGAAGCTGTAAAAATAGTATTTGTAACAAACGTAGTTGGTAGTCGTCTAAATTTAAAACCTACTAACATGAAACATTTAGCAACAATTCTATTTGCATTTTTTATTACAGCAGTTTCAGCTCAAGAAGCTAAATTCGAAAACTTTTACAATTCAAATAACGAAAAATCTACTTTTTCAATTAATTTATCCGCTTCATTGGCAGGTTCATTTTTAGATAGTGAAAACGATGACGATTTAATGAACATTATTAGAAAATCGAGCGATTTTAAATTGATGATTTTTAATAATGAAGACAGCAATCTTTCAAAAGACTTTAGAAAGTTTAGCAGAAAAAACAACCTAAAAACACTGGCAAGAGTAAAAGAAAACGGTAGTAAAGCCGAATTATTTTTTATAGAGAAAGGTAACTACATCAGAGAAATAATTATAAGAGCCAACAGCGATTCAGATAAAATGGTGCTTTTTGGCTTAAAAACTAAAATTACACACGATGAACTAGCAGCTATGATTTCTTCTTCTGATGTAAAGTATTCATCAAATTAAAAAACAATAAAAAAGCTACTGTCTAAGAGGGGTAAATCTTGTCATACTGAGCTTGTTTCAGTATCTTAAGTTTCTGAAATTCAATATCCATAAGAATCTGAAATAAATTCAGATTGACAAAAAAAGAGAAGATTTTAACCAATCTTCTCTTTTAAAGTTTCAATTACTTTCTTACTATTTCCAATAAAAATTTCATTATCAACAATAAAAACCGGACGCTTTAAAAACGTGTATTCATCTAAAAGAAACTGTTTATAATCTGCTTCAGACAAAACCTGGTTTTTCAAATCCATAGATTTATACAATTTTGCACGCTTGTTAAAAAGAGCTTCGTAACTACCAGAAAGTGTGTACATTTCTTCTAATTGAGCTGCGGTAATGTTGTTTGCTTTAATTTCTTGTCGTTCAAAACCATCGGTATTTACCTCTTTTAAAATTCTTCGGCAAGTATCACAAGTTTGTAAAAAATAGACTTTCTTCATTTTTATGGATTATATTTACAGTTCCAAAATTACACAAAAAAATGAACATACAATTCGATCTTTTAAGAACATCTCGCACACTAGTTTTAAAGGAATTAGAAGGCTTAACTTTAGAACAGTTACACATTATACCAGCTGGTTTTAAAAACAATATTGCTTGGAATGTGGCACATTTAGTGGTTACGCAACAGGTTTTAAACTACAAATTAGCAGGTTTAAACTGTTTATGTCCAGATGAGTTAATTGAAGATTATAAAAAAGGAACAGTACCAACAAAAACCTTTACAGAAGAAGAGTTTGAAGAAGTTAAAGAGTTGCTTTTAGGCTTGCCAGATACTTTGCAAGAAGATTACGAAGCTGGTATTTTTGAGGATTTTGCAGAATACCCAACAAGTACTGGTTTTATACTTAATTCTATAGAGGCTTCTATTTCTTTTAACAATTTTCACGAAGGAATTCACTACGGAATTATAAGATCTATCAAGAAATTTTTATAGGTTTCTTAGAAGCTATTTCCAGCTTTCACTACTCGTTTTTTTTGAGATGCTAAAAAACAGCATCTCAAAAAAGAGCTCAAACAATTAGCCTGCCTTGAGCTTGACGAAAGGTTCAATCTGGGTTAAACTAGTTTGCCTATTTATAGCAATCTAAAATCTTCAATACATTTTAAAGATGAAATTCAACACCAAAACCATTCACGGAGGTCAAAAACCAGAAGAAACTACCGGAGCCATAATGCCACCGGTTTTTTTAACCTCTACTTTTGCGAAAACTAGCCCTACAGAACACAAAGGATTCGAATATTCTAGAGGAGGAAACCCTACAAGAGCTGCTTTAGAAAATAGTTTAGCAGCATTAGAAAACGGAACCCACGGATTTGCATTTGCATCTGGTTTGGCAGCAATAGATGCCGTTTTACGGTTACTAAATCCGGGAGATGAAATTATTGCAGGAGACGATTTGTATGGCGGTAGTTATAGAATGTTTACCAAGTTGTTTCAAAAATACGGATTAGAGTTTTCTTTTGTAAACATGGACGATGTTAAAAATATTACAGATGCCATTACAGAAAACACAAAACTAGTTTGGATAGAAACACCAACAAATCCGTTAATGAAAATTGCCGATATAAAAGCAATTTCATTAGCCGTAAAAGATATTGATTCTAGTATTTTAATAGGAGTAGATAATACATTTGCTACGCCTTATTTACAGCAACCGTTAAATTTAGGAACCGATATTGTAATGCATTCTGCAACAAAATATCTTGGTGGTCATAGCGATTTAATTATGGGAGCTTTAATTGTAAAAGATAAAAAGCTAGCAGAAGACATTCATTTTATTCAATATGCCGCAGGCGCAATTTCAGGACCAATGGACTCTTTTTTAGCATTAAGAGGTATAAAAACGTTACATATAAGAATGCAGCGACATTGTGAAAACGGAATTGTAGTGGCTCAATTTCTAGAAAAGCATCCAAAAGTAAGTGTGGTATATTATCCAGGTTTAGAAAATCATCCAAATTACAAATTGGCAAAAAGTCAAATGAACGGTTTTGGCGGAATGGTTTCTTTTCGATTAAAAGAGGAGACTCAAGAAGCAGCATATGTATTTTTAGAAAACACTAAAATATTTACGTTAGCAGAATCTTTAGGCGGCGTAGAAAGTTTATCTAATCACCCAATAAGTATGTCTCATGGTTCTATTCCTGCTCCAGAAAAAGAACGAATGGGTATTACAAATTCTTTAATTCGTTTAAGTGTTGGTATAGAAGATATAGAAGACATACTTGCAGATTTAGAACAAGCGTTAAAGTCATAAAAAAAAAGAGCCAATTGGCTCTTTTTTTTGTCAATCTGAATTTATTTCAGATTGTTATAATTTTCGAATTTCAGTAAGTTGAGATACTGAAACAAGTTCAGTATGACAAGATGGAATCCTTTTTAGAAAGCCTTTTTATGTCAATCTGAATTTATTTCAGATTCTTATGAAGATTGAATTTTAGAAACTAGAGATGCTAAAACAAGTTTAGCATCTCTAGTTTTTATACTTATTCAGGATTCTTAACAGTAAAAACATTTCCATCTAAGTAGTAATTAGCTCGTAATTTTAATTCTTGAGAATAGTAAATAATGTTTTCTGGTTGTTGTTTTAGTAAGTAATTACCAGTGTCCCATTTATTGTTTTTATTTTTATCAATAATAGCTCTTATATAATATGTTTTAGGTTCTAAAAGATTGTATTGTATTTGTCCAGAATCTGTAATAAAGCGTCTTTCTATAAGTTTATCTTTGTTTTTTCCTTCTAAAAGTTCAATAATTAAATGATTAGAAGTTTCATTTACAATATCCATTGTAATTCTTCCGTAATCTTCAATATCTTTTGTAGTAAATTTAAAATTTAAAGTGTCATTTTTTTGTTCAAAGATATCAGAAATAGCGTCAGGCATTATTTTTAAAGCGTATTTCTGTTTTGGTGTTATATCAAAAACAAATGCTACTTTGTTCTCTATATTAGAAATAATACTAACAAAAGGAACTGATAATGTATCTTTATCTACCAATGTAATTTTGCTTGTATCAATGTTTACAAGTGGGTTATTTCCTCTTATAAAAAAAGTGTCTCTAAGGTGCAGTGTTCCGCTTGTAGAAGAGTTTAAAATTAAGGAGTCTATTTTCTTTTTACGAAGGTTTACAGTAACGGTATCTATAAATTTGTCGTTTGTAACTATAAAATTTAAAGAATCAGCGTCAAAAGGTTTGTACCAGTAATTTAATGTGTCTTTGCCTATTTCTAGCTTAGAAACACTTCTAAAGTCTTCTGGAGTATCAGAAATAATTTGAACTTTTAAATCTTTTATAACACCTTCATAACCAAATTCAATTTTACCTCTTGTAATTTCTTTGCCACGTTTAAATGAATAAGGTTGTGTTTCTTTAAATAATACTATTGGTTTTTTTATAATACTATCTCTAGGTAGAGTTATGGTGTCTGTAAAAAAACCTATTTTATCTTCCCTAGGATTAAAAAGGTAATCGTTGGCAGTTTCTTTTAGAGCAACCATTAAATACTTACCTTCTTTTAAGTTACTAAGGTTAAAAAGAGAGGTATCTAAAGAACTTGTTACATAATTTGGTTTCTTTTTAAAAACGATAGAATCTGTAAAAGAACTATCTATTTTATATAATAGCACATTAATGTTTTTTTGACTTTCATCTAAATAAGCATCTTTAATTTTACCCGAAGTAGAAAGAGAATCTATATATGTTCCGGTAGAGAAAACATATTTAAAACTTTCCAGTTTATTTCCTTCATTATTGTCTTCAATAGCGTTACCAAAGTTTATAATATACGTGGTGTTTTCTTGTAAAGTATCAACAATTTGGATGTTTAAAAATTTACTTGCCGTACCTTGTGGGGTAACTAATAAAGGAGTTTTTAAAGGAGGAGAAACAATAAGTTGTTTGTTTAAGTCCTTTAATTTTATAAACTCGTTAAAGTTTAATCTAATTTCCTTTTTATCAAAATTAAGCGTTTTGTAGGGTGGGGAAGAGGTTACAAACAAAGGTGCGTCCTCGTCTTTTGGCCCACCTTCTGGGTTTCCTGTTTTTGCGCAGTTGGATAAAATTACAATTGAAATGCTAAAAAAAATAAATCTAAAAATGTGTTTCACAAAAAGTAAATTTTATACAAATTAACAATATATTTTTGACTTAAAAATCATAAAGTTTATTCGGTGTATGCCATTGTTAAAATACTAATTTTTACACCTTCTATTTTTTGAAGCTCTTTTGCACAAGCTTCTAAGGTTGCACCTGTTGTTATCACATCATCAATGAGTAAAATATGTTTGTTTTTTAAGGCTGTTAAGTTAGATAACTGAAATTTTGTGTCATTATTATTAAAACGTTCAAAACGAGCTTTAAAAGTTTGGGTTTTTGAGGTTGATGTTCTTAGCAAAATGTTTTCTACAAATGGTTTTTCTAAGTGATGACTTAAAGTTTCTCCAAATTTTGAAACTTGATTATAACCTCTTTCTCTTCGTTTTTTTGGGTGTAAGGGCACGGGGATAATAACATCAACATCTAAAAATTCATTATTTTCTATTAAGATTTCTCCAAGCCAATTGCCAAAAAAGACACCTACCTCTTCATTTCCTTTGTATTTTAATTCGTGAATTAATTTTTTAGTAATTCCTGTTTTTCTGTAAAATAATAATGAATTTGCTTTTTCTATGATTATTCTTCCATAGAATGTTTTCGTTATTTTGTTTTCACAATAGTTAGTAAAATTAGTCAAAGGCAAGTCATGCCTACAAAAGGTACATATTGCATTTTCATTATTAATGAGTTGATTATTGCAATTAGCACATAATTTAGGGTAAAAAAGATTGAATAAGTCTTTTAAAATTCGCATTTTTACAAAGCCTTTTTTTAGAAAGATAACACTATAATTTAAGAATAAGATTTGAACAACAGGATAAATTTTTTAAAAGAGTCTATAAAAAACTTAAAAACATTAGGAACCGTTACACCGAGTTCTCGGTTTTTGGCGGAAAGAATGTTAAAAGGAATCGATTTTTCTAAAGTAGAAGTTTTGGTAGAATTGGGTCCGGGAAACGGAGCAATTACCAAGCTTATATTACAAAAATTGCCAGCAAATGCTACTTTAATTTGTTTTGAGATAAATGATAATTTTTATAAAGAACTATCACAAATAGAAAACAAACAACTTATTGTTATTAAATCATCTGCAGAAAAAATTGAAGAAGAGTTAAAGAAATTAAACTTTAATAAAACCTGTCATATTATTTCTAGTTTACCGTTAACAATTATTCCAGAAGAAGTTACAGATGAAATTTTAGAGAAATCTTTTCATGTTTTAGCAGATAATGGAACCTTTATTCAGTTTCAGTATAGTTTAACGTATTTTAAAAAACTTAAAAATGTGTTTAATCAATCTATATCTTTAGGTTTTGAACCCTTAAACTTCCCTCCAGCCTTTGTTTATCATTGTAAAAAAGTAGGTTAGATTTTTATTGGTAAATTTTTAGATTGATGTATATTTGTCGCATTATGGCAAAACAAGAAGATCAATTTAAAAAAGTTTTATCGCACGCTAAAGAATACGGTTATGTTTTTCAGTCTTCTGAAATATATGATGGTTTAAGTGCGGTTTACGATTATGCTCAAAACGGAGTTGAGCTAAAGAAAAATATTAGAGATTACTGGTGGAAAGCAATGGTGCAAATGCACGAAAACATTGTGGGTATAGATGCTTCTATTTTAATGCACCCAACAACTTGGAAAGCTTCTGGGCATGTAGATGCATTTAACGATCCTTTAATTGACAATAAAGATTCTAAAAAACGTTACAGAGCCGATGTTTTAATTGAAGACTATTGTGCTAAAATAGAAGGAAAAATAAATAAAGAAGTTGCTAAAGCAGAAAAACGTTTTGGTGAAGCCTTTAATAAAGAAGAATTTGTTGCAACCAACGGAAGAGTTGTTGGTTATCAAGAAAAAATAAATACCATTTTAGCAAGAATGGGTGCGTCTTTAGAAAAAGAAGACTTAGCCGATGTAAAGCTATTAATTGAAGAATTAGAAATTGCAGATCCTTTAACAGGTTCTAGAAATTGGACAGACGTTAAACAGTTCAATTTAATGTTTGGTACAAAATTAGGTGCATCTGCAGAAACTGCAATGGATTTATATTTAAGACCAGAAACGGCGCAAGGAATTTTTGTAAATTTCTTAAACGTGCAAAAAACAGGAAGAATGAAAATTCCTTTTGGTATTGCACAAACCGGTAAAGCATTTAGAAATGAAATTGTTGCAAGACAGTTTATTTTTAGAATGCGTGAGTTTGAACAAATGGAAATGCAATTTTTTGTAAAACCAGGCACTCAAAAAGAATGGTACGATCAATGGAAAGAAACGCGTTTAAAATGGCATTTATCTCTAGGGATGGGCGCAGAGAACTACCGTTTTCATGACCACGATAAATTAGCACATTACGCAGATGCAGCGGCAGATATTGAATTTAATTTCCCATTCGGATTTAAAGAATTAGAAGGTATTCACTCTCGTACAGATTTTGATTTAAAAGCACATGAAAAATTTTCTGGTAAGAAATTACAGTATTTCGATCATGAAGAAAATAAAAGTTACACACCGTATGTAGTAGAAACTTCTATTGGTTTAGATAGAATGTTCTTAGCTGTTTTTTCTAACTCTCTACAAGAGGAAGAATTAGAAAACGGAACAACAAGAACCGTTTTAAAATTGCCATCTGTTTTAGCACCTTTTAAAGCAGCTATTTTTCCTTTAGTTAAAAAGGATGGTTTGCCAGAAGTTGCCCGTGAAATTATGGATGATTTAAAATGGGATTTTAACGTTTTTTATGATGAAAAAGATGCCGTTGGTAAACGTTACAGACGTCAGGATGCAGCAGGAACACCATTTTGTATTACTGTAGATCATGAGACTTTAGAAGATAAATGTGTTACTATAAGACATAGAGATACGATGGAACAAAAAAGAGTTGCTATTGCAGATTTAAAAGAAATTATTAAAGCAGAAGTAGCTGTAAAGACTTGGTTACAGAAAATGTAATTCAATTTTTTAAGGATAAAAAAAAGCTGAATCTCAATTGAGATTCAGCTTTTTTTTTGATATAATTTTTTGTTACTAGCTTTTAAAGGCATTATTCTTTTGATGCAATAGAAGCTTTATAAAGTTCTCCGCCAGCAATACCGCTAACAAAAGAAGCTAAATCTTCTTTAGATGTTGTATTTGCATCAAACTCAATGTTTGCAATACTATCGGTAAAAATTACTTTGGCATCTATAACACCTTCTTTTTTAGATAATTTAGATTGTATTGTTCTTGCACAACCAATTTGACAAGTCATACCAGAAATAGCTAAAGAAACATTTTGTTTGTTAACAGGCAGTATTTCTTTTTTTGCTTCACTTTTGCAGCCAATTAAAACGAAACAAGCAAGTAGAAAAGCAAATAATATTTTTTTAATTTTCATAAAAATAGATTTAGAATATAAATATTTGAGTTAAAAAATAATTTGAATAAACCCTTAACGAATTGCATAAGGTTAAATTATAAAATTATTATGCAAATTTATCAATAAAAGTACTGAGATTTAAACTTTTGTCGGATTTTTACGGAATACTTTTATCAGCAATGAATAATCAACAACAAAAATGGTTTTACCTTATTATTCTTTCTATCGTTTGGGGTAGTTCATTTATTTTAATGAAAAAAGCACTTTTGGGTGTAACTCCCATTCAATTAGGCGCTTTAAGAATGATTTTTACAGCTGTATTTTTACTTTCTGTAGCTTCTCGGTCCATAAAGAAGATTAAAAAAAGACATTGGAAATATATCCTTTATACAGCACTAGCGGGTACCTTTATACCTAGTTTTCTATTTGCTTTTGCAATTACGAGTATAGATAGTTCTATTGTATCTATTTTAAATTCATTTACACCTTTTAATACTTTAATTTTTGGAGCAATTGTTTTTGGCTTCGCTTTTAAAAAAGCACAATTGTATGGAATTTTAATTGGTTTAGTAGGGACTTTAATTTTGATATTAAAAGGAGCTGATGTAAACCCTAACCAAAATTATTGGTATGCTTTATTAATTATAGTAGCTTCCGTAGGGTATGCTTTTAATGCAAATATTGTAAAGAAATATCTAGATGATTTAGATGCTTTGGCAATTACAACAGGTAATTTTTTATTATTAATTATTCCTGCAATTATTGTTTTAAGTTTTACAGATTTCTTCACTACGTTTGATGTTAAAAATGAAAATCTAATACATTCTTTAGGATACTTGGCAATTTTATCTGTAGTAGGAACTGGAGTTGCAAAAACTATTTACAATAAATTAGTACACATTTCAAACCCTGTTTTTTCATCTTCAGTAACCTATATAATACCTATAGTTGCTATATTTTGGGGTATGTTAGATGGTGAAAAGTTAAGTTTAATTCAGGTTTTAGGAGGTGTAATTATTCTTTTAGGAGTGTATTTTGTTAATAAGGCTAAGTAGTTTTTAAATTTGTGCATAAAAAAAGAGTCAAGAACTAAATCTTGACTCTCATTATTAAAAAATATTTCTAAAGTTGCTTATTTAAAATCAGCATCAGAAACACCTTCATTAATTTTAACTGAAATTAAAGTAGACTCAATTTTTTGAGGTCCCATAGTTCCAGATTTTTTTGTAGGAAATAGAATTCCATCAAAATCTTTATAATCGCTAAAAGTAGCTTCTTGATTTTGAGTTTTTCCTCCCATAGAAATAGTTTGAACTTCTTTTACTTTTAAACCTGTTGCTACATCAAAATAAGTAGAAACAGAAACTATTGTTCCTTTTTTAGCAACGACATAAACATTTTTACCATCTAATTTTTCTATACTTGTTAATGTAGTTTCACTATTATTTAATAATCCTAACTCAGGGAAAGCACCTAATGTATGTGTCATTTCAGATGCTATATTAGCAGGTAAAGCTTGTCCGTTAGTACTAACTCCGTCTTTATTGGTTAAGACTTTCATCATTACATTACCACCAACACTAATTTCACTAGAAAAATTGTTTGCATCTCTTTTTTCAATAATCTGAAGAGTTTGCCCCATTGCACTTGCTTCATAGGTAGTTAAGGTTGTTTTTATTGCTTTCACTTTCTCTACTCCACCAATTGCTTTAAAGTAATTGTTAATAACAGTTTCTTTTGTAATTCCGTCAGGAACTGCGATTGTCATTTCTGGCTTTTCTGCAGCTTCGGCATTTTTGTCGAAATAGTTGATTGTATAACCCGATTTTTCTAAATTATCTAAAACATCAATTGCTTTACCTGTAACAATTATACGAGCTTCATCACTTTTAAAGTATTTTAAGGCTGCATTTTGTACATCTTCTACAGTAACTGCATTTATATTAGTTAAATAGTTTTCGTAAAAATCTGTTGGTAAATTATAACGTGCAATATTTAAAGCAAAACTAGCAGCAGTAGCAGGTTTTTGTACATCCATAACAAAGCTACCAACATATTGTGCTTTCGCATTTTTTAACTCTTCTTCGGTAACTTTTTCGGTACGAATTTTATCGATTTCTTTTTTAATTTCTACAATAGAACTGTCTGTAACTACGTTACGAACACTTGCAGAAGCTCTAAAAGTTGCAGCTACCTTACTTTGTCTAACGCTAGAGTAAGAACCGTAAGTATACCCTTTGTCTTCACGTAAATTCATAAATAAACGAGCAGTTCCGCCACCACCAAGAATATTGTTTGCTAATAACGCTGCGTAGTAATCTTTGTCTCCTAATTTTAAATCGATATTGTTAGCAATTACAACTTCAGATTGTACTGCATTTGGCATATCTATAAAATTGATTTCTGTTTTAGAAACGTTTTCTGGCTTTGTAAAAGCAACTTCTGGTACATCACTTTTTTTCCATTTTTTAAATAAACTCTTTACTAATTTCTTAGTTTCTTTTGGGTTTATATCTCCAACAATTACTAAGTAAGCATTGTTTGGCTTATAATAAGTAGTGTAGTTGTTTTTAACATCGGTTAAAGTAATGTTATTAACCGTTTCTTTAGAAACAAACTCTCCATAAGGATGATTTTTACCATACAATAAAGCACTTTCTACTCTTCTTGCAGTACTTGTAACATTTTTTTCATCAGATTTTAATCCGTCTAAAGTAATTTTAATTTCTTTGTCGAATTCTTCTTGTGTAAACTGAGAATTTTTAATTCCGTCTGCCATTAACGCTAATACTTCTGGGAAATATTTTGTTAATGATCTTGCAGAAGCACCAGAACTATAAAAGTTAACACCAGCCCCTAAGAAATCTACTTTTTCATTAAATTCATCTTTGGTAATGTTTTCTGTTCCTCTTCCTAATAAACTTCCCATTATGCTAGAAACACCTGCTTTATCTCCTTCAACTACAGGTTTATTATCTATAGTTAAACTAGCTGATGCTCTTGGTAACTTATGGTTTTCTACCATAATTACTTGTAATCCGTTAGATAAAGTAAATTTTTCGGATTTACCTAATTGAACCTTTGGTGCTGGTCCTGGTTTAGGTTGTTGGCTTCTATCTATTTGTGCAGTTGTAGCAAAAGACATTGCTATAATTGCGATAAGTGATATTATCTGTTTTTTCATTGTATATGTCTTTTGTTAATTATTTTTTAGGTAAATACTCTAAAGTTACTCTTTGATTTGGATTTAAATATTTTTTAGCTACTTCTCTAATATCTTCACGAGTAATAGAACGATAAATCTCAATTTCTGTATTAATTAAATTTGTATCGCCGTATAATACATTGTATCGAGCTAAAGAATTTGCAATTCCTTCTACACTAGAATTAGAATTTACAAATTGATTTTCGAATTGATTTTGAAGTTTTTGGTATGTTTTTTCAGAAATTAATTCTGTTTGTAGCTTTAAAATTTCTTCATCAATTTCTGTAACAATGTCTGCTAATTTAGTTTCCCCTTGTGGTAAACCGAAAATAATATAGGTTCCATAATCTTCTTGACTTAAGTTAATTGCACCAGCTTGTAAAGCCATTTTTTTAGTGTCTACTAATTTTTTATATAAGACAGAGCTTTTTCCTGTACTTAAATAAGAAGAAATCATATCTAATATTCTAGAGTCTTTAGTTTTCATAGATGGCGTTCTGTAAGCCGTTATAATTGCTGGAATTTGAATATTAGGGTCATATCCTTTTGCTGCAATTGGTGCGGTAATAGGTTCTTCTTCTATAACTGTTCTTTCTATATCTGTTCCACGAGGAATTGGACCAAAATAAGCTTCAATTAATTTTTTTGCATTTGCAACATCAATATCACCTGCAACCACTAAAGTAGCATTGTTAGGTACATAAAACTTTTTATTAAATGCTAAAAAATCATCTAAAGTAGCAGCATCTAAATGTGCCATTTCCCCAATAGTTGTTCCTTTATATGGGTGTTTTTTAAAGATTTCTTTTTTAACATATTCTAAAAAACGAGAGTAAGGTTGGTTATCTACTCGTAATCTTTTTTCTTCTTTTACAACTTCGTTTTGAGTATCTACACCTTCTTGCCCAATAACTGGGTGTAATAAACGCTCAGATTCCATCCATAAACCTAATTCTAGATTATTAGAAGGAAATATTTCATAATAATACGTTCTATCATCAGTAGTGTTTGCGTTGTTATTTCCTCCATTCGCAGCAACTATTTTAGACCATTCTCCTTTATCAATATTCTCTGTTCCTTCAAACAATAAGTGTTCAAAAAAATGAGCCATACCAGTTCTATCTGGTTGTTCGTCTTTTGCACCAACATGGTACATTACTGCAGTAGTAACTACAGGAGCAGATGTGTCTTGATGTAAAATAACATGCATTCCGTTGCTTAAATCGTACTCTTCAAATTCTACTTTCTGCGCGTTTAAAGAAAATGCGACTAAAAAAGCAGAAGTAAGAGATAAAATACTTTTCTTCATAAAATTTATTTAATAAGTTATTAATTGATACGCTGTTTGACGCTGGTAGGTTTTGTTTGTTACACTTTCTGCCAAACAATTTGTAATAGATACCAAAAATAAAAAAGATATACATTAAAAGTAGTACACTTTTCTTTTACTTTGCTCATTTTGATGAAATTATTTATAAAAACAATATTGGTTAGTTATAAAAAAGATGTATATTTGCACCCGCATTTTCATTAGGATAATGCAAAATAATTAGTAATAAACGCAAAATAATTAGTATGTACGCAATCGTAGAGATGGCAGGGCAGCAGTTTAAAGTTGCAAAAGACCAAAAAGTATACGTTCACCGTTTACAAGGAGAAGTAGGATCAAAAGTAACTTTTGATAACGTTCTTTTACTTGATGAAGAAGGTAATGTAACAATTGGCGCCCCAGCTATAGAAGGAGCTTCAGTAACAGCTCAAATTTTAAGTCACTTAAAAGGTGATAAAGTAATCGTTTTCAAGAAGAAAAGAAGAAAAGGTTACATTAAGAAAAACGGACACAGACAATTTTTAAGCGAGATTCTTATTGAATCTATTGCTGCTACTGGTGCAAAAAAATCAGTAAAAAAAGAAACTGCTCCAGCAAAAGAAGCTTCAACAGATTATAATACTATGACTGTTACAGAATTAAAAGCTGCTGCTAAAGATCAAGGTATCTCAGGATATACTTCTTTAAAGAAAGCTGAATTAATTGACGCTTTAACTAAATAAAAATTCAATTTTAAAACCATAGGATCATGGCACATAAAAAAGGAGTAGGTAGTTCGAAGAATGGTAGAGAATCAGAATCGAAACGACTAGGTGTAAAAATATTTGGAGGACAAGCTGCAATTGCAGGGAACATTATTGTTCGTCAAAGAGGAACAACTCACAATCCGGGAGAAAACGTTTACATGGGTAAAGATCATACTTTACATGCAAAGGTTGACGGTGTTGTAGAATTCCGTAAGAAAAAAGATAATAGATCTTATGTATCTATTACTCCATTTGAAGCTTAAGAAATTTAGCTTTTAAAAATTAAAAAATGCTCAAACATGAAAATGTTTGAGCATTTTTTGGTTTAGAAATTATTTGCGTTTACTTTACTAAAGTAAATAATTTTATGTTTTTAAGGAGTAATTACGTTTGTAAACTAGTTATAAATGAGCTTAGAGCTATTTTATTAAATGAAATTTATGATAAGAATAAAAGTAAGCTATTGTAGTAAAAACGATTGGTTGTTTTTAAATTTATGATTTTTAGCTTGTTAAGTGTGTTTTTTGAATCACTTATAGCGACTACTCATTTTATTATTGTATATTTAACACTGAATTTTAATTTACTTGTAACATTTTTTTCGGGGGAATATAAATATTACTACTAATAGTTAAGTTTCATAAACAAAAATAAGCTACTCTTTTTAGGGTAGCTTTTTATTTATCTAGTTAATTATGTAGAAGCTTAGTTGTTAGTATTTCGTATTTTTACGGTTATGAAATTTTTATACAACTTTGTCGTTTTTATTGCCTCTCTGTTACTGCCAATAATTGCTTTATTTAATAAAAAAATAAAACTTTTTGTAGCCGGTAGAAATGAAACATTTTCTAAAATATCTACCTTAAAAAACTCAGACGTTATTTGGTTTCATGCTGCTTCTTTAGGCGAATTTGAACAAGCGAGACCAATTATAGAAGATATTAAAAAAGAATACCCAGCTTATAAAATTCTAGTTACTTTTTTTTCTCCTTCTGGATATGAAATTAGAAAAGACTATAATTTAGCAGATGTTGTTTGTTATTTGCCTTTAGACTCTAAAGCACAAGCAAGAAAATTTGTAGAGATTGTAAACCCTAAATTTGCTGTTTTTGTAAAATACGAATTTTGGCCAAATCTTTTAAATGAATTAAAATCAAAAGAAATTCCTACAATCTTAGTTTCTGGTATTTTAAGAGAAAAACAATTGTTCTTTAAAAGTTATGGAGGTTTTATGAGAAAATCTTTAGAAGCTTTTCATCACTTTTTTGTACAAGACGAAAATTCTAAAAAACTACTAGATTCTATCAGTTTTAAAAATGTTACCATTGCTGGTGATACCCGTTTTGATAGAGTTTTTAAGATCTTAGAACAAGATAACTCGTTAGATTTTATCAATCAATTTAAAGATGATAAATACACAATTGTTGCTGGTAGTACTTGGAAAGAAGATGAAGAATTATTGGTAAATTACATTAATAATAATGCATCCGAAGATGAGAAGTTTATAATTGCTCCTCATAATATTAAGCAAGCGGCAATTTTAGAATTACAGAATTCCATCAACAAAAAAACAATTTTATTTTCTGCTAAAGCAGGTAAAAACCTGGCAGAATACCAAGTTTTTATAATTGATACTATTGGTATTTTAACCAAAATTTATGCTGCTGCAGACTTGGCTTATGTAGGCGGAGGTTTAAAAACAGGTTTACATAATATTTTAGAGCCAGCAACATTTGGGATTCCTGTTGTGATTGGTAATAATTACGACAAATTTAAAGAAGCGGTAGATTTGGTTAAAATTGGAGGTTGCATTTCAATAAAAAATCAAGTAGAATTTACATCAAATTTTATCAGTCTAAAAAATGATGAAAACTTTAGAATGTTAACAGGAGTAATTAATAAAAGATATATTCAAGACAATTTTGGGGCAACAAAATTAATTATGAATTACTTAAAAGAGAAGATTTAAATATGGATTTTATATTACAACCTTGGGCTTGGTATGTTGGAGGGCCTTTAATAGCAATTTCATTATTATTATATTTTTATTTCGGTAAAAATTTTGGGGCATCAACAAATTTTGAAACATTATGTACTATTGCAGGTGCAGATAAAGTGTCTGATTATTTTAAGAAAGATTGGAAAGACAGAGACTTTGCACTGCTATTTGTAGTTGGTTTAATTATTGGTGGATTTATTTCAGCAAATTTTTTAACGCCAAATCAAGCAATAGATTTAAACCCTAAAACGGTACAAGAATTAACAGATTTAGGTTTTTCGAATGTTGGAAGTCAATATTTTCCAGATGAAATTTTTAGTAAAGATGTTGTATTTTCATTAAAAGGGTTTCTAATTTTAATAATTTCAGGAATCTTAATTGGTTTCGGAACCCGTTATGCTGGTGGTTGTACATCTGGTCATGCAATTACAGGTTTAAGTAATTTAGAGTTACCTTCTTTATTAGCGGTAATTGGCTTTTTTATTGGTGGTATTATTGCTACTTGGTTTATAATTCCATTATTATTTTAATTATGAAAAATATCAAATTTTTAGTATTAGGAATCTTTTTTGCAATCGTTTTAAGTAAAACGCAAGCAATTAGTTGGTATCGTTTTTACGAAATGTTTAAGTTTCAATCTTTTCATATGTTTGGCATTATTGGAGGAGCGGTTGTAATTTCTATGGTTTTTATGCAGCTATTTAAAAAAGGAATTATAAAAGACATTCATGGAAATAAAATAATACCAAAACCAAAAGAAAAAGGTTTTATAAGAACTCTTTTAGGAGGAACTTTTTTTGGATTAGGATGGGGGATTTCTGGTGCTTGTGCAGCACCAATTTTTGTAATTCTTGGTTTTGAATTAATACCAGCTTTAATTTTATTATTCGGATCGCTTTTAGGAACGTTACTTTATGGCGTTTTAAGCAAAAAACTACCAAATTAAATGAGCAAATTAGTAGACGGCTTTGGCAGACAAATGGAATATGTGAGACTAGCAGTTACAGATCGTTGTAATTTGCGTTGTCAATATTGTATGCCTGCGCATGGTATAGATATTGTTCCGAGACAAGAATTACTTACTTTTAAAGAAATGTATCGTTTAATTCGTGTGTTAACAGAATTGGGGGTAAATAAAGTCCGTTTAACTGGTGGAGAACCTTTTGTACGTAAAGATTTTGTTGGTTTTTTAGAAATGTTGTCTTATAACGATTTGTTAGATGCAATAAATATTACTACAAATGGTGCTTTAATTTCTCATCATATTGATAAAATTGAAAAGCTTAAAAAAGTAAAAAACATCAATTTAAGTATTGATAGCTTAGATAGAGAAAAGTTTGCAAAAATTACAAGAAGAGATGTATATCCAGAGGTTTATAAAACCTTTGAATTATTAGAGAAAAGTAGTTTAAATTTAAAACTAAATGTAGTTGTACAATCTGGTTTTAACACAAATGAAATTGTAGATTTTGTACGATTAACAAAAGATAAAAATGTTGCTGTCCGTTTTATAGAAGAGATGCCTTTTAATGGAAAAGGACAACGGGATATGAAAGAAAATTGGACTTTTAATAAGATTTTAAATGAAGTGAAAACGGAGTTTGATGTTAATGAAATTCAATCAGAAAAATCATCAACTTCTAGAAATTATAAAGTTGATAATCATCTAGGAACTTTCGGAATAATTCCTGCTTTTACAAGAACTATTTGTAACGATTGTAATAGAATAAGAATTACATCAACCGGAACTTTTAAAAACTGTTTATTTGATGATGGTGTTTTTAATTTAAGAGATTTTATTAGAAAAGGCGCTTCTAATGACGATTTAAAAGAACTATTTTTAAGTTTGGTAAAACAGAAACCAGAAAATGGTTTTATAGCAGAAGCAAATAGAAAAGATGGTGGTGCTTCAGAGAGTATGAGTACTATTGGAGGGTAAACATAGAACAATTACACATTTATAAAAAATGATTTCAGTAAAAGAAGCTTTACAAACCGTTCTAAATTCAAATCAAGATTTTGGAGTTGAAGAAATTCCGTTTATAAAATCTGTAAGTAGAATTTTAAAGGAAAAAATTACTGCAGATAGAGATTTTCCGCCTTTTAATAGAGTTTCTATGGATGGAATTGCAATTGATTATATTGCTTTTAAAAATGGACAAAGAGGTTTCAAAGTAGAAGGAATTCAAGCTGCTGGAAGTGAGCAAATCACACTTCAAAACCCTGAAAATTGTATAGAAGTTATGACTGGAGCTGTTTTGCCATATAATGCAAACACAGTTATTAGATATGAAGATGTAACTATAGTAGACGGAATTGCAACTATAAATATTGATACAATTAATGATGCCCAAAATGTTCATTCTAAAGGAAAAGATGGAAAAACTGGCGATATATTAATTGAAGAAAACACCCTAATTTCAGCAGCAGAAATTGGAGTCTTAGCAACCGTTGGTAAAGGAACAGTAAAAGTAGCAAGACAACCAAAAATAATGATTGTTTCTACGGGTGATGAATTGGTTGGTGTTGATGAAACTCCGTTAGAACATCAAATTAGAAGGAGTAATGTATTTACGCTGGTGTCTTTGTTAGAAAGGTTAAATATTTCTTCGGAAACAGCACACATTACAGATGATAAGCCAATTTTAAAATCGAAAATAGAAACCTATTTACAAGAATATGATGTGTTGCTTTTTAGTGGTGCTGTAAGTAAAGGAAAATATGATTTTTTACCGGAAGTTTTTGATGAATTAGGCGTAGAAAAATTGTTTCATAAAGTGGCACAAAGACCAGGTAAACCTTTTTGGTTTGGTGAAAATAGAAACTGTAAAGTATTTGCTTTTCCTGGTAACCCGATTTCTACTTTTGTAAATTGTTTAGCGTATTTTTATCCTTGGTATTATAAATCGGTAGGCGTAAAAGTAGAAGAAGAAACGGCAATTTTAAATGTAGACGTTTCTTTTAAACCTAATTTAACGTACTTTTTACAAGTGAAGTTAGAAAATAATAACGGGCAAATAATTGCGACTCCAATTAATGGAAATGGTTCTGGAGATTTAGCCAGTTTGGTGAAAACAGATGCTTTTATTCAATTGCCAAATGATAAAACTGAGTTTAAAAAAGGAGCGATTTTTCCGATAATAAGATATAGATAATGAGCGATTTTAGTCATTTAAACGAAAGAAATAACCCTAAAATGGTAAATGTTTCTGATAAGAAAATTACCAAAAGAACAGCAATTGCGAAAGCAACCATGTTTTTAGGGGAAGAAGTAATTGCTCATTTTACAAATGATGAGTTATTTACTAAAAAAGGACCCGTTTTTCAAACAGCAATTATTGCAGGAATTCAAGGTGTTAAAAAAACATCAGAATTGATACCAATGTGTCATCCATTATTAATTAATGGAGTAGATATTGATATTAATATTATAGATTCAGAAAATATTGAGGTTCTTTGTGAAGTTACAATTACCGGTAAAACAGGTGTGGAAATGGAAGCTTTAACGGGAGCAAACATTACGTGTTTAACTATTTATGACATGTGTAAAAGCATCAGTCAGAAAATGGTAATTAAAGAAGTAAAGTTATTAGAAAAAACAGGCGGAAAATCTGATATTAAGAATTAAATGTCTCCTCGAGCGTGCTCGAACAGACAGATATAACTGATTCAAGAGAAAAAAAATGAAAAAACACAGCAAACATACCAATTTAGAAAGAAGAGATAACGATAATTTTGCTCCGAATGAAATTGCAATTTTGGGTACAAATTGTGGCGTTATTTCAGATTTGGTACATAAAGTATCTCAAAATTTATCAGATTATAAATTGGCTTATTTTGATGCTTCTCACGCCAAGGATGTGGTAAAAAATAACTTGTCTGAATATGTGTTTCATCACCAAGGAAATTTACAGGTAACCACTTCTGGAGATATCAATAAGTTTCAGCAACGTTTAGATTTTGCTGGGTTCGATTATGTTTTTATCAACGGAAACCATTATCAAGGTGCTAAACAGATTTTAGTATTAGACGAAGCTAAAGAAGCTTCTGTTTTAAAAAGATTAGATCAGTTAGATCGTATTCAGTTTATTATTAAGTTGAAATCAGAAACAGAATATTTTCCTTTTTTAGAAGAAAAATATCCGCAAATAAAAAATATTACGTGTTATACTATTAATGAGGTTGATAAAATTACCAATCATATTCATAATTTAATTCAAGAAAAAATTGCATCCGTAAAAGGTCTAGTTTTGGTTGGTGGTAAAAGTACAAGAATGGGACAAGATAAATCTGAATTGAATTATTTTGGGAAACCACAGAAAGAAGTGGCAAAAGAATTGTTAGAAAATAACAATATAGAAACGTTTTATTCCGTTCAAAAATCATCAGAAAAAGAAGATGAAATATCTGATAAATTTATCAATTTAGGTCCGTTTGGTGGAATTTGTTCTGCGTTTCAGAAAGATCCAAATACTGCTTGGTTTGTATTGGCAACCGATGTTCCGTTTGTAGATACAGCCCTTATTAAATTATTATTAAAACATAGAAATCCTAGTAAAGCAGCTACCGCAATTAGGGGGAAAGGAAAAGATTTTCCTGAGCCTTTAATTACTATTTATGAGCCAAAAGCGTATGCTATTTTATTACAATACTTGGCACAAGGATATTCTTGTCCGCGTAAAATGCTAATTAATTCTGATGTTGAAATTGTTGAAATTGACGATAATTATATTAGAAATATAAATACTCCTGAAGAGTTTAATGAAGCTAAAAAAGAACTAAATTAGTTGTAAATTAAAATGTTTTAATTGAAGTAATATCATTTTTATTATGAAAACAAAATCTTATTTTTTTATACTTCTATTCGGAATACTTTTTGCGAGTTGTGAACCAGCACTTTCTACAAAAGATTTTATGGTAGATAGTTGGGAGACTACTTATCTAAAAATAGAAATGTACACCGTTAATAATACAGATTCTTTACACGTTTACGAAGATAAATTTGATAATAACCCAGAACTAGTGGCACGATCTCAATATAATAATGACGGTACTTTTTCTGCTTGGTTTAAAAACACAAAGGGAGAGCAGATATCTAAAGCTATTGGTAAGTGGGATGTAGTAGGAGATTCTTTAAAAGTATCTTATAATTATGGAGGTAAAGACAAGAATGTGAGTTACTTGATTGAACGAACTACAGAAGGTTTTATCGGTACAAGTAAGTATGATTGGGACGAAGATGGAACCTTAGATGACTTGTTAACTATGAAAACAAAGAGAATTAAAATAGATTAGATTTGGTAAGTTTTAAAAAAATATCCTTAAGAATACGTATCTTTTTATCAATGATTTTATTGATGTTACTGGCATCGGTATTAATCTTGGTTGTTACTATTTATCAGTATGACGAACAAACAAAAGACTACAATATTCAACGTTTTGAGCGTAAAGAAGCCACCACTAAAGAAATTATAGAATTAGAGCTTAAAAACAAAACTACCTATCCTGTAAATACTGGAAATTTAGCTAAAATATTTCAAGAACGTATTTTCGAAATATCATCTATTAATAAATTAAATATCTCGTTTTACGACTTAAAAGGAAATTTACTAAAGTCTTCTACGGCAAACGCTTTTGAAAAGGTAGATATAAAACCGCTTCCTTTGGATGTTTTAAAAGAGTTGGCGCAAAATTCTAATCATAAAATATTAAAAACCAGTGTTGAAAATGGAACGGGTTTTCAATCTTCATTTTCTTTTATTCACGATCCAAAATTTAAAAGAATAGGTATTATAGAGTTACAGTTTACGCAAGATAACTCTGAGATAGAACACGAGTTGAGAGAATTTATGTTTCGATTAGGTGTGGTTTATATATTGATGTTTTTAATTGCAATTGCAATTGCATATTTCTTATCAAGTTATATTACAAGATCTATAAAAACAATTTCAGATAAAATGCAGCAAACCCGTTTAAATAAACGGAATGAAAAAATTATTTTAGACAAAGCGAGTTCAGAAATAGAGATTTTGGTTGAAGCCTATAATCATATGATTGATGAGTTAGGAGAAAGTGCTGCTAAATTAGCCAAAAGTGAGCGAGAACAAGCTTGGCGAGAAATGGCAAAGCAAGTAGCGCATGAAATAAAAAATCCATTGACTCCAATGCGCTTAACAGTGCAAAGTTTTGAGCGAAGATTTGATCCTACAGATGAAATGGCAAAAGAGAAGTTAAATGAATTTTGCCAAACTTTAATTCAGCAAATAGATGTAATGAGTTCTATAGCGTCTGCTTTTTCTGATTTTGCCAAAATGCCAACTCAAAAGAAAGAACGGGTAGAGCTAATTAGTGTTGTAAAGTTTGCTTTAGATATTTTTACAGAAAGTTACATTAAATATTATCCGCAAGAAGAAGAGTTATATGCTAATTTAGATAAAACTCAATTAATTAGAGTGATTACTAATTTAGTGAAAAATGCAATTCAGGCGGTAAATTTAGAGGAAAATCCTTTAATTGAAGTAAAAGTTTTTTCTGATGACCTAAATATAAAGCTTACCGTTTCTGACAATGGAAAAGGAATTCCTGACGACTTAAAAGATTTAATTTTTGAACCTAAATTTACTACAAAATCTAGTGGAATGGGGTTAGGTTTAGGTATGATAAGAAATATTATTGAAGCCTATAAAGGAACTATTTCTTTTACATCTAAAGAAGGGTTAGGTACTGTTTTTACTGTTGTATTGCCAAAAAGTTAATATAATCATTGCCTTGAATGTAAAGGATAGGCAACTAAATTTATAAAAAATGAAATTCGAGAATATTTTAATTGAGAGAAAAGATAGTTTGGCTCAAATAACGATTAATAGACCAAAAAAATTAAATGCTCTTAATAAGGCTACTATTATTGAATTGAATCTAGCTTTTGAAGAATTAGAAGATGATACTACTATTAGAGCAATTATTTTAACAGGTAGCGGAGAGAAAGCTTTTGTTGCAGGCGCAGATATCTCTGAATTTGCAGATTTTTCTGTAAATGAAGGAACTCGCTTATCTAAAATTGGGCACGATACTTTATTCGATTATGTAGCAAATTTATCTACACCTGTTATTGCAGCCGTAAATGGTTTTGCTTTAGGCGGTGGTTTAGAGTTGGCAATGTCTTGTCATTTTAGAATAGCATCTGATAATGCAAAAATGGGCTTGCCAGAAGTTTCTTTGGGTGTAATACCAGGTTATGGTGGTACACAACGTTTACCGCAATTAGTTGGTAAGGGAAAGGCTATGGAAATGATTATGACAGCAGGTATGATTTCTGCGGATGAGGCAAAAGAAAACGGTTTGGTAAATCATGTTACAACACAAGAAGAGTTATTGCCATTGGCAGAAAAAATTGCAAGTAAAATTATACGAAATTCTTCTGTAGCTATTAGCGCTGCTATTAGGGCTGTAAATGCTGGTTTTGAAGATGGTGTTAATGGTTTTGATGTAGAAGTAGATGAATTTGGAGAATGTTTTGGTACAGATGATTTTATGGAAGGTACTGATGCTTTTTTAAATAAAAGAAAACCGAATTTTAAGTAGGGATTATACTAAAAAAGTAGGTCTAATTTTGGCCAAATAAAAACCTCATAATCGTAAGACTATGAGGTTTTTTATGTAATTATAAATTGATTTATTTTACCATTATTTTTTTAGTGATGGTATTTAAGTTGGTTTGTACTTGTAATATGTATAAACCACTGTTTAAATTTAAGTCAATTTTTTCTGAAGAAATTACGCCTTCACTTACGCTTTTTCCTGAAATATCATAAATAATATATGTAGATTTTAAAAGACTTTGTGGTACCATAATATATTCTGATGCCGGATTTGGAAACACTTTAATAATTTCTGCAGATACATTTTCTGTAGATAAAGTTGCAGGGTTAAGGCTATAAAGCTCGTTACCAGATTTTCCATCATCTCCTTCAAAATATAAAATATTGTTTAATACTGTAATTTCATCAATATCTTTAATTAAGTTATCTATTTGCTCAATAGTGGTACCATTGGTTCTAAATAAATGTCCGCTTGTATCATTTGCATCTTCTCCTCGGTAGTATAAATATCCATCATAAGCAGCATAATCAGAAGGGTCATGGTTTTTGTTGTCTCCAGAAATATTGCTAATGTTAGTTACTGTATTTAATGCTGGGTCTAGTACATAAAGTTGATCTCCCGTTGTACCGTCATCACCTTCAAAAAACAACTTACTATTCCAAGCATATACATTCGCTATTCCAGATAAAGAAGCAGCAGGTGCTAGAGCTATTGTACCCGTTTCCGTTCCATCTGTTTGCCAAAGAGCATTATCTGCTTCAAAATATAAGATATCATTTAGTATTGTAAAGTTACTAATACTAGCGTCTCCAGTACCTGCATCTACATCTTTAACTAGTGTAAAAGTATCTGTAGTAGGAGTATATTTGTAAAGTTCGTTACCGTACGTAGCGTCTTGCGTAGAATAATTCATGTACATGTAAAGAGCATCTTTATAAACAACCATGTTAGTAAGAATAGATTCATATCCGTCACCTATATCTGCAACTTGTACTGCGTTATTAACACCGTCCCATTCTATTAACTTGTTTGTAGTTTCTGCACCTGAACCTGGTTGACTTCCAACAGTAAAATAAGCCATTCCGTTTAGTTCGGCAAAACGTTGGGGAGCTTCACCTGTTATGGTTGGCATAATATCTACTTTTGTGGTTCCTGTTTCTGTTCCGTTGGATGTCCAAAGTTCTGTACTTCCATCATTTGCTGTAAAGTAAAGTTTATTGTTAAAGGTGAAAAAGTTAAATGGATTTCCACTACCAGAACCTGGTTTTATGTCTTTTACAAATGTTGTACCTTCTGTACTACCATCTGTTATCCAAAGTTCTTTTCCTAAATCTGCACCTCCAGGTGTGTTAGATCCGTTAGAGTCGTCTGCAGAAAAGAAAATTTTACCATCTAAAACAGTAAGATTAGAAGGGTTAGAACTAGAAGTTCCGTTGTTATTAATTTCTTTTACAAGTGTAATTTGTGCATTAAAGGCAATTGCACTAATAAGTGAGGTGAATAAGAGTAGTTTTTTTCTCATAATTTACGGTGTTTAAAATTGATTTATATTAATTAGGAAGATTAGGAATTAAAGTTCTACCTTTTCCTGAAGACAATGTTTCTAAAAAGGCTAATAGATCTAAAACTTCGCTTTTATCTAAGTTTAATTTTTGAAGAATAGGAGAGGTATTCGGAATTAAAGAATCTCTTCCTATACCTAAATATTTCTTTTGAATTGGAGATGGATTACCAAGGTTGTAAAATTGTAGCACATCTAAAAGACTTGGAAAATGTCCGTTATGCATCCATGGGCCTGTTCTTGCAACTTCTCTTAAAGTTGGTGTTCTTATTTTACCAATATCTGCCATATTCTTGGTAACATTATAGCGACCAAAATCTTCGTCTTTTGTGCCAAAAAGTGTTTGTCCGTCATTATGGAATTGATTATCACTAAAATAAGGAGTGTTATGACAGTTAATACATCTTGCTTTTGTTCTAAATAAATGCAAACCATTAACTTCTTGATTGGTTAATTTAGTAGAATCACCTTCAATAAATTTATCGAAATTTGTTTTGTAACTTTTTACGGTACGTTCAAAAGTGGCAATGGCATATTGAATGCGTTGTAAAGAAATAGTATCGTTACCAAAAGCAGCCTTAAATAAAGGTTTATAACCTTCAATCTCTGCTATTTTGTCTACTGCAATATGTAGTTTTTCATTCATTTCTACAGGATCACCAATAGGAAACCTTGCCTGGTCTTCTAAACTAGAAGCGCGACCGTCCCAAAATAAAGTGTGCGCATAACCCGAGTTTAAAATAGTCATAGAATTTCTTGCTCCGGTTTGTCTGTCATGTCCAAAAGAACGAGTAGAGTTATCTGTCCAAGCCAATTCTGGATTGTGGCAAGAAGCACACGCTATTTGTCCGCTAGAAGAAAGACGTGGGTCAAAAAAAAGTGTCTTACCTAATTTTGCTTTTTTTGCATTGTATAGATTTCTTTTAGGGTGCGTAACATTTGGTAAAACGCCAATGTCTTTAAAGGTTGTTTTATTTACCGTGCTATCTAAATTAGGTTTTGGCCATGTAGAAACATCTCCGCTAGAATACACTGTTTTTAAAAACGAAATGTTTTTGTATTTAGCTTCTTTTTTCTGTGTACAAGAAAATAAAAGAAGAGAAATAGAGAAAATTAAAAGAAGTTGATTTTTCATAAATATTTTTATAAAGTATATGATTTTGTTACACAGTTTGTAGTAGTTATGTTTTCTGGGTCTGTATAATTACTGGTGTTGTATAAACGATATTCTGATGTAATTGTACCTCCAAAAACTTCATCATTTGTAATATTTAATTTAAATTTTAGTTCAAAGATTCCATTACTAATTTCTTGGTAAGTACCTTCTCCGGAAATGGCAAAAGCATAACTATTGCCATTTTTTCCGGAAATGGATAAAAATTGGGGGATAACTAATATGGTTCCGTTTGTAGTGCTTGTTCCGTTTTCTGGAAAAAACTCTATTGCGGGTGTTATATTAAAGCCTGGTGAGCTGGCACGATCTGTAGCAGAATTTGTAAAGTATCTTTTTAGGTTAAAAGAGTTTGTGGTGGTGGTTGCAATTGGACTATCGAACCCTATTTGAAACGCATGATGATAAATATCGTCTGAGGTATCTACAGTTCCCATATCATCATAAAGTACCGCATTAGGGTTTGTTGCATCTACCACAACGGGGTACGTAAAAGCAAAAGTAGATTGCCAAGCACAAATACCATCTTCATTAAAATCGTTCCAATGTTCTACGTAGGTTCTGTGGAAACTATTAGATAAATCATAAAAATTTGAAGCTATGTTTATAGCATTATCACGAGATGTTTTAATTGGTTTTACAATTTGCAAATTTTTGTTACCTGTTGCATTATAGTTTTCAGTATCATTTAAAGTGATGATAGTTTGGTAAAGAACATCATCATTATTAATGGCTTCATTTAAAGTTAAACGATAGGTAATTGATGTTTTATTTTCTCCTAAATTTAAAGGAGTTAAGGTGTAATCGAATCCTTTTAAAAAATTGAAAATATTTTCGTTTTCTATTTCAGAAGAAAAATATCCATTCGGAAAATTTACATCAAAGTCTATTTCTTCTCCCATTTCTCCTGTAATTTCAATTCTATTTTCAGGAAAAGTATAAGACGTTTCAATAGTGCCTAAATTAATCGTAAAAGTGTCATTTGGTGCTTCAGAGTTTATATTACCAATGTTTATTGATGCATCAGAAACCGACTTTAAATTTAAAACGATGTTTTGTTCAGTTGTCCAACGTTCATTAAAATCAACATAAATAGTATCTGTTAATTGATTATTTTGAAAAGAAACTTGGTTGGTTGGTTTAATGTTAAATACATTATTATCTTCACTAGAACTTACGCTATAATCTACCGTTACAGTTTCTTTTAAAGTATATGAAGTAAGTGTAACTGGTATTTTTAAGGTATTTATACTTGAGTTTTTAAATGTTGTTATTGGTATTACACCGCTATTAACTTCAGGGTAAACTAAAGGTTCGTTATTACTATTTGTTAAAAAGTTAAAACGGACAAAACTAGGAATAGTAAGTGCTGAATTATCTTCTGTTTCAGAGCAAGCAAATATGAGGCCTACTATAATAGTTAATGCGATTATTATTTTAGTATGATTCATTTTGAGCTAAGTTTTCGTTAAGTTCTATATTACTTTGTGGTATTGGTAAAATGAATTTTAGTGAAGGGTAGTTTAAACTACATGTTTGTGAAATACAATCTGCACCACGAACAATGTCTTGCTGATTTCTTGCTAAATCGAAAAAGTATTGCCCTTCAAAACACATTTCTTTTCTACGTTCTAATAACAGTGCTGTTTTTAAACCTGTAGTGTTTTCTAAAAGACTCGCATTTGCTCTACTTCTTATAATGTTGATGTCTGTTTTACAATCTTCTAAATTATTTAAACCTAAAGAAGCTTCTGCTCTTATTAAATACATTTCACTTAATCTAAAAACTACATAACCAGGATTGTCTTGAAATTTTTTAGTGAAAAAATAAGAAGCATCTTCTAAATCTTCATCAACTAATGTTGGCAATTGTTCTTCTAAGAAAAGTTGTTTACGGAGGTCTGAGTCTTCGTAAATAGCTATTAAATCTGCAGAAGCCACATAATCTGAATAATTAGAAGAAGAAGTAAAACCAAAGTGACTGGCTAACGAACCACCAACAGAGCCACCGCTACCTCTAGGGACAGAGAGTTCAAGTAATATTTCGGAAACAGGTGTGTCTGTTTTTTCCCATTCAGATATTAAATTATCTGAAGAAATTAAGGAAGTACCAGAATTTAAGATTACATCATTTGCAGTATCGTAGGCGTTTTGAAAATCGTTTTTAGAAAGATAAACGCGCGCTAATAATGCCTTAGTACTAATGGTATTAAAATAAGAATACGTTGGTCCGTCTAAAAGTAGCGCATCTGAATAATAGGTTAAGGCAGTTTGTAAATCTGTAATAATTAAAGAATAGGTATTTGCAGAGTTTTCTCTAGAAGGATATGTTATTCCGCTTGTTAAAGTTGTCGTGTTATAAACGATTCCTTTGTGGCTAGCACCAGAAGTATAACCATAGTTTTGTGAATAAAGGAGCGATAGCGTAAAATGTGTGTACGCTCTAATGGTTAAAGCTTCTGCTTTTATTTGATTTTTTTCTGTTTCTGTAGCATCTGTAAGTACATCAACATATTCTAAGATTAAATTTGTTTGGTTAATAATGTCATAACTCTTATTATAGAAATTTTCAAGATTACTTTCGGTAGAAATATCAGAAAAAGAATAGGCATTTTCTATGGTAAAAGGAACTTTAATTTGACCTATATTATTACCTGTATCTGTTGGTGTAAATGTTAGGTTTCCAGATTGTAAATCTGAATATACAGCTAAAACCTCACTACGCAGATTAGACTCTAAGTTAGAATAGATGCCGTTTAATGCCGTAACTACTCCCGGTTTAGTAGAAAGTTGTTCGTTAATAGATGTTTGAGACCCTGGTTCTTGTTCTAAAAAACCACTGCAATTATAGAAAGCGATAAACAGCGAGATTAATATGTATTTTATAACTTGTTTTGTATGTATCATCGTTTTAAAATTTTGCTTTTAATCCCATTGAAATCGTTCTTGCTTGTGGGTAGGTAAATCTAAATTCTCTAACGCCATTTCTATCCTTTATACTTTTGTCCTTATACCAATACAATACGTTTGAAACGTCGACATATACAGATACGGCATCCATAAAATTGAAACTCTTTTTAGGAAAATTATAATTTAAGTTTACGTTACTAATTTTTAGAGAGGTTGCGTCGTAAATATATTTATCGAAGTTAGAAATTGTAAGGTTGTTACTTGTAACTATGGGTTGTAGCGCAACATCTCCTTGGTTTCTCCAATAATCGTAAGCATTTACAGAAAGGTTTCTGTTGCTAGTAATATTGTATTTAGCGATGCGTTCATCTTCAGCAAGAAAATCTCCACCAATTTGAAAACTTCCACGGATAGAAAAGCTTAAGTTTTTATAAACAATGGTATTACTAAAACCACCATAAACATCAGATTGGTAATCGCCAATTGGTACCCAATCTGCATTAGAAAATAAGTTGTTGTAAGTTACAGCGTCATAAATTTCACCATCTTTTTCTAGTAAATCTCTACCAGTTGCAGGATCTATACCAGCCCAATGAATTCCCCAAATTGTAGAGGTACTAAACCCTACTTTTTGAGCCAATGCATTTTCTGAAGTAGAATATTTACTTCCTAATCCTTTTAGTTCTGTAACTTCACTTTTTAAGGTAGATAGATTAAAAGAAGTATTCCATTTAAAATCTCCTTTTTGAAACCATTTAATTTGTGTAGAAAGTTCTAGCCCTGTATTATACATGCTTGCTGCATTTAATTGTACGGTAGGATATCCACTTTCTCTAGGAATATCTCTACTGGTAATTATATCGCTAATATTATCGTAGTAATATTCTAAAGTGATGCTTATACTGTTTAAGAAGTTAAAATTTAAACCGGTATTAAATTTTGTGTTTTTTTCCCAACTTAAATCGCCATTTGGGGCAGAAGAAGGTGAGGCATCATCAAAATTATTATAACCGTTTTCACTAATTGTATATAAACCTTTAGATCGATAAGAACCAATTCTAGAATTACCAGTGGTACCATAACTTACTTTTAGTTTTAGTAAATCAATCCAATTCGTAGTTTTTAAGAAGTTTTCGTTTGATAAAATCCAACTGAAACCCGCACTACCATTATAAGCAACATTAGTATCGTCTCCAAAAACAGAACTTTGGTCGCGTCTAAAATTACCTAAAATAAAATAGCGTTTTTTGTAGTTGTAGTTTACTTGAGAAAACAATGAAACTTTAGAATTGTAATTAATATCATCTTGGTAAATTTGGTTACCTGTAGTTTCATCTATTGTTGTTAAAGGATTATCATCTTGCATAGCATCTGTTACGTTATTAATAATATTTGGGTTTACAAAACCTCTACCAGAAGCATAATTAAAATCTGTTTTTTCTTTAGATAATTCAAAACCTACAATTCCATCAATTGTATTGTTTTCATCTAGTTGTTTAGTATAACTAGCTTGCGTTTGCCAGTTCCATTTGGTGGTATTTCTTTCGTTTAATAAACGACGACCATAGCTTGGGTAACTTGTTCCATTAAGGTTAAAAGTTCCATTAGTTTGCCCACTTTCGTTTTCTCCAGAAAAGTATCTATCTTGTTTTTTATCGCTATATGAAAGTCCGAATAAAGAAGAAACACTTAAGTTATTGGTTGCTTGATAAGCAGCTTTTAAGCTACCAAATATTCCATAACTGTCTGTATTATTTCTATTTTGTTCAATAGCAGCCAATGGGTTTCCTAATCCGGTAACCCCAACGTTTGCAAAAGAACCATCTTCATTATAAGGAGATAAATTTGGCGTAAAAGCATAACTATAATAAATGTTAGGAGCATTTTTTTGTCCATAACTAGGGTTTAGAGTTAAGTTTATGTTTAATTTATCGGTTGTATAACCTAAGTTTATATTGGCGTTTAATTGTTTTGTTTTATTACCTATCTGAGGCTCGTCTATATTTAAATACGTTAAACTCGTTCTGTAAGAAAAGGTATCTGTAGCACCAGATACATTAAAATTGTATTTGTTATAAATACCAGTTCCGTTTAATAAACCAAACCAATCTGTATCTACACCGTTATAAGCTATGGGTGTATAATTTGACGTTGTATTTTTTAAATATTCATTTCTAAGATTAGAATACTGTTCTCCGTTTAAATATTTAATTTGATTCACCGCAGAAGAAACTCCTAATTGTGAAGAAAAACTATACTTTGCTTTTCCTTTTTTTCCTTTTTTGGTAGTTATTAATATAACACCATTTGCTCCGTCTGCTCCATAAATACTAACCGCAGCTGCATCTTTTAAAACGGTAAAACTTTCAATATTTTCTGGTGATATTTGCGATAATGGATTAGATAGGTTTTCTGAATAAGCACCACTAGAATCGAAAAACGCATTATCTATTCCTGTTTCTTCTGCAATTACAACCCCATCTATAATAATTAAAGGTTGTGTTGAGGTCCCTAAAATAGCACCACTTAAAGGAGTTAGAGTTCCTTGACCACGAATGGTAATTTTTACGGGTCCACCAATACCAGAAGTGTTTTCTATTAAGACACCTGCAATTTGCCCTTCCACCATTTTATCAATACTTTCCGACGCTTGCTCTAAAGCAATGTCTTTAGAATTTAATGTTTCTATACTACCAACAACCTCTTCTCTTAGTTTTTTTGTTCCGTAGGATGATGTAATTATAATTTCTTCTAAAGAATTTCTAGATTCTTGTAAATAAAAAGAGAATTGAGATTGACTTCCTACTACTTTGGTATTAGTTTCCATTCCTAAAAAAGATACTTCAAGTACAATTTTATTAATATCGTTTTCTTTTAATAGATACGTAAATTGACCATCGTTATTAGTTATAGCACCAATTCTAGATCCTTTAATTAATATGGTTGCTCCCGGAAGAGGTAGTTTGTTATTAGCCGTAAAAACGGTTCCTTTTATAAGCCTTGTATTTTTTTGAGTTTTAACAGCATTCGTTTTAACTTGCTGCTTTTCTAGAAGTATAATTTGCTTATTTTTAATTACATAAGTAAGCTTTGTGTTTTTTAGTAATTTTGATAAAACGTCTTCTAAGGTATTGTCTGTTACAAATAAACTAATCTTTTGATTGGTATCTATTTTAGCTACATTATAAATAACTCGATATGAAGTTTGACCTTCTATTATTTTTAAAACAGTACTTAGCGGTTGTTCTTTAATGTTAATAGAAATGGTTTTTGTTTGTGCAAAGGCACCTTGAGAAAACAATAGAATTCCTAAGGAAAGAATTAGTGTTTTGATATGTGGAGAAAAAAGAGGCTTCATATTAATTGCTACTAATTATTATTTGGTTGTCTTTAATGGTGTATTCAAAATAGGTATCAAACTTTAGTAGATCTAAAATGTTTTCTAAACTAGAAGTTTTAAAATTGATTGTTCCGCTAAATTCTTGCAATTCTAATACCTCATTGTTGTTTATTATTTTAACATTGAAAGCACGTTCTAGTTTTTTAGTTATTTCACTAAAATGTGCAGAGTCTAAAATAAGTTCGCCTTTAGTCCATGAAGTATATAAATCTGTATTTACCTCTTCTAGTTTAAATGGTTTGTCTGTTTTGGTCCAACTAGCTTTTTGGTTAGGTGTTAATAAAGAGTTGTTATTTGTATGAGATACGGTAACAGCACCTTCTACTAAAACACAGCTATAAGTTGCATTATTAGAATACGCGTTCACATTAAATTTTGTCCCTAATACTTTTACATCAACATCGGCTATATTTACTATAAAAGGTCGAGTTGCATCTTTTTCAACTTCAAAAAATGCTTCACCTTCTAAATAAACGAGTCTGTTACCCTTTTTATGAAACTGTTTAGGATATTTAAATGTAGTACCAGAATTTAAGTGAACTGTTGTTCCGTCTGAAAGTTTTACCTTAAAAGTTTTTCCTAAAGGGATGTTTAAAGTGTGGTATATAACTGTTTTTGTTGTGGTTTCATTTTTATAGACAATTTCATTGTTGTTGTGTTCTGCGATAACTTTACCAGCAACATCTAAAATATTCTGCTTATTAGTGTTCAGGTTAATGGCTTTTTTTATGTTTTCTACTTCTAGTACAATACTATTTTCTTGTTTTGGTTTGTTGTTTATGGAGGACCAAGAAATTTTTCCAAGAGTGATAAAAATGATTATTACAGCAGCATATTTAAGCCATGTTGTATAGTTGAATGATTTTCTGCTTTTTATTTTATTTTGAATTGATTGCCAATCTTTTTCCTTTGTTTCTGATTCTATAGAAGTAAGTACCCATGTTTTTTTTAAGGCGATAAATTCTTTTTTGTTAGCATCTGATGCTGCTATCCATTCAAAAACCAATTCAACTTCTTTCTCCGTTGCTTGATTGTTTAAGTATTTCGTTATTAAATTCGAAATCATTTTAAGATAGTTTTGGTTTAATACTTGAGTTTTGTTCTTTTTGTTGCACATAAATTAGTACACCTCATTTTTAGATAACCCTATAAAATTATTTTATTATTATTTAGACTAATTAAGAATAAAAAACAAAAGTATTGAGTTTTTTGTGATAAGCGCTATTAAATACTAATTATTTTAAAAGATTTAAAAATGAATAGTGCTTATTGTTACTGGTGTTTAGAGAGGGTTATGGCAACCAATATAAGTGGAAGGTAATCGGATAGTTTTACTCTTAAAATTTTTAAAGCTTTGGTCATATGAGCTTCAACAGTTTTTAAAGTAATATTTAATTCATCTGCAATCTCTTGGTTTTTTTTGCTTTCGAATCGTTTTTTTACGAAAATAATTCTTGTTTTTTCTGGTAAATCTTCAATAGATTTAGAAATAAGATTTTCTAATTCCATTAAAGTTAAAGAGTCAAAATTAATGGCATTTAATACATCAAGATCTAAAGCTCGTTCTTTATCGTTTAAAGTTTTACTTTTAAAACGTTCTTTTACTTTGTTATGCCTAATAGCATTAAGACATTTAGATTTTGCGTAAGTGTATAAAAAAGATTCTACTCCGCTTATTTTTTCAATCTTACTTCTATTAAGCCATAAGTTTAGAAAAGCCTCTTGAGTTATACTTGAAGATTGAGGTTTATCATAAATAAATTGGATGCAAAACCCCAGAACATGACTGTAATATTTATTAAAAAAAAATTCAAAGGCTTTCTCGTTACCTAATTGGAGGTTTTTAAAATGCCGTATTTCAATTTTACTATAATCTTTCATGTAGAATACCTAGATTAACCAATTTCGTTGAAATAGGTGATAAAAAAGTAAAAGTACAATTTTTAAAAAAATAATGGTTAATCCTTTTCAAATGGATGAATTTTTATAATGAATATTTTTTTTTAGTACTGCTGTTATATTTAACACGTTATTTTATAAAGGTAATTCTAGTAGTTGTAATTTGTTTCTAAAATTAATGATAAACTAAAAAAGCGAGTCTATATTAGACTCGCTTTTACCATCAAAGTATGGCAGTAGATTGATGATTAAATTTACTATTTTTTAAATTACGAAGTTTTTTCTATAAGATCTGTTATCTGTATGTATAATAACCTTGTAAGTTCCTTTTACTTCATTAGATAATCTGTAAATTCTGTTTAAAAGTTCTTCTCCAGCTACTTTTTCAGAAAGAATAATACTATTGTTGTAATATAAAGTAACTTCTAGGGGTTTATTATTAAACGCTATTTTAGAAATCATAACCAAATTTCCTTCTGTTCTAATTACTGGCTTAAATATTACTTCATTTTCATTCTTATAGAAAGTAACAAAACCATCTTTAACTTCTAGTTTTTTAACTAAAATTTCGAAGTCTTTTTCTAGTTCAGTTGTGTATATACCATCTTCTAAATTCGTTAAATCGAAAGTTTTAGTATAGTTTCCAGAACTTTGTAATACTTGTTTATATATAGTTGTTCCATATTCATTTTTAATTGTTAAAGCATTTCCCTTTTTTACGGCTTTGTATTCAACTTTAACTCTTTTTACAGCTACTGTGTTAGCAGGTTCTGTGTTGTTATTTGCGTAACTAATTAATGTTCCAAACATTAATGTTACTACTAAAATTGTTTTCATTATTGTTTTCATTTCTTTATTATTTAATGGTTAGTAACACTACAAAGGTACAATGGTAGTTAAGTTCTAAAAACATCATAATTGGTAACTTTGTGTGGTATATTATTAAGTTAACTTGTATTGTCTGTTATGGTAGGTAAAATAGAATACATTTAAGGTAATTATATCTAATGTTATATAGTCGGTATAGGAAATATTTAAGCCAAAAAAAAGCAAATCCATTTGGATTCGCTTTTTATCATCAAACTATAGTAGAATTTAATGAAGCAATTAACTATATTTTTATATTGTAAAATCTTTTACGTAAGTTCTGTTGTCGGTATTAATAACAACTTTGTATGCACCTTTTTCAGCTTCAGACAATTTATAAACTCTATTTAATATTTTTTCACCATTCAATTTATCAGAAACGATAATGTTGTTTTGGTAGTATAAAGTAACGTTTAAAGGTTGGTCTCCAAATTCAATTTTAGAAATCATAACCAAATTTCCTTCTGTTCTAATTACTGGTTTAAAAATTACTTCATTTTCATCCTTATAAAAAGTAACAGAACCATCTTTAACCTCTAGTTTCTTAACAATAATTTCGAAGTCTTTTTCTAGTTCAGTTGTGTATAAACCATCTTCTAAATTGGTTAAATCGAAAGTTTTAGTATCGTTTTCAGCGCTTTGTAATACTTGTTTATATATTGTTATTCCGTATTCATTTTTAATTGTTAAAGCATTTCCTTTTTTAACAGCTACTTTGTTAGTAGGTTCTGTGTTGTTGTTTGCGTAACTAATTAATGTTCCAAACATTAATGTTACTACTAAAATTGTTTTCATTATTGTTTTCATTTCTTTATTATTTAATGGTTAGTAACACTACAAAGGTACAATGGTAGTTAAGTTCTAAAAACATCATAATTGGTAACTTTGTGTGGTATATTGTTAAGTTAGCTTGTATTAGCTGTTGTGGTGGGTAAAATAGAATATATTTAAGGTAATTATATCTAATGTTATATAGTCGGTATAGGAAATCTTTAAGCCAAAAAAAAAGCAAATCCATTTGGATTCGCTTTTTATCATCAAACTATAGTAGAATTTAATGAAGCAATTAACTATATTTTTATATTGTAAAATCTTTTACGTAAGTTCTGTTGTCGGTATTAATAACAACTTTGTATGCACCTTTTTCAGCTTCAGACAATTTGTAAACTCTATTTAATATTTTTTCACCATTCAATTTATCAGAAACGATAATGTTGTTTTGGTAGTATAAAGTAACGTTTAAAGGTTGGTCTCCAAATTCAATTTTAGAAATCATAACCAAATTTCCTTCTGTTCTAATTACTGGTTTAAAAATTACTTCATTTTCATCCTTATAAAAAGTAACATAACCATCTTTAACCTCTAGTTTCTTAACAATAATTTCGAAGTCTTTTTCTAGTTCGGTTGTGTATAAACCATCTTCTAAATTGGTTAAATCGAAAGTTTTAGTATCGTTTTCAGCGCTTTGTAATACTTGTTTATATATTGTTATTCCGTATTCATTTTTAATTGTTAAAGCATTTCCTTTTTTTACGTTTTTGTATTCAGCTTTAACTTTTTTTGCAGCTACTGTGTTAGTAGGTTCTGTGTTGTTGTTTGCGTAACTAATTAATGTTCCAAACATTAATGTTACTACTAAAATTGTTTTCATTATTGTTTTCATTTCTTTATTATTTAATGGTTAGTAACACTACAAAGGTACAATGGTAGTTAAGTTCTAAAAACATCATAATTGGTATAATTATGTGTTATTTTATCATTATTAATTAACTTTAATTAATTGTAATGTTAATATAGTGTATATTTGTGGTAATTTTATTTTGATCTAAAAGTATATACAAATAAAAAGCGAGTCCTTTTGGACTCGCTTTTATCATTAAATTATAGCAGTAATTTAATGAAACAATTAACTAAATTTTTATATTGTAAAATCTTTTACGTAAGTTCTGTTATCGGTATTAATAACAACTTTGTATGCACCTTTTTCTGCTTCAGACAATTTATAAACTCTATTTAATATTTTTTTACCATTCAATTTATCAGAAACGATAATGTTGTTTTGGTAGTATAAAGTAACGTTTAAAGGTTGGTCTCCAAATTCAATTTTAGAAATCATAACCAAATTCCCTTCTGTTCTAATTACTGGTTTAAAAATTATTTCATTTTCGTTCTTATAAAAAGTAACAGAACCGTCTTTAACCTCTAGTTTCTCAACAATAATTTCGAAGTCTTTTTCTAATTCAGTAGTGTATAAACCATCTTCTAAATTCGTTAAATCGAAAGTTTTAGTATTGTTTTCAGTATTTTGTAATACTTGTTTATATATTGTTATTCCGTATTCATTTTTAATTGTTAAAGCATTTCCCTTTTTTACAGTTACTATGTTAGCAGGCTCTGTATTGTTGTTTGCATAACCAATTAATGTTCCAAACATTAATGTTACTACTAAAATTGTTTTTATTATTGTTTTCATCTTTTTATTATTTAATGGTTAGTAACACTACAAAGGTATGGTGGTAGTTAAGTTCTAAAAACATCATAATTGGTATAATTATATGTTATTTTATCATTGCTGGTAAATGTAAATCAACACAAGGTTAATATAGAGTATATTTGTGGTAATTTCATTTTACTCTAAAAGTAGTGCAAATAAAAAGCGAGTCCATTTGGACTCGCTTTTATCATTAAATTATAGCAGTAATTTAATGAAACAATTAACTAAATTTTTATATTGTAAAATCTTTTACGTAAGTTCTGTTATTAGAACTAATAATCACTTTATAAGAACCTACTTTTTGTTCAGATAATTTGTAAACTCTTTGTAAAAGTTTGTCTCCAGATATGGTTTCAGAAAGTACAGCTTCATCATTATAATAAAGAGTAACATTTAAAGGTTCGTTGTTAAAACTAATTTTTGATATCAATAATAATTTACCTTCAGTTCTAATGATCGGTTTAAATATTTTTTCATTATTGTTGTTTATAAATGAAACCAATCCGTTTTCAACATAAAATTGTTTAATAACAATTTCGAAGTCTTTATTTAACTCAACAGCGTAAACTCCGTTTTCTAAAGCAGAAAAATCAAATGTTCTAGAATAGTTTCCAGAATTTTTAATTTCATTATTATATACAGTTAAACCGTTGGCATTTTTAATAGTTAAAGTATGACCTTTTTTTACATTATTAAATTCAACTTTAACAGTTCCCTTTGCTTCTTTATAATTTGTATTGTCTTTTTCGTTTGCGTTAGTTATTAATGTTCCTAACATTAAAGCAACTAATATAATTTTCTTTATTTTCATTTTATTTGTAATTTACCGTATTAATAACACTGCAAAGTTATGACAGCAATTCTGTTTCTAAAACATCTAAATTGGTGATTTTATATGCTATATTATCTACTATCTACGCGTTAAAAGAAAGTAAAGTTAATATACTATATTATTTTGTTAATTTTATACAGCTTTTTAGTATTAAGTGTCGTAAATTTGCAGTTAAATAGTACTATTTATGAAAGTTAAACCTACTTTAGAGAAAATTAGTCCAGATTTTGGAAGCTCAATACTGGTAAAAAAACATACAGAGTTTTTAAAGCAAATAAAAGCATTTTGGCATTTTCATCCAGAAATTGAATTAGTTTATGTAAATAAAGGAAAGGGAAAAAGACATATTGGTAATCATTTGTCTTACTTTAATAATAGTCAGTTATTATTAATAGGCTCTAACTTGCCACATAATGGGTTTACAGATAGATTAACCACCAATGGGTCTGAAACATTAGTACAGTTTAAACCAGATTTTTTAGGAGAAGATTTTTTTGAAGTCCCAGAGATGAAACCTATTAGTATTTTGTTTGAAAAAGCGAAGAAAGGAATTATTTTTGGTGTTAAAACAAAAGAAAAATTAGGTCCTAGAATAGAGAAAATTTCTGAAAAGAAGGGGTTTAAGCAAATTTTAATTTTGTTAGAAATACTACACACGCTTTCTAAATCTGAAGATTATACATTATTAAATGCAGATGGTTTTGCTTTTGAAACCCAACCACAAGACAGCAGTAAAATAGATATTATCTTTAAACATATAAACGAGAATTTTAATCAGCACATCAGTTTAGATGAAATTTCTGATTTGGTAAGTATGACCGTTCCTGCGTTTTGTAGGTTCTTTAAAAAAACAACGGGTAAAACGTTTACTAAATTAGTAAATGAATATAGAGTTGTACATGCAACTAAGTTATTGTCTGAAAGCCAAACGAGTATTACAGATATTTGTTTTGAATGTGGTTTTAATAACTTTTCTCACTTTAATAAATTGTTTAAAGAATTTACAGGTAAATCAGCATCTAAATATAGAAGTGAAATGATGAGTTTAATTCAGAATTAAGCATTTTATATTACTTAATGCCGTTCCATTCATCATCAAATTGCTTTAGAAATAATTCCATAAATAAATGTCTCTCTGCAGCAATTTGCTGTCCAGTAACAGTATTCATTTTATCTTTTAATAGCAATAATTTTTCGTAGAAATGATTGATTGTTGGAGCAGAAGAATTTTTATATTCTTCTTTAGTCATATTTAAATTTGGTAGAACTTCTGGGTCGTATAATGCTCTATTTTTAAAGCCACCATAATTAAAACAACGAGCAATACCAATGGCGCCAATAGCGTCTAATCTGTCTGCATCTTGCACAACCTCTAATTCTTTAGACGTAAATTTTTTACCATTAGTTTCTAAAGAGTTCTTAAAAGAAATATGTTTTATAATATTTATAACATGTGTTATTACATCTTTAGCTACGTTTTGTTCTACTAGAAATTTTGTAGCTATTTTAGGCCCAACAGTTTCGTCTCCATTAAAGAATTTAGGGTCTGCAATATCATGCAACAAAGCACCTAAAGAAACTACAAAAGCATCTACAGATTCATCCTTAGAAATTAAAACAGCATTTTTATAGACACGTTCTATATGAAACCAATCATGTCCGCCTTCGGCATCTTTTAAGGTTTCTTTTACAAAACCAATTGTGTTTTCAATTACTAATTCTTTGTTCATATTATTTCCTTAAAGCAAGTTCTTTTTTAATATTTTTGATATCGACATACATATAAATAGACATTGGTATAAAAAATAAAGGTAAAAAAGTATGAAAAGAAATGCCGTTTTCCATGGTAGAAAAAGCAGCAAATACTACCATTAAAAGAATGACAACTATTTTAATATTAAAAAAGTTTTTTTGCTTTTTTAGTTTCGTTATAAGTTCTTCTTTGGTGTATGTAGAAAATTCTGAAGCCATAATAAGTAATGTTATTGAAAAAAAAATCCACCTATATTATTAAGTGGATTTTTTTTGTATAATATATTTTTAGAAGCCTAGCAAAACTCTTCGTAAGCCTGTGCTAAATTCTGTGCAATCATCTGTGCAGATCTTCCTTCAATATGGTGACGCTCTAACATGTGTACCAATTTACCATCTTTAAATAAAGCCATTGCTGGAGATGATGGAGGAAAAGGAATCATAAACTCACGTGCTTTCTGTGTAGATTCTTTTTCTACACCTGCAAAAACAGTTGTTAAATTTGTAGGTACTTTATCTGCACCTAAAGAAGCAATTGCTCCTGGTCTTGCAGTACCTGCAGCACAACCACAAACAGAGTTTACTACCACTAAAGTAGTTCCTTTTTTAGCTATTGCGTTTTCAACGTCTTCACTTGTATATAATGCTTCAAAACCTGCGTTAATTAACTCATCGCGCATTGGTTTTACTAATTCTTCTGGATACATATTTTCTAATTTTAAAATGCAAAGATAGGTATAAGTTAAAGAAAAGTCAACTTTATAAAAATAGTTGTCTCAATAGAAATATCAATAAAATTGATATCAAATAAATTATTAAAAAGCTATTCTTTATTCTTTGGGCATGCCCATTTTTAAAACAAAGTTCCGTTTACACTGCACTTTTTTTAAAAAATCGTCAGGCTTTCAAAGCTCGCTTCCCGCTAAAAAGCGGGAGAGCTCAAACAAACTTTTCAATCCTTCATGCATCTAAGTAACAAAGTTTATTAGTTACAGAGTTAGAAAGTAAAAAAAGTAATAAAGTTACAGTGTTAATATTTTTAAAATTTCAAACAACCCAATTTCAAAAACTATAAGTCTTTGTTTCTTTGAAACTTTGTAACTTTGCCGCTTCAAATAAAAAATAAAAAATGGGAAGTTTTACAAAATGGTTAGGAGCCGGATTAGGATTTACTTTTGGAGGTCCAATAGGTGCAGCCATTGGTTTTGCAGTAGGTAGTTTTGTAGATGGTTTTTCAGAAAAAGACTTAACACAAGAGCAAATAGATTACGAAAGAACCAGACAATCTGGTGGTAGAAGTAGTGCTGCAGACACACAATCTGGAGATTTTGAAATGAGTTTATTGGTGTTAGCCTCCATCGTTATAAAATCTGACGGAAAAGTAGATCAGCGCGAATTAGACTTTGTACGTTCTCAATTTGTTGGCATGTACGGTAAAGAAAGAGCCAACAACGCCTTTAAGCTTTTTAGCGGAATTATAAAAAAGGAAGTTTCTGCGCGTCAAGTTTGTATACAGATTAGACAAAATATGTCTCACGCATCTCGTTTGCAATTATTACATTTCTTATTCGGTATTGCAAAAGCAGATGGTTTTGTAGCAGAGTCTGAAATAGAAGAAATTAGAAAAATGGCTGGTTATTTGTACATCAACCAAAACGATTTTGAGTCTATAAAAGCAATGTTTCATGATGCTTCAGAAAACGCATACAAAATTTTAGATCTAGAAAAGACTGCTACAGATGCAGAAGTAAAAAGTGGTTATAGAAAAATGGTGAAAAAATACCATCCAGATAAGTTACAAGGTTTAGGAGAGGAGCATTTAAAAGGTGCGAATGAAAAATTCCAAAGCATACAAGCTGCTTATGAAAAAATAAAAAACGAGAGAGGTATGTAGATATCGTTTCAAGTTTTAAAGTAACAACGTTAAAGAGTTACAAAGTTGCAGAGTTTACGAAGTTAGCATTTCGTTTCCTCTCAATTTTGTAACTTTTTTTATGCTTTGTAACTTCTTTAGAAACAAACTTAAAAATTAGAAGAATTTCAGTAAATTCGCAATCTTATTAGAAAAGACAGAAAATGAAAGCGAAATTTCCTGAGTATAAAGGACTTGACTTACCAAAAGTAGCAGAAGAAATCTTAAGCTATTGGCAAGAAAATAACATCTTCGAAAAGAGTGTATCTTCTAGAGAAAATGCAAAACCTTTTGTGTTTTTTGAAGGACCTCCTTCTGCAAACGGACTTCCAGGAGTTCACCATGTTTTAGCAAGAGCTATTAAAGATATTTTTCCACGTTATAAAACCATGAAAGGTTTCCAGGTAAAGCGTAAAGCTGGTTGGGATACGCATGGTTTACCAATAGAATTGGGTGTAGAAAAAGAATTAGGAATTACCAAAGAAGATATTGGAAAAACCATTTCTGTAGAAGATTATAATGCAGCTTGTAGAAAAGCGGTGATGCGTTACACAGATATTTGGAATGATTTAACCAATAAAATGGGATACTGGGTAGATATGGAAGATCCATACATTACCTACGAACCTAAATATATGGAATCTGTTTGGTGGTTGCTAAAAGAGATTTACAACAAAAAATTAATTTATAAAGGGTATACAATTCAGCCATATTCGCCAAAAGCGGGTACGGGTTTAAGTTCTCATGAGCTGAATCAACCTGGTACATATCAAGATGTAACTGATACCACAATTGTTGCACAATTTAAAGCTGTAGAAAATACGCTTCCAGACTTTTTACAAAACGAAGGAACGGTTTATTTTATCGCTTGGACAACAACCCCTTGGACGTTGCCTTCTAATACTGCATTAACAGTTGGACCTAAAATAGAATATGTTTTAGTAGAAACGTTTAATCAATATACATTTGAACCTATCAAAGTAATTTTAGCTAAGAAATTAGTTGGAAAGCAATTTGCAGGTAAAAATAATGTTGAAGTAGCAACTACAGAAGAATTAAGTTCTTATAATTCTGGTGATAAAAAAATACCTTATCACGTTATAAAAGAATTTATTGGTAAAGATTTAGTTGATATTAAATACGAACCAGTTTTAGATTACTGTAGACCAAATGATAATCCGCAAGATGCTTTTAGGGTAATTTTAGGAGATTTTGTTACTACAGAAGACGGAACAGGAATTGTACATACAGCACCAACTTTTGGTCAAGATGATGCTTTGGTAGCAAAACAAGCGGTACCACCAATTCCGCCAATGTTGGTAAAAGATGAAAATGATAATTTAGTTCCTCTAGTAAATTTACAAGGTAAGTTTAGACCAGAAATGGGCGAGTTTGCAGGTAAATATGTAAAGAACGAATATTATCCTGATGGTGAAGCGCCAGAAAGATCTATTGATGTTGAGTTAGCGATTAAGTTAAAAACAGAAAATAAAGCTTTTAAGGTTGAGAAATACAAACACAGTTATCCAAATTGTTGGAGAACAGATAAACCAATTTTATATTATCCATTAGATTCTTGGTTTATTAAAGTAACTGATGTTAAAGACAGAATGCACAGTTTAAACAAAACTATTAACTGGAAACCTGAATCTACAGGAACTGGTCGTTTTGGAAACTGGTTGGCAAATGCAAACGATTGGAATTTATCTCGTTCTCGTTATTGGGGAATTCCATTACCAATCTGGAGAACAGAAGATGGTAAAGAAGAAATTTGTATTGGTTCTGTTAAAGAATTAAAAAGCGAAATGGCGAAAGCTGTTGAAGCAGGTGTTTTAGCAAAAGATATTTTTGAAGATTTTGAGGTTGATAACAATTCCGAAGAAAACTATGCGAAAATAGATTTGCATAAAAATATTGTTGATGAAATAGTATTAGTTTCAGCATCAGGACAACCAATGAAACGTGAAAGCGATTTAATTGACGTGTGGTTCGATTCTGGTTCTATGCCGTATGCGCAATGGCATTACCCGTTTGAAAACAAACAAAAAATTGATGGAAACGAATCTTTCCCTGCAGACTTTATTGCAGAAGGAGTAGATCAAACCAGAGGTTGGTTTTATACATTACATGCCATTGCAACAATGGTTTTTGATTCGGTTGCCTATAAAAATGTTGTTTCTAACGGTTTAGTTTTAGACAAAAACGGACATAAAATGTCTAAACGTCTAGGAAACGCAACAGATCCTTTTACAACATTATCAACTTATGGGGCAGATGCAACACGTTGGTACATGATTGCAAATGCAAATCCTTGGGACAATTTAAAATTCGATTTAGACGGAATAGAAGAGGTAAAACGTAAATTCTTCGGAACTTTATATAATACCTATTCGTTCTTTACTTTATATACAAATATTGATGGTTTTGCTTATGAAGAAGCAGATGTTGCTTTAGAAGATAGACCAGAAATAGACCGTTGGATTTTATCTGAATTACATACTTTAATTAATAAAGTAGATAAATTCTATGAAGAATACGAGCCAACGAGAGCTGCAAGAGCAATATCTGACTTTACACAAGATTACTTAAGTAACTGGTATGTGCGTTTAAGTAGAAGACGTTTTTGGAAAGGAACTTACGAAACAGATAAAATTTCTGCATATCAAACTTTGTACACTTGTATGAATACGATTGCAAAATTAGCATCGCCAATTGCGCCGTTCTTTATGGACAGATTGTATCAAGATTTAAACTCTGTAACTGGTAAAGAAACATCAGAAAGTATTCACTTATCAGATTTTCCTGTTTTTGATGCAAGTTTTGTAGATAAGAGCCTAGAGCGTAAAATGGAAAATGCACAAGTAATATCTTCTTTAGTTTTATCACTTAGAGCAAAAGAAAAGATTAAAGTGCGTCAGCCATTACAAAAAATAATGATTCCTGTTGATAATGAACAACAGAAAGAAGAAATTTTAGCGGTTGCAGATCTTATCAAAAATGAAGTAAACATTAAAGAAATTCAGATTTTAGATGATGCTTCAGATATCTTAATCAAACAAATAAAACCTAATTTTAAGACATTAGGTCCTAAGTTTGGAAAAGACATGCGTTTTATTGCTGCAGAGGTGCAAAAGTTTACCCAAGAAGATATTAACAAAATAGAAAAAGATAAAAACATTTCTCTTGAAGTTAATGGAAAAAATATTAATTTAGAACTCTCAGATGTAGAGATATCATCTAAAGATATAGAAGGGTGGTTAGTTGCAAATGAAGGAGCGTTAACAGTTGCTTTAGATGTTACCATAACAGAAGATTTGCGTAAAGAAGGAGTTGCCAGAGAATTGGTAAATAGAATCCAAAATGCACGTAAAGACACAGGTTTAGAAGTAACAGATAGAATAAAATTAACGGTTTTAAATTTCGAGAACTTACAAAAATCTATTACGGATAATAAAGACTACATAATGAGTGAAACATTAACCAAAGAATTGGTTTTTGTAGATGAATTAAAGGATGGTACAGAAATTGAGTTTGATACCATAAAAAGTAGAATATTAATCGAAAAAATGTAAGATTTATGTCAGACGTAAAACAAAAATATTCAGCGGAAGACTTACAAGAGTTTAAAGCAATTATAGATAAAAAAATAGCAAGAGCAAATGAAGATTTGATATTGTTAAAAGCTGCCTATAAAAATGATTCAGATAACGGTACAAATGATACTTCACATTCATTTAAATCTTTTGATGAAGGTTCTGAAGTGATGAACAAAGAAGCAAATGTTCAGTTAGCTATAAGACAAGAAAAGTTTATTAGAGACTTAAAAAATGCATTGTTACGTATAGAGAATAAGACGTATGGTGTTTGTAGAGTAACAGGTAAACTAATACAGAAAGAACGTTTAAGAATAGTACCTCATGCTACTTTAAGTATTGAAGCTAAACGTAAACAATAATAATTTTCTGATCATAATTAAAAAGCTTCTTTAGGGAAGCTTTTTTTTATTTTTATAATTTTAAGATTATGTCTTTTAAAACTCAACTGAAAATAGTGTTTTTCTTTTTATTAATTTCTGCTCCTGTTTTATCGCAAAAGAAAGTGGTAAAAAAGTTTGAAACTCAATTAAAAGCAATAGAAATTTCTACACATGGGTTAGATAGTTTTGTTATAGAAAATTCTGAGTCTAACTTTGTAGAAGTTTATTTAATTGCAGAAAATATAGCAGAACAACATATTATTTACAAAGAAGAATTTAACACTTTAAAGATTCAATTTGAAATACCAGAAAGTTTGCCAGCAGATAAGGTGTTTAGAAAATTTATAACAGAAAGGTTGCAAAGAGCAAGTGTAGTTCTTAAAATTCCAAGTAATAAAGAGGTTACTGTTTTTGGTGACGAAATAAATATTGAAGCTAAAAGTTACAAAGGAGGTTTAAATATTTTTATTGAAAAAGGAATTTTAAAATTACATACTATTTTTGCTAATTTAGAAGTAAGAATGTATGCTGGTAGCTTGTATGCTACATTAAATAATACAAATATTAATGTTGTTTCTAAAGCAGGTAAACTAAAAATTAACGATGTTTTAGTTGATAAAACATATCAGAAAAGAGTAGAAAAATCAGATAAAAAAGTGCTTGTAAATTCTATAAAAGCTAATATTTTCTTAACAACGAAATAAACACAATAATATTGTTATTTTTGTTACCACAAATTCAATACAAATGTCAAAAAAGAGTCTTGCTATTCTAATTATTTTTATCGCAATTATTTTAGATCAAGTAATTAAAATTTATGTAAAAACACACTTTATTTTAGGTGAAGAGGTAGTTGTTTTCGATTGGTTTAGAATCCATTTTACAGAAAATAATGGTATGGCAATGGGTTTTGAGTTTGGTGGTAAAGCAGGGAAACTCTTTTTAACCTTATTTAGGTTGGTTGCAGTATCCGGAATTATCTATTGGTTAATACAAAACATTAAAAAGAAAGTACACAATGCTGTAATTGTAGCCATTGCTTTAATTTTTTCTGGAGCAGTTGGTAATATCATAGATTCTGTTTTATACGGAGCTATTTTTGATGGTTCTAACCATAAAGTAGCAACACTATTTGCAGACAAACCTTATGGAGAGTTGTTTCATGGTAGAGTAGTAGATATGTTTTATTTTCCTTTATGGGAAGGCGTTCTGCCAGATTGGATACCTGTTATAGGAGGAGAAATGTTTACTTTTTTTCAATATATATTTAACCCTGCAGATGCTTTTATAAGTATTGGTGTAGCTTTATTATTTATTTTTAGTAAACAAGCTTTTCCTAAAGATGAGCCGGTTGTTTTAAAAGAATAATCTTTTACCTTTAAAGAAAGTTTAAGCCTATGAAACGCTTTCTAAAATACCTTGTTATTTTTTTTCTGGGATTTTTTATCGCCAAATATTGGTGTGATAGAAGCGAGAGAAATCATAAACAAGAAGAAATACAAGTAGTGGTTACCTCTATTAAAAATTTGAGTAAGCTAGTTGTTTCTAAAGGAATTTTTTCTGAAGTTTATAATTATTCAGATTCTAAAAAATACTTTTACGATTATCTTTCTTTTGATAAAAAAGCCATTGTAACTGTAAACGCTACGGTAGAGGTTGGTTATGATTTATCTAAATTAGAAATTCAAATAGATTCTTTAGGTAAGAAAATTTACATCAATAAAATACCGAAAGAAGAGGTTGTAATTTCACCAGATGTAAAATATTTCGACTTACAACAAAGTCAGTTTAATGCTTTTTCTAAGTATGATTTAAATAAAATCAACCAAAAAAGTATCGAACAAATCAAAAGAACTATAGAAGTTACCGATTTAAAAGAAAAAGCAAAAACAAGATTGTTTGAAGAGTTGTCTAAACTATATCAGCTCTCGGCTGTTTATAATTGGCAAGTTGTAGATAATACGGGTTCTGGTTTTTCGAAACAATTTAAAGATTAAATTGACCAATCTCCCCACATAGATTTAAAAGTTTCTCTAGTTTCATTTTCTTTTAAATGTTTTCCAAACCGTCCAAATATTCCTATTCTAGGTGTTGCATTTGTATTCATAGAACCATTGTGTAGAAGCATAGAATGCCATAATAAAACAGTACCTGGTTTTGCTGTAAATTGTATTGGTTTTCCAGATACAATTTCTTGGTATTTTTCTTGAATTTTATCTGCAGTTAGGTTTGAAATATCAAAATAATAATTTGGATTCTCTTTTATAAACTTCCATATTTTTTTATGACTCTTTGGCCAAAAAATAAAACAACCTCCATTTTTTTTTGTTTCAGTTCCATAAGCGGTGTAACCAATCATGAAACGCCAATTAAAATTTTTAGGAGTTAAATCTATATGAGCTAAGTTAGGAAGTGCCCATTTTTTTTTAGGGTTAGGAGCGTGGATAATAAATTGTTCCATACCTCCATCTATTGCTTTACCTGCTAATTGTTGTACAGCCTTTTTAATTTTAGGATGATTGTTAATTGTAATTTTTTTATTAGAAAATTTCAAAAAATTAACACTTTTTCCATTTCCTTTCTCTTTTAAAGGATAAGAAGTTGGTTTTGAAATATCAAGTCCGAAATAGTTTTCAAAATCAGAAAGCCATGTATCAGTAATCTTTTTTTCAATAATATCTTCTAAAATTAAATATCCGTTTTCTTTAAAAAAAACTATTTGCTCTTTTGATAAAGGTAAATTTGATTTGTTCATTTTAATAAATTTTTAGAAGTTCTTCTTCTTTAGGGAAATCATTAAAAGTTGCTTTTAATTCTTGAAGTAGATTAGGGTGAATTCTTTTTAAAAAATGACACATACTAATCCATTCATAAAAAACGCCTTTTTCACTTCTTTGTTTAGCCCATTTAAAATCGAAAGCAATAAGTTGATTGTTTTTAATTGCTAAATTTCTAGGATCCCCATTTCCTTTAAATAATCCTTTTTTTTGATACTCACCATACATTTCAACAAGTTGTTGTACTATATCTTTTGGCATTTTTTCTTTGTTTGCTAAAATGGTATATAAATCATTGTTAACAAACTCTTGAACAATACTCATTTCACTCTCATTATAATCAATTAATGTAGGAACATATTTACTGTTTTTAAGAATAGATAACCAATGCAGTTCATTAGCAAATAATTTTTGCATTTCTAAAACAGAATTTATTACTGGTTTTTTTCCAGAAACAGTTGTTCCATTTATATCATAAACACGTTTAAGTGTTTTTTTATCATTACTAATATAAATACTTAATAACGTGCCAACTGTAGCACCATTTTTAATATTAGTATTAGCTAATGGATGTTTGTATAAGTTCCATCTCATATTTTTTTTGTTTATCGTTTTTCCCTAAGGAAGTATAAAATCGAAACCCAGTTTTATAGGTTAGCATTGCAGAAATTGTTTGTAGGGTAGAAGATAATTGTATTCCTATTTTATTTACTTTTTGATTTTTTTCTAAAGAAGAAAACTCTTTTTCATAGTATCCAATAAACCCATTTGTGCTTTGGTTGTGTGTTAAAAAAGTTAAGGCGGTATTTATAGCTAATGAGTTTGGAGCATTAACGTAGGATAAAGCATTTAATACTCTACTTACTTGTTGTAAATTATAATCGCTACAAGCTGTTATTAAAAAAGCTTCTAAAATTGTAATTAATTTAAAAGGGTGGTTTGTAATAGAAACTAAACCATGATATGTTTTTTGTTCTATTTCATTTAAAAGAAAACCAATTTCTTTTTTTATCATAGTAGTAAAATTAGATGCTATTTTTAAAGAGAATGGTACGTGTTTACTACTAATATGTTGTTTGTTTGCAGTTGTTAAAAGTAAAAAAGAGGGAAGTAACTCTTTTGTGATTTTTTCAGAAGAAAGAACCTTATAATAGTCAATTATTAAATTTTTTAATCCTTTAGGATATTCTTCATTAACTTCAAAATAGACAATTGCATATTGTAATAATAATTGTAGGTTTTTTAGATTAACTTTTTCAGTTCTTTTTTTTTCAAACTCTTTTATTAAATGTTTAAATTCTTTTTGAATTTTTGTGTCTTTATAACTACAAATTGAAGCTAAAATAATTGCTGTTAAAGCGGTTTCTTTATCCGTATTATTTGTGTTTTTTATTGCAAAATAGAATCCTTTTTTAAGTACTTTTTGAAACGCCATAATTAATTTATTAAATATTCGTGTTCTAATAAACATGCAAATAAGCCAACTAGAGTTGGATGGTAGTTTACGTCAAAGACATCTTTATCATTTACCATTTCTCCTTTTTTCAATTTTTCTTGTATATACCTACTTGTAAAATCACCTTTCTTATTTTGTGCATTTAATAATTTTTGCCAACATTCTATAAACAAAGGATGGTTTCTGTAATTAAGATTATGACAGCAGATTAAAAGTTCTGCTAGTAAATCCCAATCTTCCTTTAATGCATATTTTATCATTAAATTACCAATATGTTCGGCTGTTTTATCTTTTTTATCTTCTAAAAGATGATCTATATTTTTATTTCCAAAATCAGTTAAATGAAATAAAATATGCGTTAAAGCATATACATCAATATCTCTTATGTGAATTAAATTTGGAAGGTGATACAAACTAGAAGTTTTGTACATCTGATCATAAGAAGCCATATTATGTTTAAAACCTCCAAAGTCTAATTGATATTTAAAATCTATTTGGTTCCAAGCAGTTCGTTCAATGCAATCCATAAAGTTTGCATCTATAATGTTTTGTAATAATTGTTTATAGTCTTTAAATTCTATTTTCATACTATACAAACCATTGTATAACATTAAATAGAAAGGGAAAAGATTAAGATCTCTTGTAATACCTCTGTAAAAATCTTTAGAATTACAAATTTCTTTTATAAAGGAGATGATTTTTTTTGCTCGATAGTCTTCTTTATAAGAAGTATTTCTGCTAAGAATTAACAATGTTATTGCAAGTTCTCCTAAACGTTTTCTTTGCATATCTAAATTCGGATTTTTTTCTACATCATTACTATTTATATTAAAGTAATGCAGATTATTATTTATCCAAGTAAGACTTTTATCAATCGATATTTCTAATTGTTGTTTCATGTTTTATAATAAAGAAGAGTATTCTTATTGAATACTCTTCTTTATAAGAATTAGTGAGATACAAAAAATCCTGGAGAAATAATTGCTGTCATAACAATTGGATTTCCTTTTTGGTCTCCTTTACTAGCTAGGTTAGAAGCAAAATCTGCAAATTGCTCTAAGTTTGTTACTCCTTCTTTTTTTAATGCATCTAAAACTGCTTGTTTTGAATTTGTGCTCATAATATATAATTTAAAATATTTCCTACTCTATATAGCTTTTCGGATTCGGCTATTCTTAAAAGGTATTAAGAACACTGTAAAATTACCGAGAAAGTATCCTTTATTTTAGAGTACAAATACTGATTTATCTAAAAGGGTGAAAGTACCCATATTAAAAAAGGCCATCAAAAAATTAATTTGACAGCCTTTATAATAAGTAGTTTAAAGTAAAAAAGGTTGCCAAATTTGACAACCTTTTTATAATTAGTATTACAATCCCCCCAACTGTAATACTTTATTTTTAGAACCCAGTACCTGGAGCTTCCATACTTGAAGCTTGCGCTTTCTGTGGGTTTAGAATTAAGTAAGTTCCTAAGGCAGTTAATGCAGCGTATTTACCGTAATTCCCTATTTTTTTAATTGCTTGCTTACGAGTAATTTCTTGAGCAATATCCTGAGTATTTCCGTTTTGTTTTTTCATGATGTTTTGTCTTTAAAATTATCGTTATTATTCTAAAATTATTTTTTTATTCAATTTTCCGTTTTCAGTTTCTAACTGAACAATATAAACTCCTTTAGCTAATTTTGGTAGCGCTATTTCTGAAACACCTTGAGATTTAAAAGATGTTCTTAATACTTGCTTTCCTAAAATATTAAATAGTTTTATTGATGCGTTATCACTTTGTAAACCTGCAATTTTTAAAGTAGTATTATTTGTTTTATAGATACTAATATTGTCTAGAGTTGCATTTTTATCAATACTTAGTACACTGTTGGTTGTATAGATGTAAAAACGACCAATTCCGTTTAAAGCTTCTGTTAAAGTAATTTTATAAGTATTGTTAGCTTCATCTAAACGTGTAAACGTATTTGTTAATCTATCTTCTAAAAATATTTTAAGATCAGCATCAAAGTTAGTCGTATTTAAAGAGAATGTAATTTCTTTATCTGCATCAGCTTTAATTCCTACAGGAACTGCCATATCCGCATAACCTGAGTTTGGTAAAGCTTGTATAGCAAAATCTATACCCTCACTATTACTTACTAGATGAGTGTAGACTTTAAAATTAGAGCTAGTTCCAGTAAATGTACCAACATCAGAACCCACATCTAATCCTGTGGTTTTATTTTTAATATATCTTAATTTGGTTAATGAGTTATTAGTTCCATCAGAAAGATTTAAGATTATTTCTGGATAACTTGTACCACTTTTCAAAAAGATGTTTCCTGTTTGATGAGTTTCCATTGCTTCAGTAAAACTTACTGAAGTTCCGCCTGCATCTGGAGCATGAACAAAGAATCCTTGTCCGGGAGCAATATAGAAAGCAGCGTCGTCTACAGACTTTTCTAAATAAGCAGAACCATCCCATAAATATAAACCTGCTCTAGAAGGATCTAAGTTACCAGCATCAATATTTACTTTCAAAAAGTTATTCGTTACATCAGCGGCATTACTACCATTTAATGATGCTGTAAAAGGATTTCCTACTAAATTCCATCTATTTCCTGCAGGGTTATCTCCTCCATCAGTAATTGGAAAAATTTTATCAGTAGTATTTAAAGTTCCAGAGAAATTTAAAGTACCATTTGTGGTTTTTTGTATAGAATATCCTTTACCTGCAGTAAACGTACCAGCACTAGCAATATTATTTGTTCCGGCTGCCGTAGTATAGTAGTTCCAACGAGAAGCACTTACAACGTTATTTACATAAGGAGCAATTGCATATTTATTATCATTAGTACTAACATTTCCAGTAAAAGTACTAATATTTCTGCCTGAAATTGGAGCAGATATTAAATGCCAGTTTGTAGATAAATATCTGTGATAATCAATATTACTAATTCCTGTATGATTTCCTTTAACAATTAAAGAACCATTGGAAGCAGCATTTGATAATATATTTAATGTTCCATTTTGATTAAGATTTCCATTAATTGTAATTGATGTAGAGCCAAGTATATTAAAAGATCCACCTATACTAATACTTAAATCGTTAACTGTAACATTGCTCATGTCTAAATTAATACTATTATATGATACATTAACATTATCTGTCCTAATTGGTAACCTACCTAAAGACCAATTACTAAGCACAGACCAATTTCCACTAGCTACCAAATATGAATTTATTTGATTTGCTTGGGATGTGAAATTTAAAGAAGTTGCATCAGCAATACCTACATAATTATTATTAAGCGCATCTTTAAAAGCGGTATTATCTATTTGAATGTAATAGCCTGTATTTAAATCAAAATCAGCAGAAGGATTAATGGTAGCAGTATTTGTACTTACAGTAATAGTAGCTGTAGTAACGTCTATTGTTTCAACAGTACTGTTGTCCAACGTTTTTTTGATTAGTATATTACCTGTTCCTTTACTAATATTCTCATTAAATGTTAATTCTATGTTTTGAGAAATAGTAATCTCTGTAGAATCATCTGCAGGATTAGAAGAAGTTAAAGTAGGTCCATTGTTATCTAAAGTATATGTTTCATCAGTAGCTGGTTCTGCATTAGATAAAGAATTACCAGCAAGGTCTGTAATCGAAACTCCACCATTAAAATTTAAACCTACATTACTATTTAATGCTGCTAAGTTTCCACCAGATATCGTTACATCATAAGTAGAAGCTGTTACTTGAAGTACACCAATAGCAGATCCTGATGGGCCTGTAACGGCAAAATCTGCTGCTCCAACTCCTGTAACATCTGAATCAAAAGTTACTAAAAATGTTAAGACGTCTGCATTAGTAGTTTGAGTTGTTGGTGTTTTTCTTGTGAAGCTTGTTGTAGAAGGTGCATTACCATCAATAACAATTGCTTTATTATCTCCTAAAGAATTTGTAGCTCCAGGAGTTGGTAATGTTAAAATTGCATCTTTACTACCAGCATCTTGAATACTTGTTCCTGCAGTAAGTGAGTTTGTAGCTAGATAATCTAAATCTGCACTTGAATCTCCTACCTGTACAGTATAATTAAATTGTAAAGTAGAAGTACCACTACCTGTACCATTATAGTTTATGGTTCTATCTGTTGTACCAGTTTCTAATGTGATTTGTGGCGTACCAGTAACTGTAACATTTTCATTAAAAGTTACGGTTACAATAACATTGTCGCCTGCTTTATAAGTTCCGTTTGTAGTTGTTGCACTAACACTAGTTACTGTTGGTGCTACTGCACTTGAAATAACTGTAGTTGTGTTATCTGTATCTGTGTCTGTACCATCATTAATAACAACTGTAAAAGTTGTAGTTTCTGATGTTAAACTTCTATTATCTGTAGGGTTAAAACTTAACGCTCTTAATTTTGCTTGTAAGTCTGCAGGGGTAGTACTTGCAATAGCATAAGGACCTGTACCTGTTAAACCTGTACCAGACAAAACACCTTTAGCATTATCATCTAAAGTAATTGTTGCAGATAGGTTATCTCCATCTGCATCTGTGGTTGTAATAGCTGAAAAAGGAGACAAAGTACTATTGTCATTTACGGCTTGACCAGCAGAGGTACCAGCTATTACTGGGGCAGTGTTTGAAACAGAACTTTCAAGGGTAAACTGATCAAACCCAAATTCTTCTCCACTACTATCAGAACTTACCGTAATTCTTAAATCTAAAGTAGTTCCTGTACCTGCTAAATCAAATTGATGCTGAGTTAGTGCAGGTGTTAGTTTTGCTCCATCTCCATTTCCATTTAAATTTGTGTCTACCCTAATGTAACCATTGTTTCCTGAAATACTCAAATCGCTTTCAAAAGCTAATCCTTTTGTATAACTTCTCCCATCTATTCGATATTCAATAATCATATTATCATCACTTTCAAAATTGGTGCCATCTCTAGCTCCAAAAAGACCTTTAAAAACTAAATTAGATTTTCCAGAAATGTTAATCCCTGCAAAGTTAATAACATCTGGGTTACCAATACAATTGTCAAGGTCTTCTGCTCTCCAATAATGTCCAGAATAATTAGAGAATATTTCTGTCAATCCATTTACAGGATCGATAGATAAATTTGTTCTAAAAAAGTAATCACCAGATCCACAAAAAGCCCCATTTACAGTGTCTCCATGATTTGAAGCACTTCTTGTACCACTAGTTGGTGATGGACCGTCGAAAGTATCTGTCCAAAAGGTTTGCGCATAGTTATTGTTTACTAAAGCAAGACTAAATATTGCTGTTAGTATAAGTGTAATTTTTTTCATGTTTTTTATTTTTTAGGCTAAAAATAAAGTTGATTAATTAGCTATTTAATTCATTTTCAAACATATACTTTTAATAAATAAATTACTATAGGTATAAATACCTGTTTTTTAAATTAGGGTTTATATAAAGAATATAACAGTAAAAGTCAGATTTTAGAATCTGACTTTTACATAACTACTTTTTAAGAAAATTAACTTCTTGAGGGAAAAATACCTTGCATACAAATAATATAATTTAGTCCTAAAAACGGTTGCATGTTATTAATATTTTGGCCAGCTCCAGTAAGGCCAACGGTAACTTCACCACTAATATTAGTTATAGGTGCTGTAAATGGTTTTAAAGTAGTGTCTGCGGCACTATTAGTATAAAGATTCATCTCTGTTCCAGCTGTATTTTCAGCTTTAGCTAAAACAGCAGTATTACTAGGGTCAGGAGAATCTCCTGTATCATCAAATGCTGGAATAGCAATAGTAGCAGTTGCAGAACCTGTGCTTGTTAATACTGCAGCATGCGTATGAGGAGGCATTTGAGTAACATTAAGAACATTATGTTCTGTACCGTCTTTTTCCCCTAATCTTCTAGGAGTTAACCCAGGACCATTTCCTAGGCCTACAGGAACTCTACTTCTTAAGTCTGGTAAACCAAAAGTAGTTCTACCATCTCCACCATAAGTGGTTCCTAAAATTGAAAATAAAGCTGTGTTTGAGTTAATTGCTAATAATTGTCCTTCACAAAAAGCCCATCCTCTTGGGGCAAAATCTCCTGCAAATATTTTAATAATTCCTATATATTCGTCCATGTTGTTAATTTTTATTAGTTAATAATAAGTTCTGGTATTCTAATACGAATCATTGTACCTTTTTTTGTGCTAAGGTGTACAGTTCCTATATGATCTATAATAGCAATTAACTCTCCTCCTCCTTCATATCTGTAATATGCTTCAGAGCTTTGGGTTCTTATTAGAACACCCCAAGTTTCTTTAGGTAAAGGGTAGCCTTCTAGTTTTTTATCTCCTAAATCAATAAAGTTAATTTCTCCCATACCAGGAACCATTAAAAACAGAGAGCCTCGTCTCTTTATTTCCCAGGTTTTGCCTTTTTTTACTGTCACTCCATTAGAAACGCCAAGGTCTGAGATGTAGTTATTTGTTACATTTAGTGTATACATAATAATTGGAATTTTGATTAAACATTTCTTCAAATGTAAGGGCAACATTTAGAGTATGTAAGAGGGGAAGTAACCAAAAAAAAATCCAAGTATAAATACTTGGATTTTTAATAATTGTAATGAAAGTAGATTCTTTAAATATTGAAATCGGGTGAAATTTCTATTAATTTTTTTTGAATACCGTAAATAACCAAACCTGCAACATTTTTAGAGTGTGTTTTTAAAAGGAGGTTGTTTCTATGACCTTCTACAGTTCTTGGGCTAATAAATAGTTTTTCTCCAATTTCTGCAGTGGTGTATTGCTCGCAAATTAATTCTAAAACATCTATTTCTCTTTTAGAAAGTAGTTTTTTGTCTAAGTCGCTTTTTATACGTTTTCCACTAGATGAGATAATATTTTCTTGAATAATTTTTAATACTTTATCATCATAATAAAACCCTTTTTTAAACACTTCATTTACTGTATGAATTACCATCTTAGGACTTGTATTTTTAAGTAGGTAAGAAGATGCGCCAACATCTATCATGTTGGTGATAAATGATTTTCCATCAAAACTAGTCAATGCAATTATTTTAATTTCTGGATGTGTTTGATGAATAATTTTAGTAGCCTCCACACCATTTAATTCTGGCATTTTTAGATCCATTAAAATAATATCGGGTTTCTCTTCTGAATAGGATATAAAATCTATTAATTTTTTACCGTTTTCTGCCTCATAAGTAATATTAAAATTAGTTTCTCTTTCTAATAAAAAACGAATTCCTTTTCTAAAAAGCTCTTCATCATCGGCAATTATAATATTAATTTTTTGCATATTCTGGGGGTTGTATTACAATTAAAATGTTAAATCCTTTACCTACTTCACTTCCAATATTATATTTTCCGTTTAATAAAGAAACCCTACTTTCTATATTTTTCATTCCAAGACCTTTTTTATTATTTTTATCATCAGAATTAAAACCGATGCCATTATCTGTATAGCTAAAAATTAGTCGATTGTCTTTTTGAGAAATATTTATAGTACTATTATTAGCTTTACCATGTCTTACAGAGTTATTAATTAATTCTTGAGTAATTCTAAATAAATGTAATTCGTTTTGTGGGTTTAAAAGTTTGTTGGTGTAATTTATATTGTATTTAATACTAATTTTTTTACTGTTATTAAAGGAGTCAGCTAGTTCTTCTACTGCGTCTTTAAAGCCAAATTCTTCTAGTATTGGTGGTAAAAGATTGTGTGCAATTTTACGAGCACTTTCTAAGGTTTTATCTGTAGCTTCTAAAATACCGTTGTTAACAGTTATGTACTCTTCTGGCGTTAAATCTCCATCTTTTAAAAGGTTTGCATTTAAGTTAATTACATTTAGTTTAGAGCTAATATCATCATGTAAATCTTGTGCAATGCGTTTGCGTTCCTCTTCTTGAGTTATAATAATAGACTGTATAATTTCTTTTTGATGGTTTACTTCTAGGTTTCTTTTCTCTAGTTCTTTATCCACTATTTTTTTTCTAGAGAAGAAGAAAAATAACAGGAATGCAACTCCCATTAGAAGAAGTAATAAAACACCTATTAAAACGATAACTATCACTTGGTTTTCTTTAGTAAGCAATTCTTCCATAAAGGGGTTTTGAAAAGTAAAACCAAAATTACGGAAAAATAAGTTTACGGTAAAAATAGTAGTTTATCTTAAGTTTTTAAGATGTTTATGGAAAAACAGGGGTTTATACTTGTTTTTTAAAATGGATAAAACTTGGTTTTTTTATCGGTTTTCTAAAGTTTTTGTACCATTCCACAAAAACCATAATCTGAAAAATAAGGTATAAAAAAGCATTAAACTGCCAGACATAAAATTTTAATTCTCTAGACCCTATGTTTCCTAACGTAAAAATAAGTGTGCTGCATAGGGTGTATACAAAGAAACCAGAGTTAAAGTAAATATATTTTTTGTCTATATTGTTGTCTATTTTTTTTACAAAAAAGAAAAAACTATAAACTAATAAAGGTATGGATGTAATTGCAATTTCTAAAACATTCCATTTTTTTAGTGTTTCTGGAAAGTTGTATAAATATGTAATAAAAGAGAATGCTATTAAGAAGGTTAAAAGCCTAATTAACTTTTTAAAGTTATATAAAGTAGAAAAGAAGAAACTTAAAAAAATAAACTGACCAATAAAGAAATAATGACTTAGAAAGAGGTTGTTTATTCTTAAGGAACTTAAAAAACTAGAATAAATTTGAACAAAAACGCATAGCATTAAATACATAATAAAGTATTTTAATGCTTTGTGTTTTTTATTATAACTTATAATAAATGCTAGGGTATTTATTATTAAAAAAAAGTACCCAGCATTTACAATAAAATCATCTAAACTCATAATAATCAGTTTAGTTTAAAGGGCTCTCATTATCGCATTTGTCTGGACAAGGAGATGTTAAATCATAAATATCACCACTATCTTTATCTAAATTTTTGCCATCTTTAGAAGAAATCATATCTTTTCCGTTAGCATCTACACCAACAATAATTAATTTTTCTTCAAAAACAATTTCTCCTTCTATTTTCTGTTTATGAACGCCTAAATAAGCCCTTACTGTTACGGCTCCTTCTGCAATAGCTTCTTTTAAATCTTCTAATGGAATGTTAAAAGCTCTACAGTCTTGGTGGGCATTATAAGTACCTTCCATTTTGCGCCATCTATTAGTCCATCTTTTAGCGGTTTGTAAAGAAATTGTATTTTTTTTAGTCATGTAATAGGTATTAGTTATTTATAAATAATGTTAGTTAGGCTTTAAAAGTATAGAAAAATATAGAAAGAGCAATCTTATTATATCATTTTAAATATAAAATACCTTTTTAGATTTTGTTTTTAGAAGTGATTTCTCATCACTATATCTTTAAAAAAAATACGTAATTTTGCGCGATGTCTACACCTTTAGAACTTCAAGTAAAAACCTTACCAAATGAACCCGGAGTTTATCAATATTTTGATAAGGAAGATGTAATTATCTATGTTGGTAAAGCCAAAAATCTAAAGAAAAGAGTTGCTTCTTATTTCAATAAAAACCATGAAAATGGTAAAACACGGGTATTAGTAAAAAAGATTGTTCGTATAAAACATATTGTAGTTAATACAGAAACGGATGCTTTATTATTAGAGAATAATTTAATTAAAAAATACAAGCCTCGTTACAATGTTTTATTGAAGGATGATAAATCTTACCCTTGGCTTTGTATAAAAAAAGAACGTTTTCCAAGAGTTTTTATGACGCGTAGAGTTATAAAAGATGGGTCGGAATATTTTGGTCCTTATACGTCTATTAAGACGGTGCGAGTTTTATTAGATCTTATTAAAGAATTGTATCCGTTAAGAACGTGTAAATACGATTTAAGTCAGCAGAATGTAAATGAAGGTAAATATAAAGTCTGTTTAGAATATCACCTAAAAAACTGTAAAGGTGCTTGTGAAGGTTTAGAAACAGAGAGCCATTACAATAATTCTATTGCAGAAATTAGAAATATTATTAAAGGGAATTTTAAAGAAAGCTTAGATAAGTTTCAAGAAATGATGTTGGGCTTTGCAGAAAAAATGGAGTTTGAAGAAGCACAGAAAATTAAAGAGAAGCTTAATTTGTTGGGCAATTATCAATCTAAAAGTACTATTATAAATCCATCTATAAATAATGTAGATGTTTTTTCTATTATTTCTGATGAAACACATGGATATGCCAATTTCTTAAAAATTTCTAATGGGTCTATTATTCAATCTCATACTACAGAAATTAAGAAAAAGTTAGATGAAACAGACAAAGAATTATTAGAATTGTTTATTGTTGAAATTAGACAACGTTTCGATTCTCAATCACCAGAAATCTATGTTCCTTTTAAAGTAGATTTAGGAGAGATTGTAAAAGTTACGGTTCCTAAATTAGGTGATAAAAAGCGTATTGTAGAATTATCTGAAAGAAATGCAAAATACTACAGACAAGAGCAATTTAAGCAAGTACAAATTGTAGATCCAGATAGGCATGTAAAAAGAATTATGGCGCAAATGAAAAAGGATTTACGTTTGCATGTGGAGCCACGTCATATAGAATGTTTTGATAACTCAAATATTCAAGGAACAAACCCAGTAGCTGCCTGTGTAGTTTTTAAAGACGGAAAACCGAGTAAAAAAGATTACAGACATTATAATATTAAAACAGTTGATGGGCCAGACGATTTTGCATCTATGGAAGAGGTTGTTTATAGAAGGTATAAGCGTTTACTAGAAGAAGAAGAGCCGTTGCCGCAACTAATTATTGTAGATGGTGGAAAAGGACAATTATCATCTGCCTTAAAAAGTTTAGATATTTTAGGGTTACGAGGTAAAATTGCCATTATAGGAATTGCTAAAAGATTAGAAGAAATATATTATCCAGGAGATCCAATTCCCTTATATTTAGATAAAAAGTCTGAAACGTTAAAAATTACCCAGTACCTAAGAAATGAGGCACACAGATTCGGAATTACGTTTCACAGAAATAAACGAAGTAAAAGTGCTATAAAATCTGAGTTAGAGCAAATACCAGATGTTGGTACGCAAACTATTACTACCTTGTTACGTAAATTTAAGTCGGCAAAACGTGTTAAAGAAGCTTCTTTAGAAGAATTAAAAGAGGTTATTGGAAATGCAAGAGCTGTAAAAGTATATCAATATTTTCAACCGAATAAAAAATGAAAAACATTTTATTAGCATTTCTATTGTTGCTTTCTATAACTATAAATAGTCAAGAAAAGCAGCCAAAAGTAGGTTTGGTTTTAAGTGGAGGTGGTGCAAAAGGCTTTGCTCATATTGGGGTTTTAAAAGAAATTGACAAAGCAGGTTTACAAATAGATTATGTAGGTGGTACCAGCATGGGCGCAATTATTGGAGGTTTATATTCAATAGGATATTCTGGTGATCAGATAGAGCAAATCATTTTAGAAACCGATTTTGTTTCACTTTTACAAGATAAGTTGCCTAGAAATTCTGCACCATTTTTCGAAAAAGAATTTGGAGAAAAAACTGTGATTACTTTGCCTGTAAACAAAGGAGCAATAGGCTTTCCGGTAGCTGTTTCTAAAGGACAGAATGTATTAAATTTTTTAACAGAATTATTGTCATCAGTAGAGGGTATTAGTGATTTTAAAAAATTTCCGATCCCTTTTTTCTGTATTGCTACAGATGTAGAAAATGGAAGTCCTGTTTTATTAGAAAAAGGTTCTTTGCCTTTGGCTTTAAGAGCTAGTGGTTCTTTTCCCACGTTGTTAAATCCGGTTTTTATAAATGATAAATTGTTAGTAGATGGTGGTATAGCAAATAATTTTCCTATTAGTGTAATGAAATCTAAGGGAGTAGATGTTATAATAGGAGTAGATGTTGAAGGGAATTTATATGAAAAAGAAAATCTAAATTCTGTTGTTGCTATAATGAACCAGATTGTTAGTTATCAGATGTATCGTACAACAGACAAAGAAAAAGAGATGCTTGATGTTTATATTCATCCATCTGTTACTGATTACAATGTGGTTAGTTTTGATGATAAAGAAAGTATTTTAGAAAAAGGAATTGAAGAAGGAAAAAAATTTAGCAGTGTTTTTATAGAATTAGCAAATAAGCAAGTACATAAAAAAGAACGTAAGAAGGTAGATTTTGATCATGATAAATTTTCTATTACAGAGATTAATCTGTTAGGATCTAATATATATACAAGAGCTTTTGTTTTAGGTAAAATAAAGATAAAAAGAGGAGATAGTCTAACAAGAAAAGAAATTACCAAAAGGATACACCTCTTATCTTCTACAAAAAATTACGAACGAATAACGTATAACTTAATTAAAAAAGAAGATAATACTTATAATCTAAAACTGAATTTAAACGAAACAAGTGGGAGTGCTAATTTAAAATTGGGAGTCCATTATGATTATTTATATAAGTCTGGTTTTTTAGCAAACTATAATAAAAAACATTTATTATTAAATAATGATATGTTTTCTTTTGACATGATTTTAGGAGATAATTTAAGGTATAACTTAGATTATTTTGTAGATAATGGTTTTTATATTAGCTATGGGTTTAGGTCTAGATACAATCATTTTAGAACAAATTCTAAATTTAGTTCCATTGTATCTCAGTATCCTACAATTAGTACTATTAATTTAAAATATACAGATATTACCAACCAATTTTTTCTTCAAACTACCTTTAATAGAAGGTTTGCTTTAGGTTTGGGTGTAGAGTATAAATATGTAAAGGCAACCAGTGAAACAATTGCATCTGTAAATAGTGGAGCTACAGTTTTTGATAATAGCAACTATTTTAATTCTTTTGGTTATTTAAAATTAGACTCTTATGATAAAAAATATTTTCCTACCAAAGGATATTTTGCAGATTTAAACTTTAAATGGTACATGGTTTCATCAGATCGAAATAATGATTTTTCGCAATTTGCCCAATCTAAAGGAACTTTAGGTTTTGCTACTACTTTTTTAGATAAACTTACTCTTCAAGTAACAAGTGAAGCTGGTTTTACACTAAACGATGTAGATTCTGAGGTTTTTGACTTTTATTTAGGAGGTTACAACCAAAACTATATCAATACTTTTGTGCCTTTTTATGGCTATGATTTTGGAGAGCTTTCTAACAATAGCTTTGTAAAGACAGAGTTTAATTTAAGATATGCTTTTGCAAGTAAACATTACGCAATTTTTATAGCTAATTATGGGCGTTTAGACGAAAATGTTTTCAAAAATATAGATCTTTTTAAAGACATAAAATCAGGTTATGCTATTGGTTATAGTTATAATTCTTTTATTGGTCCTTTAGAAATAAAATATAGTTGGTCTCCAGAAAATACTGAAAAATATTGGTTGTTTAATTTAGGGTTTTGGTTTTAGAAAGGAGTCTATAGGTATTAGTAGAATATCTCTTAAAATTCGCTTTTATCTAATGTTAATTTTAAAAGAAAACCAATACTAGATTTCTATTTTGTTACTCTACAGAGTAAGTAGAAAATACATTAGAATAGGAGGCAAAACTCCTTTGAGCTAAAACTTAAAGGGAAGTAAATTTAGTATAGTAAACAGCTTAAGGGTTGCTGTTTTTAGTGCATGGTACCAGTAATTAAAAGGATAGCCTTTACAGATTTTCTATCTGCTTTCTTTTTTACAGAACTTTTAAAGGATTACATTTAAAAATAAACAAAATATATAACAAAAAAAAACCATGAAGAGCGCTTCATGGTTTTTTTGTTGTTTATAATAATATTATAATTTTACTTGTTTTGTGCTTAAGTGAAACTCTTCATAAGTTTCTAGTAAACTCATTAAAGCCTTAATTAAATCTTTTGTTTCTAATAATACACTAAAGTATAAAGTTGTGTTTTTAGGACTCGTTTCATCTGTTCTAATTCTTGCAACTTGCTTTTCAATAGAAGATCTTACGCTTTGTAACAACTCATTCTTTTCTATTAATAGGCTATTTAAATTGTCTAATTCTCTGTTTTCAAAAATATTAGCTTCTTTAGTTAATAGAGCAGATAAAGCAACGTCAATAGTTTTTAAATCTTTTATTTGACCTTTCTTTAAGTTTTTATGATTGTTATTTACATGCTTGTAGCTTGCTCTAGAAATATAACTAATAGATTGTGCTATGTCTTGTAAATATCCTAGAACCATAATATAAAATCTACTTGCTTCTACAGAAGTTTCGTCTAAAGATTTAATAAAGTAGAAAACACCGTCTTTTAAACCATCTATTTCGTCATTAAGTTTAGCAACGTGTTTGTCTGTTTTACGTAATTTATTTAAATCGTGGTTTGCCAAATCATTTACAACATTGGTATATAATTTATTTACACGATTTATTACTTCAGAAATATGATCTGCGCTTTCTTCAATTACACCATTAATAGTAATTAATTCTGCTCTTTCTATGTATACTTGTTTTTTTATTTCTTTAGATCTTCTTCTATGAATTAAGCTATTTCTTCCAATTAAGAAAGCAACAAGTGCTAATAGAATAGGAATCATAATCATATCCCAACTAATTAAGTATGCTACTAAAGCAGCTGCTAAAAAGGCTGTAATAGCCGTTAAAAACCACCCAGCAACAACATTTATTACTCCGGCAACTCTATAAACTGCGCTTTCACGTCCCCAAGCTCTATCTGCTAAAGAAGTACCCATAGCAACCATAAATGTTACATAAGTAGTAGACAAAGGTAATTTCATAGAAGTTGCAACAGATATTAAGATACCAGCAACAATTAAGTTAACAGAAGCTCTTACTAAATCGAAAGCAGGTAACTCGTATGTTTTGTCTTTCGGTAATTCTATTACGGGTTTTTGAAACTTAGAATCTACATAAGTCAATATTTTTTTAGGAAAAATTTTACTAATTCCAAAATTAAGACCCATTGCAAACCTTACCACAACTCTAGATAAATTATTTGGCTGAAATTTTTCATGCCCTTCTCCTTGTCGAGATAAATCGATACCTGTTTTTATTACATTTTGTGCTTTACTAGAAGTCCATAAAGTAACCACCATAATAGCACCAGCAGCTAATAATAACCAGATGTTAGAAGGTACTTTTTTGGCTAAAATACCCATAGAGAAAGCGTCTGGAGCAATACCGGAAACGTTCCAAGATTGGTAAGAGTTCCATGCAGCAATTGGTACACCTACAAAGTTTACCAAATCATTTCCAGAAAAAGCCATGGCTAAAGAAAACGTACCAACTCCAATAATCAATTTTAAAATATTTACTTTAAAAAATTGTATTAAAAGTTGAGAAATAATAGCCCAAATAACAAAACTTCCTAAAATAATACCCAAAGTATTTCCTTCAATTAAATGTGCTACATCGTCATACCAAGGTGTACCTTTCATTCCTTTAATAATGATAAAGTAGGTAATTGCAGTAATTGCAAATCCACCAAATAATGCACTAATATATGTAGCTCTTTTGTTAAAGTTGAATGTATAAATTAATCTAGATGCAAACTGTACAACAGCACCTACAGAGAATGCGACGACAACGGATAATAATATTCCGTTAATAATTTCAAAAGCTTTTTCATGGTTAATGTAGTTCCAGATATCAGAAATAGATTGAGAATCATTTGCAGATATTTTTATTAAAGAAATACAAACGGCAGCTCCTAAAAGTTCAAATACAATAGAAACTGTAGTAGAAGTAGGCATTCCGAGCGTGTTAAAGATATCTAGCAATAAAATATCTGTAATCATTACAGCCATAAAAATGAACATAATATCTTGGAACATAAACATGTTAGGGTTAAAAATACCTTTACGTGCAACTTCCATCATTCCACTAGAGGTAACGGCTCCAAAAAACACACCTAAACTTGCAATTATCATAATATTTCTTACTGATATTGCTTTTGAGCCTATGGCTGAATTTAAAAAGTTAACTGCGTCATTACTAACACCTATAACTAAATCTACTATAGCTAAAACAGCTAAAGCGACTAACATTAAAATATATGGATCTCCCATTTTGTTTATTTAATTTTTGTTGTGCAAATTTATAGACATAAAAGAACGCCTATGTTAGGTTTATGTTATCATTTTAACTAAAAATGAATATCTACTTGTAGTCTAAATTGCAATTGATTTGTACTAAAACCAATGTCTGTATAGCTAACGTCTGTTTGTACTTTTAATTTATGTTCTGATATATATTTAGAAACACCTAAAGTGTATTGATTTTTAGCTCCTTTTTCTGTAATATTTTTGCTTAAAGTAATATTTGTGTAACGCCCAGAAACTTCTACAGTTTTAGATAGCATATAACCAGTTTGTAAATTTAAACCATTACCTATTTGTACTTCATCTCCGGTTAAAGTTCCATCAGAGTTTTTTGCTAAAGGGTCTTTTGCGTCTCTGTTAGCATATTCTGCCATAAAAGAGAATCCCTTGTGTTTATACATAGCATCTAAATAAAGTGTAGAAATATTTGTATTATAAAACCCTATATCATTTAACATATAAGAACCTTGATTACTTTTTGTTTTAGAGGCGTTATTGTTAAAGTCGTAAACAAAACCTAAAGACAGTTTTGGTTTTTTCTCAAATTTTAAATCACTTCCAGTATAATCTCCTTTACTCGTAAAATTTCCAAAAGGAAGTAATTCTACTCTTGTAGTATATTGATGTCCACCAATATTACCTGTAGTAATATTTCTTCCTTCACCTTGGGCAATAGAAAAAGTTTCTTTAATTATAAAGGTATCTGAAAGGTTAAAATGGTGTTTTAATTGAATTCCGATATCTCTATCTATATTAAAATTACTATTTAATAAAGAACGATCTACCATTTGCAAGTTTGCAGAAGAAATAATTCTTTCTCTATTACCTGGTAATTTTGTTTGCCCAAACCATAATACAAAGTTTCCAGAGAAATTCCATTTCAAAACTGCATCCATTATATATCTAGGAGCATTGCTGGTGTATTCTGAGCTTCCAGACTGATCTCTATTAGACAACCCTAATTCTACTTTATATTTTAATTTAGTAGAAAAAGCAAAACCATCAAACTTTAAACGAGACCTTCTAATTAACATAGAAGATTCTGGGTTAGAAAGACCATTACGAACATCCCATTGAGAAGTGGCAAGTGTTTGAACTCTTAAACCAACCTTCATTGTATATGTACTGTCTTTACCAACAAGGTTAAAGAGGCCGTTTCCAAATTTTGGGGCATTTGTTTCTTGTGCCTGTATGCTTAAAAAAGCACACATGATAATGGAAACTACTACTTTACGTAGTGTTGAGAATTGCATGTTATTAGTTTTTGTCAATGCAAAGAACAGTTAACTATGTTAAATTAATGTTAATTCAGTATTAAGTAAACAAAAAAACTGCCTTGGTGAGAGGCAGTAGATCATAAATTGTAGTCGACAAAAACTAATTTAATTTATGGTAATCTTTATTTCTAAAGAATAGTTCAAATATCTCACCAAAAATTAAAATGAATGTTTTTTCAAAATTAAAAAAATGTTAACGATTTATACCCACTTAACATTTAGTTAATGTTTTTGTGATACAAGCATAATTTAAAGCTAACATAGAATTTACAAAAGCGGTGGACTTTTGCGGCAGTAAATTATACGAAAAAAATGAAAAAATTTTTATTTATTACTTTTTTAGCTTTTAGTCAATTATTAGTAGCCCAAAGTCAAGGTACATTAAAGGGTATATTATCTGACAAAGAAACAAATAATGAACCGTTGCCTTTTGCAAACGTTCTTATTAAAGGAACCGCAATGGGTACAACTACCGATTTTGATGGAAATTATGTATTAAACGTACCAGCAGGAACTCATACTGTTGTTTTTAGTTTTTTGGGATACAAAACAATTGAAAAATCAATTACAATTGCTGTAGGAGAAACTTTAACGATAAATCAAATACTATCTGCAGAAGAAGGCGTTTCTTTAGAAGAGGTAGTTATTATGTCTGCTGCGTCTAGAGAATCTATTTCGGCACTTTTATTAGAACAGAAAAAAGCGACAGTAATTAAAGAAAGTATTGGAGCACAAACTTTATCTAAAATTGGAGTTTCGGATGCGGCAACAGCAACAACTAAAATTTCTGGAGTTACAAAAAGTCAAGGAACGGGAGATATTTTTATTAGAGGATTAGGAGATCGATATTTATCGACTACTATGAATGGTTTACCTGTACCTTCGGATGATGTTGAAAAGAAAAATATCAACTTAAATCTTTTTTCTACAGATGTTATTCAAAACGTAGGGATTAGTAAAACATATACAACTTCTGGTTATGCAGATCAAGCTTCTGGTAATGTAGATGTGGTAACTAAAGATTATTCTAAAAAGGGATATTCTATAGGTGTAAACGGAGGAACAAATACAAATGTATTAGATTACGATGGGGATTTTAGAACTACAATAACAAATAATGATGTTAGCTTAGGTTTTCATAAAAAACAATATGCTTTGCAAGATTTAATATCTAGACAAGGTTGGGATACAGAAACTATATCTGCACAACCCATAAATTATAGTGGTTCTTTATCTGCAGCTCAAAAATTTGAAATTTTTGGTAAAGATTTGTCTTTTTATGTAAGTGCTACACATTCTAAGTCTTATGATTATTATTCAGGAGAGTTTCAAAGTTTTAGACAGAATCGTGAGGACAACGTGTTTTCTGATGTAGAAAGTTTTACAACAAAAACAAATACTTCTGGTTATGTTAATCTTAAATTGAAATTGAATGATGCTAACAGTTTAAAGTTTAATACTTTATTTGTAAACAAGAGTTCTAATAATTTATATGAACAAGGAAGAAATGGTTTAGGTTTTGTATATGATCAAGATCCGCAAGAAGATGGAGCTTTTGTTAGAGATCAAAACTTTAAACAAACCACAATGGTTATTAATCAGTTAATAGGAAAGCATGATTTAAACGAGAATAATACTTTAACTTGGGCTGGTGGTTATAATTTTGTTTTAGCAGAAGAGCCAAATAGAATTAGAAACGAAGTTAATATTTTAGATGTAGCAAGTTCATCAGAAATTCAATTTGCACACGTAGGAGATTATCAGCAAAGAAAATCTACTCAAAAAATTGAAGATGTAGAGTACAATGCTTATGTTAAAAATAACTGGAAATTTGGTAACCTTAATGAAGAAGGAGATAAGCCTTTTGCGCTTAATTATGGTGTAAATTATAGAAGGAAAGAAAGAGATTTTAAATCACAAGCAATTGGAGTTTTAGCAAGAAATTATAAAGCACCTTCTGTAGATGAATTATCTTCAACTTTTGTGCAATCTAATTTTGATAATGGTTTAAACCTTAGAATAGGAGAAGTAGATCTTTTCTCTGGAGAATTGAATGTTTTAGCTGCTTTTGCAGATTTTAACTTTACTTTAAATGAAAAGTTTTCGGGGAACTTAGGTTTGCGTTTCGAGAGAGACGAAATTAATGTTTCTTGGGATGTAGCAAACTACGTAGGTAGAATAGGTAATACTAGTAAAACTTACGAAAACTTGTTTCCAAGTCTTAATTTAAAATATGAAGTTGCAGAAAACCAATATATACGTTTTGCAACAAGCCTTACACAAACTTTACCAGAATTTAAAGAATTATCTCCTTTTGAGTATGTTTCACCAACTGGTCGTGTTTCTAAAGGTAATCCAGATTTAGAAAAATCGGATGTTGTAAATGTTGATTTAAAATGGGAGTTTTTTCCAAGTAGGGGAGAAGTTTTCTCTGTAACAGGATTTTATAAAAATATAAAAAACCCAATTAACTTGGCACAGTCAAGAGGTTCTTCTGGTAACTTTATTTTCTATAATACAGGAGAGAAAGCAACAGTAAAAGGATTAGAGTTGGAAGCTAGAACAAGCTTTATTAAAAATGAAGATGATGATACTGTTTTAGGTTTTAATGCAAACTTAACTAAAATGTGGTTTAGCCAAGATTTAGATGATGTTTTTCAATATAAAGGAAAAACAGAATCAAACTTACAAGGAGCTTCAGACCTTATTGCAAATGGTAGTTTAAGTTATAGTAGTAATAAAGAAAAAGAATTTGTTGCAACTTTAACAGGTAATTATTCATCAGATAAAGTTTTTGCTTTAGGTTCTCCAGAAGATTTTGTAAATAGTGCTACACTTTATAATGACGAAATTATAGAAAAAGGTTTTGTTTCTCTTGATTTAGTTTTAAGTAAAGAATTAACGGATAGATTAAGTGTTAAATTGGTTGGTAGAAACTTATTAAACCCAGAAATCAAACAAACGCAGTTCGTAAGAAATGTAAATACAGAAATAGAAACAAATGAAACAGTTTCTAATTATAAACAAGGGGTTCAATTAACTTTGGGAGTTAAATATGCTTTCTAATTAAAGAATTTTTTTAAATAATTTAAAAAGTCTAGAAGTTTACTTCTAGGCTTTTTCTTTTTTTAATACTATTTGTTATTAGCTGTTAAAACGAGGTAACAATTAGTTAACAAAGCCCTATTTATCTAACATATTATTAATATTTAGTTAAGGTTATTTAAATGGTTCGGTAGTTTCTTTGCATGAAAATAAACAATAAACAATACAAACAAAAATGAAAAGATCAATTTTTAATAACTTAAGTGTTGTAGCATTAGCATTTGCTATGACTTTTGCAAGTTGTACTAGTGACGAACCAGCATTACTTAATTCTGATGTTCAAGAAAATTTAGAAGTAGGAATTTTAAAAGGAAGATTAGATTCTGATGTTACTTTAGATGCAAGTATTACTTATAAATTAACTTCTTCTTTTATTGTTCCTGAAGGATATACTTTTACAATACCAGCTGGTACTAAAATTGAAGCGTTAGAAGGTGGTACAGATGTTTATATTGCAGTTTTACAAGGTGGAGCAATTAATATTAACGGTACACAATCTAGCCCAGTTGTAATTTCTACAGCTTCAGGAGAAGCTAACGGATGGGGTGGTTTAACTATTTGTGGTTACGCTACTACTAGTGCAGGTGTAAATGCAGAAGCTGAAGTAGGTGGTTTTATCTATGGAGGATCTAATGATGCAGATAGTTCTGGAGCTATTTCTTATTTACAAATAGCAGGTACAGGTGCTCAAATTAACTCTGAGTCTCAATATAACGGAATTTCTTTTTACTCTGTAGGTTCTGGTACTTCTGTTAGCAATATTGCTGTACTTAATGGTGCAGATGATGGTGTTGAGTTTTTTGGTGGTGCTGTTTCAGTGACTAACTTATATGTAGAAAACGTACAAGATGATGCTATCGATTGGACAGAAGAATGGTCTGGTAACATTTCAAATGCTTATATTTCTAATACAGAAGATGGTTTTTCTACTGTTTTTGAAGGAGATAAAGCAAACGGAAACCCTACTTTTGATAATATTACTGCAGTTTCTACTGTTGGTGGTACTGCTTTACAATTCAAAGCTACTTCTGGAGGTACAATTACAGGTCTTTCTTTAGTTGGTTATGATGTAGATTTAGACATGAAAGATGGTGGTGATGTTTCTAGCGTTACTTTTTCACAAGGTTATACTCCAGTTGCATTAACAGAAGATCAAGCAACAGACGGATATTTCTATGCTTTAAATACTTCTGCAATTTCAACAGTTACTGCAGCAGATTTCCCTTGGGTAGATACTGATGTTTCTTTTGAATCTAACTTATTACAAGGAGCTGTTACTGGTGATGTAACATTAGATGCTTCTATCGCTTATACATTAAGCTCTTCTTATATTGTACAAGATGGTGGTAAATTAACAATACCAGCAGGAACTAAAATTACAGCTAGAGAAGGTGGTACAGGAGTTTATATCGCAGTTTTACAAGGTGGTGAAATAGACATACAAGGTACTGCAGCAAATCCAGTAGTTATGTCTTCTGCTTCAGGTGAACCTGGAGATTGGGGAGGTCTTACTTTATGTGGTAATGCTACAACTAGTGCAGGTGCAGGTGCAGAAGCAGAAATAGGTGGTTTCATTTATGGTGGAACTGATGATGCAGATAGCTCTGGTTCTATTAAATATTTAGTAATTAAAGGTACTGGTGCTCAAATTAATTCAGAATCTCAATACAATGGAGTTTCTTTCTATGCTGTAGGATCTGGAACTACTGTAGAAAACGTTTCTGTAATCAACGGAGATGATGATGGTGTTGAGTTCTTTGGTGGCACTGTTTCTGTATCTAACTTATACTTAGAAAACAATAGTGATGATTCAATAGATTGGACAGAGTCTTGGTCTGGTTCTGTAACAAACGCTTATATTTCTCATTCTGTTGCTGGTTTTTCTACTGTTTTTGAAGGAGATAAAGCTAACGCAAACCCTACATTTACTAATATTACTGCTATCTCTACTGTTGGTGGAACAGCTTTACAGTTTAAACTTAATTCTGGTGGTACTATTAATAACTTATATTTAGAAGGTTATGATACTAACATAGATATGAAAGATAATGGTTCTTTAGCGAACGTTATAATTGAAGGTGCTGCTGCAACTACTACAAATGTTTATAATACAGGTACACAAGTAGATGTTACTTCTTGGACTTGGGTTAATGCAGGTTTATAATAAACTTTGGTAATTGTAAAATTACTTAATTATATATTTCTTAAAATCTCTTGAAGCAATGCTTCAAGAGATTTTTTTATTTCATATTGTAAGGTGTAAATAAAAGCTATTCTCTAACCATTTATAAACAGTACTTGTAGGTATATTCAAATTGATGTATACACAAGTTTAAAAGGATGTTATTCGGGAAAGTATAGTGGTTGTTAAGGAACAAAAAAAAACGCACCTTAGAGTGCGTTTTTTGTTTTATAAAGTAAGAAATGTATTAGAATCTCCAACCAATATTAACACCTAATCTAGGTACTAGGGTAGGTGAGTCAGAACCAAATAAGTTTCTACCAATACCAGCGTGTACATCAATAGTTAAACCACTTTCTGTAATATATTTTGTACCAACAGCAATACCTAATGCAGCATCTGTGTATTTGTCATAACCTGTTATAGTATCTGCTGAGTCAGTAATTTCATTTTTACCAGAATTAATACCTAAAAAAGCTTCACCAAAAAAATTCCATGCTTCGTTTGTAGAAAAATAATTACGATAATAAGGTGTAATCATGGTGTTCTCATGGTATCTAAAATCTGCATCTTGATCTTTTAAGTTAAATGAAGCAGAAATACCAAAAGAAGAACTTTCTGTAATGTAGTTTTCATAAGAAAATTCTAAATTTTTTACAATCAATACATCTCCAATGTCTAATTTAATTTCTTGTTGTGCGTAGCTTAAAGTGCTTACTAGGAGTCCGAAAGCTAAAAGTATTTTTTTCATGTTTTTTTATTTTTTGTATCTAATGATTTTAGAAGTAGCAAATTTAGTAAATAAGATTGGTTTTAGAATCTATAACCTAAAGAGATTCCTCCTCTACCTACTACTTCTACAGAGCTGCTATCTCCGCCTAAATTACGTCCTAGCCCAAGGTAAATTTCTGTAGTAAACCCTTTTTTAGAAATAAATTTCCCTCCAACAGAGATACCAATAGCAAATTCTGTTTTAGTATCATCGTTCCCATAACTAATGTAATTGTTAGAATAATCATCGTAATAATTAGAGTTATTGTTTTCATAAGAGTGCAACATTCCAAAACCTTCAATAAAAAAACCTCTAGCAAATTTATTAGAGAAGTATCTTCTATAAAAAGGCGTTAAAGAAAATTTTCTGTATTCATCTATATTCTTATTATTATCAAGACCAACTAAAGCCCCTACACCAAAAGAAGATTCGTCATTAATTAAATACTCATAAGAAACATCTATCCATTCAAAAGCTAAAGCTCCCAAAATATTTAATTTTACTTCGTGTTTTTTATTGATGTCTTGTGGGTATTGTTCTTCTTTTTCTTGAGCAATAGAAATTGTTGTAATAAATAATAAAAGCAATAGTGTAATTTTTTTCATAATTGATTTTTTTTGGTTGATGTTACAAACGTATTAAAAAAGTACCCAAGTTTCTAAAAAATGGCTCTCAATTGCACACTTCCAGTATGAATGGTTTTTGTGTTTTCGCTCTTTCTACCTAAATAAGATAAATTCAAATTTAAAAAAGCATTCAATTTTTGATTGAATAAAAGATTCCAAGTGTAATTTTTTCCATCTTGTAAACCTTCTAACATTTGGTAGGCAACGGGTGAGTTGGTTTCTCCTGTAAAATCATTTAAAAACATATTTATATTGGCCGAAATTTGATTCTTTTTACTGTTGATATAAAAGTATTCAATTCCGAATTTCTGTTGCTTCAAATGTTCAAAATCTGCGAGTTGGTTTTCTTTATTTTTAAAGTGATAAAAAGCCGTTAAACGATTGCTGTCATTGTATAAAAAACTAATTTTTGGCTGAAACTCATTGGCGTTAATGGTATAGTTTCTATTGTTGAAATTGGCTGTTTTTAAATCATTTTCAGCGGTTTTACCCATTAACTCAAGTAACCAAAAAGTTGCAAATTTATGTGCAAAATCTAGCTGATGTAACTCAATGTTATTTTCTTGATTTCCTATAAAATATTGTTGCTTATTTCTGTTCTTTCCGTAGGTATACGTTGTGCTATATTTTTGAAGATTTCTGTTGAAATATAGACTATTTCTAAGACTGAAATTTAAACCAATCAGTTTACTTTCATCAAAATCAAAAGGATTAAAATTAAACGAATTTCCTATTCTTTGTTGTTCATTTTCTACACTTAAAAAACTCTGATTGTAAAAATTAGAAAGCAATTTTTTAACCCCATTTTTAGCAGTCCAAATTCTTGGGTTTAATGTTATAGACTGCGTAAATTTTGCGCGTTGAGTGGCAATAAACTGTAAATTAGGTTTTGGTAAACGTAAATATTCCGCTTGATCTTGAAATTCTGCAACTTCAAATTCATCAAAATCCTTAACGCCGTTACTGTTATAATCTATCCAAGTATAATACCCCAAACCTGGTTCTGTTTTCACATAAATATATTCTTGTCTTGCAACGTTACCCGATGAAGTTTCATAAACGGTTCCTAAATTGATGAAACTATTAAATAATTCCTGATTAAAAACAACTTTAGAATTTAACGATTTTTCATTTTCGGTAAACTTGTTTTCTGTAAGTCTGTAATTGGCAAAAACACTTAAATTGGTTTGTTTGTTCTGAATGATTTTACTGTTGATATAAAACGTTTTTCTATTATTGATTTCTGTAAAACGATTCGATTTTATACTGTCGTTATTTCTGTAGTTAAATCCGAATTTTGTAAACACATTAGTAGAGTCTCCAATTCCAAAATAGGTTTCATATTCTTTAAATTTATGACTGGTATTTATAAATTCTTGTGTAGTAAGATCTTTTCTGCTATTGGTTTCAAAGTTGATAAACGCACCCAACCATTTTTTATTAAAATCGTGTTCTGCTTTTGCTTTTGCTGTAAAAAATGAATTATCTTCTAAGGTTGAGGTGTTTTTTAAAAAACTACCATTTACATAAAAAGAAGTGTTTTTTAACTTCATTTTAGATTGCAGTTCATGTTTGTTACCAGAAAAAATGTCTTTATATGCAAGGTTGTTAAAACGGTATAGGATAAAGTCTTCTTTTTTATTCTGTAAAGTGAACTCCGATTGAAAATAACTTTTAGTAGCATTATTTGTTAGAATATTCCAATCTCTATTAAACTCTACAGACTCCCAACGTTGTGCTGTTTTAAAATTATTCTGCACAAATTCATGACTCATATTACTCTTTAACTGCCATTTTTTATCAATTAAAGTTTGCTGCCAATTAACCTTTGTTGCAATTGCTTTATTTTGGGCATCATCTACCGTAGAAAATAAATTGGCATCATTATTACTCAGTGCTACTTCTGTATTAATAATTGTTTTTTCTGAAGGATTGTATGCAGATTGTACAATAAATAATTGCGATTTCGTAGGTGGATTTAAACGAATAATAGGATTGTAATTCCCTTGGTTTGTGCCTACAAACAAAAAGATATTACCAATTGCTGTGGTTTCATCTAAAACATAATCTCCTAAATTGCTACCAACATTAGAAAAAGTTACCGTGTATAATTCATCTGTTGCGTTGTTGGAATATTCAAAAATTTCTTCACTTCCATTAAGTACTTTTTTATACAAGATTTTATTTTCATTAAAAGCATCTTCGTAGGCACTTTCTGCAATCATTAAATCGGTATTGTTACCAGCACTTTCTAAGATTCGTTTTTGTTCGTCTGTTAAATTTTGTTGTATTGGTTGGTTTTTGGCATCATTTTCAGAATAAAAATAACCAGCGATACTAAATTTATCGCCTTCGTAAGAAGCTTCATCATAGGTTATAAAACGAGTATAGTTTCTTTCTGAATATTGAAAATCAATTTTAATTCTCATATCATTAGTAATTGGGTATGTGGTATTGAATTCTATTTCCCCAAGATTATAATCTATAGTATATTCATTTTCATCTCCGCGTTTAATTTGAATTCCATTGATAAACACCTTCTCGCTACCTTCAATAATTAAAATGGCACTTTCATTATTAGTACCTAAAATTTTATAGGGACCTTGATTTCCTTCTACACTCGTAATATTATAAGAACTAAATTGTCCTCTTACCACAGCTCCAGAAGCAGCAACTTTAAAGTTGTCGTTTAGTTGCGCTTCTATCAATAAGCCAGAAACTTGTTTGGTAAATGGCAAGAAATAACTTTTGGTGTTTTGTAGTGAAATATCACCAGCTTTTACACGCCAATTATCCGTAAACATTTCAATAAAAATACGATCGAAATCGGTGATATTTTGTGAATATCCGTTTTCTTGAATCGGAATATTGGTGTCAAAAATATTGGCTCTTAACGTAACGTCTTTAGAGAGTTTACCCGATATTTCTAAATCTAAAGCTGAGTTTGTAACTGCATTTTGATTGTTACCCGATGTAATTCCTCTCGTTATAAATCCTTTAGTTTGTAAACCATCAAATAATTTGATGTCCGATGCTTTTTTGTTGGTAGTTAAACTGTATAATTTACCGGTATTTGTACCATTTGGAAGTATAAACTTTTCATCAAAAGGAGTATAAATTTTGGTAATAAAATCGGGAAGTCTAAAATATTCAACTGTAATTTCTGTGTGTTTTGCTGAATTGATAATTAAAACGGCATTGCTAAAATCGATAGTATATTCAGAAAAAGGAATTTCCTTAGAAAAAGCATCGATTACTTTAAATTTCTCTGGGTTTAAAGCCACAGAATCTAATTGAATAGTGTCTTTTTCAATCAAATATTTCTGTATTCTAAAATCTTTAGATACAGTTTGAGACTGGATTGAGAATCCAATAAAAAGTAAAAAGAAGAAGAGAATTCTTTGAATCATAAAAAACTATATGTTCTAAACGTAAAAATATGTTTTTTAATGTTTGAATAATAAAATTAGAACAGCGATTGCTGTTTTACAGGGTTTTCGTGTGCCAATAACCATTTTTTACGCCAAATTCCGCCAGCATAACCTGTTAAGGAACCATCAGATCCTATAACTCTATGACAGGGAATGATAATCCAAATTGGATTTTTACCATTTGCAGAAGCCACTGCTCTTATGGCTTTTACATCTCCTAAAGCTTTGCTTTGTTCTAAATAGGTTCTGGTTTTATTATAAGGAATATTTAATAATTCGTCCCACACTTTTTTTTGGAAATCGGTTCCTTGTGGATTCAATTTTAAATCGAAATTACTTCTTTTACCAGAAAAATATTGGTCTAATTGAGTGACACATTCTTGTAAACATTCAGGAACTTCTTTTGATGTAGATACGTCTTCATTTAAAACAGCAACAGATTGAATGCCGTTTTCGTTTCCTACAATTTTTGCGGTTCCTAATGGTGTTTTGTAGTATGTGGTTTGTAAGCTCAATGAATATTTTTTTTGTAAATCTAAAGTTGGTAGTCTATAGATTTAAAAATAAATCTAATTCTTACATTGTTTTGTATTTATAATGGATGCTTTTACATATTTCTGAGTTTGGCTAAAGCCTTTGGCAATTCAAAATATTATAAACTTTATGGATATCAATTTTTTAATTGCCTATGGATTTATCCATAGGTAAATAAAAGATATCAACTTCGGCTTTAGCCAAACCTTACTTTATTCTGATTTATTCTTTTACTTAAAATTTATTGTAAATACTCTAAATGAATACCAATTTAAATACCAAAAACATCTTTAGAATTCTGAGTAGTAATTGCTGCAATTTCATCAAAAGAAAGTCCATAAATATCTACCAATTTATCAACAATGTTGGTTAAATAAGCGCTTTCATTTCTTTTTCCTCTGTATGGAGTTGGTGCTAAATAAGGCGCATCGGTTTCTAAAACAATGTGTTTTATGTCAATTTCATTCAGAAATTTATCAATTTTACCATTTTTAAACGTAGAAACACCACCAATTCCTAATTTCATATTGTAAGAAATAGCCTGTTTTGCTTGTTCTAAAGTTCCTGTAAAACAGTGAAAAATCCCTCTTAAATCATCTCCTTTTTCAGATTCTAAGACTTCAAAAACTTCATCAAAAGCATTTCTACAGTGAATATTAATTGGCATCTTTTTTTCTTTTGCCCATTGAATTTGTGTTCTAAAAGCATCTTGCTGTTGTGTTAAAAAAGTTTTATCCCAATACAAATCCATTCCGATTTCGCCAATAGCATAAAATTTCTTTTCATCAATCCATTTTTTAACATGCGCTAGTTCTTCTAAATAGTTTTCTTTAACAGAAGTAGGGTGTAAGCCCATCATTAAAAAAACATCATTTGGATAGTCTTTTTCTAATTGAAACATTTTATCTGTATACGTAGAATCTATCGCAGGGATGAAAAAACGAGTAACACCAGCCTCTTTAGCGCGTTGCATCATTTCTGATTGGTCTTCTTTAAACTGACTAGAATATAAATGGGTGTGTGTATCTGTAATCATGTTGTGTAAAATTTCAGCTGCAAAACTACAAATTATTCTTAGTGAAAAGGGCTATTGTTTAGCGTTTTATAAAACGTACCTTTGCAGAAAAATATTAAGAATGACTTTTCAAGATTTAGGAATCTCTAATCAATTACAATATGCTATTGATGACTTGGGGTATGTGAACCCAACGCCAATACAAGAACAAGCATTTTCTGTTGTAAGATCAGGGAAAGATGTAGTAGGAATTGCGCAAACAGGTACCGGTAAAACTTTTGCCTACATGATGCCTATTTTGCAAGATTTACCATATTCTACACAAAAACATCCAAGAGTATTGATTCTAGTGCCAACTCGTGAGTTGGTTTTACAGGTGGTTGAACAGATAGCGCAATTATCTAAATATATTAATACACGTGTTTTAGGTGTATATGGTGGAGCAAACATCAATACCCAAAAACAGTCAATTTTACAAGGGCAAGATATTATTGTGGCAACTCCTGGTCGTTTATACGATTTGGCGTTAAGCAATGCTTTAAAATTAAAATCTATTCAGAAATTGGTAATTGATGAAGTAGATGTAATGTTAGATTTAGGGTTTCGTTTTCAGTTGATGAATATTTTTGATGTGATTCCTGCAAGAAGACAAAACGTTTTGTTTTCTGCAACTATGACGGAAGATGTAGATGCATTAATTTACGATTTCTTTAAAAATCCAGAAAAAATATCTGTTGCCGTAAGTGGAACGCCACTAGATAATATTGAGCAAGTTTCTTATAATATACCTAACTTTTTTACCAAAGTTAATTTGTTACATGAGCTTTTATCAGATAAAGAAACTTATAATAAAGTATTAATTTTTGTTGGTTTTAAGAGAACTGCAGATTTATTATTTAAACATTTACAAGAAGTGTTTAATGATGAAATGTGTGTGATTCACTCTAATAAAACTCAGAATTACAGAATACGTTCTATTAGACAATTTGATGAAGGCAAGAATAGAATCTTATTAGCGACCGATGTAATGGCACGTGGTTTAGATTTTGATAATGTTTCTCATGTTATCAATTTTGATACACCAGAGTTTCCAGAAAACTATATGCATAGAATTGGTAGAACTGGTCGTGCTGAAAGAGCAGGGAAAACGATTCTTTTTTCTACTCCAAAAGAGCAAGAAACAAAAGAAAGTATTGAGAAGTTAATGGATTATGAGATTCCGGTTTTAGAAATCCCAGAAGACGTTAAGATTTCTGATTTATTAACGGAAGATGAGCGTCCAAGAGAAGATCAAGGTATTTCTAAAAATAGAACTTCTTTAGAATATGTACCTGGAGCTGCATTTCATGAAAAGAGTGAAAAAAATAGCCAAGTAAATTTAGGAGGTTCTTACAGACGAGAAATTGCTGCAAAATATAAGAAACCAAAAACAAGAGGAGATAAAAACTATAACAAGCATAACAAGAAAAAGAAAAAATAATGCAGATTTTAACAGCACAAGAATTGCATAATTTGGCAATGAACATTGTTGGTAAGAAGCTTACAAAAATGGGGTATGAATTTCAGGCTATAAACAGTCAGTTAAAAAGACATCCCCAATTTGTGTTATTTAAAAAGGGAGAACCTACTATTTTTGTCTTGGTAAAGGCAAGTAATAATATTCAAAATCCGAATGAATATGATACTATTTGGATGGAGACTTTTAAAAATCACGCTAAAAAACAAAATGCCAAAGTTTGGTTTGCTGGCGTAGGAATTGCCAACGCAGAAAGTGTTGAAAGTCCTGTTTTTAAAGACCAACCTTATTACGAGGCTTTTGATGATTTTATTAAGATCTTGGAGTAGGTTGGTTGGACGGTTATTTATAAGCTTTGTTTAAGTAGTGAATTTCGTAAATTGGCTAAAACTAGCAATTAATTTTACACGGTGTTGTAAAACGTTTTTATTTAAATAGTTTTGTATATTCTCTAAATAAATATATTTTTCCTCTTTTAGCTCCTGTTATTTCTGTTAATATTTCAAGCTTTTCTAGTTCATCTATCAGTTTATAAACCGAAGGCGAGGAAAGGTTTGTTAATTCTTTCACTTTTTGAGCATCTATAATTGGTTTTTGAAATAAATGATTCAAAATAAGCTGAGCATTATGTGATCTACTTCCTAACGTTTGAAGTTTAGTTTCAACCTCTTTTTGTAGTTTTAATATACTATCAAATGTATTTATTCCGCTTTTAGTTGTTTCTATAACACCAACTAAGAAAAATTTAAACCATTGACTTAAATCATCTTTTTCTCTAACCTTTGTGAGGTTATCATAATATAAAATTCTATTTCTTTCAAAAAAGTCTGAAAGATATAAAATTGGTTTTTTAAGTATTCCTTTTTCTACTAAATATAAAGTAATCATTAGTCGTCCAACCCTTCCGTTTCCATCTAAAAATGGATGGATTGTTTCAAATTGATAATGGATTAATGCTATTTTAAGTAAATCAGGAAAAAATGATTCAGAATTATGTGCGAATTTTTCTAAATCTCCCATATATTCATTGATACTAGAATGAATCGGAGGAATGAAAGTAGCATCATTAATACTTGCTCCACCTATCCAATTCTGGCTACTTCTAAATTCTCCAGGCAGCTTGTGTTTCCCTCTAACACCTTATAATAGTATTTTATGAGTTTCTCTAATTAATCTTGAGGAAAATGGTAATTTTTCGAGATTTTTTATAGCAGAGTTTAAAGCCTCTATATAATTCTGTACTTCTTCCCAATCTCCCTTTTTTCATCATTTACATCTTCTTTATTTAATAGTGCATCTTCAATATTCGTTTTTGTTCCTTCTATTTTACTAGATTGAGTTGCTTCTTTTAAGACGTACATACTGATAAATAAGTCAATATTTGGAATATATTCCGAATACATATCGAGTCTTCCTAGTTGTCTATCCGCTTGACTTAAAAGGTTTAATACCTCCATGTCTTCAATTCCCCATTGTTGATTTATCTTATTAGGTTGGAAACTTTTATAAGTTCCTTGATTTATGCGATTTCCAGACTTGAATGTTTTCATTATATTTAGGTATAAAACTTAAACAAAGATATTTGTTATTTAATAATTATACAAATAAGTTAACTAACGACTTTCTTTAATTAACTTTTTAAGCATATACTTAATTAGTGAGTAAGCTTATTTAATGTTTAGATCTTAATTGATATTGATGATTTTTATGTTTTATATCAGAAGTGAAACGAAGTTAGCTGTTTTTTTGCCTTAAATGTGTACGATTCTACTCTAATATTATCGTTTTATTTTTCGGGTATTTAACCAAGTATCTTAAAATAAAACTTTTACTTTCGTTTGGTGCAATTGTAAATTCCCATTTTATTTCTCCAGATTCAGGTGTTTTTTTCGCCCCTGAGATTTCTGAAACTTCAATTTTTATTTCGTCGTTTGTCGAAACCGGAACTTGGTCATATATCACCATATTGATTTGTTGTGATTTATTGTTTTTTACATCAATATTCCATCCTCTAGATTCTTCTTTTTTACTACCCATAAAATTCTTCGAGATAAACTCTTTAACTTTCTCTCTTTTTACACTTACATTTTTATCCCTACCAAGAGATATTTGCAAAGTATCGGTAGCATATCTAACATCTAACAATGTTTTACCAATATAAGTACCTTCAAAAAAGATGTTTGCTTCACCCTCTAATAAATTATATTGCTCCCAATTAGATATGTTCGCTATTAAGAAAGCATCCTTGTCAATTTTAGGCACAGCGTAATATTGATAGAATGCAGATAAATTATACGTATCAATATCAACCGAATAACTTTTATTATCAGATTTTATGGTGTAAGGAGTTTTTATTTCAAAGTTTACGGTGGTCTGGTTTTCTGTTTGAACAGTTGGTACAGGCAAACTACTTGCTCCTCGAATATTAAGCCCAGAAACTGTGCCTTGAAGAGCTTTCGTTATAGATTTACTTTTACGAGCAGTTCCGTATCCTATTAAAACGACTTCATCTAATGTTGCTGAATCTTCTTCTAACATTATATTTAATACTTCACTTTGAATAGGTTTTGTCTGACTGATAAATCCTAAATAAGAAAAAACCAAAGAACTTTCATTATTAGGAATTGTTATTGAGTATTTACCATCAAAATCTGTTGATGTTCCTATTGTGGTTCCTTTTATTAACACCGTAGCACCTGGTAGCGGATCGTTGTTTTGATCTAATACAACTCCTGATACTTCATTAGTAGCTCTATTGTAAACAGGAGGACGCGTGTTGTAATTTAAAAAATAGGTTTTAAGTTCTGGCGCAACTCCAGATACATTAGGATTTGCAGACGATAGGTTTAATTTTACATTATCCCAACTGACCTTTGTATCTTGTTTAATATTTGCCTTGTAAATAAGCTGAACAGGCTCGTTTACGTTCTTTGCTCTTATGTCATAAGTTGGAAACCAACCCGCATTTTCTACAACATACGATAATTCAAAATTTACAGTAGCATTATTTTTAGCCTCTACTTTTACCAAAATCTCACCGTTAGGAAATTCCTTTTTTCCTGATATTGTATTTATTTGATTTGATAAATCTCTACTTTCTATAGTTAGATTTTGTAAGGTATTGTTTCTTTCAATCTCTTTAATTTTAAGTTCCTTTAGTTTAGCACCAAAAAAGATAGATGCAGCTTTTAAATTAGTAACACTTACCTCTTGATTTTTACCTCCAATATTTCTATTTTCTTTAAGAAAAGCTAATTCTTCTGTCAATATTTGCAAATAGGTACGTTCTAATACTATTTTATCATCAACTTCTTTAAGTTTTTTTTCTAAGTCAATTAGCTCTTGTTGTTTGTCTAATTTTTCTATAAAGTTTTGTTGATGATTTACAGCAAAAACAGTAATATTCCCTTCCGCTTTTACTTGAATACTTTTGGCATCTATAAAAGGAGATAAATTAGAGAATTTTAATATTGTTTTACCTTGTTTTACTTCAATCGTCTTTTTTCTTGTTATTTGAGCTCCTTCTAGAAATACAGTGACCTCATTAACATTGGTAGATACTTTTTTTTCAACTATTTCTTGAGAATGCGTATTGCTAAAAAATAAGCAAAGAGCAATTAGTAAGGGAAATTTTATTATAGTCATTTTATTGTTTGGTTCAGTAGTTATGTACAATTCAGTTGATATCGAACGTTTTAATATTTTATCTCAGAAGTGAAACGAAGTTACCGTATTTTTTTAACAAATTAAAATTTGCTTTTACATAAAAAACCACCTCATTAGAGATGGTTTTTATGTTATTTAAATATGTTTTGTTCTAGAATGTTTACCTATGGATTTGTAGACCATAAAGAAGCACCTTTAAGCATGGCTCTTCTTGGTAATTTTAATCCCGAAACAATTAACTCTGCAAAATCTTCTGGTTGTAACACAGAGTCTTCAGAATCTTTACTAGCAATACCTAAACCAATTGTCATATCAGACACAATAGTACTAGGTGTTAAAGTACAAACTCTAATGTTGTTTTTACGTACTTCTTTCATTAATGATTCCGACATACCAATAACGGCAAATTTAGAAGCAGAGTATGCAGATGTTGTTGCGTTTCCGCTTAAACCTGCAGTAGAAGATACATTAAAAACATCACCTTTATTTTGTTCTATTAAATAAGGTAATACTTCTTTTGTAACATGATACATACCCATAACATTGGTTTGTATAATTTGTGTCCATTTGCTAACTTCCATATCGTTAAAAGATCCAAAAGCGGCAATTCCTGCATTGTTTACTAAGATGTCTACACCACCTAAAGAGTTTACAATGTTTTTAATTCCGGTTTTTACTTCTTCGTAAACACCAACATCAAATACTTCATACATTGCTTTAATGCCAAATGCTTTTAGTTCAGAAACAGTTTCTTTTAAAACAGCTTCATTTCTACCTGTTATGGCTACATCTATTCCTTCTTTAGCAAAGGCTATAGCGGTTGCTTTTCCTAAACCTCTTCCTCCACCTGTAATAATTGCTTTTTTGTTTTTTAAATTTTCCATTTTTAAACGTTTATAGTATGACTATTTTTTTAACCAAAAAACCACCTGAATTTCAGATGGTTTTTAACTTTTTTTCAATAAAGATTATTTATTTGCATCTTGCTCTAATAAATCAAAGAATTGATTTAATTTAGGCATAATAATAATTTTTGTTCTTCTGTTTATAGCTTTATTCTCAGCAGTATTATTATCTACTAAAGGAACATATTGGCTTCTACCAGCTGCAATTAATCTTCCTGGTTTTACTCCAAATTTATATTGTAAAATTCTTGTTATAGAGGTTGCTCTTAAAGCAGATAAATCCCAGTTGTCTTGAATAACAGCTCTTTTTATTGGTGTAGAATCTGTATGACCTTCAATCATAACTTCCATTTCTGGTTGGTCTTTAATTACTTTAGATATTTTTTCTAAAACAGAGTATGCTTTGTCTGTTACATTATAACTACCGCTTTTAAATAATAACTTGTCTGAAATAGAGATAAATACTACTGTTTTTTCTACATTAACCTGTATGTCTTCATCTTGTATACCATCAGATAAGTTTTTAGTTAAATGATATTTAATAGCAAGGTTTAATGAATCTTTTTGAGTCATTGCTGCTCTAATACCATTTATAAACTTGTCTTTTTCACTTAATTGAGTAATAACATTTTTAATATTGTCAGAAGAAGATTGTGTTAAAACAGTTAAATTTTCAACTTGTTTTAAAGCACCTTTTTTGTCTTCTTTTAAAGAGTTAATTTGTTCTGTAAGTGTAGCAGCATCTTTTTCACTTTCAATTAAACATTTTTGTAAAGTTGCTTTTACATTTACTAATTCTGTTGTAGTTTGATCATATTCATCTTGTAAAGTAACAAACTTTTTTTTAGAAACACAAGAACTAACTATAACTGCAGTCAATAATAAGATTGATATTTTTTTCATTGGAAACGATATTTAATTAAGTTAACAAATTTAGCAAATAGTTAGTACAAAAAGTACTATAAATGATATTTTATGAAAACTTTATGTTCTATTTTTGTAAAAGATTTTACAATTTATGATTCTTAAAAATAAACTGATACTCATTACAGTTTTACTAGCTTTTTTTTCTTGTTCTAACGCAGAAATAATAAAAGACTTTACCTTAAAAGGACGCGTTTTTGGCACTACTTATAAGATTGTTTATTTAGATGCTTCTAAAAATTACCAAACATCTTTAGATAGTCTGTTTTTTTTAATGAACAAATCGTTATCAACTTATATACCTAGTTCAGATATTTCTAGAATTAACAAAGGAGATTCTACGGTTATTGTTGATGATTTATTTTTAGAGGTTTTTACAAAATCGAAAAGAATTTATACAGAAACCAATGGTTTTTTTGATCCAACTGTAGGAAACCTAGTAAATGCTTGGGGTTTTGGGCCTAAGAAGGAGAGGTTGAATTTAAGTGAAGATCAAGTAGCACAGCAAATGCAGTATGTTGGTTTAGATAAAGTAACTATTGTTAATGGTAAAATTAAAAAGCAAGATGCTCAAATTTATTTAGATTTTAACTCTATTGCCAAAGGGTTTGGAATTGATGTAGTAGCTCGTTTTTTAAATAGTAAAAACATATCGAATTATTTAATTGAAATTGGCGGAGAAATTCGTGCAAAAGGTGTAAAAAAAGAAAATCATCCCTGGGTTATTAAGCTCGTAAATCCTATAAAAAAGGATAGCATAAAAGGATATCGAAAAATAAATTTATCTAATAAATCGATGGCTACTTCTGGTAACTATAGAAAATTTAGAGTTACAAAAGACGGGCAGAAATATGTACATACAGTAAATCCTAAAACAGGGTATGCTATAGAAAGTAATTTGTTAAGTGCTTCTGTAATTGCCGATTTAGATTGTGCAGATACCGATGCATATGCAACCGCTTTTATGGCTATGGGCCTAGAGAATGCCAAAGAATTTTTAGAAATTCATAAAAATATTGGTGCTATTTTATTATTCATTAATAAAAATGGAGATTTAGAAGAATATAGAACAAGTGGCTATAACTAGTTTTTATATTTGTTATAGTGTGTTTTATAAAAGAACTAACTTTTATAACATACAGGAAGAATTTCATGCTGCATTAAACAAAATCGTTCTAGTTTTTCTGGAGCGATTTTTTTTGTATAATCTATTTCATCAACCTTAAAACCTATAGAACGTAGTTTGTTAAAATAATCTCTACCATAGACTCTTACATGATCATATTGACCAAATATCTTAGCGCGTTCTTTTTGATCTGTGATAGAATCGTCTTCAAAAGTATGTTCTCTAGACAATTCTTGCGGAATCTGAAAAATACCAAACCCTCCTTTTTTCATCACTCTAAACAATTCTTGCATTGCCTTTGTATCGTCTGTAATGTGTTCTAAAACATGGTTGCAGAAAACAACATCAAAAGAGTTATCATCAAAAGGTAAATCGCAAATATCTGCTTTTACATCTGCTATTGGAGATTCTAAATCTGACGTGGTATATTCTAAGTTTTTTTGTTTTCTAAAAACATCTAAAAAACATTGTTCTGGAGCAATATGTAAAGTCTTTAGTTTTTCTTTTGATGTAAAAAAGTCCGTTTCATCTCTTAAAAACAACCACATTAAGCGATGTCTTTCTAAAGATAGGGTAGAAGGTGAAAGTGCGTTTTCTCGTTGCTTACCGTATCCGTAAGGTAAAAACTTTCTAAAACTCTTGCCATCTATTGGGTCTGTATATGTATCGCCTTTTAAAGAAAAAGCAATAATTGGTCGTACTAGATAACTAGCTTTTATTAACCAAGGTCTTGGGATGGTGTTTAGAATGGATTTAAAAATAGACACGAATTACACGGATTACACAAAATGAGAGTTACAAAATTACTCTTTTGTAGGTTAAACTATCTTCACCAAAATTAACTAATAAGCCTAGTTTTATCTTTGATGCAGCTAAATAATTTAGAGTTTGTTTTATATGGCTATTTGTTAAAGATTCAATAGCTTTAATTTCGAGTATTATTTTATTATCGATGACAAAATCAGCAAAATAATAATGAGACAATTTTTCTCCTTTATATAATATTTGAAATTTTACTTCTCTTTGATATAAAATTCCTCGTCTTTTAAATTCTATTTCTAAAGCATCACCATAAATAATTTCACTAAAACCTTTTCCTAACTCTTTATGAACTTCCATGCAGGAACCAATAATGTTATATGATTCCTGTTTATGTATAAGTTCTGATTTCAATTGTTTTTGGTGAAAATAAAGTTTATTTTTTAGTGACAATTAGTGAAATTAGTGTCTTTTTTATTGTCTAAATTCGTCTTCCTCATCGGTAACAATACCTAATGCGTCGTGTACATATTTAAATGTAGAAAGTAATTCTGGTTTACCGTTAACAATAGCAATATCATGTTCAAAATGAGCAGAAGGCTTGTTGTCTAAAGTGGTAATTGTCCAACCATCAGAATGTTGTTTAATTTTATGAGTCCCTAAGTTTGTCATTGGTTCTATGGCAACAACCATACCTTCTACAAACTTTTTACCACGTCCTCTTTTTCCGTAGTTAGGCATTTCTGGATCTTCGTGCATTTCCCTACCTAAACCATGCCCTACCAATTCTCTTACAACACCATAGCCATGGTCTTCAGAAAATTTTTGAATAGCATAACCAACATCACCAACTCTATTACCAGCTTTAAATTCTCGAATACCAACATATAAACTAGCTCTAGTTACATCTAGTAATTTTCTAGTTGCTGGTTCAATCTCTCCAACGGCAAAAGTATAAGCATGATCTCCGTGAAAACCATTTTTATATGCGCCACAATCTATAGAAATAATATCACCCTCTACTAATGGGTTTTTATTAGGAATACCGTGTACTACCTGAGAATTAGGACTCATACAAAGTGAGTTTGGAAAATCATATAACCCTAAGAAACCAGGTACAGCACCTTCCGACCTAATAAAATCTTCGGCAAGTTTGTCTAAATACAAAGTAGAAACTCCTGGTTTTACTTCTTTAGCAAGCATACCTAACGTTTTAGAAACGATTAGTGCGCTTTCTCTCATCAATTCTATCTCTTCTCTTGTTTTTATCTTAATCATGTTAAAAAAATTGAATGGCAAAGTTACTATAATTTGGGTAGAATAAAGAAGGGTTTGTCTATTTGAAAAATGAGAAAAAACCTTTTTTCTTTTTTTGAGGTGGCTCGTAATTAAAAATAGCTTTGTGTATTTCTGTCCAACCCAAAAATCCACCAATATTTCTGTCGTCTATAAATAAATCAGCATGTATTTTACGACTGTGTTTTTCATCATATTCCTCTTCAGGAAAACTTTTATTAACAGTATAAAATTCAATATCATTTTCTTTGCAGAAAGCAACAGCTTCATCTAATCTTTTTCCGTGCCTGTAGGTCCAAAGAATTAATCGATGCCCTTGAGATTGTAATCTTTTTAAGGTATCGAAAGCAAAGATCATTTCTTCGCCAATTTTAGGATACGCATCTTCTACAATGGTACCATCAAAGTCTACAGCAATTATAAGTGGGTTTGTTGATAGCATTTATTATTTTTCGTATGAATGTTTATACGCTTCTCCAGAAACAATTTTTAACATGTCTTTTTCTAAAGATTCTCTTGCATATTCTACGTATCGTCCAATTTCTTTTCCGTCTCTATAAAAGATAAACGTAGGCACTCTTTCTATTTGTAAACCTTCTTGTAAGTTATCAGGAGTTTTTTTACTTCTGTCAACAGTAATTAGTTCTAAGTTATTTAAATTGAAACCAGATTGTTCTAAAATTTTATAAAAATGAGGTGTTTCTCTTTTGCTATCTCCGCACCAAGTACCCATAAAACCTTTAATTTTAACACCTTCTAATTCTTTTTTTAGCATTGTAATTGTTGCAGAATCTGGTGTATAACTTTCTAATCTTTCATTAAACCAAGTACTATAAGGGGTTTGTTGAAAAGAGGCTTTGTTAGCCAATCCTATTAAATCTCCACTTTGATTTTTCTTTGCAGTTACTTTTTTTTGGCCGTTGCAAGATGCAAAAACCATAATACAAGCCAATAAAAAGACTTTTTTCATATTTAGAATTTTTTAATTATAATAAAGAATGTTGTGTCATTTCTTTAGGTTGTTCTAAGCCCATTAAATCTAAAATTGTAGGAGCAATATCACCTAAAACACCACTGTTTATTGATTTTATTTCTTTATCAATTAAAATAAAAGGAACAGGGTTTGTTGTATGTGCTGTATGAGGAGATCCATCAGGGTTCATCATTGTTTCACAGTTACCATGATCTGCAATTAATAAAATAGAATAGCCATTATCTAAACCTGTTTCTATAACTTCTTTGGCACAAATATCTACAGCTTCACATGCTTTAATAGCAGCGTCCATCATTCCGGTATGTCCTACCATATCCCCATTAGCAAAGTTTAAGCAAACAAAATCTGCTTCACCTTTCTTTAAATCTTCACACAAGGCATCTTTTAATTCGTATGCAGACATTTCTGGCTGTAAATCATAGGTTGCTACTTTTGGTGAGTTTCTTAAAATTCTAGATTCTCCTTCAAACGGAGCTTCTTGTCCTCCAGAAAAGAAAAATGTAACGTGCGGATATTTCTCTGTCTCTGCAATTCGAATCTGTTTTTTACCTGCTTTAGATAAAACTTCTCCTAAAGTATTTTTAATGTTATCTGTATTATAGATAACGTTAATTCCTTTAAAACTTGCATCATATAAAGTGATGGTTGTAAAATAAAGGTCTAATTTTTTCATTCCAAATTCTGGAAAATCATTTTGAGATAACGCGTTTGTTAATTCTCTACCTCTATCTGTTCTATAGTTAAAGAAAAGTACAACATCACCTTCTTTAATTTGTGCTTTTGGCGACCCATCTTCATTGGTTACAATGATTGGTGTATGAAATTCATCAGTAATACCTGCTTCGTAATTTGTTTTTATAGTATTAATAATATCAGTTGTTTTTGTTCCAACTCCATTAACAACACCATCATACGCTTTTTTTACACGTTCCCAACGGTTATCTCTATCCATAGCATAATAACGACCTGTTACGGTTGCTATTTTACCTGTACTTTTGTCCATGTGCTCTTGCACTTCGTTTAAGAAAAAAGGTGCAGATTTAGGATCACAATCTCTACCATCTGTAAATGCGTGTAAGTACACATTATCAACTTCATTTTCTTTAGCAACATCTAATAATCCTTTTAAGTGATTAATGTGTGCGTGAATTCCTCCATTAGAAACTAGTCCTAATAAATGAACATCTTTGTTATTTTCTTTTGCGTATTTAAAAGTATCTAATAATACTTTTTCTTTGCCTAAAGTGTTTTCTTTAACAGCTTTATTAATACGAGCTAAATTCTGATATACAATTCTACCAGCACCTAAATTCATGTGTCCAACTTCAGAATTTCCCATTTGTCCTTCTGGCAAACCAACATGTTCTCCGTCTGTCCTTAACTGAGCATTTGGATATTTGTCATATAAACTATTAATAAAAGGTGTTTTTGCGTTGTAAATAGCAGATACTTTAGGGTCTTGTGTAATTCCCCAACCATCCAAAATCATTAGTATAACTTTCTTGTCCATTGTCTTAAAATTGAACAGTAAAATTAAGGAATATTTTATCGTTTTTATAGATTTTATAGAATTTTTACGAAACCGATAACGTAAAGAACCTTTCTGTAATAAAGGTGTATTTTATAAGCAGTTGCTGTTAATTTTAGTAACTTTTTCTAAATAAAAACTTTTTTTTGTTTGTTAAAGACTTGTTAATAGATCGTTTATATTGAAACATATTAAGTTGTTAATAGTCTTTTAAATATAACCGTTAAAATAATTAAAAAACCAAAAACTACTTTATTATGAAAAAAATCATCCTGTCTATGTTTGTATGTCTTATTGCTTTTAGTTCTATAAATGCAAGTACACCAAAAGTTTTAAAATCGAATAAAATAATTTCTGCAAAAACGTATTCTAACGTGAATGCTTTTTGTAGGTTGATTCAGATGGGGAATTATGAAGCTGTAAAAGCTTTAATTGAAACTGGCCAAAATGTAAACACAAAATCTACAGGGTTAACGCCTTTAATGTTTGCCGCAAGACACAATAAAGCAAAAATTGCACAACTTTTAATTGATAATGGGGCAAAGTTAGATATAAAATCATCTATTGGAAATATGACTGCTTTGTTAATAGGAAAAAGATCTAAGGCGGTAGATGCCATAAAAGTGATTAGAGAAGCACTTTAGTATTATTATTTGAATTAATTAATCTAAAGTTAAACAGACTACCTTTTAAGGGAGTCTGTTTTTTATTTGGTGTTATTTAACATAATTTAAACCTATTAAAATAGCTGTAATTAAAAGTATAAATATTAATATATTTCTTTTAAATAGGGTGTTGTTTTCTGCAATTATTCTTTTTCTAATTTTTTCTAACTCATCTGGAGTTGCTTTTTTATCAAAATAAAGTTCTCTTTTTTTTATTTTTTTATAGCCTTTAATTTTATCAAAAGTAGAAAGACGATTTCTTTTGTTAGCCTTTAAACTAGCAATCATATGTGCAATAAAACCTTCTCCAGCCATAATTAATGATATTTTCTTTAACTATAAGTAGCTAAAAAGGATAAAATGTTACGTTTAAAAGGGTTTTTACTTTACGATTAGTATCGTTAAAAAGTTTTTTTTGAGTCTTTAAATAAATAATCATTATTTTAAAGCGTATTATTGTAAGAATAATTCAATATTTTTTTAATGAGCCTACATTTCGAATTAAACGAAGTCACTAAAAAATTACCCAAACATTTACACAAGTTTGTGGTACAACAGCCGTATGAAGAATATACTGCGCAAAACCAAGCTGTTTGGCGCTATGTAATGAGAATGAATATAGACTACTTAAGTAAAGTAGCACATAAATCTTATATAACCGGCTTAGAAAAAACAGGAATTTCTGTAGAAAACATTCCTTATATGGAAGGTATGAACAGAATTTTAAAAGAAATAGGTTGGGCTGCTGTTTCTGTTGATGGTTTTATTCCTCCAAATGCTTTTATGGAATTTCAGGCTTATAATGTATTGGTTATTGCGTCTGATATGAGAACCATTAATCATATAGAATATACGCCAGCGCCAGATATTATTCATGAAGCAGCAGGGCATGCACCAATTATTTCGAATCCAGAATATGCAGAATACTTAAGAAGATTTGGAGAAATAGGTAGCAAAGCAATTTCTTCTGCTAAAGATTATGAAATGTATGAGGCAATTAGGCTTTTATCAATCTTAAAAGAAAATCCAAACTCAACAGAAAGTGAAATAGATAATGCGGAGCAAAAAGTAACTTATCTGCAGAATAATATGGGAGATTTGTCTGAAATGGCACAAATTAGAAATTTACATTGGTGGACGGTAGAATATGGGTTGATTGGTACTTTAGAGAATCCTAAAATATACGGAGCAGGTTTGCTTTCCTCTATAGGAGAAAGTGCTTGGTGTATGCAAGATGAAGTAAAAAAAGTTTCTTATTCTATTGATGTTGCAACCATAAATTTTGATATTACAAAACCGCAACCTCAATTATTTGTAACGCCAGATTTTGCTTATTTAAGTTTGGTTTTAGATGAATTTGCCAATACAATGGCAATACGAACTGGCGGATTAAAAAGTATTCAAAAATTAATAAATTCTGATAATTTAGGGACTATAGAATTAACAACGGGAATTCAAATTTCTGGCGTTTTCACCAAAGTTATTCAGTATAAAAATAATAAAGTTGCTTATTTTCAAACAACTGGTCCAACCGCTTTAGCTAATAGAGATAAAGAGTTAATTGGACACGGAATTACAAGTCATGCTAGTGGTTTTGGAAGTCCGGTTGGTAAATTAAAAGGAATTAATTTACCGATAGAAGACATGAGTCCGAGAGATCTAAGGGCTTACGGAATTTACGAAGGTGAATTTATGACATTAGAATTTGAGAGCGGTGTAATTGTAAAAGGAAAAGCAATAACCGGAACTAGAGATTTAAGAGGTAAAATTTTAATTATTTCTTTTGATGATTGCACGGTTGCTTACAAAGATGAGATTTTGTTTCAACCAGAATGGGGAATTTATGATATGGCGGTTGGTAAAGAAGTGGTTTCTGCCTATGCGGGGCCTGCAGATGTAGACTCTTTTTTAGGTTTAGGTAAAGTTTCTGAAACTAAAACACATAAGATTTCTTATACAGTAAAAGAGTTAGAATTGTATAATTTGTATGCTGAAGTTAAGATTCTTAGAGAAGAGAAATCTTCAACAAATATAAAAATAACAGAAATATTTAATCAGTTAAATAGCAAATTTCAAGGAGATTGGTTGTTGACTTTAGAGTTATATGAATTAGCTTTGCAGAATAACTTTTCCATTAGTGAGACCATTTTAGAAAGGTTGGAAGAATTGAAATGTAACAAAAGCTACACAAAGCTAATTGAAAATGGACTAATTTTGTGTCAGGTTTAATATTAAAAATAAAATAACATGGGTCTATTTGACATGTTTAAAAGAAAAGATATGAGTACAGAAATTAAAGAATATTTAGAAAAAGGAGCAGTTGTTTTAGATGTTAGAACACAAGAAGAGTGGGATGAAGGGCATACAGAAGGAGCAGAACATATAGTTTTAACGGTTATTCCTTTAGAGGTAGAAAAAATTAAAGCGTGGAATAAACCAGTAATTGCTGTTTGTAGAAGTGGAGCAAGAAGCGGACAAGCAACTCAGTTTTTAACAAACCATGGAATAGATGTTATTAATGGAGGTCCTTGGCAAAACGTAGATGAGCACGTTTCTTAGAAATAAATTATCGATTTAATTCGATGAAATTTTTCTTACTATAGTATAGATAAATAGAATTGTAACTTAATAAGTTGTAGTTCTATTTTTTTTGTTTAAAATTAGAAACTTTATTTTTTAAAACCTTTTTTTTTGTGTCTTTGTAATCTGTTATATTTTTTTATAGAATGTGTCGCTTTTCTAAAAAAGGCAAAGATTCCACCTAGCATTGCTCCCATAAAAGCTCCCATAGTTAGTGGGTCAAAATTATGACCTGTTATAAGAAATTTTGTATAGAAAATAAAGATTCCTATAAAAATAGAAACAATAAATACTTTTAGTTTAGATTTTGAAATATGGGCATAAATACCACAAAAGAATCCTGTTATTATAGAGGTTGCAGTAATTTTTGTTAGAATGAGTTCAATTAAATTAATTTCATCGATAACGAAAATAGAGGTAACGAACATGCCTAGTAATAGACCTGAAATTATACCAATTAATATTTTTTGACTCATTTTTGGAGGTTAATGTTATAAGATGGGAATTTACATAAAATTTTTAAGTAAATTAATTTTATTTTTTTGTGCTTTAAAAATTGATAAAAGTAAACTGAACTTTTAATGTCTCTTTTTTAACTTCTAAATTTTTTAAAAATTGGTGGTGTTGTATTGAGTTTTCATTAAAGGGTCTGTGAGAAAGTCCCTTTTGAATTACATCTACGTCTTTCATTGTTAATAGAGTATCTTCAGAAAACCAACTGGCAACAAATTTTTCCCAGATATAGTTAATGGCAGTTTTATTTGGGTGAATCATGTCTTCTGCATAAAATCGATAATCTCTTAATTCATCCATCATAATTTCATAACTCGGAAAATAGAAGGCGTAGCCTCCATTAAGTATATTGTGAATAGCCGAAATTAAATGAGCTTTACTTTGGGTGTTTTCTATAAAGCCATCTTTTAAATGACGTACAGGAGAAACCGTAAAAAGTATTTGGATATTTTTATTTATAGATTTTAAAAGTACAAGTATAGCTTCTAAACTCTCAGAAATTTCATCAACAGAAAGTAATTCTTTTAAAAATTTTTTCTGCGGAATTTTATGGCAATTGGCAACAATTTTATCAGTTTCTATAAATCGATACACCCAAGAAGTGCCTAGTGTAATAACAATGTGTGTGGCTTCTTCTAATTGTTTTTTTGTTGATGAAACTGTTGAATTTAGATTGTTTAATAATTCGTTTTTATCAGCAGCACTTAAACTAGAATGTGCATCAAAACAATGCCAACGTTCATTTTGGAACGTTAAATCTTTTTCTGAATATTCTTTTTCATTAATAGCGTTTGTAATTAAATTTTCAATTGCTTTTGGATGAAAGAGTATTCCGAATGGGTTCTGAAGTGATTGAAACTTATAATAAGATAATTTATCTCCTATATTTTCTGAAAAACAAGAGCCTAATAATAGTACCTTAGAATTGTAATCTATGGCGTTTCTTGTTTCTTTTTTTAAAGGAATTTGAGTTTGGAGTTTCATATTGCAAAGGTGTGGTTTTATTTGTTTCTCGGAAAAAAAAGTAGAGGTTTTTAAGTTGTGTGGTGTTTCTCTCGCAAAGACGCTAAGGCGCAAAGTTTTTACAAGTTGTGTGTTTTAGTTTTATGTTAAGCATGGTAATACAACACTCTTTGTGTCTCTGCTCCTTTGCGAGAAACTATAAACTATTTACAATTCTTGTGATTCCGTTTTTAATAAGAGCTTCATTAAAATTAATTAGTAACCCTAGCTTTAAGTTGGTGATTTTTAAATAGGTTAATAACTGCTTTGGATGAACGGGAGCAATTTTAGCGACAGATTTAAGTTCTAATATTACTTTATTTTCTATGATTAAATCAGCTCTAAAACCCAATTCTAACTTAATTTGATCCCAAAATACAGGAAGTACTTTTTGACGTTCTACTTTTAGTTTTTCCTTTTTTAGTTCGTGATACAAAATTTCTTCATAGACACTTTCTAATAAACCTGGTCCTAATGCAACGTGAATTTGATAACATTTATCTACAACTATTTTAGAAATTTCATTTTCTGTCATAATTTTTTATCAAAAGGTACAACGTTTTTTTGTTTTTCTAGAAGGTATAAAGGTTTTATGAGTTGTTTGGTGTTTTTTCTCTCGCAAAGCTGCTATGGTGCAAAGTTTTTTATTGTGTGTTTTTTCTCTCGCAGAGGCGCAAAGGCGCAAAGTTTTTTAAGTTGTGTGTTTTTTTCTCTCGCAGAGACGCTAAGTCGCAAAGGTTTTTATGTTGTGTGTTTTTTCTCTCGCAGAGGCGCTAAGTCGCAAAGGTTTTTTATGTTGTGTGTTTTTTCTCTCGCAAAGACGCTAAGGCGCAAAGTTTTTTTACAAGTTGTGTGTTTTAGTTGTATGTTTAATTTATATGTTAAACATAATAATACACCACTCTTTGCGTCTCTGCGGCTTTGCGAGAAACTTTTTACACCAAATAATCCACCGCTTTCTCTAAAGCTTTCGGAATTCCGCCTGGGTTTTTACCTCCTGCAGTTGCAAAGAAATTTTGTCCACCACCACCACCGTGTATTAGTTTTCCTAATTCTCTAACTACTTTACCTGCGTCATAACCACGTTCATTTGCCAATTCTTTAGAGATATAACAAGTTAACATCGCTTTATCTTTTGCAGCAGAAGAAGCAAATAATAAGAATAAATTTTGATGTTCTTTTCCTAGAGAAAAAGCTAAGTTTTTAATTCCGTTTTGGTCTAAATCTACTTTAGTAGCTAAAAACTGAACGCCATTAATTTCTTGTAATTGGCTTTTTAACTCACCAGATAAATTCTGAGCTTTATCTTTTAATAATTGTTCTATTTGTTTCTGTAAAGAAGCATTTTCATCCTGTAATTTCTGTACTGCTTTTACAGGTTCTTTTGTGTTGTTTAATAAATCTTTAATTTCAAATAGTGCTTTATTGTTTTCAGAATAAAAATCTTTTACAGCGTCGTTTGTAATCGCTTCTATTCTTCTGATACCAGAAGCAACAGCACCTTCAGATTTAATTTTAAAATGCCAAATATCACTGGTATTTTTTACGTGTGTTCCGCCACAAAGTTCAATAGACTTACCAAACTTAATAGCTCTTACAGTATCACCGTATTTTTCACCAAATAAAGCCATTGCTCCATCTGCAATTGCTTTTTCCATGGTAATATTTCTACTTTCTTCAAGAGGAAGTTGAGCATCAATTCTTCTGTTTACAAAATTTTCTACCTCACGTAATTCTTCTACTGTTAATTTAGAAAAATGAGAAAAATCGAAACGTAAATATTTAGAATGTACTGCAGAACCCTTTTGCTCTACATGAACCCCTAAAACCTCTCTTAAAGCTTGGTGCAATAAATGAGTAGCTGTGTGGTTACATTCTGTTCTAGAACGTTGTTTTTTGTCTACAACCGCTTTAAAAGTTTCGTTAATATGTTTTGGAAGGTTTTTTGTAAAGTGAATAATAACGTTATTCTCTTTCTTAGTATCTAAAATATACAGTACATCTCCTTGTGTAGTTTCTAAATACCCTTTATCCCCAACTTGTCCTCCACCTTCTGGATAAAAAGGAGTTAGGTTAAAAACTAATTGATACATTTCACCATCTTTCTTAGAAGTTACTTTTCTGTATCGTGTAACTTTTACGTTTGCTTCTAAAGCATCATAACCAATAAATTCTTCTATCGGATCATCAACTAAAATAGTCCAATCTTCTGTAGACATTTCGCTTGCAGCTCTAGATCTACTTTTTTGTTTTTGTAGTTCTTCTTCAAATCCTTTTTCATCTAAAGTCAATCCTTTTTCAGAAAGAATTAAAGACGTTAAATCTATAGGGAAACCGTAAGTGTCATACAATTCAAAAGCTTTATCACCAGAAACTTCTTTACCAGAAGTGCTTTCTATAATTCTGTCTAATAATAATAAACCTTGGTCTAAAGTTCTTAAAAAAGAAGTTTCTTCTTCCTTAATCACATTTTCTATTAATTGTTTTTGTGCTTTTAATTCTGGGAAAGCGTCTCCCATTTTATTGCTTAAAACATCTACTAATTTATAAATAAATGGCTCTTTTTTGTTTAAGAATGTAAAACCGTAACGTACTGCACGTCTTAAAATTCTTCTAATAACATAACCAGCACCAGTATTACTTGGTAATTGCCCATCTGCAATAGAAAATGCAACCGCTCTAACATGGTCGGAAATTACACGAATAGCAATATCTTGTTCTAAATTTTCACCATATTTTACATCGGCAATTGTTTCGATTTCTCTAATAATTGGTGTAAAAATATCTGTGTCGTAATTAGATTGTACATTTTGTAAAACCATACACAAACGTTCAAACCCCATTCCGGTATCTATATGTTTGTTAGGTAAATCTACTAAAGTTCCGTTTGCTTTTCTATTGTATTGCATAAAAACTAAGTTCCATATTTCTACAACATGCGGATGATCTTCATTAATTAAAGTTCGTCCATCTACTTTCGCTTTTTCTTCCGCAGAGCGGATATCAATATGAATTTCAGAACACGGTCCGCAAGGTCCTTGTTCACCCATTTCCCAGAAATTATCGCTTTTGTTTCCTTTTAAGATTCTATCTTCAGCAATAAATTGTTTCCAGATATCAAAGGCTTCGGTATCCATTTTTAAGTTATCGTCATCATCAGAACCTTCAAAAACGGTTACATATAAAATGTCTTTATCTATTTTATAAACTTCAGTTAATAACTCCCAAGCCCAAGCAATTGCTTCTTTCTTAAAATAATCGCCAAAAGACCAGTTTCCTAACATTTCAAATAAAGTATGATGATAGGTGTCATAACCTACTTCTTCCAAATCGTTATGTTTACCAGAAACACGTAAACATTTTTGAGAATCAGATATCCTGTTATTTTTTGGAACTCCGTTACCTAAGAAATATTCTTTAAAAGGCGCCATTCCAGAATTTACAAACATTAAAGTTGGGTCGTCCTTAGTAACCATTGGTGCAGAAGGAACAATTAAATGTGCTTTTTCTTGAAAAAAGTTTAAAAAAGTAGCGCGAATATCTTGAGATTTCATAAAAAAAGAAGTTTCCAACAAGTTGGATTATGTTAAATTATTTTTAAAAAAACTGCAAATAAAAAGCAGTTGTAAAACATTTTGTAAATTCGTAACTTAATAAAATGAGTTTCAAATATAAAACTCTCGTAATACAACAAAAATAGTATATTTATCCATATGGCAAAAGTAAAATATTATTACGATGCAGACACGCTTTCTTACCGGAAAATTGCAGTAAAAAAAGGTGAATACTATAAGAAAACTATTTTTGGAGTTTTAGCTTTAGTATTAGCTTCTTTTATTGGTTTTATTGTGTTTAGCCAGTTTATTATGTCTCCAAGAGAGAGAGCTCAAAAAAGAGAGTTAGAAAATTTAAAGTTACATTACGAGTTGCTTTCTAAAAAAATGCAAGAAAGTTCGTCTATTTTGGCACAATTACAAGAAAGAGATAATAATATTTATAGAACGTATTTTGAAGCAAACCCTATTTCAGACGAGCAAAGAAAAGCGGGTTTTGGTGGTGTAAATAGATACAAATATTTAGATGGTTTTGATAATTCTACGATGATTACAAAAGTAACTAAAGACATAGATATACTTTCTAAACAACTGGTTGTACAGTCTAAATCTTTAGATGAAATTGTAAATTTAGCAAAAGAAAAGGAGAGTATGTTGGCTTCTATACCAGCAATACAACCTGTTAAAAAAGAAGATTTAACAAGAATGGCTTCTGGTTATGGTCTAAGAATGCATCCCATATTAAAGTATAGAAAGATGCACAAGGGTATGGATTTTACAGCGCGTGTTGGTACGCCAGTTTATGCCACTGCAAATGGTAAAGTAATTAGAGCGCAAAGAAGTAGTTCTTACGGTAATGTTGTTTATATAGAGCATGGTTATGGGTATGAAACTATTTATGCACACATGAAAAAAATTGTAATTGAAAAAGGTAAAAACGTAAAAAGAGGAGATTTAATAGGTTATGTTGGTAATACTGGCTTATCTGCTGGTCCACATTTACATTATGAAGTTCATAAAAATGGTAGAGCAGTAAATCCTATTAGCTTTTATTATGGAGATTTATCTCCAGAAGAGTTTCTTACCATGCAAAAAGCTGCGGAAGAAGAAGGACAGTCTTATGATTAAGTTTTTGTTTCAATTTAGAGACAAGAGACAAGAGACAAGACTGAGTACTAAAAAGACATAAGAATAGCACTAAATCTATGTTACTCTGTGTTAATTTTTTCAAAGTTTTAGAATCAAGAATCAAGAATTTAGAGGTAAAACAAAAAAAAGAAGATTAAATTAGGTTATTCTAAGAGCATTTTTTAATTTTTGATTACTGATTACTGATTACTGATTACTGATTACTGATTACTGATTACTGATTACTGATTACTGATTACTGATTACTGATTACTGATTACTGATTACTGATTACTGATTACTGATTACTGATTACTGATTACTGATTACTGATTACTGATTACTGATTACTGATTACTGATTACTGATTACTGATTACTGATTACTGATTACTGATTACTGATTACTGATTACTGATTACTGATTACTGATTACTGATTACTGATTACTGATTACTGATTACTGATTACTGATTACTGAATACTGATTACTGAATACTGAAAAAGATGCATGTAGATTTACCAGAGAAAAGATATTATAAAATAGGTGAAGTTGCCAAAGCGTTTGAGGTAAATACTTCATTAGTTCGTTTTTGGGAAAAAGAATTTGATATCATTAAACCTAAAAAAAATGCGAAAGGGAATCGTTTGTTTACACAAGACGATATTAAAAACTTTAAGCTCATATTTAACCTTGTAAAAGAACGAGGTTTTACTTTAGAGGGTGCTAAACAAAAGCTAAAGAAAGATCCAGAAGGAATAGTTCAAAACCATGAAATTATTACTAGATTAGAAGGAGTTAAAGCAGAATTGATTAAAATTAAAAATCAATTGTAACATTTCCTTTATCTGTGTGTCTAACTTAATAGTATAGAAGCTAATATTCTTTACAAGCTCAATAATATTAAGTAGTTTTGTAGTACAAAAAATCAATCAAAAAATTAAAATTTAGAAATTATGAAAAAATGGTTAATACCAGTAATAGTAATCCTTGTTATTGTTTTCGGAGTATACAATTGGGGTAAAAACTTTAATAACGAAGCTGTTGTTTTACAGGAAGATGCAAAAACAACTTGGTCTAATGTAGAGAGTTCTTACCAACGTAGAAATGATTTAATTGGTAATCTGATTAAAACAGTACAAGGAGCAGCAGATTTTGAAAGAACTACTTTAACAGAAGTAATTGAAGCAAGAGCTAAAGCAACCTCTGTAAATATAAATGCAGGAGATTTAACAGCAGATAACATGGCGCAATTTCAACAAGCGCAATCTGGCTTAACAGGTGCGTTATCTAAATTATTAGTTTCTGTAGAGCGTTATCCAGAATTAAAAGCGAATCAAAACTTTTTAGAATTACAAAGTCAGTTAGAAGGTACAGAGAACAGAATTAACGTTGCTAGAGATCGTTTTAATGAAGGTGTAAATAATTATAACAAACATATAAAAGTGTTTCCAAATTCTGTGTTAGCAGGAATGTTTAATTTTGATGAAATGGATCGTTATAAAGCAGATGCAGGATCTGAAAATGCACCAGATGTAAACTTTAATTTTAATAATAAAAAAGAATAATATGTCTAAAGTAGAAGCGTTTCTGTCTCCAGAAGAAGAACAAGAAATTATTTCTGCTATTAGAGTTGCAGAGAAAGAAACTTCTGGCGAAATAAGAGTACATATTGAGGCTACCACAGAGAAGAATCATGATGAACGAGCGTTAGAAGTTTTTCATTTGCTAAAAATGAACAACACTAAAGATGCTAATGCAGTGTTGATTTATGTTGCTGTAAAAGACAAGAAATTTGTTATTTATGGTGATAAAGGAATTAACAAAGTGGTGCCAACAGATTTTTGGGATACCACCAAAGATGTAATGCAAAATCATTTTAAAAAAGGTGCTTTTAAACAAGGAATTGTTGACGGAATCTTAAAGGCAGGAAAAGAATTGCAAGCACACTTTCCTTGGCAAATTGATGATGTAGATGAACTTTCTAATGAGATTTCTAAAGGATGATATACAGTAAACAGTATTCAGTAAGTAGTATTCAGTTAGCAGTATTTTTTAGAAAAATTACTTTTTTTATTGCGTTTTTATTCACGTTAAGTGTTTTTTCTCAAGGGTATCAAATACCAGAAATTCCAAAGTTTCAAACCAGTGTTTATGATTATACGAGTTTATTAACCGCTAGTCAAAAAACAAGTTTAGAAAGTAAGTTAATACAGTATTCAGATACTACTTCTACTCAAATTGTAATTGCTATTATTCCATCCACCGAAGGTGAAAATATTAATTATTTAGCTGCCAATTGGGGGGAGAAATGGGGAATAGGTGATGCAGAAAAAGACAATGGTGTTTTAATGTTGTTAGCATTAAATGATCGAAAAATTGCCATTCAAGCTGGTAAAGGAACCGAGCATCTTTTAACTGATTTTCAATCGAAAAGAATTATTGAAAGAGTTATTATTCCAGAGTTTAAAAGAGGAGATTATTATAGCGGTTTAGACAAAGGATCTGATTATATTTTTAAAACCTTAAACGGAGAGTTTGAGGGAACAAGACAAGCAGATGCAGAAGGTTTTGATCCTGGGATCATTATTTTTATCATTATAGTTTTTATCATTTTTATTTTAATTTCTAGAGGAAATAAAAATAATGGAAGCGGTGGTAGAGGTTTTAGAAGCGGATCTATTGCAGGTGCTATTTTAGAAACTATTATTTTAAGTAACGCCGGTAGAGGTGGCGGAAGTTTTGGTGGTGGTTTTGGAAGTTCTTCTGGTGGAGGTAGTTTTGGCGGAGGCGGCTTTGGAGGCGGTTTCGGTGGAGGTAGTTTTGGTGGAGGTGGTGCTTCTGGTGGCTGGTAAATTCCATTTTAATCTTTCCTGTCGGAAGAAAATCTAATTATAAAAAATAAATAACAAACCCTTCAGAATAAAAAAACTGAAGGGTTTTAATATTAAAATAAATTGTATTGTTGATGAAAGTAATAACTGTAATTTTTAGTTTTCTGTCTTTAGTTAGTTGTCAGAATTTTGGTAGTTTAAAACTTATATCAGAATTATCAAAAGACTTAGAAGAGGTTTCTGGTGCAGAAGTAGTTGCCAATTCAGATCTAATTTGGATGCAAAATGACGGTGGAAATAAGCCTAAAATTTATGGTGTTTCTGCTACCGGAAATATTGTTGAAGAGCTCACCATAAAAGAAAAAAACCACGATTGGGAAGACTTAGCGTCAGACGAAGAGGGAAACCTCTATATAGGTGATTTTGGAAACAATGATAGTAAAAGAGAAAACCTTGTTATTTTAAAAGTAAAACATGAAGATTTAACAAGTTCTAAAAAAATAAAAGTAGAGAAAATTAAGTTTTCGTATCCAAATCAAAAGAAATTTCCACCTAAAAAGAAGCAACTGTTTTTTGATGCAGAATCTTTTTTCTATTATAATAATGCGTTTTATGTGTTTACTAAAAGTAGGGTGAAAGATGAATTTGGAAAAACTTCTTTATACAAGATTCCTGCAAAAGAAGGAAAACATGAAGCAACTTTTATTTCTGAATTTAATAATGGCGACAATACAGAAAATTGGATAACTTCTGCAGATATTTCTGATGATGGAAGCAAGGTAGCGTTGTTATCGCCAGCAGCAGTTTTAATTTTTACGGATTATAAAAATGATGATTTTTTATCTGGTAAAGTAACTAAAATCCCTTTAAATCACGCTTCTCAAAAAGAAGGAGTTGCTTTTAAAGATAACAATACTTTATATATTACTGACGAAAAAGCTCATGGTGCTGGCGGTAATTTTTATGAGTTAAAGCTTAACTAAGCGGCAAATTTATAAATTAATAAACCCCAACCTAAAACTAAGCATAAACCACCTAGAGGTGTAATTGGACCTAAAAACCTTATTTTTTTATGATTGGCAGATGATAGAACCAAGCCATAAATAGAAAATGAAAATAAAATAATACCAATTATAAAAAAGTTAATAATGTAATTATCTATGGCAATTTGGTCGTTTAACTGAAAACCTAAAATGAGCAATACAATTGCATGATACATTTGGTATTTAACACCTGTTTCAAAACTTTGTAATTGGTCTGTGTTTAGTTTTTTCTTTAGAAGATGTGCACCAAAAGCACCAAAAATTACTGCTGACATTCCAAAAATTGCTCCTGAAATTAATGCTATTTTATCCATATTTGTTAAAAGTTAAATCCTAAATTAAGGGTTGCTCTTACGCCATCATCACTATTAAACACAGCCACATTTGCAACTAACATATTTGCAGCGTTAAAGAAAACACCACCTCCAATAGCGGTGTTAAATTTAGTGTTGTTAAACGTTGTATTTTGCTGTCCCCAAACGGTTCCGTAATCAAAACCACCGTAAATACCAATATTTAGAGGTACAATACTTGTTTTAATTTTACTTAAAAGTAAACGAAGGTCTGTAGATTGGTAAAATGAATTTTTCCCTGTAAATCGTTGGTTTCTGTAACCTCGTAAACCATCATTTCCACCAATGCTTGCTGCTTGATACAGCTCATAAGAATCTCCAAAATTATAGTGTCCTTTTACCTTTGTAGCCAAAACTAATTTTCCACTAGCAATCAATTTATAATCAAAAGAAATAGCAGGAATTAAATATCCGAAGTGGTTGCTATTTTTTAGGTTAGAGGTATAACCTACTTTTAAAGATGTTTTCATTCCCATTGTTGGAAAAGCACTATTATCTGTGTTTTCAAATTGATAACCGGCCTCTGTATTTATAAATTGTTGATTGTTAAAAATAGCATCGTTTGTAGCAATGGAATCACTTACAAATCTATTAGATGTTTGTTCTACTTTATAATTTTGAAAATTTACACCTACTTTTATTTTTCCATCCAAATCTCCTTTCCATTGTATAAAAGTACCAGCACTCAACTCTTTTATTCTAAGTCTATTGTATTCTTCATCTTTTATTTCATGAGGCGCATTTAGGTTTATAGAGTTGTTTCCTAAACCAAAATAATTCATAGCAAAATTAGGACTTGTAATACGTGCTTTAACACCAAGGTTCCAGTTTTTTATAACGTTTGCAAATTCGCTAGAATAATCAAATTCAAAACCATTAGTTGCAAAATAATAAGATGCATTTAAGGTATGTTGAGAACTAAATGGGTTTCTCTCAAAACCAAAAGAAGTATAGACATTAGACACGCCAATTTTTACACCATCATCTGCATTAAAACCAATGGTTGGAGATATAATAAACTGATTGTTTTTTAGTTTCGTGTAATCATACACGTTGGTTTCGTAATTATCGGTTAACTTTTTACTTCCTTTGTTTGTTATAAAAGTGTTTTTCTTAGATTTAAAATCATACATTTTTACTTTTGTACCATTAATTATATTGTAAATGTCGTTGTTTTGACCACCAATAATTCTAATTTTTATATACTTGTCTGAATTTCCTTTTACCACAAAAGTATCTTTATCATCTAAACCATAAATCCAAATTTCTTTGGTTTCAGACTTATTGTAAGTTCGTTCATGAAAAATAGTTCCTTTTTCTCCTTTTATAATTCGGTATCCAGTTATTTTTGTACTTCCGTTAGAAATTCTTTCAATATCAAACCAATCATCTTTATGAGTACCTTTTATAACTTGAAATTTATTTAGGTGTTGAAAATAAGCATCAGAAATTTTTTGTAAATTCTTTCTTCTACCTTGTAATTTTGTTTTTATTTCTGATACAGTATGATCTCTTACTTCGTTAGGGAAATTAGTAAAAGCATCTTCTATTACGGCATCTGTAAGGTTTGTAGTAATTAACTTTACTTGTGCATTCCAATCGTCTTTACTAGCCGTTGTAATTAATGCCATGTCTAAAGGATAAGGCGATAAATTAAACCATTTTGGACTGCTAATATCTTCTTTGTAGGATTGCATTGCACGTAATGCAGGTATTATTTTTGTGGTAATATTTAATAAAAAACCATCGCCAAAAACAGCAAAAGCTTGGTCTCTATCTCTTGGTACTGGTCTGTAAATTGTCTGTTCACCTTCTTTAAAAACAGCCCATCTCCATTGGTCTTGGTGTCTGTCCCAATCACCAATTAACATGTCGAATAAACGTGCTTTTATGTATGCTTTTTCATCTAAAACATGATGTTCATTTTTACTCAATTTTTTTAATAAATCATCTGTACTAATTATTTCATCAGCAAAACCAAAACTTTCTTTGTCTCCATGACCAGAAGCGGCTCTTTCTTCAATCATGTATAACTCATTACCAAAATCATCATTAAAACTACCTAAACTATTTTGTTTAGGAACATAGTATAAAATAGGATTTGTGTGATACACTCCAACCGCATCAGCCAATTTACCAATAGTAAATGGTGCATACGGGTGCGAACCTGTAAAAACATCATTTAATAAACTTTCTGTTGCAGTATTGTTAAATTGCCCTTCTATATATTGGTCTTTAAAAGCGACTGCTTGTAAATATTGTACCGCATTTTTACGCAATGCGCGCATTACATATTCCCTACCTTTTGGATCTTTAAGTCTTAATGATTTAGATTGATGTCCGCCACCTTTTCTAACCGGTTTTAAACCACCAAAAAGAGTATCTAAATCTACCGTTGGAGCAATTACTTCTGTACCAAAATATTTTCTATAACGTTCTCCCCAAAAAAAACGATAAACTCCGCTTTTATCAACTTCTTCTTGTGTATAGATTGCTGCTTTTTTTTCTGTAATTTTAGTGTTCGTAAATGGCTTGAAATTAATGTTTTCGTCAGCAGGTAAAACAGATGTAGTGTACACTACTTTATCATCCTTTACCGTGTAAAAAGCAACATTAGAAGAGCCGTCTTTATAAACATCTAACTTTGCAAAACCTTGCGCTGCATAAGTAAATTTTGCGTTTCCTGTTAATTTTGTAGCCATTGTTTTAGAACCAGAACCACTTACTATTTGAGGTAAATTATCTTCTACAATATATTGTAGGTTGTGGTCATGACCGGATACTAAAATAATTTTATCATTTTCTTGAGAGAGTGTAATAACACGTTTTCTAAGTTCGTTGTATTTTTTATTTTCAATATCGGTATTTGTAAGTCCGGTAGTTTTTCTAAGTAAATTTTTAAGAGAACCTAAAACAGGTAAAGGGCTCATGTGGCTTTTAAAAGAATATTGGCCACCGTGAGAACCGTTTGTAAACATAGGGTGGTGTAATGCTACGATAGTTGTTTTTCCTCTCGCTTTTTTAATCAGTCCTTCAAATTCATCAAAGAATTTTTCTCTTGTTTTAATTTCACAATCATCATTAATTGTTGGGTGATTGTCCCAATTTGTTAAATACCATTGTGTATCAACAATAATTAAAATGATGTCATCAGAAATAGTAACTTTTTCTAACGGACAACCATTATTTGGCAAAAAAGCCGATTTTCCTAATGCCTTTTCAACTAATTTCTCTTCTCTTTTTAAGCCATCTAAACCGTGGTACCAATCGTGGTTTCCAGGAATAAATATAGAATTTCCTTTAAATTGTTTGGCAACATTTGTTTGCGCTTCAATTCTTCTTTTTGCTAAAGGATAATTTTTAGAATCTTTATCTGGTATGCCGGTTTCATAGACATTATCTCCTAAAAAAAGTAGTGTAGATTCTTCGGATGCATTTTTAATATGCTTTTTCAAATATTTTAAAGCAGGAGAATCTTCAGTTAAAGTAGAGTTGCCTGCATCTCCAATAAGGTAAAAACTATGTGCTATTTTAGAAACTTTTTTTTCTGTTTTATTAGATTGATTTTCTGCAATTTGCATTTCTATGGTTGCGCAGGCAGAAATGGATAAAAAAAGTAAACTGAATACGGAATATTTGAATAGTTTCATAAGTGCTAAAATAACTATTTTTAAATTGATTTTTTATATCGTTGTAAGTCTTCTTTGGTATCTATGTCTAAGAAGTTGGTTGTTATTGTAGAACAAAGAATTTCGTTTTTCTTTTTACTGATGAATTCCTTTGCGCCTTTGTCTCCTTTTATCAGTAATAAATTAGAAAAATACTTTTTAGGAAATATAGCAGGAACACCAAATTTTTTACCGTAGTTAGATGCTATAATGCTGTTTTTATTTTGATAAAATAAATGAATCATATCTTCTATATAAGCAACATTAATGGCTGGTTGATCTGCCAATAAAATAAAAATACCTTCTAAATTGAATTCCTTATTTTTGAGATATTCAATTCCAGAAACGATGCTAGAACTTAATCCTTCTTCAAAATTGACGTTCTCAATAAATTGGATGTCCTTAGTCCTTATTTCTGGTTTAATTTTATCAGCATTTGCGCCTAAAATACAAAAAATAGTGGAAGTGTAAACACACTGTATTTTCTCTAAAGTAAGTTCTAAAAGTGTTTTTTCGTTTATTTTCTCTAACTGTTTTATGCTATTCATTCTAGATGATTTACCTGCAGCTAAAACTAAAATAGCAATATTTTTCATAAGTTTAGGTATGTATTTTTCCGGTTAGGTTTCTTAAAGAAAAAGGTTCTTTCTTTCTAATTACCGATAAAATTTCTGCAACAATAGAAACGGCAATTTCCTCAGGAGTTTGGGCACCAATATGTAAGCCTGCTGGGGTATAGATGTTGTCTAAAAATTCATCAGAAATATCTGGAACAAATTCAAAAAGTTCGTTAAATAAACGTTCTCTTCTGTTTGGAGCACCTAAAATACCAATATATTTAGGTTTGGATTCAGATAGTTTTATAACGTATTTTAAGTCTTGTACGTAACTATGATTCATAATTACAATAGCGGTGTTTTCTTCAATTTTTGTAAATTGAATGGTTTCAGGAGAATCTCCAATTACAGAATTTGCTCCTGGAAAATCATTTATTTGCTTAGAGTCTTTTGCGCAAGTTATCACATCAATTTCCCAACCTAATGTAGCAGCTACTTTACAGAGTTTTACAGCATCGTGTTCTCCTCCAATAATTATCAACCTAAAACTTGGTTGTACTATTTGGGAGAAAATTATTTCGTCTTTTTTCTGCTGATAATTAAAAGCTTCAGAAAATGTAAATTGTTTTTTATTGTAAAAAGTAATTACAGAGCCAAAATTACCAAAAGCTTCATTTTCATCGGTAAAGTGGCTTGCAATATGTATGGTTTCTCTTTCAGAATTTGACTTAGTAAAATGAGTAAGAAATTCATCAGTAATAAAAAAAGGTTCTATTAAAACATATAAAATACCCTCGCAGCCTAGTTTGTATCTACCATCGTAAGTAATTACTTTTGGTTTGTTATCAGAAAAAACACTTTTTGATCTGTGTTTAATTTCTTTTTCTACACAACCACCACTTACAGCACCTACAGAACTAAAGTCTTCAGAAATTAACATTCTTACACCTGGTTTTCTGTAAGAAGAACCTTCTAAATGTACTACGGTTGCCAATACATTTTTCAGTCCCTTTTGTTGATTGATGACTGCCTGATTTATAATTTCTTTAAGTTCGTGATTCATTAATAAAAACTAAAATTTAGGTTAAAATATAAAATTTTTTATGATTCTTTTAAAATACACTATAAATACGTGTCATTTTTGTATTTATAAAATGAATAGAAACTTAAAAAGAATAGCCAATAGCAAAGTTAAAAACGGGTTCGTCTGCTCTAAAATCCCAACGTTTATTTTCTTCTAAAGAAGGATCATGAAATGGTGCAGCCAAATCTAAACGGATTACAAATCCCTGTACATCTATGCGCAAACCAAAACCTGCTCCCATACCTAACTCATTTATAAAGTTAGACGTAAATTTATCTCTAATTGTACCATCTGCATCGTTAAAATCTGAATTAGAAACGGTATTCCAAACATTACCTGCATCTGCAAAAACCGCTCCTTTTAAAATAGAGTAAATAGGAAAACGATATTCTAAATTTGCTTCTAAACGAACATTACCTGTTTTGTCAAAGAATGAACTTGTACTTTTTGTAGTGTCATCATTATAAGTTCCAGGGCCTAAAGATCTAATATTAAATGCTCTTACGCTATAAGGTCCGCCTGCATAATATTGTTTTACAAATGGTATTACATCAGAATTTCCGTAAGCATATCCATAACCAGCAAAAAATCTGGTAGCAATTGTTTGTTCTTTTTTAGAACCAAAATTATAATGATATCTTAGATCTAGATCTGCTTTTGCATATTGTGCATATTCTAAGCCTAAAAATTTATTAGTTTCACCTGTTTTTTTATCAAACAAACTAATAGAATTACCAGCAACATCTAGTGTAGATTGTAAGAAAAATTGATGTTCTTTTTCTGAATTCAACATTTCATTATAGGTAAAAGAAAATGTAAGTCCGCTTATAAATTGTTGGTCAAAACTGCTTTGTAAAAACGAATTATTATCTAAAATTTCTTGAAATTCGTCTGTAGTATTAGATAAACGTGTGTAGTTTATAGAAATAGGGTTAAATTCGTATGTAATGTATTTATTTGCATTCCAGGTGTACCCAAAAATACCGGTACCAGATAAAAGTGTATATAGTTGACTTCTTTTTAAATAGGTTGCACTTAAGCTGGTTTTGGTTTTGGGAATAGAATAATCAAAATAATCTTTATTAATCTTAAAAGGAGTAATAACTCTTGGGAAAATAAGTTCGCTTTTTAGGCCTAATTCTAAACTGCTTAAACCAGAGCTACCACTAGCAATTTGCGTTTCATACCCAATATTTGTGCTAATATTTAATGTTTCGCCTCCTTTAAATAAGTTTCTGTTACTGTAGGTTAAAGACAATTCTGGCCCTGCAAAATTATTAGATTTTGTAACGGCTTGTAGTTCTACACGTAGTGCTCGCTTTGTTAATGGTGATAAAAAAATATTGGCTTCTAAACTACCAATTGTATCTGTAATTGAGTCTTTTAATTCTTTATATTGAATATTAACAAACTTATATACACCTATGGAAGAAAGTCTTCTGGCAGTGTTTTTAGAAGCAGATGGGTTAAATCTTTCTCCTTCTTTTAAAGTGATAAATTCATCTAAATATTTTGATTTAAAATAAACCGAATCTTGATAATAGTTTTTATCATTAAAACGACTACTGCTTACTTCTGTAGAGTCACCCAAATTATAGTTAGGATAAATATTGATGTTTTTAACTTGATAAGGAACGGTCGATTTTTTAGGAACGTTTGCTTTTAATTTTAAAAACAAATCATATTTTTTACTATTGTTTTTATACTGATTAGTGTCGGCTTCAAAAAGTAAAAACTCTGGATTAAAATTATAATAACCATTGTTTTTTAACGCCTCATCTAACCGAAGTCTTTCTAATTTTAAACTTCCTAAATCGAAACGCTTATTTTTTTGAAAAGGGTTGGTTGTGGTTAACCTTTTTATCTCGTTATAAATTGGAGAAACCATACTATCTATTTGATAGGTAGCCATTTTATAAGGAGCAGGAACTTTTAAATTATAAACAATAGCTGCTTCTTTCTTTTTTTCTTTAAAGTTAGCATCTATGGTACTGTAGAAAAAGCCATAATTTTCTAATTTGTTTCTTAAAATATTTTCATTCTCCAAAACATTAATATCTGATTTATAGACCGGTTTTTGTCCTATTTTTTTATACAACCACTTACTTAAAAAACTAGGTTTTTCTTGCTCATTTTTATAGTAATAATATAACCCAAGATGCATACCTAAAAACTTTGTATTGGGTTTAGGACTTAATACAGTAACCAAATCGTCTTGTAGTTCTTTTACCTTTTCTACGGTAGAATCGGTTTTCATAACAATGCTAGCTCCAGTGTACAAACGTTTGTTTTCTGGAATGTATTTTTTAATACTACAACCGTAAATAAATACGAATAGTACTATTAAAAAGAGCTGTTTTTTATAGGATGCTTTCAAACTTTTTTTACTTTTTGTTTTCTGAATTTTCAGTATTATTTGTTGCTTTTGGTGCTGTTTGTTCTTCTTTTTTCGTTGCAGTTTTATTCTCTTTTTTAGCACGCAAAATAGAATCCCAAAGTTGATGAAATTCATTAAATTCTTTGGTGAAAATTAATGCAATTCCGCTAACAATAGTTTGTCCGTCTATAACATTCTCAAATTCACTTTTTCTAAAACCTCTAACACGGTATCTACCATCTTCTGTAATTTTATATTCTAAACTAAGATTACCAATTAAAGGCGATTTTTCTTCCGTAGAACTGCTGCCTTGTATGTCTACTTCGCTACCAACTCTTACCGTTAATCTGTCGTTAAATAATTTTTTTTGAGCAGCAACATCCAATTGTGTTCTATCTGTTGGAGCATCTCCTTGATAATCTGTAAAACTATTTAAACCAAAATCTAATTCAATACCAGAACCTCCAAGAATTTTATCGGAAAAAGAATTTAATTGTCCAGAAACAGCGTCATTTAAATTGTTTTTAGCAATTGTTGCAAAACCACCTGAACTACCATCGCTACCAGCATCTGGATAAAACCTATTTAAAACCAATAAAGAAAAAACTTGTCTGTTTAACTCATCTTCTTGTTGGTTTACTTGTTGTACACGTTCATAAACCTGACCGCTAATGGCACCTTGTTGGTCTTCTGGCATGTCTAAATTAAAAGATATTTGCGGTTTCAACAATTCGCCACCTATATTTAAATACACATTGAAAGGCAGTACTTGTTTGTATTTATTTTTGGTTGATGAATCTTCTCCAGAAATTTGTGATGCCATTAAGGTAGAGGCAGAGGTTTTTAAGGTGTAGCTTGTATGGATGTCTAATTTAGCATCTAACGGGTCTCCTGCCCAAGAAATTCTACTTCCAGGAACTAAAACAAATTTTCTATCTACAACATTGTATAAGTTAAGTTCATAATGTCCGCTTGCAACCTCATAAGCACCTGTTAAGGTTATACGGCCATTAGGGTCCATCAATAAGACAAAATCTCCATCACCAGAAATCTTAAAATTATCGCCAGTTTCTTTATCAATAACAACTTTTACTGCTGCTTTTTTATCAATTTTTAAGAGCGCTTTTACATCAAACCCGGTAATTGTAGCTGTTTGCTCTTCATTTTGGGTTAAAATTGCATTTGGGTTTTTTCTATTTACAAATGCAACAACACCATCTCTCTCTTCTATATTTGTGTAACTAGAAGGCAATACATACGTAACATCTGTGTCTGGACCAACTACTAATTTTGCATTTAACTTAGGGATTTGTAAATTTCCGGTTAGTTTTGCATCTACATTAAAAGAAACTTTTCCGTAAAGCAATTCATTGTCTTCTTTAGTAGCATTTAGTATTCTAAATTTATTTGCTTTAATATCTAAATTAAATGTAGGGTTTATAAAACTCTTGGTTTTAATGTCTCCAGAAACTATTAATGCATTTTTTTCTGCATCTAATATGGTAAAATTAGATAACGTTAAACCACTATTATCTACATGTAAAGTTTCGTTCTGTAAATTAAATTTTGCGTTAAGTTTGGTAACTTTAAAAGCTGCATTTGTAAAAAGTAAACTCCCTTTATATTTTGGTTCAGATGTTTTTCCGGTTACTTTAAAGTTTCCAGAAAGATTACCAGAGGTTTCTTTAATTTCACCAAAAGAGAGTGTGTTTAAAGCTTGTACTTTAAAGTTGTTAATTAGTAGGTCTAGATTTAAATTTGCATCATTATTATCTACAAAATAATCTCCTTTTAAATCTAAGTCTACAGCACCTTCTTTTAAAGCTGCATTAAAATCATACTTTCCGTTTTCTAAAGATTTAGCATCTAAACTTAAGGTACCAAAATCTGTTTTTAACACTTGTAATTGATTAATGCTTAGATTGGCAATAATACCAGTATCACCAAAAGGTTGTTCTAAAATAAAATCGCCATTTAAAGTTCCTGATGCAATTTCTTTTTCAGGACTTAAATAATTAAAAACTTCATTTATTTTAAAATTTTTGTAATTTAAAGCAATATGATCTTTTTCTATACGAGAAATTTTATCTGTAATTTCTATAGATTGATTGTCTTTACTGATTTTAAAATCAGAGAATGTGAGTTTATTATTTTCAAATACAACGGCATTTGTGTTTGGAATTTTCCATTGAGTACTATTTAAGAATAAACTATCTTGATCTATGATAAACTTTAATTTATCGCTGTTTCCAGAGATGGTTGTGTTTACATTCATCAATTTTTCTCCTTTATAGAAACCTAAAAAATTAAGTGATAATTCGTTGTTTTGTTGAATACCTTTAATAATGGTTTTTGGCACATTTAAAGGGCCTGCTTTAATTTCTTTAAAACCTAAATTAAAATTGAAATCTTCATTATCTGTAAGCATAGAAAAAGACAAACTGTCTAATTCATTATCGCTAAAATTAATGTGAGGAGCTGTAATATTAGCAGTTAGTTTTCGTTTTTTCTCTTTAAAATCGACATCAATATTTATAGTATCCAAATCTTTTAAATTTACCAAGAAGACATCTGTTAAAAGTGGTGTTTGAGAAATTTTTGCTTTTAACTTTAAATTTACAGGGCTTTTAATACTGTCAGAAATTGTAACATCTCTATAAAAATAACTAGCAACATGACGTTGTAAAGCGCTGCTAAAAGTTTGTGGGTCTGTGTTTGATTCTAAGTTTAAATCAATCATTCTATTTTTGATAGAAACAGCTGTTGTATCTTTAGCTACAAAGGCATTAACAGCAAAGTCTCCTACTAAAAAAGTTCTGTTATTATATACAGCTACACCGTTTTTTATAGTACTCTTTAAAGTGTATTTTTCTGAGTTTCCTGTAAAATCTAAAGAAAGTTCCATGCCCGTTTTTACTTTACGCTGCATAATACCCAGTGCTTCTAAATCTGCACCAATTAGATTTAAATTTACAGTTGCTTTTGTATTTACAGAGTCTAACTTTACATTTGCTATTAAATCTAAGTTTAAATTTTTATCTTTATATATTGAAGTGATTTTTCCAATACTGTTTTTTAAATTTCCTTCTATTTGTAAGTCTTTAATTTCATACTTTTCTAACTGAAACTTAGAAATGGTCGTCTGTAGAGTGGCGTCTAAATCTTGAATACTTTTACCGCTTCCTTCCGATTTTAATTGCACACTTAATTCACCAAAATTAGGATTCATTAAAAGAGTACCAATATTGTAATTTTCAATTTGTATATCTGTATTGTAGCTAATTTTAGCATCATTTTTAAAGTTTCCTTTAATCGTTGCAGTACCTTGCGAAGTCTTTATTTTTGTATTGGTAATAATATTACTTAAAGTACCTTTTGCATTACTAGTTATTAAAATATTTTCTGGTAAATGAATGCCCAATGCTTTTTCGTCTACAATTTGTAAAAGATCATTTCGTTTTGTCTTTGCTTTAAAATTTGGTATGTTTAGCTGTAACTTATCTGGTTTTGTACTGTTTTTGATGTTTCCATCTAAAGATATTTTGGTATAATTCCCCCAATTAAGGTTGGTGTTGGCAATATTTAAATCAGCTAAAACTCCATTTATATTTACTTCACCAAAAAGTTCTTTTTTACTTAATTTGGTTAGATATTCATTTTGTTTTAAACTCGGCTGAAACGTAAAAAGTTCATCTAAAAAGAGTGAGAAAGACGGAACGCCTATGTTAATAGTTGTTTTTTCTGGTGATGAAATGAATTGAGAAAGCGATGTGTAATTCGCATTTGCAAAACCAGTAATCATACTTTTTTTGAATGCTATTTTAAGATCGGAAACTTTTAAATCTGTATCTGTTATTTCTGCATTTAAAGTGAGTTTTCTCAATCTAAAACCAGATTTTTCTTCAAAATTAAAAGTATTTAATTGCAAACCGGCTTTTTTGTCTTTCAAGAAAATATCGGATGCTTTTAAGGTTAGATCTTCTAAAACAAGTGCATTCAGATTAAAACTATTTGAGACAACTTTTTCATTGTTTACAAAATACTGAATCTTGTTATTTTCTAAGTTAACATCATTTACTTGTACGTCAAAATCTGGCCAGTTAAAAGCTAGATCATTGTTTGGTACTTCCTTAACGGTTGCAGTATTTGTTGAAACTGTTTTTAAGAGAACATCAGAATTTTTAAGCTGAAGAGTGGTAAGGTTTATTTTGTTTGTAGATAAATTAATTTCAGGGATTTCTGTATAAAAATCAGTAATTGTTACATTTGCAATTAATTGATCTTGTGGGTTTTTAAAATATGCTTTTACATTTTTTAAAGAGAATTTATTTACAGATAAAGTAGGTAAAACAGATTCTGTTGTTGAGGTATTTGAAATTACTGGTTTTTGAATAAGTTTAATATTGGTATTAGACAGCGAAATTTTATCAGCATTAAAAATCATTTTTTGTAAATCAACTTTATCCATATTGGCAGTTAGATTTCCAATTTTAAAATGACTGTCAATCCCTAAAACAGCATCATCAAAAACAACATTAATATTTGATAATTCAAGATTTCCAAGAACAATATCTAAAGGCTCCGAAGTTGTTTTTTCAACAACCGGAGTTGGTTCTTCGGAAGCAAAAGCATCTATTAAAAACTGAAAGTTATACCCAGTAAGACTGTCTTTTCTTATAATGTTGGCACGTAAACCATTCCATTCTAAATAATCTACACCAACGGCACCTCCATTAATCATTGCCCAAAGAGGTAAGTTTGCTTCTAAAGATTTAGAATATACCAAAGTGTCTCCTTTGGTGTCTTCTACATACAAACCGTCTAGTTGCAAGCCACCTTTAAAAGTTAAAAAAAGCTTGTCTACAGTAATTTTAGTATTTGTTTTGTCGGTAACAAAGTTTACTGCTTTGTTAACAATAATACTTTGTCCCCACGGACTTCTAATAAATAGAATTAACAGCGTAATGAAAATAAAAAAGCCTAAAAGGACTCGTAAGAATCTTCTTAAAAAGCGATATTTTGTATTCTTTATTTTTTTAGACACTGTTACATACAATTTTAGTTGTGCAAATGTAACTTGCTATTTCTATTCAAATTGTCCTTATATCATAAATTTTTGACTCTTTTGATAAATCTTAACGATTTCATGTTTTAAAAATCCTATTTTGAAAAAGTTTTTGCTGTTTTAAAGAGGATAAATGTTCTAAGTATTAAAATTAGATAATTTCAGTTTCAATAATAACTTCGCTTTGTAATGTTTTGTGAACAGGGCATTTAGCTGCAATTTCTTTTAGACGTAGTATTTGTTTTTCATCTAGATTTCCAACAAATTTTAATTTTTTATTTAAATGATCAAATCTGGTTGGTTTTTCTACAGCAATACCTAAATCGTCACTATGTTTTTTGGAATAGGTTATGTATACAAAAACCTCTTGTAAATCCCATTTTTTACGCTCTGCATACATTTTTAAGGTCATTACAGTACATGCTGCTAAACCTGCGCTTAAAAAATCATACGGAGAAGGACCAAAATCATCACCACCAACACTTGTTGGTTCATCTGCAATAAACGAGTGTTTTTTAGTTTGAATAGAAGTGGTAAAATTATCTTCTAACAAGTTTAAATGACCAACTAATTGTTCACCTTCCGTAGAAATCATATTATTTTCTTCAGGTTCAAAATAACGCTCCACCCAAGTACCAATCATATTACCCACATAAATGCTGTCTGAAGATTTTGATAATAAATGATCTGCATCGTCTAAACTTACAAAACTCTTTGGATGCATGGCATTATGATAAATTTCATGTGCATTTTCTATACCAACCACATTATCAAAAGGAGCATGCATTACCAAGATTGGTTTGCGTAAGTTTTTAATGATTTTAGGTAAATCTGTTTTACTAAAATCGTTTACAAATTCTTGATTTATTTTAAAAGGACGACCTCCAATTTTTACTTCTACGTCGCCTTTTTCTGGAATTTCGGCTGTTCCATGAGAAAATAAATGAGTTACGTGACTAACGGTTGCAGGAGCGCCAACAGTGGCAACTGCTTTTATGTTTTCTAATTTTGAAGCTGCAACAATAACTGCTGCTCCACCCAAAGAATGACCAACTAATAAGGATGGTGCTTTGTAGTTTTTTTCTAAAAAAGCATTCACTGCTAATAAATCTTCTACGTTGGCAGAAAAGTGACTTTCAGCAAATTCGCCTTCACTTCTTCCTAGTCCTGTAAAATCGAAACGTAAAACGCCAAAACCATGATTAGATAAAGAACGACTGATGTTTTTTACCGCATTAAAATTACTATTGCAAGAAAAACAATGTGCAAAAATGGCAAATTGATTTGGTTTTTCATTTGCAGGCAATTCTAAATACGCTTGTAACTTTAAGCCTTTTTTATTTTCAATTTCTAATCTAACAGTGTTCATTATTTTGATTTTTTAAGTAGTCGGAATAAGATGAGTAACTTTACGTATGTCAATGTTCTTTGAGAATTTTTGTAATAAGAATGTCAACTTTGGGTTGATGTAATTCTTACAAAAAGGTTTATCAGGATTTGATTGATAATAATTCTGAAATTCTTCTGTATTCGGTTTAAAGTCTTTAAATTCTAAAACTTTAGTAATTATTTTATATTTAAAACCGACTTGTAACTTTTCTATTATTTTTAAACAATCTTCTTTTTGTTGCTGTGTGAAATAATAAATAGCAGAACGATATTTTGTTCGCATAGAATGATTACTCGTACTTTTATGTGTTAATAAGTGGATTTCAATCAATGTTTTTAAATTGATTTTTTCAAGATCAAAATAAACAATAACAGCTTCAGAAAATGTATTATTTTTTTCTATGGATGCAACCCAACCTTGTTCTACTTTTTCTACACCAATTAACATTTGGAAAACAGCTTCTGTACACCAATGACAACCACCACCAAAAGCGACTTTGGTTAATTCCATGCCAATTGTTTTCTTTCTGTCCAATATAGATCTGGAGCAATTTTTAAAGTATTTAAGACTTCAATTTCATCAGCAGATAAGGTGAAAGAATTCAGTTTTAGGTTCTCTTTTAATTGTGCGGTTGTACTTGCGCCACTTAAAACAATACTTTCCGGAATTGTTTGCTCGCAATATTTTAGAGAAATTGCATCCACACTAACCTGGTTCTTTTTAGCTAAATTTTCTAAAGTTGCATACATTTTGGCGTAATGAGGATAGCTTTCATTCTTAAAAACTCTTCCATTAGCCAAAGCTTCTTTAATGACTATCGATTTATTTTGATGCACTAATTCGTCTAAAACTTCTTGTAAACTTTGGTCTAAGAAATTATAAGTTACTTGGAATACATCAAAAACGGGTGTTCCATCAACCAAAACATTCAGTGCTTTTTTAATTACTTCCACCTGGTTGGTTCCTGTGGTTGTCAAACCTATTTTTAGGTTGAATTCTTTTTTTAAATAAGCTAAATATTCTAAGACTTCTTTATTTTCTAATACGCCCGTTTCTAAAGTGGCAGAATGAATTTGATATACTTTTAAGTAGGGTAGAAGCTGTTTAGAAAAATCCCATTGTTCTTTTAATTTAGATAAACTATGTTCTTTTACTTCGTGAACTGTTGCATTCGCATCAAAATTTGCGGTGTACGTATATCCCCATTTTGTAGCAATTTCAATTGTTTTATCATTTTTAGTTTTCAACCATTCTAAGACCAAATCTTCGGCCAAACCATAACCAGGAGCCGTATCAAAATAACGGATTCCTAAATTATATGCTTCTTCTAATACAGAAAAACTGTGTTTTCTAAATTCAGCTAAGTTGGAGTTGTCACAGCTTTCTGTACGAACATTAATGTATTGTGGCCTTCCTAAAGCTGCGGTTCCTAATCCTAATTTCATGTTTGTATTATTTTAAGAGACCTCACAGCTTTTTAAATTTGTGAGGTCTTAATTGTATATAGTTTTAAGAGCTACAAGATAACATAGAGCAACCTACTTTATTCCGTGCCCATTCTGGTCTTTTTGCAAACCATTTTTCGCTTTCTGATTGTTCTGCATATGGTTTTTTTAATAGTTGAAACAATTCATCAATTAAAGTATAATTTCCTTTATCTGCTTCATCAATTGCTAGTTGAGACATATAGTTTCTAAGCACATATTTAGGATTTACCAAATCCATTTGTTCTTTTCTTTCTTCGGATGAAATTCTTTCTATAGCAAGTCTATTCGCATACTTTTTAAACCAAGTATTCCATCTGTTCTCTACTTCTTTAGAAATGTTTTCTAAATCGTAAAAAGCATCTTCTATCAATTTAAAAGCGGTTGTTGTATCAGAAAAACGACTTAAATTTCTAAAGAAAATTGTCATGTCTGTTTCTACCAATTGTATATTATCTTCTAATTCTTGTATCAGTCTTACGTCCTCTTCATCCGAAGAAACCAAACCTAACTTCGATTTCATCATTAATAAAGATTGGGTTTCAAAATCAATTTTATATTGCTCTAAGATTGCATTTAAAGGATCTACTTCTTCAATAATTGGATACAAAGCATTTGCCAATTGATATAAATTCCACAAACCAATATTTGGCTGATTTCCGTAACGGTAACGTTTGTGTTGACTGTCTGTTGTATTTGGTGTCCAGCCAAAATCGAAACCTTCTAACCAACCATAAGGTCCAAAATCTATGGTTAAACCTAAGATAGACATGTTATCGGTATTCATTACACCGTGTACAAAACCAACACGTTGCCAATCGATAATCATTTTTAACGTACGCTCAGAAACTTCCTTAAAAAAGTTGATATAACTTTCTTTTGATGGAGCTCCTAAATGCGGAAAATGATGTTTGATGGTATAATCTACCAAACCCTTTAAATTTTCGGTGTCTTTTCTAGCTGCAAAAATCTCGAAACTTCCAAAACGTAAAAAGCTCGGTGAAATTCTAGAAACAATAGCCCCTTTTTCATAAGCCGGATTTCCGTCGTATAAAACATCTCGTAAAACAGTATCACCAGATAAACTTAAAGACAAAGATCTTGTGGTAGGAACTCCTAAATGAAACATAGCTTCTGCACATAAATATTCTCTTACAGAAGAACGTAAAACCGCCAAACCATCTGCAGTTCTAGAATACGGCGTTTCGCCTGCTCCTTTTAATTGTACTTTCCAGTTCTTATGTTGATGTTCAACTTCAAATAAATTAATAGCTCTTCCGTCTCCTAATTGTCCTGCCCAATTGCCAAATTGATGTCCGCCATAACACATTGCAAACGGTTTTGTATTCGGATAAATTTCATTTCCGGTAACAATGTTTTTAAAGAATTCAGATTTTAAATCTTCTTTTGAAATACCCAATTCAGCAGCCATTTCTGGTGAAACGTGTAAAATTGCTGGTTTTGCAGTTTTCTTAGGATTTGCAAAAGAAAAAGCAGCATTTTCTACTTGTCTTCTTGAGTTTTCTAAATTAGAATCTGCAGGCAGTTCTGAAGTAAAAGTATCTTTTATATTTAGTTTCATCATAATGTGTCAATCCATTTAATCAAATCTTTATCTGAAGGATTTCTTAGTTTTTTATCATTAATAGTAATTGTAGGAAAATTTAGTTTTCTATTTTCATACAAGTTACGTAATTGTTCGGCAAAAATCTCATTCTTTTTTACATCTAAAAACGCGTAATCTAAATTACGCGTTTCTAAAAATGTTTTATAATATTGAGTTTTATGACAGCTTTCTGTGCCAAGTAATTTTATCATTTTATTTACTAAAAAAGGATTCCTGCCTAGGCAGAAAGGATAGAATTACGTCAATTTATCTGCATGTAATTTTCTCAATTTAGCTAATTTTGGCTCAATAACAAAACTACAATATCCTTGTTGTGTATTTTCTCTATAATAATTTTGATGCTCTTCTGTTGCTTTATAAAAAATAGGTAAAGCACTTAACTCAGTAACTATCTTGTTATTATAATAATCTTGAATCTGTTTTAAAACTTCTGAAGCAATTTTTTGCTGGTTTTCATCATGATAAAAAACCACAGATCTATATTGTGTTCCTCTATCTGCACCTTGCTGATTTAGGGTTGTAGGATCGTGCGTGGTCATAAAAATAACTAAAATATCTTCGTAAGAAATAATATTTGCATCATACGTTATTTGAATTACTTCTGCATGACCTGTTAAACCAGAGCAAATTTCTCTGTAGGTTGGTTCTCCAGGAACATTACCACCTGCATAACCAGAAACTACTTTTTCTACGCCTTTTACTTCTTGGAATACAGCTTCTGTACACCAAAAACATCCACCTCCTAAAGTGGCAGTTTGTAAATTTTTATTCATTTATATTTTCTCTGTCATTACGAAGAAGAATGACGGAGTAATCTCTATATTAATAATAAGATTCCTCCTCGTTCCTCGTTCGGAATGACATTAGACTTTTTTTTAATTAAATTATTTTTTATCAATAACCATAGATTCTGAGTTAATACAATAACGCAATCCACTTGGTTCTGGCCCATCAGGAAAAATGTGACCTAAATGTCCGTCACAGGTATTGCACATCACTTCAACTCGCACCATACCAAAAGAAACATCTTTGTGATATTTAATGGCATTCTCTTTAATAGGTTGCGTAAAACTTGGCCAACCAGAACTAGACTCAAACTTTATGGTAGAATCAAATAGTGGTGTGTTACAACAAACACAGTTATATTGGCCTTCATCATAAATACTGCACAAAGCACCAGAATTTGGTCTTTCTGTTCCTTTTTGTCTTGTAATTCTAAATTGCTCTTCTGTTAATTGAGCTCTCCATTCTTTTTCGGATTTCTCTACTCTTTTATCTGGAGTTGGATTTCCTTTAACACTAAAATTGATAATTTCTTTCCAAGTAAGCATATTTTGATTTCTTTCTTTTTTAAAATATTAATTTTGTAATGCGATCACATTTTTAGACGTATAAACACTTGTTACCTTACAAATAATTGTTAATTTGTGGGCGGTTGAAAGCAAAACATAAATTTACGACCAATATTGATAGAGTAGGGGAATGAATGATCATTTATTCCTATTTATTTATAAAATAATTTTACAATGAGCACCTTAACTGTTACTGCAGAAAAATATGTTTTTAATTTATTAAATAAGGAGTTAGATGCTGTTTATGTATATCATAACATAACACATACACAAGATGTAGTTGCTTATACCTCGGAGCTTGCAAAAAATTTAAATATTGATGCAATTTCTAAAGAAAATTTACAGCTTGCAGCTTTGTTTCATGATACCGGTTTTATAAAAGGTGCAAAAAATCATGAGGCCGAAAGTGTAAAAATAGCTACCAGTTTTTTAAAAGACAACAATGTTGATGCAGAAAGAATAGAAGCAATCTCTAAATTGATTTTAGCTACTAAAATGGGACATCAATCTGATGATGTTTTAGAGCAGATTATAATGGATGCAGATTGTGCACATTTAGGAAGTAAAAGTTTTATAGATAAGTTAGAGTTGTTAAGAAAAGAATGGGAAAGTACAGAAAATAAGAAGTTTTTAGATACAGAATGGAATGAGATAAACATAGATTTTTTAACAAAAGAACATAAATTTCATACCGTTTATGCTTTAAAAAATTGGAGTACAAGAAAAGATAAGAATGTCTCTAAATTATTAAAAAATCAACATAAAACAAAAGAAGATTCAGCAAAGTTTAAGCAGAAAAAAGAAGCATTAAAATTGAAGAAAAATAAAAGTGAAGTTCCAGAGAGAGGTGTGGAAACCATGTTTAGAGTGGCTTTAAAAAACCACATGACATTAAGTAATATTGCAGATACGAAAGCAAATATTTTACTTTCTGTAAATGCTATTATTGTTTCTTTAGCAATGGCTAATTTAATACCAAAGTTAGACAAGCCTTCTAATAGCTACTTAATTATACCTACAGTAATTTTTGTTGTTTTTACTGTTGCCTCTATAATATTATCTATTTTGGCTACAAGACCAAATGTTACCGAAGGTAAATTTACTAAGGAAGATGTGGCTAATAAAAAGGTAAACTTATTATTCTTTGGTAATTTTCATCAAATGAAATTACCAGATTTTGAATGGGGAATTCAAGAGATGATGCAAGATAGAGATTATTTATATGGCTCTTTAACCAAAGATCTGTACTTTTTAGGCTTGGTTTTAAATAGAAAATATAAAATATTAAGAATTACATATACCGTTTTTATGATTGGTATTATTGTAAGTGTGTTAGCTTTTGCAATTTCTTTTTATGGTTTAGAAATTGTTGCTTAAGCTTCAATTTCTTTTATCAAATCATTAAAAGTTATGGTTTTGGTTTCATCAAAATTTTCTTGATATTTAACCTCAACTCGTAATGCTTTTAATCCGGAAGCACCTTGTAAGTCTTCTAATTCTAAGAATTCAATTTTTCCTAATTGATTTTTAGATTGTAAGTAATTAATGTACTTTATGTACTCTGTAGCATCTTTATCTTGAGAATATACAATGGCAATTTTTCCAGGAACTGTTAAACGGTTATTTGTTCCTTTAATGTTTGCTTTGTCAATTCTCTTTTTTATAATTTCGTATCTAATATTATAAGCTCCGTCTACATCAAACTGCTTTTCATCCATTCTAAATTTAATAGCCATTGCATTGCTATGTACTAGAATTAAAGAAGCTACTTGTAAATCATGTTGCATGTTTTTACGCTCATAAAATGCCAAGTTTTCCATTTCATAAGTGGTTTGTAATTGCCACAAACGTAGGTTGTATAAATACAAACTATCAAACGTTTTATTTTTTGTAATTGTTTGGCCTATGTACATATTGTACTCTACACCATCTGTTTTGTATCGCTCAAAATAATGAGGAAACATTTCTTGTGCTTGCTTTTGTTTGTTGTCTAAGAATTGTGCTAATTTGTCATTTAAAAGTGTAACACTATTCTCATACTCTTTTCTTTTTTCATATACCACATTTAGATTTTTATCTAAACGGTTCATATAAACACTCACTTTCTGAGAGAGTTCTGTACTAATTTTATTAATATGATTAAAAACAGGATAGATCTCTCTGCTTAAAAAATCTAAAATACTTATTTCATCACCTGCATTTAAACCTTTTTTAACATCATTTAAATAAGAGGTAACCCTAAACATTAACTCATTATAAATAGGAAGTCTTTCTGTTTTACAGGCATCTTTTAATACTGTAATTGCTAAGGTTAATTGCGTGGTTAAATCTTCTTGAATTGCTTCATTTCTAGCAATAGAAGACCCTTTTATATCGCTTTGCCCAAACAACGGATACACTTCATTAAATACAATTTCGTCTAATTTTGCATTGCTATTACTTTGACGAGCTGCATGGTATTTTTCTGCAGCTTCATAAAAACGCCATTTTACAGAACTATGTATAGATGTATAATTTTCTTGAATGGTAGCTTCTAATATATTTTGACGCTCTTCTGAAGTTCTTTTTACAGCGGCTTCAAAAACAGGAATTATATCTTTTAATTTATTGATGTTTACAGAGTTTAAATCATACGCCCTTGGTGAAGCAATTTCTAATAAAGCCAAGTCTCCATTGTCTGTTGCTTTAATAGGGATAAGTATAATACTCTGAATATTGTTTTCTTGAAGGTTCTGAGAAAAAAGATTATTATTTGTTTTTAATCCATATTCAGATACGTCAGAAATGATAAAAGTTTCATGGTCTTTAAATACTTTTTGCAATATAACGTTGCAAAAATAGCCTGAATCGCAATTTATTTCTGATCCATGGTTTAAAATTAAACTATTGGATTTATTAACCTGTGTTTCACAAATTTTAGCATTGACGTTATCAAAAATAGAATACCCCAATTTTAAATCTCTAATACTGTAAAAATCTCTTAAATTACTTTGAAGCTTCGGAATTAAATCTTGTCCGCCTTCTAATAGGTTTGCTTTAATAGAAGACAACATTTCCTCTGAAGTAACATCAAACAAACTAATAAGTCCAAATCCTTTAAAAATATAACTATTCGGAGGGAATTTCTCTTTCCATAAGGCTACATTATCAAAGTTATTAAGTAATTCTTTAAAATCTTTTTCTGTTAATTTCGGTGCATTTTCTGTAGCTGTAATTTCAGAAAAATCACCATTAAAGGTGGTTCTATAATATTTCATTGTTCCAGTTGTACTATCTGGAATATCAAAATAGAAGGGTCTTTTTAGATCAACATTAAAACCATGAACAAAGCTTAAAATAAATGTACATGCCATAATGTACATACTGTCTTCTTCAAAATTCCGAACATTTAATTCGAAATTATCACCTGCATTTTTTAAAATATTTTCAAAACGATTTGTAAATTTAAAAGAAGTAAAAGAGAAAGGAATACTTGCTGCTTTTATTTCATTTAATAATAAAGGTTCTGGAAATAAGGGGTTTAGTAATAAATCTATCTGTTCTTTATATTTATCTAATAAAGAGTAATCAGAAAAACCATCATTTAATTCTGGATGCTTGTTAATTAATTGCACCATTTTTTTAGCAGAACTATGATATGGATGTTTTGCATATTCAATATCCGCATACTTTTCAAACAAGTCAAAAACCTTGTTAAAAGATACGTTTAGTTGTAATGGTAAATCTGTTTCAGCTGCTAACTTAGATTCAATAATTTTCATGTCTTATAAATAGAATAGAATTACAATATTACTATTGTCTTAGACGTGTAAAGGTAACAAACGTTACAAATAGGTTTATTTCTGTCTAAAATATATAGTAATTGGTACTCCAGAAAAATCGTAAATATCTCTTAATTTGTTTTCAAGAAAACGTCTGTAAGAATCTCTAACGTATTGTGGTAAGTTACAGAAAAATACAAATTGCGGTGTTTGCGTAGGCAATTGCATACAGTATTTAATTTTTACAAACTTTCCTTTTATTGCAGGAGGTGGAGAAGTTTTAATGATGTCTAACATAGTCTCATTAAACTTACTTGTCTGTATTTTTGTTTTTCTTTTCTGAAAAACTTCAACTGCAGTTTCTATTGCTTTAAACAAACGTTGTTTAGTTAAAGCAGAAATAAATACAATTGGCACATCTGTAAAAGGTTCAATTTGTTTTCTAACCATTGCTTCAAAATCTCGCATGGTATTGGTTTCTTTCTCTATTAAATCCCATTTATTAATTAAGATTACAACTCCTTTTCTGTTTTTTTCTGCCAACCAAAATATATTTTGATCCTGACCTTCAAAACCACGAGTAGCATCTACAACTAAAACAATAACATCAGAATATTCTATGGTACGTACAGCACGCATTACAGAATAAAATTCTAAATCTTCTTTAACTCTAGATTTTTTACGAATCCCAGCAGTATCTACTAAGTTAAAATCGAAACCAAATCGATTGTATTGTGTATCAATAGAATCTCTAGTTGTACCTGCAATATCTGTTACAATATTTCTATCTTGCCCAATTAAAGCGTTTATAAATGAAGATTTTCCTGCATTTGGTCTTCCAACTACAGCAAATCTTGGTAATGCTTCTTTTTCTAAATCTACTTCTTCTGGTGCTGGCATTCTTTCTGCTAATGCATCTAGTAATTCTCCAGTTCCACTTCCGTTAATAGACGCAATTGTAAAGTATTCTCCTAAGCCTAAGTTGTAAAACTCTATAGCGTCAGGCTCACGCATTGCGTTATCTACTTTGTTAACTACCGTAAAGATTGGTTTTTTAACCTTGCGTAAAAGTTTTGCAACTTCTGCATCCATAGGTGTAATACCGTCTTCTACGTTTACAACAAAAACAATTAAATCTGCTTCTTCAATGGCAAGATTTACTTGTTTTCTAATTTCACCTTCAAAAATATCGTCAGAACCAGTAATGTATCCACCAGTATCGATTACTGAAAATTCTTTACCATTCCAGTCAGATTTTCCATAATGTCTATCTCTTGTAACTCCGCTTACAGAATCTACAATGGCTTCTCTTCTTTGTACCAGTCTATTAAAAAGCGTTGACTTTCCTACATTTGGTCTTCCTACAATGGCAACAATACTGTTCATCTCTATTGAAAATTTTTGCAAAGATACAATTTAAGCTTGTAAGAAAGATGTAAAAAATAAAGTCTTTAAAATACTAAAAAAAATCTAAGGAAGTTTGTCTGTTTTTTTTATTGATTTTAGCTTGAATTGTTATCAAAATGGAATTTTTAATTACATTTAAAAAATAATATCAATTTAATGAGTATTCAAGAAAAAAGAAATAGTGATTTTTTTTTAAGACCTAGGTTTTCTATTGACTTAGAAGAGAATTCGGAAGAATTGCTAGAAAGAATTACAAGGTATCTAAAAAGTGATGCTTGTATATATCGAAGTAATGTTGCAGATAAACATGTTTTTATTGATATTCCTGTAAGGAAAAGTCATTTTTGGTCGCCTCAATTGCATTTTGAAATTGTAGAAGTTAGTGAGAGTTCATCTACTTTAAAAGGACTTTTTGGGCCAAAACCACAAGTCTGGACACTTTTTATGTTTGTCCATTTTGTGGTAGCCACCTTGTTTTTAGGAGTAGGAGTGTTTGCTTACGTGCAATATAGGTTAGCAGAAAGTTTGGTGTTTCCTATTGCTGTTTTAGTTGCACTGCCTTTAATATGGCTGTTGTTATATTTTTTGGGAAGTATAGGTAAGGAGACAGGGAAAAATCAGATGAAAGAATTACACAGTCTATTAATCACTATTATTGAGCAATAAATATTAATATCATTCCCGTTTTGTCTGTTGAAAGCAACATTAACGGGAATGATATTTTTAATAAACCTTTTAAAATAGGTCTAATAGAGATCTTTTAAATTAACTTTGATTATAACCAAAACGTTTTAGTTGCGTTTTATCGCTACGCCAGTTTTTATTAACCTTTACATACAGTTCTATAAAAACTTTTTTCTCGAAGAATTTTTCTAAATCTTTTCTTGCTTCTGCACCAACACGTTTTAGTGCAGACCCTTTATGGCCAATTATGATTCCTTTCTGAGTTTCTCTTTCTACCATAATAATAGAACGAATTCTAACAATATTTTCTTCCTCTATAAATTCTTCTGTTTCTACTTCTACAGAATACGGAATTTCTTTTTTGTAATGCATTAGAATCTTTTCTCTAATTTTTTCATTTACAAAAAAACGTTCAGGTTTATCTGTTAATTGATCCTTCGGATAAAAAGCAGGACCTTCTGGTAATAATTCCTTTATTTTATCGAAAACTGCAGGAACATTAAATTTCTCTAAGGCAGAAATTACAAACACTTCTGCATTCGGAACTTTATTTTTCCAGTACTCAATTTTTTCTTCTACTTCTTCCTGAGAAGATTTATCAATTTTATTTAAAAGTAAGATAACAGGTATTTCACTATGTATAATTCTTTTAAAGAAAGCTTCATTTTTTAATTCTTTTTCACCAACTTCTACCATATAGATAAGTATGTCTGCATCCTCGAAGGCAGATTTTACAAAATCCATCATAGAAGATTGCAGCTCGTAGGCAGGTTTTAAAATACCTGGCGTATCGGAAAAGACAATCTGAAAGTCGTCTTCATTTACAATTCCTAAGATTCTATGCCTTGTTGTTTGTGCCTTCGCTGTTATGATAGACAGCTTTTCACCCACTAGGGCATTCATTAATGTTGATTTACCTACGTTAGGATTTCCTATAATATTTACAAAACCTGCTTTATGCGTCATGGTGCAAAGATAATTCCTTTTTATATTTGATTAGAATTTAGTGTATTAAAAAATGTTTTAAAAAAATAAAAAAAAGTTTGGTCAGTTATTTAATTAAGTTGTATATTTGCAGTCGGAAATAAGAGTCGATTTTATGATTCGAAAGTTAAAAGCTAAGTTGTTATTTTCGAAGTACAACGCGGGATAGAGCAGTAGGTAGCTCGTCGGGCTCATAACCCGAAGGTCACTGGTTCGAGTCCAGTTCCCGCTACTATAAAAGAGTAATCAGCAATGATTACTCTTTTTTTTGCGTTAAATTTTTATTTTTAAAGTTGGTTTTTGTGGATCAAGTATCAATAAAAAATATATTTATAATTTTTATTTAAAAAGATCGTAATTCTCTAATTAAGTTGTATGTTTGCAGCCGGAAATAACTAATCGATTTTATGATTCGAAAGTTAAAAGCTAAGTTGTTATTTTCGAAGTACAACGCGGGATAGAGCAGTAGGTAGCTCGTCGGGCTCATAACCCGAAGGTCACTGGTTCGAGTCCAGTTCCCGCTACTATCAAAGAGTAATCAGCAATGATTACTCTTTTTTTTGCGTTAAATTTAAATAAATTAAGCTTAAAAAGGATCAAGTCCAAAAGTTGTGGGATTTAGAAATTAGGCATAAATATTTGAGAGTCTAAAAAGGAAAAATTTGATGTTTCTAACACCTCTAAATTGTGCTCTAAATGCTTTTATTTTAGCATTAAACGATTCTGCAGAAGCATTTGTACTTCTATTGTCAAAATAGTTGATAATTAAGTACTGTCTGAAACTGTGTAAGTTTTAAAATCTCAGGTTAATTAATCTTAACTATTTTTATTAATTAGAAGTAGCAGTATCTTTAAAGCTTTCTATCAAATAATCTACCAATTTAAAATCTTCTTTTTTAACATTTAGCTTATTTGTAATTCTATATCTTTTACTCTCTACAGACCTAACAGATGTATTTAAAAAAACACCAATTTCTTTATTCTTAAACCCCATAAATAGATAGTAACATATAATTACTTCAGAAGGGTTTAACTCTGGATGTTTTAGAGACATTTTATTAAAAAACTCTACATTAAGATTATTTATTAAATCTAAATGATCTTCTCCTTTTTCTAAAAGAACAGAAGAGCTATGATGAATTTCTTTATGAAGATCTTTAATTTTACTTCTTTGATCGTCTATATTTGTAATTGAAGAAATATTTTTAATCTCTTTCTTTAAATCTACTATATAATTTTCTAAACCTTTTACTTTTAACTTTAATTTGTCATGATTATTTTCAATTAAAGAATATTCTTTTCTACGTTTTGTAAAATCACTTAAAATTCTTTTTAGACTCTTATATTTTATAGCTACGAAAATAATAGTTACAATTAATAAGGATATTAAAAAAATAATCCAATTTCTATTTAAAATATTTTTATTTGTTTCTACTTCTAAAATTTTAGAATTTTCTAAAAAGGATTCACTAATATTAAAACTAGCATCAATATTTTCTTTAACTAAATTTTCATGGAGGTATTTAAGAGAGTCTATATAATTATTTTCATTTTTAGCATCTTTTAATTCCTTATAATAGTCTATATAATAGGTGTAATAATTCTCTTTATCAGAATTGTTCATATAGGCATGCAACTCACCTGCTTTTTTTAAAGATAACAAAGCAGCGTCTAGTTTTTTTTCACCTAAAAATTTTTCTACCATAATCAGTTTTAAAGTAACATCGTGTATGTTAAAAAGCAAAGGAGAAATAGTAGTATCGTTTTCTAGTGTTTTAAAAAGGGCGTAATATTTATCACGATTTATATCATCATCTAGGTAACTAAAATTTAAAGTTGTCATAAACAATGCATATAAATAGTAGAAAGAATCATCTTTTATAGAGCTATAATAATCTAATTTAGGCAGAATTAAATCGTTGCTTTTTTTATAATTCTTGTTATAAAGTTCAATGTAAGCCTTCATTTGCATTACATCTGTTAATCCATCTTTGTTTTTATCCTTAGTATAAAACTCTTCTGCCTTTTTAAGATAATTTAAAGAGCTGGTCTCTTTTTTTACAATATATAAGTTATAGAACAACTCTATACTTGCAGCACCAGCTAACTCGTAATTTTCTTCTTTTTCTGCATATTTTAAAGAAAGAATATTATAATGATATATCTCTGCCTGACGATTTAAATGACTACTTAATACTGCCTTAAGATGATAGTATTTTGCAATTTGTCCTTTAATATTTTCTTCTAAAGGTTTAGGTATGGAATCTAAAAATTTTTCTGATATCCTTGGATAATTATCCATTCTATTACTTGCAGAATCTAGATACCTTAAATAAATATTATCAGTTTTTTGCGCATAGCATTGAACACTTAAAAGAAAAAAGAAAAACCTAAATAAATTTGACACAAAAATATATTAAAAAAATTACTATTAAAATCGCTTTCAACAAAAGTACTAAAGCAAAAAGAAAAAGCAAGATATAATTACTTTTATCATTTCGTTGAAAAACGAATTATTATATAATAAAAAAAACACCTACCTACCTTGTATAGCCTTAAAAAAACCTATTTAACTATGTTTGCGTAGTTAATGCGTAGTCTTATTTTACTCTGTCTCAATGTTTTCATAATACAAAATCAAATAAAAAGAAGATATTTGTGTTAACATTTTTTTAACACAAAATAAAACATGAAAAATACAGTACACAAAGTATATTTTATTTTATTTTTTATTGGCTGCATTCAAGTAAACGCACAAAAAATAAATTATAAAAAAGAGGCCTCCAAAGAAAATAGTAATTTCTTTGAGATTGTAAATAAAACTAGAGCGCAGTTTGTAGAAAAAAGAAGAAATTCTAAAACTGTAGAAACTAGATTAGAAAAGAAAACTAGAAAAATATTTGAACGTTGGGCTTGGAGCTGGAAAGATAGAGTAAACTCTAACGGTACATTCCCTAAGAACCAAGTTAATAAAGAAGAGTATTTAAATTTACTAGTAAATAATTCTAATACAAGCGCTAGAACTTCTTCTACTACAAAAGCTAAAACGGCCTCTACAACAAAACCTTGGTTACAAATAGGACCAACAGCAATTGTAAACAAAAATGAGAACTTTGATTACCCAGGACCTGGTAGAGTTGATGTTGTGGCTGTAGATCCTAATAATGATAATATTATGTATGTAGGTACGCCTGCAGGTGGTTTATGGAAAACTTCAAATAAAGGAGCTACTTGGGTGCCAAAAACAGATAATTTGGCTGGTATGGGCGTTACAGATATCTTAATTCATCCAAACAATACAAATATTCTTTATATGGCAACTGGAGATAGAGATAGTGGTCATATTAGTTCTATAGGTTTATTTAAATCTACAGATGCTGGAGACACTTGGACTGTTGTACCAGATTTTAGTTTTTCATTAAGTCAAAATGAGTACATTAGAGATATTGCATTCGCTACAAATAATCCATCAATTTTATACGCTTTAACAAATGATAGAATAAGAAAGTCTACAAATAATGGAGATACTTGGACCGACGCTACATTTACGCACCCATATAGTTATAATGAAGAATTTCAATCATTGGTTATTCACCCAAATGATCCGAACAAAATTGTGGTTTCTGATGTCTGGGGAGGAATATGGTATTCTACTAATGCCGGAGTTAGTTTTATACAACACCCTGTTCTAAAGGCAGCAGCACCAGCAGTAGCAGGAGACTACCCTACAGTAAATAAATTAAGACTTGCATCTACGCCAGCAGATACAGAGTATTTTTATGGAATAGATCAAAATGGTTATTTTAAAAAATATTATTTTGATTTTGATAATACTGCTGCAGACTTAGTTAAATCTATACATGTTACAGCACTTATTAACGGTACTCCTACTCCTTTTGATTCTCAACAAGGGTATATACAATGTATTGCTGTTTCGCCAACAAACCCAATGAATTTAATGGTTGGTGGTGTACAAGGATGGAAATCTACAGATAATGGAAATACTTTTTCTCCTGTTTTAAATGCATATACTAACCCAGCACCAGAAGATCAAATTCACGTACATGCAGATCATCACTTTTTATTATTTAAAGATAATTCTACTATTATTAACGGAAATGACGCAGGACTTAGAATGGGGTCTTTCTCACCAACTTCAGAAGCAGATTTCCCAGATATTTCTAGTGGCTTAATTATTACACAATCTTATAATATTGCTATTACACATGGTTTAAATGGTGATGATTACATGATGGCTAATCAAGATAATGATGGTTTTTCTAAAGTATATAAAAATGGAGTTCAACAATGGGTTGCTGCAGTAGCAGGAGACGGAACAGGTACAGCTATTGATATAGAAAACCCTGCTATTAGATATTTAGGAGGAACCAATGGTCAATTAAACAGAACAGATGATGGTTATGCGCTACATTATGAAAATGCAATACAAGTATTACCTTCAGATGCAACCAATGCAGCATTTATTTCTCCATTAGCATTACACCCTACTGATGCCGCAACTATTTATGCGGGGCACGGAGATGTTAAAAAAGCTACAAATAGAGGTGGTGTTGGTATTAGCGATTGGACCATGCTTAACTCTGGCTTAACAAAAACAGAATTTCTAGATGTTTCTCTAAACAATTCTTCTGTTAGAATATTTGCAATTGGAGAAATTGCAGAAGCTTCTACACTTAAAAGAAGTATAGATGATGGTGCAACTTGGTCTACAATTACAAGTCCTGCTGGTGTAACAATTAATAGTATATATGGTGTACCTAACACCAATACGGTTTATGCAACCGTAAAAAGTTACGAAGCCGGTAAAAAGGTGTATAAGAGTTTAGATAATGGAAATACTTGGACTAATATAAGTAGTGATTTACCTAACATAACTATGTTTAAAGTTATTTTAGACCCAAATAAAACGAATGAAACAATCTATCTAGGAACTGAAATTGGTGTCTACTTTACAGACAACTCAACAACTAATTGGTCTAAATTAGGAACCGGTTTACCAAACGTAAGAATAAGCGATATTAAAATAAGTGCAAATAATGGTAACGTATACGTAGGTACTTTTGGTAGAGGTATGTGGGTATATAATGATCAAAAATATTTTGATAATATTTTTGATAACAACTGGCTAACAACTAACAATTGGGAAGGCAATACAATACCAACCGCTACAGACGATGTTTTAATTAAAGGTACAGAGAATGTTACCGTAAATACAGATGGAGCTATCACAAAATCTTTAGAAATTTTAGATGGAGCACTTTTAACTATTGATAAAACAAGAGATTTAACTGTGCAAAATGATTTTACTTCTACTTCTACAAATAGCGTTTTACAAATAAATTCTGATGCTGCAGATAGTGGTGTATTAATTGTAAAAGGAAACAGTACTGGTAACATAACTTATGTAAGAGGTGGTTTATTAGCTACTCAATGGAGTCTTATTACGCCTACTGTAACAGGACAAAAAGTAAAAGATTTTGCTTTAAATACAGCTAATGATATCAGAAAAAACACAAACACAGGTACAGATCCAAACAGATATGCAATTGCAAAATATAATGATGCAAATGCAACCGGTGAAAAATGGGAATATTTTGATGTAAATGTAGGTGCCGCAGTAGCATTTGAAAAGGGTAATGGATATTCTGTTTCTAGAGGAACCGATGGAGAAGTTACTTTTACGGGAAATTTACAAACAAATACCTTAAATGTTTCTGCTACACATGGTAAATGGATGGCAATAGGTAATCCCTATACAGCATTTTACCCAGCAAATAAAGGTACTTCTGGAGATTTTATACAAGATAATATTGCTAAATTAGCTATAGATGCTCCTGCAGTTTATGTTTGGGAAAATAGCCAAGCGAAATATGTTGCTTACTCCGCAGAATCTACAACGACTAAAGTATTAGCTCCAGGTCAAGGATTTTTTATAAAAATGAAACCTTCTGGAACCGATGAAATGGTTGTTTTTAATAACACTAAAATAGGAACTAAAACAGCGCTTACAGGAAATCGTACTTTTAATAAAAGTGCAGAAACAACATCTTATATAAAATTATATGTTGCTAAAGGAAACCTAAAAGTAAATACAGATGTTTTATTTTCTGAAAATGCAACTGTAGGTTTTGATGCAGGTAGAGATATCATCAATTTTAATTCTTCAGAATTTGATTTAACAACTAAATTGTTAGATAATGCTACAGATACAGATTATACAATTCAAACAATACCTAATAACAATTATGAAAACCAAGTAATTTCTTTAAACCTTAAAGGTAAAGCAAATGAGAAAATTACTTTTTCTGCATTAAATAGTAATTTACCAGAAGGAATGAAGGTTTACTTAGAAGATAAAGAAACTGGTAGCTCTTATGAGTTAAGCGATACCAAAAACTATACCTTAACTTTAAGTAGTGATGTTAGTGGTTTTGGACGTTTTTATGTACATTTTTCTACACGGGCTTTAAGTGTAATTTCTAATGATGTAACAAAAATTCAGATTTATAATCAGAATAATTTCTTACAAATAAAAGGAGCAAATGCAAGAGCTTTAAAAATTGATTTATTTGATCTTAATGGCAAAGTTATTTTAAATCAAAACCAATCCACAGATAAATACAGTCCTATTAATTTAAGTAGTTTTTCTAAAGGAGTTTACTTAGTTAAAGTTACTACCGAAGGAAAATCTGTTTCTAAAAAAATAATTATAGACTAACCTCTTAATACAGAAAACATGAATATTAAAAGTGAAAATAAAATAGATAGAAAAGAAGCTTTAGAAAAGATAGGGAAATATGGCAAGTATGCCGCGTTAACCGCTTTAGGTACTTACATGATTTTAAGTCCGCAAAAAGCACAAGCCTCATCTGCGCTTCCAGAAAATCCTGGAGTAGGATTTTAATCCATTCTTAAAACTCGATACTAGAAATAGTATCGAGTTTTTTATTATAATACAGCCTTAAAATAAGTTTACATGTACTTTTAAGCTATCCTAAAAATAATAGATTCATTTTATTAACAACCCTATTTATACCTAAGCTGTTAATAAAACAAAACTTCTCATATTTTTTAACAATTGCAAATTATTTAAGTTTTATTAAAGTTGCTGAACAATTATTCACAGAACAGCAAGCAATTTATAAATCTATTAGAAATTTAGAAGAAGACTATAATGCTACTTTCTTTTTTTAAAAAATCTGATTTAATAAAGTTTTTAATGAGAACTACTTTTGAAAATTGTCTTATAGCTAAAGTAAATTCCAAATTTAAAATAGAATTTCTAAATTCGAAATTTCGGAATCTTAGAAGAGAAAACACCAACCGAAAATGACTATTTAGTAAATTTATAAAAGTTGAAATTGGTTTAGTTACAAGCACTAAAAATTACACTTTTAAAAAGGGGATTATTAGTTAAGAAGCCTTACTAGAAATTCTGTTTATGAGGCAAGAATTATAGGTTTTGGTATTGAAGATATTATAGTAGAACCTCTAAAAAAAATATCACATTAAAAAACACAATACTTTATAATGGTAAACGGTATAGAAGTCATTAAAATTAATCTTTTCCATAGCCTCTGTAGTACTTTATCCTTTTTAATAACACATTGTGTTAATAGATTTTTCACGACCTCTTAAAGCGTTTATTTCTGTATCTACTAAAGTTGTTTTTAATTTCTTCTTAGCTTACCTGTATAGAAAATTTATTGATGTATATTTTTAATTCTTATCATAATCTAAATGAATATCTAACTATCTTTTAAGTGTTTTTTATATGGCTGATTTTAGTATGTTCTAAAATAAATAGTGAGTTCTAATTCGTTTTAAATTGCTTTTAAAAATCTTATGGTTTTATAAGTATGTGAAACTTAAACAAAAAAAATCTCCGGTTAATTAATTAACCGGAGATTTTAAAATTTACACACTTTATAAGAAAGTGCTATTGATAATTATATTTAGCTTTAAAACTTTTCCTATATAGTTTTATAAAACTACACCTCTATTTTTAAAATAGAGGTGTAGAGTATTTGTTATTCAATAACTACTTTCTTACTTATAGTGCCTTTATTGGTATTCATTTTTACAATATAAACACCTGCTGTTATTTGTTTTTTGATGTCTAATTGGTAAGTACTTTTTTGTTCCTTAATACTCCAAGTAGTTACTTTTTTACCAAGTATGTCAAATAAATCAACATTATTAATATTTACTTCTTGGTTTTTAGAGATTACAATGTTGTTATTATCATTGTCTGCATAAATACTCGTTTTACCAGTAAGTATATCTTCTTCAACACCTAATAAAGTCCCTTCTGCTGCATTAAAAGCTAAAACAAATCTGTCTGTGTAGATACCTGTTTTTAATTGATACGTTGCACTAACATCATTTATTTTCTGTGTTTTACCTGTTAATTTGTCTTTGATGTAAACATCTTGATTGATGTTGTTTATTTCATCAATACCAATTGTAATAATACTGTTTTCATTTACAATAACTTCTAATGGTACTTCTAATGCGCTAGAAATTTCTTGTACTCCAGAAATTACATAGCTATTTGCATCATTTGGAAACTTCCAATAGAAATCTGTAGTATTAACATCAAACATTTCTGAGTCATATCCTTTTTCATAACCAAAAGAATTTGCTTGATTAAAAGAAATCCCTATCTGACGATGTAAATTACTTCCTTGATCATTAGAATAACTCATTCCTAATTTTAATATAGGTAGCTCATTATTAGCTGATTTTACAGTTTTTTTCTGACTATTTTTTAAGAATATAGAGGTACCAGCTCCTTCTGTTTTATATTCTCTTTGACTATTGTTAAATTTAATTTGTCCGTTACCAATACCTTCTACAAAGAATCCCTGTCCTATTGCAACATAAGGTTCTGGATCTTTGTATAAATCATCATATTCACTACCACCAGAGTTAGCAACACAAGATATAAGGCCATCATCATCTTGAAAGATTAATTTGTTTATAGCAAGCGTACCTAAGTCGCTTGTTGCAGTTATAGTAATATCACTACCTGCTGGTATACATAAATTTATGGTTATATCTTTATAAAATAGACCGGTAGAAGGAAAAGTAAAATCGCCTTTATCTACATTATCAATTTTTATATTAAACTTCTTAGTTAATAGTGATGCGTAGTTTATTTTTAAAGTTTCTACTCCTCTAGGAATGTTAGAGAATTTGATATAATCTCTACTGTTTAAATTAACTACAGATCCTAATAGATTTATAATAGATTCTAAAAAACCGGTAGTTTCAGTTACATCTTCAGCTAGAAGCGTGTAGTTTACAGGTCCTGTCTCTCCCGTTTTTACTTTAGTTGCCATACTTACGTTCTGAGCAGCATAACCACCAATATAACCACCAAAGTTATGACCTGCAGTTCCTGAAGCTTCCGTTTCCGCAACATGTTGCCAAAAATAAAGTGTTGATATTAAAGTGTTATTGTCATCTAAAAATTTTCTAGCATTTAAAGCAGAAGGGAAGGGGTTTCCTATTAAATAAGATTGTCCAGCAGTTATCTGCTTAGTCTTAAACTCACCATCATTAGGGGTACCTACAAATGTGTAGTTTTGTTTTCTTCCAGGTCCTTTAAAAGTATAACCATCACCTCTATCTATAAGTCCTTTTTTATATTTATGTAACCAATTTGCTCTTCCGTTACTAGCAGGAGCATAGGTATATACCCAGTAATCTGCTAAGGAAATACCAGATCCAGTAAATGAACCATCATATCCATTAGCAAATGTAATTTCTTTAGGTGTATTTGTTGTTGTACCGTCTCTAAGAACAGATTCTAAAGAATAGGTGTCTGTATTTAAAGTTGTAACTGGTGAACTCATGTAGTTATAACGATATAAACTAGGCACTTCTGAGTTTTGATCTACAAATAATTGTCCATCACCAGATACTTCACTACCATCTGTGTGTGTTTGTATCAATTGAGCAGAAGAACCAGATAAACGAATTTCTCCGTTTAACTCTATATCATTAGTAACGACTAATAATTGATCTGTTACTCTTAATTCATTATTCTTAACAACCTTTAATTTTCTTGCACTTAATCTATTGTTTTCATGGTTATAAAACTCATCAACTATCACATAACGAGATCTGTCTGGAAAACCATTATCCCAAGTACCACCTGCATTTGTTGTAGTTTCTTTAATTCTATGTAAACCTAACAATGTATTTGCTTGTTTATTAGAACTTGTTATTTCTGAGATTAATGGATCTTCAGGATGTCTCTTCGTGTTTCCATTACCTGCTCCATAACCAGATTGGTATGTGTTTATGGCATCATCTATAAATACAACCCATTCACTAGAAACATAATCTTTATTAGGTGCCGTTACTTCATCTATTCTAACAAATGAAGTATTGTCTGTAATATTAGAAACGATATCATATCTATTAGCCCATGCAAAATTTCCTGTTGCAGATGAAAGTGTTATAATATCATTTGCTCCAACAATTGCAGTTAATGCGCTGTTTTTTATGATTGTTGCATCACCTAAATTTGTTATGTCTGATGTTGTTTTGTTTTTAAACAAGATAGATTTACCTACTTTTAACTCAGAATCTACCACAACTTCTTCAGTTGGTGTTGCTATTGCTAGTGCATCAACCTGAGCTATTGTTTTATTTTGATACAATTGAACTTTAATTGTGTTAGCAGGAATGTCTTCTGAACCGATATTTGTTATTTCAATCCATCTTTCTTCTCCAAACTGATAAATTTGCGTAATCATAACGTCTGAAGCTTCTGGTATATCTCTATAATCTAGGTTGCCAGTAGTTGGGTTGTTTGGATCGAAATTACCATCTGTATCTCCAAAAGCGTTTTCTAAAATAGCTAATGTTGTTACTATGTTGTTAGGTGCTGTTCCTCCATCATTTACTGTAAATCCGTTATTTATAATGTCTAAATTATCATCAAAAGCATCATTTAAACCATCACCATCTGTATCTAATAATTTACCACTTGCATCCTTTGCAAGCGCATTTTGTAAATCTCCGTTTTCGGCAATATCAAGTACACCGTCATTATCTGAATCTGCATCTAAGTAATCTGGAGTGTCAGTTCCATCCGTATTTTCTGGAATAATGCCAAAACCTGTATAGCCACCAATAGTTTCATAAGTATCATCTACACCATTATTATTACTGTCTGCAATGTTGTTTCCAACTCCAGAAGGTTTTTTATAACCACTTGTAGATTGTCCTTCAATATTATCAGGAATACCATCGTCATCGGCATCAATGTCTATAAAGTTTGGTTTACCATCTGCATCGGCATCTCCTTTTACATAAGAGTTTGGTTTACCATCTATTGTTGTATTTGTAGCATCTGTATCTGGTCCGGTAATTATTAAAGGGTTTGCAGCACTTATAGAACCATCTACAGCATCGTCAAAACCATCATTATCACTATCTACTGTAGTATCTTGTTTACCATCTCTGTTGGTATCTTTACCACCAGCTTCTATAACATCTGGAATACCATCGTTGTCTGAATCTAGGTCTAAATGATTAGGGATACCATCCTTATCAGAATCTCCTGTAATATAAGAGTCTGGTTTACCATCGTTATTATTATCTGCTCCAGTAACTACTAAGGCATTGTTGCTATTATTGATCGTACCAACTTTTCCGTCTACAGCATCATCAAAACCATCGTTATCAGTATCGTTAATTAATGTACCATTACTGTTGATGTTGTCTACTAAACCATTTCCGTCTTCATCTACTCCGCCAGCTTCTATTAAATCTGGAATTCCATCATTATCGGCATCTAAGTCTAACATGTCTAATGTACCATCTTGGTCTGTATCTCCATTAGGGTAACTATTAGGTTTACCATTGTTGTTTGTATCTGCTCCGGTAACTATTAATGCTTTTGCACTATTATTAGTTCCGTTAACATTTCCATCTACAGCATCATCAAAACCATCGTTATCAATGTCATTTTTTAGCGTACCATCAGCATTAATAGTATCTACTAAACCATTTCCGTCTTCATCTACTCCGCCAGCTTCTACTAAATCTGGAATACCATCATTGTCTGAATCTAAATCTAAATAATTAGGGATACCATCGTTATCTGTATCACCAGTTATGTAAGCGTCTGGTTTACCATCATTGTTAGCGTCTGTACTTCCTGTAAGTATTAAAGCTTTGTTTTTGTTGATAGTTCCGTTAACATCACCATCTACATAATCATTAAAACCGTCACCATCAGTATCTAAGAAATTATCTGCAATACCATCTCCATTAGCATCTGTACCACCTGCTTCTACAACATCTGGAACACCATCATTGTCTGAATCTAAATCTTTTGCATCTGGAATACCATCACCATCTGTATCTGGGTTTGTAATGTTATTTCCGTTCGTTGCACCGGTTACTTGAGAATCATAACGATCATCTAAACCATCATTATCTTTATCGTTTTTAAGTGTACCGTTACTGTTAATATCGTCTACTTTTCCGTTTCCGTCAGTATCAATACCACCCGCTTCTACAATATCTGCAACACCATCGTTGTCTGAGTCTAAATCTAGAAAATCTAATACACCATCTTTGTCTGTATCTCCATTAGGATAAGAATTTGGTTTACCATCATTATCTGTATCTGCTCCGGTAACTATTAAAGCTTTATTTGGGTTGTTACTTCCATTAACGCTTCCGTCTACAGCATCGTCAAAACCATCTTCGTCAGCATCATTTTTAAGAGAACCGTCTGTATTTATATTGTCTATTTTTCCATCTCCATTGGCATCAATACCACCAGCTTCTGTAATATCTGTAATACCATCGTTATCTGAATCTAAGTCTATGTGGTTTGGTATACCGTCTCCATCTGCATCTCCTGTTGTATAAGAATCTGGTTTACCATCATTGTTCGTGTCACTTCCTGTAACAACTAATGCATTGTCTTTGTTATTTGGTGTACCAAGTTGACCAACATCACCATCTACAAGATCATCAAAACCATCATTATCTACATCATTTTTTAGCGTACCATCAGCATTAAGGTTGTCTACTTTACCATCTCCATTAATGTCTGTACCACCTGCTTCTACGATATCTGGGATACCATCGTTGTCTGAGTCTAAATCTTGTGTATCTGGAATACCATCTCCGTCTGTATCTGGATTTGTAATATTTTTTCCATTCGTTCCACCTGTAACATTAGCGTCATAACGATCATCTAAACCGTCTTTATCTATATCGTTTTTAAGAGTACCATCAGTATTAAGATCGTCTACTTTTCCGTTTCCATCTGTGTCAATACCACCAGCTTCTACGATATCTGGAATACCATCATTATCTGAATCTAAATCGAAATGATTAGGAATACCATCTCCGTCGTTATCATATACATCTGGTATGCCGTCATTGTTAGAATCTGCGTAGTTTGTAGTACTTCCATCTCCATCGTTACCATCATCATGGTTGTCTAAATAGTTAGGGATACCATCTCCATCTTCATCCCCTTCAGCTAGGTTTCCTCCATTTTCTAGAGTATCAGGTATGCCATCGTTATCATCATCTAAATCGATGCTGTCTGGAATACCATCATTATCATTATCCTTAATATCTCTATAATCTAGATTACCTGTATTTGGGTTATTAGGGTCGAAGTCTTTATCTTCATCACCAAAAGATTTTTTTAAAGTTAACAAGCTGGTTACTTTTTTATCTGGACTTAAACCATCATTTACAGTAAAACCAATAGTAGGGTTGTCTGTATTATCATCGAAAGCATCATCTAAACCGTCACCATCTGTGTCTTTTTTTGTAAGAATATTTTGAAGGTCTCCATTTTCTGCAATATCAAGAATACCATCATTGTCTGAATCTGCATCTAAATAATCGGGTATTTTATCACCATCGGTATCTACAGGTATAAAAACTTTACCGCCTACTTCGTAAAGGTCATCTATACCATTTTTATTAGTGTCTTTAATTCCTGTACCAATACCACTTGGTGCAATATAGCCAGCTGTTGTTTGTACTTCTATATTATCTGGAATACCATCATTATCGGCATCTATATCTTTATAATCTGGTATACCATCTCCGTCTGTTGACGTAGGTGTGTTACCTGTATTTGCTGATGCAGGAATTCCGTTAGTTGATGGTGTAGTACCTACAACTCCATCTGCCATTCCATCACGATTTTCATCTTTACCACCAGATTCTATTACATCTGGAATACCATCATTATCTGAATCTAAATCTAAACGATTAGGAATACCATCTCCATCTGAATCTGTATTACATAATTGTCTTACTATAATGTCATCAATAGCTAAATCGTTTCCAAATATTGCTTTTGTATTGTTTCTGATTACAACAGTAATGTCGCTGTTATTTAATGTAGTTAAAGGAGCATTTGTACCGTAATATTTCCATGCATCTTTACTGCCTGCTTTTTCTCTAACAATGTTCCCTGTATTTACAGAAGGACCTAAAAGTTTTCCATTTTGCCAAAGTTCTATTTGTATGTTTGGTAAAACTCTAAGAGGATTATCATTAACGTTATTGTCAACATCTAAATTTAATACCCAAAAAGATACGTCTAAAAGAGCACCTGCGGTAACACCTTTTATTGTTTTTTGATAAATGACATCTGGTGTTGTACCTGCATTTACCATTAACATGTTATCTGCTGTTGGTGTTAAGCTACCACTTGTATGGTCTCCTAAAGTTTGCCATTGTCTATCTGCCCAACTTGCGGAGTTAGGGATGTTATTAAATACTGCGTAAAGATCATCTTGTAGATCACGACTGATATCATTACTACGTGGGTTTTTTAATTCTAAATATCTATAATCTGTAGTTGCCCCTCCAGATAAACGAGTACTAGTTGTAGCATTACCTACACCAAAATCTTCATTAAGTAAAGGAGTACCATAGATATCACAAATATCTTCATCAACATCTAAAATACCATCGTTGTCATCATCTAAATCACAAATATCGCTAATACCATCTCCGTCTGTATCTAAGTTACCAGAAGATTTTGCGTCACAACGGTTACCTACAGTGATGTCTTCATCATTAGAATCACCAAATTCATAATTTGTAATTACGGTATCATTTGGGGTTGTAACAGTAGCTGTTGCACTATTTTGGTATACTGCCAAAGGTTGGTTCATAGGTACATTTACATCAAAAATAATAGTAACACTTCCTTTACCATCAATATTAAATTTCCCCCAATTAAGCGTAGTATCTCCAACTTGTGGTTTTGTTGTAGAAGTTTGTTGAGCATCTTTTAATATAATATTAGCGCCAGATGCATAGGTAAAACCTGCTGGTAGAATATCTTTAGCTGTTACGCCTTTTAAATCTACATTGGTAGCATTTGTTAAAGTTATTTGGTAAGTACCATTTTCACCGATATTAACTTTAGGTGTGGTAGTTTTTTTAGTTACAACTAAACCTCCTGTTGGTATTTTTAATACAATTAAATCTAACATAATAAGATCTTGCCATGACCCTGCGTATAGATTTAAGTTGGTTGAACCTGCTGTAAAATTACTGTTTACAACATCTATATCCCAAGCTCCATAAGGGCTACCTGTATAAGCATTATTACCTGGAGCTGGGTCTGAAACCCCTCCTGAATTTGCAAAATCTATAGGGAAGTCTGCAAAGGCATTGTCTGAAACTTTAATACTTTCTCCGTCTATAGCTGCATCTCCTTGTAAAGAAGCTACAGATATACTACCTGCTACATCACCAGAATATACTTTGTAACCTGTTACAGGAACAGTAATATCTCCATATACAAAACCTTTTAAACCATCATATACATATACTTGATTGATACCTGGTTCAGCTGTTCTAGATTTATATACTACAAGCATTTGCCATGCTCTTACGTTTTCTTGAGAAAATGCACAAGCAGCATTAAAGTTATACAATACATTGCTATTTGTAGATGTTGAGATAACATCTGCAGTATACGTTCCAGAAGGGTTGGGTTGTGCTAATACTTCTGCAGTAATATCTGCTAAATAACCTTCGTATTGAGGACTTAAGGTATTAAACGGTACAGTTTCCTTATAACTTTTATCTCGTGTTATGGTTTTTGTGATTCCGTTAGGAAATTTAATAGGAATAGTTGTAGATAAAGGGTTATAGGATGTTAAACCAGTTCTACCATGTTTTACAAGAGCAAACCATTGTACGTATACTGCTTGTATTACTGCATCTGCAGGTATAGATAAATTAGCACTAGTAGCTCTTCCATTATTTTTTATACAAGTGTAAGTTGTTCCCGTTGTTTCGTATGAAACCTCACTATTACCAATTTGTTTGTAGGTAAGATTGGCTCCAGAAAACTTCTTGTAAAAATTAATATTATCATTGGTGTCGGGTCCTTGCGCACTAATAGAAAAGGAAGTGGCAAATAACAATACGGTAAGTATTGTTAAGCTTTTTAAGCTGTTGTTAAATAGGTGTTGAATTTCCCCAAATTCACATACCTGAAAAGTGTTTTTTTTCATGGTTTTTGTTTTATTGTTCTCTGGGGGAGTTGTTAAAATTGTAAAATACGTAGGGGGAATACGACATAATCTGCTTAGGGGCGCAGTTAAGTTGGCAAAATTAGTATTAAGTTAGCAAATGTACAAATATAATGTAAGAATTATTTATTGATTTTTACGGAGTAAATTTGAGGGTTTTTCTATGTTTGTTTATACTAGGTTAAATTAATTTAATGATTTGTAGCAATTATAAAACATCTAATTGTGCTTTTGCTATTGTGGTAGCATTCCTTAAATACAAAACACATAGAATGCTGTTTTTTAGTATATAATGGTGTGGTTGCTGAAAAAAATGATATAAAAAATCCTTACCTAAAATAGTTAAATTAATACATACATATATAATGTGTGAGTGTTTTTGTTACGATACGTAGTTTATAAAACGCATAAATAATAAGTTACTTTTTTGGGTTTAAAAGTCTATCTGAAAAAAAATAAAAAATAATAAAGAATTGTTTTAGAGAACTTGTAAATGAGGTAATTAAGAATTATCGCTGTTATAAACAGATGCTTCGGTAGAAAAAAGATAAAAGAAGAACAGTTTTACATTTAGAATTCTGTTTTTAATCTCTTTTTAGTTAAGGGAATTCATAATTATAGCTTTATTTTTTATCTGATTTTTAATAATTTATCATTTTTTTTATAAAAAATGCTATTTAGTTTGTTTGTTTCAATTTTATCTTTAGATTTGTCAGTATAAACAAAGAGAATACAAATGTTAAATAACTATTTTACTCGTTTCTATTTTTACTTTTACTTTTTTAGTAAGAGAGGAGACTTTGTATCATGTTTTTAAGTAACATTCATATCATATAAAGTCTCGAATTTCATTCGAGGCTTTTTTTTTGACATTATTTGTAATAGATGAATAAAATTATTGCCATACAGGGAGCAGAAGGCTCAAATCATCATAAAGTTGCACGCAACTTTTATGGAACCACTATACAATTAAAAGAATGTATGTCTTTTGATGAGTTGGTAGCTAGTTTAATAGACAATACCGCAGATTTGGGTATTATGGCTTTAGAGAATACCATTGCGGGTTCTATAATTCCTAATTATGCTTTAATTGATAATAATAATTTACACATAATAGATGAAGAATATTTAAATATTCATCATCACTTAATGGCTCTAAAAGGTCAGAAAATAGCAGATATTAAAGAAGTTTGGTCTCATCCAATGGCATTGTTACAATGTAAGGAGTTTTTTAAAAAATATCCACATATAAAACTAGTGGAAGATGTTGATACTGCTGAGGTTGCAAAAAGAATTTCGAAAGAAAACTTAGTTGGTATTGCAGCAATTGCACCTAAAATTGCAGCAGAAATATTTAGTTTAGAAATCCTTGAAGATAAACTTCAAACCATAAAAGATAATTCTACACGTTTTGTAATTGTACAAACTGCTAAACCAGAAGTTAATAAAGAAGTAAATAAAGCTTCTTTAAAATTTCAGTTGAATCATAAAAGAGGAAGTTTGGCTGCAATTTTAAATGTGTTGAGTGATTGTAAAATGAACTTAACCAAAATACAGTCTTTACCAGTGATAGAAACTCCGTGGAAATATTCATTTTTTGTAGATGTTACTTTTGAAGAATATAGTGAGTATGAAAAAGCAAAAGCGATTATAGAAATAATGGCAGAAGAATTCAAAATTTTAGGAGTTTATAAAAACGGTAGAAAATAGTATAGTTATGATACAACCAGCTAAAAGATTAGATACAGTGCAAGAATACTATTTCTCTAAAAAGTTAAGAGAAGTTAGAGGTTTAGTTGCAGCCGGAAAACCAATTATCAATATGGGAATTGGGTCTCCAGATTTGCAGCCACCAACAGAAGTTTTAGAAGCAATTCAGGGTAGTTTAAGTGATGTAAGTGCGCATAAATATCAATCGTATCAGGGCTTACCAGAATTAAGAAATGCAATAGCTACTTTTTATAAAAACAAATTTTCTGTAGATTCTAATCCAGAAAATGAGATTTTACCATTAATGGGCAGTAAAGAAGGAATTATGCATATTTCTATGGCTTTTTTAAACGAAGGCGATAAAGTATTAATTCCTAATCCTGGGTATCCAACATATACATCTGTTACGAAGTTAGTAGGAGCAGAGCCTTTGTTTTATAATTTAAGTGATAAAACTAATTGGCAACCAGATTTTACAGCATTAGAAGCACAAGATTTGAGTGATGTAAAAATTATGTGGGTCAATTATCCGCACATGCCAACAGGAACAAATGCAACGTTAGAAACGTTTGAAAAACTAGTGGCTTTTGGTAAAAAACATCATATTTTAATTATAAATGACAATCCGTATAGCTTTATTTTAAACGATAAGCCTATTAGTATTTTACAAGTAGAAGGCGCAAAAGACATTGCTTTAGAATTAAATTCTTTAAGTAAGACTTTTAATATGGCAGGTTGGCGCGTTGGTATGGTTTTAGGAAACGCAACATTCATCAACGAAATATTAAAAGTAAAATCTAATATGGATTCTGGTATGTTTTACGGAATTCAAAAAGGAGCCATAGAAGCATTACAATTATCAGATGATTGGTTTTTAGCACAAAATAAAATATACGAAGAACGTAGAAATTTAATTTGGCAATTGGCAGATAAATTGGATGCTGTTTATGATAAAAACTCTACAGGGTTATTTGTTTGGGCAAAAATACCAGAAGGAAAAAAATCTGAAGAAGTTACAGATGGAGTTTTATATGATAACGATATTTTTATTACACCAGGAACCATTTTTGGTTCTCAAGGAGAAGGATACATCCGTTTTTCATTATGTGTAACAACAGATATTATAAAAGAAGCAATTAGCAGGTTTTAATGAATAGCAATGGGTTTCAACCCATTGAACGTGGTTTCAACCCATTGAACGTGGTTTCAACCCATTAATCGTGGTTAAAATCTATTGAAAAAAGAAAAAATGAAAAATATATACATGATTGGTATTGGATTAATTGGCGGTAGTTTTGCTATCGACATTAAAAAAAACAATCCAGATGTTGTAATTCACGGAATTAGTAGAAAAGATGAAACCTTAAATAAGGCTTTAGAATTAAACCTAATAGACAAGAAAGCAACTTTAGACGATATCGAAAATGCAGACTTGGTAATTGTATCTATTCCGGTAGATGCAACCGTAAAATTATTACCTACTATTTTAGATAAAATATCTGATGATGGTTTGGTAATTGATGCCGGATCTACAAAAGAAGCAATTTGTAAAGTAGTTGAACATCATCCAAAAAGAAGAAATTTTTTAGCATGTCATCCAATTGCAGGAACAGAAAATTCTGGACCAACAGCAGCTATATCCGGCTTGTATGTTGGAAAAACCAATATTATCTGCGAAGTAGAAAAGACAACTTTTAAGCTTCAAGAAAAAGCATTAAAGCTTTTTATGGATATTGGAATGCGTATTCGTTACATGGACCCCGTTTCTCATGACAAGCATATTGCGTATGTTTCGCACTTGTCTCACATAAGTTCATTTATGTTAGGTAAAACGGTTATTGATAAAGCTAAAAATGAACGCGATATTTTTGATATGGCAGGTTCAGGATTTGCCTCCACAGTTCGTTTGGCAAAAAGTAGTCCAGCAATGTGGACACCAATTTTTAAACAAAATAAAGAAAACGTAATAGAAACGTTAGAAGCATACATTAACAATTTACAACAGTTTAAAGAGTTGATGCAAAAAGATGATTTCTCTGAGATTTTTAACGAAATGGAGAATACAAATCACATAAAACAAATTTTAAACGGCATAAAATAATAAGCCAAAACAAGCAGAAAAATGGAGAATACTAAAGAATTAAGAACATGGTTGGACGATATGAAATTAAATCATCCACTAGTAATAGCAGGGCCTTGTAGTGCAGAAACCGAAGAACAGGTTTTAAAAATTGCACACGAACTAAAAGATTCTGATGTAAGCTATTTTAGAGCAGGAATATGGAAACCAAGAACAAGACCAGGAATGTTTGAAGGTGTTGGTGAAATTGGTTTACACTGGTTAAAGAAAGTAAAAGAAGAAACAGGTATGAAAACCTGTACAGAAGTTGCAAATGCAGCGCATGTAAAGTTAGCTTTAGAGCACGATGTAGATTTATTATGGATTGGTGCACGTTCTACAGTATCACCATTTATTATGCAAGAAATTGCAGATGCTTTGGCAGGTACAGATAAAATTGTATTGGTAAAAAATCCAGTAAATCCAGATTTAGCTTTATGGTTAGGTGGTATCGAAAGATTATATACTGCAGGAATCAAAAACTTAGGAGCAATCCATAGAGGGTTTTCAACATACGAAAAATCTAAATATAGAAATACTCCAGAATGGCAATTAGCTATTGAGTTTCAGAATAAATTTCCAGACTTACCATTAATCAACGATCCATCTCATATTACAGGTAAGAGAGACATGATTTTTGATGTTTGCCAAACTGCATTAGATTTAAACTTTGATGGTTTAATGATAGAAACTCACTTTGACCCAGAAAATGCTTGGTCAGATGCTGCACAACAAGTTACTCCTGCTGCTTTAAAGCAAATAATGGTAGACTTAAAAGTGAAGAAACAAACTGAAACTGCTGTAAGTTACAGAGAGCCTTTAGAGAACTTAAGAGCTCAAATTAACGTGGTAGACGATCAATTAATAGATTTATTAGGTAAAAGAATGCAAGTTGCCGATAAAATTGGTCAATTAAAGAAAGATCAAAACGTAGCCGTTTTACAATCACGTCGTTGGAACGAGATTTTAGGAAACATGGTTTTAGAAGGTAGTAGTAAAGGTTTAAGTGAAGAATTTGTTTTAAAAATGTTTAAAGCAATTCACCAAGAATCTATCGTACATCAAGAAAAAATTATCAACGGATAATTTTTAAGCATATATTTATTTAAATACCTTCAAGTTTTATAATTTGAAGGTATTTTTTTTGGGCGTTACCAAGCAAAAAAGCTTGGTCAGACTAGAATTTATCTTGAGCGTAGTTGAAAGGCATTCACTTTTTTTGTCAAAAAACATAAAAGAGCTCAAATAATTGCTCAATCCTTAACGCTTGGTGAAAACTTAAAAAGGATGTTTTGTTAGACTACCAAAAGTATATTAAGACCTCACAGGTTTTTAAAACCTGTGAGGTCTTATTTTAATATGCAATAAATTACAACAATTGTTAGTTTTTAAGTGTGGGTAAGTACTTTAACTACAGTAATATAGCGATAATATTCGCCCAGCTAGTGCTCGTTTGCAACGAGTACCGAAATTAATGTTATACACGTTATAAACGAGCGTGAGCAATATTGCTGACCAGACAGGTCTTTTTAACACAAATTAAACCATAGGAGTTGTTAGAAAAGACAAAAACTGGTGAATTCGTGGCAATTTCAATCCATTTTTTCATAAATCAATATTAATTCAGCATCTTTGTATTAATGAAAGGAATCGTATATAAATCTACAGGAAGTTGGTATCAAGTAAAAGCTGATAACGGAGAGTTTTACAAATGTAGAATCAAAGGGAAATTCAGAATTAAAGACATCAAAAGTACCAACCCAATTGCGGTTGGTGATAAAGTTGTGTTCGATTTAGAAAAAAAGAATGATGAAGAAACAGGTGTTATCAAAAAGATTTTAGACAGAGATAATTATATTGTCAGAAAATCTGTAAACCTATCTAAGCAAATACATATTATTGCGTCTAATATAGACCAAGTTTTCTTATTGATAACCATTAATAATCCGCCTACATTTGCCACTTTTATAGATCGTTTTTTAGTAGCAACTAGAGCTTATAGAATAGATACTATATTAGTTTTTAACAAGATAGATTCTTATCAACTAGAAGAAAGAGCAGAGATTCTGTATTTAAAAGATATTTACGAAGCAATTGGGTATCGTTGTGTAGAAGTTTCTGCAACGCAAAACATAAACATAGATACCATTAAAGAACTAATGACTGGCAAAACATCTATGTTTGTTGGGCATTCTGGTGTTGGTAAATCTACTTTAGTAAATGCAATAGAACCAACCCTAAACTTAAAAACAAAAGAAATTTCAGACCAACATAATCAAGGTAAACACACTACTACTTTTGCAGAAATGTTCGATTTAGGTTTCGATGCAAGAATAATAGACACACCAGGTATTAAAGGTTTTGGTGTTGTTGATATTGATAAATATGAATTAGGAGATTATTTTCCTGAGTTTTTTGCTTTAAAACAAGACTGTAAATTCAATAATTGTATTCATACAAAAGAACCACAATGTGCTGTAAAAGAAGCATTAGAAGAAGAGCGTGTTTCTTGGTCTCGTTATAAAAGTTACCTTCAAATTTTAAGTGGAGATGAAGAGAAAGAACATTTTAGAACTGATGTTTGGAATGAAGAAGATAATGAGGAGTAAAACATTATGAAAATAGTAATTCAAAGAGTATTAGAAGCCAGTGTAACAATAGATGGTGCTAAAGTTGCAGAAATAAAAACCGGACTTTTAGTATTATTAGGTATTGTTGCAGAAGACACTCAGGATGACATTGATTTCTTGGTTAGAAAAATAGCAAATCTTCGGGTTTTTAATGATGAAAATGAAGTGATGAATAAATCACTCGTAGATATTAATGGCGAAGTAATTGTTGTAAGTCAGTTTACATTACAGGCGTCCACCAAAAAAGGAAATAGACCCAGTTATATTAAAGCAGCAAGACCAGAAATTGCAATTCCTTTGTATGAGAATTTTGTAGAAACATTAGCTGCAGAAATCGATAATAAAGTACGAACAGGTAAGTTTGGTGCAGATATGAAAGTAGCTTTGGTAAATGATGGTCCGGTTACAATTATTATTGATTCTAAAAATAAAGAGTAACTTTTATAAAACCGTTAAATGTTAATTTTATTAAAAAATTAAAACAATACTTTCCATGGAAAATAAATCACGTATATTTGCCATGGGAAATAAAATAAAAATCAATCTAAATCAAATTAAAAATGAAAAAAATAGTTTTATCATTAGTATTAGTAGCATCAGTTTTAACTGCATGTAAAGGAGAAAAGAAGGAAAAAGTAGAAGTTAAAGAAGCTGTAAAAGTAGAGGTTAATGTTGCTGAATTAAATAATGTTGATACTGCTGTATCTGTTTTAAATTGGGCAGGAACAAAACCAGGTGGAGCGCATAATGGAACAGTAGCTTTAAAAAGTGGAGGATTATTAGTTGAAAATGGTAAACTTACAAATGGTGAGTTTGTAATTGATATGTCTACAATTGTATGTTTAGATATACCTGTGGATAATGAAGGAAATGCAAAATTAGTAGGACATTTAAGTAATGAAGACTTTTTTGATGTAGCTACATATCCAACCTCTAGTTTTGTAATTACTAAAGTAGAAGAGCTTGAAGGAAAATTAGCTGTTACTGGAAATTTACAAATTAAAGATGTAACAAAAAGTATTACAATACCAGCAACAATCTCTACCGAGAATGGAGTTACCGTATTTACAAGTGAAACTTTTAATGTAGATAGAGCAGATTTTAATGTAAAATATGGATCTAAAAAATTCTTTGAAGGATTAAAAGATAAATTTATTGATGATATTATGACTTTCTCTTTTGTTGTAAAAACGAAAGCGTAAATTAGATTAATTCAAATTCAATTTTAGAGGCTAAAAACGTATGTTTTTAGCCTCTTTTTTTTTATTTTTTTTAACTTAGGGTTGCTATTCCTATGATTGTATGAAAAAGTTTATTTCATTTTGTCTATGTATTTCCCTGTTTTCAATAACTACTACTTTTAGTCAAAAAGAAAATTACGCTTCCTTATTAATCCCTAGTCCAATGCTTTAAAAGAAGCTAAAAATACAGTTATTAGAGACACTGTATAGAAATTATTATTGAAGAGGTAGATAAAATGACAGTGTTTAGAAGAGAAGTAATTACTGTTTTAATAAAATAGGAAACAGTTATGTTAACAGTTCTGCTCATTATGATAATGACATTAAAAAAAACAGAACTTTCCGCTACTATTTATGATGCTTTTGGTAATTAAATTAAAAAATATTACGAATACATGAAAATTTAAGAACTACTATCACTCAAAAAAAGAAGAGTTTTTTATGTTATAAAATATAAAAAGAAATTTAGCTGTATTAATATCCATAAAAAATAATTAAAGTTGTTTATTTTTCTTTTTTGCTAAAAAAGGTTGCAGACAAGGATTCAATTTGCGTAGTTTCTTCTAATATCGTAACATTACAAAACAAAATTTTTACTATATGGAGAGCAAGAATATTATACCAACAAAAATAGAAGACGAAAAAATTATTGAAAATAAAGAACTTAATATTTGGGAAGCTTTACTTCCTGTTTTTGCCTTAGTTGGTATGTTATTTTACAACGTATTTTTTGTATATGGAGACGATGCTTTAAGTGGTAGTAATCAATTTCTTTTAATAATGGGGGCAGCAGTTGCTGCACTTGTTGGTTTTAAGAATAAGGTTTCTTATAAACAAATGATAGAAGAAGTTTCAGAAAACTTAAAATCTACTTCTGGCGCTATATTAATTTTATTAATGGTTGGTGCTCTCGCAGGAACTTGGTTAATAAGTGGTATTATTCCTTCTATGATTTATTATGGACTACAAATTTTAAATCCAACAATATTTTTAGCTGCCTCTGTAGTTATTTGTGCAATTATTTCTGTAGCAACAGGTAGTTCTTGGACAACTTCTGCAACAGTAGGTATTGCTTTAGTAGGTATTGGTAATACTTTAGGCATTTCTGCAGGTATGACGGCAGGTGCGGTTTTATCTGGGGCTTATTTTGGTGATAAAATGTCTCCGTTATCAGACACAACAAATCTTGCACCAACAATGGCAGGAGGAGATTTATTTACGCATATAAAATATATGTCGATAACCACAATACCAACAATTATAATAACATTATTAATTTTTGTAATTATTGGTTTTTCTATAGAAACTACAGGTACGCCAGATATTTCAGATAAATTAGCGGCTATAGATGGCGCTTTTAATATTTCTCCTTGGTTGTTTATAGTTCCTATTACTGTAATTGTTCTAATTGTAAAAAAAACAGAACCTTTAATAGCATTATTAGCGGGTACTTTATTAGCAGGTATTGTTGCTATAATTGCACAGCCAGATATAGTAATGAACGTTGCTGGTGCAGATTCTTTAACTTTTAATTCGGCTTATAAAGGAGTTATGAACGCAATAACGGTAGATTCTGCTGTAGAAACGTCTAGTAAAGAATTAAATGATTTATTTACGGCTGGCGGAATGAATGGTATGTTAGGTACAATTTGGTTAATTATTTGTGCAATGGTTTTTGGTGGAGTTATGGATGCAATTGGTGCATTAGCTAGAATTAGTAAAGCTTTATTAACTTTAGCTAGTTCTGTTTTTGGTTTATTTGCAAGTACTGTTGCAAGTTGTTTAGTTTTAAATATAACAGCTTCAGACCAATATTTAGCAATTGTAGTTCCTGGTAAAATGTTTAAAAAAGCTTATGAAGACAAAGGTTTAGCACCAGAAAATTTAAGCAGAACTTTAGAAGATTCTGGTACGGTAACGTCTGTTTTAATTCCTTGGAATACTTGTGGCGCTTATCAATCTGGAGTTTTAGGTGTCTCTGTGTCAGAATATTTTTTCTTTGCAATCTTTAACTGGTTAAGTCCTTTTATGACTTTAATCTTTGCCGCTTTTAATATTAAAATTAAGCAACTTGTTAAAAAATAATATAATAATTGCTGCAACTATTTCCGATGCGAAAACTCTTACAGAAGTAGCCTTAAAATCGAAAGCTTTTTGGGGATATTCTAGTGAGTTGATAGAAAGTTGGCGTGCAGACTTAACCGTAACCTCTAAAACCATACAAACTTGCCAAGTGTATAAATGTATGGTTGATAAAGTTGTTGTTGGTTTCTATGTATTAAACACTGCAAAAGAAAACCTAGTTAAATTAGAGATGTTATTTGTTTTACCTCTTTTTATAGGCAAAGGAATCGGGAAAAAGTTATTAGCCCATGCTTTAAACAAGGCAACAATTTCTAAAGTAAAAACAATAGAATTAGTAGCAGACCCAAACGCAATTCCTTTTTATAAATCGCAAGGTTTTTTAGTGAAAGAGCAAATAGGTAGTGCTATTTTAGGTCGTTTTTTGTCTTTAATGCAAAAAGATTTATAACAATAGAAATGATTAAAAACAACCACGGAATTCCGTGTAGCAAAACATCAAACCAATCTTTAGCTTGCATGGCATGTTCTCCAGAAAAAGCATTTCCACCTAAAATCCATTGAATTTTCCCTAAAATATGGGGCGGATTAAAAGGTGTAAGCCCTAATGTTAAACTTGCAATTAAAAAGAGTTTCCAGTTATCTTTTAGCTGTTTTTTCATTTATCCTTAATTTAAGATTTTTGTAAATTGAAAATATAAAAATGATAGATGATTGAAGGGTGAAATAGGTTAGAATTCTAAAGTAGAAGCCAAAATTATAATTGTCATTTATAAAATACATCAAGGTAATATAAATAATGATTATTGATATATTTAGTAAAATAAAAGTTGCTAAATGTTTCCATTTGAATAATAGCAGTAAACTAATAAGGCTTGTTGCTATTAAAATTAAAAGAAATGAAAGAATCAAGATCATAATAAAATTAATTTTTAGACAAACGAGCTAAAATTTTTTCTTTCGGTAAGTATTTAGAATAGGAACTATATAAACCAGTTCCAAACCAAACCAAAACGAATTACAAAATCTCTATAAGGATAGTTAGGTGCAGAGTAATAATTTTTTTCTGTAAAGCTAGAAGTTACATTCTCTATTTTTAAAAACAAACGCGTTCTTCGCACTTGTGCATTAAAGAAAACATCTACAGAAGGAAAACCTATTTCTTGTTCGTTTTGTATGGTAAACTCTGCTAATAACGGATTATAAGCATTCATTTTATACTTAGAAAAATAATTAAAAGTTGCGCCAATATTTACCAGCATTGGTTTTCCTTTAAACCAATAATCTTGGTAATATAATGTGTTTCTAGTAACCAGTTCTGGAACCCTAAAAACAGAACTTCCGCTACTTACGTTTTGGTACATTATGGTATTGTCTAAAGCAAACTTTTTAATTCTAAACTCTTTACTTGCTTTTACCTTTAAATAGGTAACTTGGCTATCAAATTGTTGAGGTTTGTTGTTTTCATCAAAATACGTATAGTTGTCTATATTGGTAAAATTTAGAGAAGCATTTAGCCATTTAGAACTTAAGTCAAATCCTAAATCTCTTGTATTTACAGAACTAAAATCATTGTACCAGTTGTAATCATCATATTTACTTTGATGTAATAAGGTATTAAAATTTGGTGACTTAGAACTAATTAACAAACTTCCTTTTACCGCAAAAAGACTGTCTTTTTTAAACAATGCTTCTCCTTGTAAAAAACTCCCAGACAATCTACCGCTTCCTGGAGACAGATTACCTGTAGCATTTAAATAAAAGTTATTAATTTTTGCATTCCAATCTGCACCCACAGAAATAGCATTTCCTTCTAATTTAATTTTAGAAATGGTACTATTAGAATTTAAAATAGAGTCATAACCATAAGAATAATTGGTAATATTTACTTTGGCTTTAAATTTACCAAGTACATATTTAGAGTTAAACTCTAAGTTCATTTCATTATTTGTAATGGTACTTTTAGCTTGGTTATTACTTGCGCCAGAACTATTAGATTCCCCAAAAAAGCTTGTTGTTATTGTAGGTTGTGTAAAACTATATTCTTTAGTTTCTGTAGTAAAAATATGTCCGACTTTTAAGTTGCTAAAATCTGTTTTATTAATAGTGTCTTTATTAGCTAATAACTTATAACTATGGTCTAAGTATACTCTTCTACCTTCAAAATCATTTTCTGCATCGTTTAAATTTACATCTAAATAAGATCGAGTTCTATAGTCTGAAGCATTGCTTTCAAACTTATCAATTTCAACTTGAGGCAAACCACCACTTTCTTCATTAAAGAAATCTTGAGACGTTATATGTCCACGAATTTCATATTGATTATCTTCTGTTCTATAATGAAAAGCACCTCTAAAATTTCCATGGCTAGCCAAAGACCTTCTATAAGCTCCCAAAGAACGAATACCTTTATACGAAAGTGAAACATTAAGTCTTGGAGAAAAATTAGCAGTAAAAATAGCATCTAAAATTTGCCCTTGTTGCAAACCAGTTCTGTACGTTATTTCTGTAGTTGGTGTTGGTACTTCGTAATATTTTATTTCATCGATATCTAAATAACTAAATTGTTTTGCAGTAAAACCAATATCTGGCATTAATTTTAGATTGCTAAAATCATATCCTAAATTAGTAAAAGTTTGTCCTTGATTATGAAAAGCCAATAACTCAAAATTATCAGTTCTTAAATAATTGAATTTATAATCCTTTTGTATCGATAGGGTAGTGTCTATATAAGTAGTATCTCTTTGGTGAGAAAATATTTTATAGTCTGTATATTTTGTCTTCCCAGATAAAGTTACAGAAATTTCACCAGAATTTCTAATAGAATCATTTTGAGATTTAGGGTTTCTTCCTAAACCATTTCCACCATTTCCCAATTGAAAATCTGCTTGAGCATATAGCGTGTTTGTTATAAGGAGAACAAGTATTGATAAGAAAAATAACGATTTATTCATAGATTGTTTCTGCAACGGCAAATGTAAAATAATTTAACGAAAATAATCGTTAATAATTATTATGAAATCTGTTAATTAAACTATATTTTTTATGTTTTACTTTAAAAACCTTTAAAAAAGTGTCTTTCCTTTACAAACAAGAAACTAAAAGTAAAAGTTTTCTTTTCTTTGTAAAATGTTAGCATCAAATTATAGTGGTTTTTCTTTAGAAGCAGGTACAGATGAAGCTGGTAGAGGCTGTTTATGTGGGCCAGTTGTGGCAGCAGCAGTAATTTTACCAAAAGATTTTACACATCCTTTTTTAAATGATTCCAAGCAATTATCAGAAAAAAAGAGAGAAGAATTGCGTCCTTTTATAGAAAAAAACGCCATTGCTTATGGCGTTTCTTTTGTTTGGCAAGAAGAAGTAGATCTCATAAATGTTTTGCAAGCCTCTATAACGGGCATGCATCGATCTATTGAGATGCTTAAAATTGAGCCACAATATATTATTGTAGACGGTAATAAATTTAGAAATTACAAAGATATTCCGCACCAAGCCATTGTAAAAGGCGATGCAAAATACCTAAGTATTGCCGCAGCTTCTGTATTGGCAAAAACGTATAGAGACGAGTATATGGCAAAGATTCATAAAGAATTTCCTATGTATAATTGGGCAAAAAATAAAGGCTACCCAACCAAAGAACACCGAAACGGAATTAGAGAATTTGGTGCAACAAAATACCATAGAAAAACGTTTAAGTTGCTACCAGAACAGGTAAAATTAAAGTTGTAATTTTTTTTAGAAGCTATTTCCTGCTTTCACTACTCGCTTTTTTTACTGCTAGTTCTCGATACAAATTTGCTCATTCTTCACAAATTCACTCGAACGGACAGTAAAAAAGAGCTCAAAAAAACCGTTCAATCAGGGCTAAGTCGTTTTGCTAACTTTTAAAAATCTCATACAATTATTTCCTTTTTATTTAAAAACTTCAACTATTTTTACGCTCCAAAATTTTAAGTAATGATAAGAAAAACCAAAGCAGAAATTACCAAATGTATTTTACATAAAGTTGCCAATAAATTTAATAGTGGACAAAATGTTTTTTCTGAAGACTTAATTCGTTTCGATCAAGAAAGTTACGATTTAATGAAAGGTTTTTTATTAAAACCATTCGGAAATTTAACGCAGAGTTACCGTTTTACAAAACATGAAGATGTTCGTTTAAATGAAGTAAACAAGTTTGCTTCAGAAGTTTTTACAGACGAAGAAAGTTTTGTAGAATACTCTAAAAGTATTGTAAACCATTTATTTGAACAATCTAATTCGGCACAAATAAAAACCGGAGATGTATTGGTTGTTTATATAGAAGGTATCGAGTATAAAGATGTTTTAACAGAAGCAATTGGTGTTTTTAAAATAGAAAATAAAGTAGATTTCTTTCAAACGTATTTAGACGATAACGAAAGTTTTGATATTGTTGTTCAAAAAGGAATTTCTACAAAAAGAATAGATAAAGGATGTTTGGTTTTAAACACATCAGACGAAGAAGGAACCGTTGTATTATCTGTAGATAATAACAATTACGATGCACAATATTGGGTAAAGAATTTCTTATCTGTAAAACTTGCAGACGATTATAATTCTCATACACAGAACTATTTAGAAATGTGTAAAGAATTCTCTGAAGAAGTAATTCAGCCAGAATTAGGAATGCACGAAAAAGGAAACTTCTTAGCAAGTACAGTAGATTATTTTAAAGAAAATGAAGCAGTAGATTACGCTACTTTTAAAGATGAGGTTTTTGAAGACGAGAAACACAAAGAAAAATTTGACGAGTATAAAAACCACTTCGAAAAGTTAAACGATGTGTTAATTAGAAATAATTTTGATGTTTCTGGAGTTGTTTTAAAGAAAGAGAAAAACAAGCTTAAAACAGAAATTAAGTTAGATACCAACATCAACATAAAACTAGATGTAGATGCACCAGAAGCGGCATCAGAATATTTAGAAAGAGGGTATGATGAAGAAAAGAAAATGAAATTCTATAAAGTATATTTTAACGAAGAGAAGTAATAATAATGAATCCTTTGTCATGCTGAATTTATTTAGCATCTCAACACCCAATAGCCTTTAGACCCTGAAATAAATTCAGGGTGACAGGGCATCTCTTTATATTTTTTCATACAGAATTCGTTTCAGCATCTCACAACATGATTTAAGACTCTAAAATAAATTCAGAGTGATATGTGCCATTTAACCTTTGTCATGCTGAATTTATTTCAGCATCTCAATACCCAATAGCCTTTAGACCCTGAAATAAATTCAGGGTGACAGGCATCCCTTTATATTTTTTCATACAGAATTCGTTTCAGCATCTCACGACATGATTTAAGACTTTAAAATAAATTCAGAGTGATATGTGCCATTTAACCTTTGTCATGCTGAATTTATTTCAGCATCTCAACACCCAATAGCCTTTAGACCCTGAAATAAATTCAGGGTGACAGGGCATCATTTTATATTTTTTCATACAGAATTCGTTTCAGCATCTTTTCAGTTAAGAAAATCTCACATTTTTTTATTAACTTTAGTTTCTAAAATTAAAGTTTATAAATAATGGCCCCACGTACTTACCACAACTATTGGGTATATATTCTCACCAATAAAGAACGAGGAACTTTATACATTGGTGTAACAGGAGGTATTGATGATAGAATGGAGCGACATATTACGGGGAAAGGAAGTAAATTTACAGCAAAGTACAACCTGAAAATGTTAGTTTATTATGAAGAATTTCAATATGTTGAGGATGCAATTGCTAGAGAAAAACAGTTAAAAAATTGGCGGCGTCAATGGAAAATAAATTTAATAGAAGAGGGTAATCCTAGTTGGAATAATTTATGGGCGTCTTTAGATTTATAGGTTATGAATTTTAATGTTAATTACAAATTTTGTCATGCTGAATTTATTTCAGTATCTCATCTTAAGTCTGAGACCCTGAACTAAATTCAGGGTGACACGGTATTACTTAACATTTATCCTGTAGAACTTGTTTTATCATTTCTTTAAAGGTGAAACAAATTTATAGAGATAGCATATTAGTCAATATTTGTCATGCTGAATTTATTTCAGCATCTTGCACGAGTAGCCAAATCCTAAGCCTCAATAAAATCTTCAACTTCAAACAGCGTTTTAAAATGCTTTAAGATTTTAGATTTTACTTCCTCGATATCTACTTTTCTATTTAATTCAGCTTCCATAGAGGTAACTGCTTTTCCCTTAATTCCACACGGAATAATATTATCAAAATAACCCAAATTTACATTTGCATTCAGGGCAAAACCATGCATGGTAACCCAACGAGAAGATCGAATTCCCATTGCGCAAATTTTACGTGCAAACGGAGTGCCAACATCAAGCCAAACACCTGTTTCTCCAGGACTTCTTTCTGCTTTTATACCATATTCTGCAATGGTTAAAATAATAACTTCTTCTAAAAAGCGTAAATATTTATGAATGTCTGTAAAGAAATTTTCTAAATCTAGAATTGGGTATCCAACAATTTGTCCAGGACCGTGATACGTAATATCTCCACCACGATTTATTTTATAAAAAGTAGCTTCTTTTTCAGCCAACTGTCTTTCATTCAATAGTAAGTTACTTAGGTCTCCACTTTTACCTAAAGTGTAAACGTGTGGATGTTCCACAAATAAAAAGTGATTTTTTGTAGGGTATTTGTTCTCATTTCTACGATTATCAATTTTAACGTCAACAATTTCTTGTAATAGTTCAGTTTGATAGTCCCAAGTTTCCTTGTAATCTTTTACAGATAAGTCTTTTAATAGTATGTTTCTGTTCATCATTGCGACTACAAAGATAATTATTTCATTATATTTGATACCGATTTTATATAAATTACTGTTTATGAAAACAAAATTATTATTGTTATTTATTTTTTTGATCTTCTTTTCTTCTATTGAAGTGATAAATGCTCAGACCTTTTTAAAGAAGATTGATAAAAATAGTTTTACCATTCAAGAAGATCAAATGTATTCTAAGAAAAATTTTCCAAAAGCATATAGCTTGGTTTCTATAGATGTAAATAATTTTAATTCTGCTTTAAAATCAAAATCTAGTTCTAAATCTAAACAGAAAACTATACAATTACCGAATGCTAATGGAGGTTTTTCAAGCTTTATAATACGGGAGACTTCAATTTTTGAAACCAAATTAGCACAAAAATATTCAATGATAAAGTCGTATTCTGCTCAAGGAATAGATGATCCTACGGCAGTAGCAAAAATTAGTGTTGGTACAGATGGTTTTCATGCAGTAGTGTATTCTGGCGTAGAAAAAACATTATATATAGATCCTTATTCTAAAGATAAAAAATCTTTAATCGTTTATAAAAGAAGTGATTTAGATGCAGATAATGATAGCTTTACATGTAATGTAGAAGGGTTTGCACGTAGAAGTGTTGCAGAAACAATAAGTTTAAAAAATGCAAATGATGGAAAGTTAAGAACTTTTCGATTAGCCTTAGTTTGTAGTGGAGAGTATGCGCAATTTCATTTAACAAATCAGAATATATCTGTTGCTGCTACAGATGAAGTTAAAAAAGCGGCAGTGCTTTCTGCAATGAATACAACCATGACTAGAGTAAATGGTATTTTTGAAAGAGATTTATCTGTAAGAATGACCATGGTTGGAGATAATGATAAATTGGTTTTCTTAGATGCTGATACAGATAATATTTCAGATACTGATGCTGATACAATGCTTAATCAAGTACAAACTATTTGTGATACTGAAATAGGAAATGCTAATTATGATATTGGACATCTTTTTAACACCGTTGGAGAAGGTTTAGCAGGTGGTGGAGTGGTTTGCACTCCAGGTCAAAAAGCACGTGGTCTATCAGGTAGAAGTCAGCCAATTGGAGATGCTTATGATGTTGATTTTGTAGCCCATGAAATGGGGCATCAATTTGGGGCAAACCATACACAAAGTAATAGCAGTTGTAATAGATTTAATAGTACAGCTGTAGAGCCAGGGAGTGCTTCTACTATAATGGGGTATGCCGGTATTTGTGCACCAAACGTGCAGTCTCAAAGTGATGATTATTTTAATGCAGTTAGTATTGCAGAAATGTGGAATATTATCAGTTCTACTGCAAATTGTGCTGTGTTAACAGATACAAATAATAGTGCACCAACAGCAAATGCAGGTTTGGATTATAGTATTCCAAAATCTACACCCTTTTTATTAAAGGGAGTTGGAACAGATGCAGACGGTATTGCTAGTTTAACTTATAATTGGGAGCAAACAGATAATCAATCTGCTACAATGCCTCCACGTGAAACGAATTCTGGTGGACCAATGTTTAGGTCTTTACCATCGGCAATTAGCCCCAAAAGGTATATGCCTGCATTAGAAACTGTTTTGGCTGGTAGTACATCTTCCACCTGGGAAGTATTGCCTTCTGTAGCAAGAAAACTAAATTTTTCTTTTTTGGTAAGAGATAATCATTTTGGAGGAGGAAGTACCGCAAGAGATAATATGACAGTAACGGTAGAAGATGCAGAAGCTTTTACGGTTTTAACGCCAAGTACCGTTGTTTCTTGGTACGCAGGAACAACACAAAATATAACTTGGAATAAAGGAACAACAGATATTGCTCCTATAAATTGTAAAAATGTAACGATAAAATTATCTTTAGATGGTGGAATTACCTATCCTGTAATCTTAAAAGAAAATACCCCAAATGATGGATCTGAAAATATTGTAATTCCAGAAAATCCAACAACATCTGCCAGAATTATGGTAGAAGCAGTAGACAATATTTTTTATAATGTAAATGCAACAAATTTTACAATAAACTCATCAAAGCCAACATTTGTAATGACAAATACAAATGGAGACCAGTCTGTTTGTGATACCGGAAATAAGGCTATAAGCTATATTTTAAATTTTGATTTTATAAACGGATTTTCAGAAAATGTATCTCTTTCAGCTAGCGGTCAACCAACTGGTAGTACAGTTAGTTTTAGTCCATCAATATTAAGTGTAGATGGAAACGTAACCATGAATGTAGCTGGTTTAAATGGTGCCATAGCACAACCTTATACAATTAATGTTAAAGGTACTTCTACAAGTGTATCTGAAAATATAGATATTCAATTAAATGTAACTACTTCTAGTTTTGGTACTTTAACTTTAATTTCTCCCGCAGATGATGCTGTAGATGTAGGTTTAAGTAGAGCCTTAAGTTGGAGTGCTGATACAAATGCAAGTAATTATAATGTACAAGTAGCAACAGACAGCGGTTTTACACGTTTATTTATTAACGAAAATGTAACTTTAAATGAGTATTTCTTATCTGGACTTGATGTAAATACTACTTATTATTGGAGGGTAAAAGCTAAAAATACTTGTGCAGAAGGCGATTTTTCAAATATATTTCAATTTAAGACATTGGTTCCTGCTTATTGTACTTCTACTTTTACTGATGATATTGATGGAAAAGAATTTATTACCAATATAACATTTAACACGATTAATAATGATTCTGGTAATGCTGCTGTAAATGGATATGAAGATTTTACAGCTATAGAAACGAACGTGAAGAGAGGAGAAGCTCATCAAATATCAGTAACATTAGATACAGGAGGGTTTCAAGACCATGTATATGTATTTGTAGACTGGAATCAAGATTTTGTTTTTGATAAAACAACGGAAAGGTATGATTTAGGATCTGAGTCTGCAGATATAGGAGTTAAAAATTTGATGATTACAGTACCTACTGATGCCAAGTTTGGAAGCACAACAATGAGAGTTGTTATAGAATATGATGATTCTATAGGAGGTTTTGGAGATGGATCTTGTAATGCAGATCATTTAACAGAATGGGGAGAAACAGAAGATTATACTATTGTTGTAGATAATACAGCTTCTATTGATAGAGTTACTTTTGACGGTTTTAATTTATTTCCGAACCCAACAAAAGGGGAGTTTACGCTTAATTTACAAGTTGTAAATACAGATAAAGTTTCCGTTCAGTTATTTGATGTTAGAGGAAGATTAATTGATGAAAAAACCTATTATAATACCGTTACCAATTTTTCTGAAAGAATCTTTTTTGAAAAAGCTGCTACTGGATTATATTTGTTGAAAGTTACTAATGGAAATAAACAAACAACAAGAAAACTACTTATAGAGTAACAATATATTTTTGTACTATGTTAAAACCACATTATAAAAACGATGTGGTTTTTTTATGGCTAACTTCCAAAAAAGAAAGTGTGTAAATATCTACCAGGAGTAAACGTAAAACCTCCAGCAATAACAATAGCACCAACATAGAGAAAGATCATTTTTAGTTTATGTTTTTTAATTTGCTTCTTTTTTATGGCGATAATAGCCGTAGGAATACTGTAAAGTGTTAAAAAACTAAACAAATGAATAAATCCAAAATGATTTAAAACCTGAGGACCAACATAAGCAGGCATAAATAAGGTAATAATTGCTGTAATCATCATTAAGAGCATGTATATTTTACCTAAGTCTCTATGAAAAGGAGTTCCTTTTTTAACAGCTAAAAGATAAGCTCCAATAAAGACACACGGAACAACCGTTATTAAATGTGCGTACATTAAATATTTATATTCCATAGTTTTTTTACTAAAATAGGAAAATAAAAAAACCGTATCAAATTTGATACGGTTTTTTACTAAATATTATTTTTTCTTATCCTAAGAAAGGGTATTTGTAATCTGTAGGAGAAACCAATGTTTCTTTGATCAATCTAACAGAAGTCCAACGTAATAAGTTTTGTGCAGAACCCGCTTTATCATTTGTTCCAGAAGCTCTTGCTCCTCCAAATGGTTGCTGACCAACAACAGCTCCAGATGGCTTGTCGTTAATATAAAAGTTTCCAGCAGCATTTTCTAATGCTTTAGAAGCTTTTTCTACAATATATCTATCCGTAGAAAAGATAGCACCTGTTAATCCGTATTCTGTAGATTCATCTACTAATTTTAATGAAGCTTCCCAATCTGCATCTTCATATACATAAACCGTCATCACTGGGCCAAATAACTCAGTTGTCATGGTTGCGTATTTTGGAGATTGACTAACAATTACAGTAGGCTCTATAAAGTAACCAAAAGATTTGTCGTGGTTTCCACCAATAATTATTTCTGCATCTTTATCTGTTTTTGCGGCATCAATATAACTTGTAATTTTATCAAAAGAACCTTCGTGAATAACTGCATTTATAAAGTTAGAGGTATCTTCTGGAGACCCCATTTTTAACTCGCTTGCTTGTGCAATTAAGTGTTTCTTAACTTCTGGCCAAAGTGACGCAGGAATGTAAGAACGAGAAGCAGCAGAACATTTTTGACCTTGGTATTCAAAAGCACCTCTTGTCATTGCTGTTGCAACTTGTAAAGGATTTGATGAGTTGTGCACCCAGATAAAATCTTTTCCACCAGTTTCTCCAACAATTCTTGGATATGTTTTATAGGTATGAATGTTGTTACCTATTTGTTTCCATAATTCTTTAAAAACGTGTGTAGAACCTGTAAAGTGTAATCCAGAGAAATCTGGAGAAGCTAATACAGTATCAGAAATCATAACAGGATCTCCGTAAACAACGTTAATTACACCATCTGGCAAACCAGCTTCTTTAAATAAATCTACAATTACTTGTGCAGAATAAGCTTGATGATCAGAAGGTTTCCAAACAACAACATTACCCATTAAAGCAGCAGATGCAGGTAAGTTTGCAGCAATAGATGTAAAGTTAAAAGGAGAAATAGCGTAGATAAATCCTTCTAAAGGTCTGTACTCAACTCTGTTCCATACTCCAGGAGAAGATGTTGGCTGATCTTTAAAGATGTCCGTCATGTATTCTACGTTAAAACGGAAGAAATCGATCATTTCACAAGCAGCATCAATTTCTGCTTGATACACGTTTTTAGATTGTGCAATCATTGTTGCAGCATTCATTCTTGCTCTATAAGGTCCTGCTAATAATTCTGCAGCCTTTAAGAAAATAGAAGCACGCTCCATCCAACTTACATTAGACCAAGCCTCTCTAGCAGCTAAAGCTGTAGAAATAGCAGCATCTACATGTATTTTATCTGCTGTGTGATATTGCCCAACCACATGTTTATGATCATGAGGAGGTGTAATATTTTTAGTGTTTCCTGTTCTAACTTCTTCACCATTAATATGCATTGGCACATCAATATTGCTGTTAAACATAGCTTTATAAGTAGCTAATAATTCTTCCTTTTCAGGAGAGCCTGGAGCATACCCTTTTACAGGTTCGTTTACTGCTTTCGGAACATTATAAAATCCTCTTGACATTTGTGTGTATTTTAAGTTTTAATCGACTAATTTTGAGTTTCAAAGTTACAATTTTTGTTTCAATAATTTTAACTGAATTTTTATCTACTTTGTTAAGGAATGCATAAAGATATCGTCTAAACGTAAAGTTTATCATAATTAATTATAGAATATATGTGTACAGTAAGTTATTTACCTTTAGGCGATAATGATTTTATCTTAACTTCTAATAGAGATGAGACTCCATTAAGAAATACAATTCCACCCCAAAAATATGTAGAAAATGGAGTAGAATTAACATATCCTAAAGATCAATTAGCTGGAGGAACCTGGATTGGTTTAAGTGATAAAAGTAGACTAGTTTGCCTTTTAAATGGAGGTTTTAAAATACATACAAGAAAGAGTTCTTATAAAATGAGTAGAGGGATTATTGTAAAAAATATTTTAACTGCTGATAATGGTGTAGTTTATATAAATAATTTCGACTTTACAGAAATAGAGCCTTTTACCTTGGTTTTGGTCGATTGGAAAAATGATTTAGAAACCTACGAATTGGTTTGGGACGGAACTGTAAAACATTTTAATAAATTACCACAAGAACCTAAAATTTGGTCTTCCTCTACTTTATACACAGAAGAAATGAAAGAGATGAGACAAGTTTGGTTTTCTAATTGGTTATTAGATAATAATGAATTTCATCAAGAAAAAATAGTAGAATTTCATCAGAAAGAAAACCTAGGAACTTTAGGTACTTCTCCTAAAATGAAACGCGAATTTGTAGAAACGGTGAGTGTTACATCCGTTATTAAAAAGAATTTAGACGTTAAAATGCACTATTTAGATTTTGTAAATACACCTAAAACAATGCAAAAGCAATAAATGAAATAAAAACAACGCCTAGTGAAGTAAAAGTCATAAATAAAACATTTGCAAATAAGTATTTAAATAATGTTTTAATAAAGCTTTGTTCGTAGAAGTTTTTCATTGCTAGAAATAAATATAATAAAAAAAGCAATAAAAATAAACCTGTATAACAGTCTGTTTCTATAAAAATATTTAGAACATAAAATATTGAAAGTAGCAAGAAAAATAGCGTTTGCGTATGAAAAACAAAGATTAAATGCTCTACATAGGTAAACTTACTTCGAATGTAAATGAACTTTAAAAAGAGAGTAAATAAGGGTAGTAGTATAAATAACGCAATTGAAGAGTAAGAAATAAATTGCTTTTTTAACTTTTTGGAAACTGTGCTATCTGTAAAAATAGTATTGATTAACTGAGACCTAGAATACCAAAATTTGTTCGAAAAACTTTTATGAATTTTTAAACTATCTAGAGCATCATCTACATACAGGTTAGGATGCTGTTTTTGAAACTTCAGCATTTTAACTATTTTTATTTCTTTGCCACCAACTTTAAGGAATGGCATTTTAGAAATAGTATCTTTAATAGCGGTTAATGTGGAATCTGTTTCTTTTAAATTTAAGATAGAATCCTTTTTTTGATTTTCTTTTAAATTGATATTTATAGCGTTAAAAACATCAGTATTTTTTTGGTTTTTACCGTTTCTAAAGTTATTAAAATCGTTATAACTGTCTGTAATACCTATAATTAAAAAGAAGATAACAGAAACAGTTAAGTAGAATTTAAAAGGGTTAGAATAGCGTTGTCTTTTACCTGCAATGTAATTTTTAGAAACTTCTCCGGGTCTTATTAAAAGCGGAATTAATGTTTTCCAAAATTTAGCATCAAAATTAAACAAGCCGTTAAATAAATGATGAATAAAACTGTAAAAAGTAATTCTATTTCCTTTATTTTCCTGACCACAATCTGGACAAAATTTTTCTTGACCACTAAAAGGATGTCCACAGTTTAAACATGCAGGGTCTTTTATACTAATTGCTTTCTTTTTAGATTTTGCTAGTTTAATATTGCTTTGGTTGTTAGTTGAAAGGTTGGTATTATAACTTTAAATTGCTCAAAAGTATCCAAGTTTATCATGGTGTAGAAACCTTTCATGGCACCAATGTTAGATTCTAAAAAACAACCAGAACTATACGTATATGTGTCGTTTGGTTTTAGAGTTGGGGTTTGCCCCACAACACCTTCTCCGCTAACAATTTCTGTATTATTAAGTGTATCGAAAATTGTCCAAAAACGATCTGTTAGTTTTACTGTTTCTGTAGATTTATTTTCAATAGTAATTACATACCCAAAAATGTGGTGCAGTCTGTTGTTTCTATAATTAGTGCCTTTATATTTAGTATCAACAGAAATTTTTATGCCTTTTGTAATTTGGTTTATCATCTATAGTAAATGTAGTTTTTTTGATTTTAAATTACAAATGATTTTTAACCTCATTTATATTTATTTAAAATTATAGTGAATATAAGGTAGGTTTTCTCACTAACAACTCATATAAATTATAAGTGTTATTAGATAGGAGCTTCCGTGTTATTCTTTTTTAGCTTTTTGTAAACTACACTTTCGTATTATAACTGATTTTCTATTTTATATTGTGTAAAGTTTACTCGTTTACACTATTAATTACACATGTTTTACACGGATTAATTAAAGTGGTATAAAACATAAAAATAATTAAACGATTGATTTTAAAGGTTTAACGAGTGATTGTTGTAGGGTGATTCTTCATGGCATATTTATTTCTATATACTAATCAGAAATAATAACAACCTTAAAAACTTATATCATGAAAAAATTAATTTTTACAGTAGCAGTAGCAATCTTATCAAGTGGAGTTTCAATCTCAGCCGCTAACATTAACAATAATAATCATTCTGATGAAGTAATTGTAATGACAATTAATGAAGAGTTTAAAGAAGTTGCTTTAGAAGATTTGCCAGAAGGAGTAAGTAATGCAATCTTAAAAGATTATGCAACGGCTATTATTGGAAAAGCATACGTTAATGGAAGTGAACAATACAAAATAGAACTTACTATTGATGAAACTGAAAGTGTAGTTTACGCAGATAAAGAAGGTAATTGGTTAAAAGAAGGTGATGTTGTAATAACAGAATAAGATTACAATAATTTAGCTAAGTAGTTACATATATAAGAATCTTTAACTACAAATTTTAAAATATCAAATTATAAATAATATTAAAAATATACAATCATGAGAAAATTAATTTTAACAGTAACCGTAGCGCTTTTAACGAGTGGAGTATCAGTATTTGCAGCAGAGAATATTCATATTAACAATGCAGATGAAATTGTTGTGGTAATAAATAATGACGATTTTAAAGAGATTTCAGCAAAGGAATTACCAGCAGCAGTTTCTAGCGCAATTATAAAAAATTTCCCATCAGGTATCGTTAATAAACTATATGTAAATGGTAATGAACAATATAAAATTGATCTTACTATTGATGAAACGGATGCTGTAGTTTATGCAGATAAAGAAGGAAACTGGATAGAGGAAACAGATGTTATAGTAGTAGAATAAGAATAAGTTAGTGTATAGAAGTATAGTGATTAGAGATTTAGGGATCTTTAATTTTAAAACATTCAAACATAAAATAATATAAAAACATACAATCATGAGAAAATTAATTTTAACAGTAACCGTAGCACTTTTAACAAGTGGAGTATCAGTATTTGCAGCAAACAATATCAACACGAACAATACAGATGAAATTGTTGTAGTAGTAATGAATGATGATTTTAAAGAAATTACAGCAAAGGAATTACCAATGGAAGTTTCTAACGCAATTATAAAAGATTTTGGAACGGCTACAGTTAACAAACTATATGTAAACAGTAGTGAACAGTACAAAATAGAATTGACTAACGATGGAGTTGAAACTACCGTTTATGCAGATAAAGAAGGAAACTGGATAGAAGACACCGATCTTATAGTAGTAGAATAAGTACAAGTTAGTGTATAGAAGTATAGCGATTAGAGATTTAGGGATCTTTAATTTTAAAACATTCAAACATAAAATAATATAAAAACATACAATCATGAGAAAATTAATTTTAACAGTAACCGTAGCACTTTTAACAAGTGGAGTATCAGTATTTGCAGCAAACAATATCAACACTAACAATGCAGATGAAATTGTTGTAGTAGTAATGAATGATGATTTTAAAGAAATTACAGCAAAGGAATTACCAGTGGAAGTTTCTAACGCAATTATAAAAGATCTTGGAACGGCTACAGTTAACAAACTATATGTAAACAGTAGTGAACAGTACAAAATAGAATTGACTAACGATGGAGTTGAAACTACCGTTTATGCAGATAAAGAAGGGAACTGGATAGAAGACACCGATGTTATAGTAGTAGAATAAGTACAGTGATTAGAGATTTAGGGATCTTTAATTTTAAAACATTCAAACATAAAATAATATAAAAACATACAATCATGAGAAAATTAATTTTAACAGTAACCGTAGCACTTTTAACAAGTGGAGTATCAGTATTTGCAGCAAACAATATCAACACTAACAATACAGATGAAATTGTTGTAGTAGTAACTAATGATGATTTTAAAGAAATAAGTGTAAAAGAATTACCAGTAGCGGTTTCTAACGCAATTGTAAAAGATTTTGGAACAGCTACAGCTATTAAGGCATACGTAAACGGTAGTGAGCAATATAAGTTTGAACTTACTTTAGACGGGGCTGAAAGTGTAGTTTATGCAGATAAAGAAGGTAATTGGTTAAAAGAAACCGATGTTATAGTAGTAGAATAAGGGTGTAGTATTACAGTGATTACAGATCTAAGGATCTTTAATTTAAAAGTATTCAATCATAAAAAATATAAAAACATATAATCATGAGAAAATTAATTTTAACAGTAACCGTAGCACTTTTAACAAGTGGAGTATCAGTATTTGCAGCAGACAATATCCAAACGAACAATGTAGACGAAATTGTTGTAGTAGTAACGAATGATGATTTTAAAGAAATAAGTGTAAAAGAATTGCCAGAAGCGGTTTCTAATTCAGTTTCAAGAGATTTTTCTACAGCTACAGTAGTTAAAGCATATTTAAATGGTAGTGAGCAGTATAAAATTGAACTTACTGCAGATGGAACTCAAGGTATTGTTTATTTAGATAAAGAAGGAAACTGGTTAAAAGGTACAGACATTATATCACCAAGTGAAGAAGGGGACGTTAGTGAAGAAAAAGAGGAGTAGTTAGAAGACTTAAGGATCTTTAACCTCAATTTTTCAAAGAGAAAGACATTTTTTAATTAAAATGTCTTTTTTTTTTACCACAATCAATTTATCTTGATATTTTTGTAAGAAATGTATAAGCTTTATGAAGGAGATTTTATTAGTTGAAGATGATGTAGCATTTTCAGAAATGTTGAAGCAGTTTCTTAAGCGACATAAGTATGTTGTGGAGGTTAGTTATAATATAAAAAATGCTTTGCAGCAGTTAGAAAAGAAAAACTACGATTTAGTTTTTACAGATTTGCGTCTTCCTGATGGTGATGGAATTACCTTGTTAAAGCAAATAAAACTTAGTAAACATGCTATTCCCGTAGTTTTAATGACTAGCTACGCAGAGGTTTCTACCGCTGTACAAGCAATGAAACAAGGGGCTTTTGATTATATATCGAAACCTTTTAACCCAAGTGAAGTTTTAGAAGTTATTAGCAATGCTTTAGAGGAAAAGGCAAGTGATGTTGCTGATGATCAAGAAAAACAGCAAAAAGAAGCGCAGCAAGAAAAAGAAAATAGTAAAACCGATAATGGCTTTGTTAAAGGTATAAGTAGTTCATCAAAAGTACTTGATGAATATATTTGTCTAGTTGCTCCTATTAATATGTCTGTGCTTATTACAGGAGAAAGTGGTACGGGAAAAGAAGTGGTTGCAAAAACAATTCACTTACAAAGCCCTAGGCATAACAAACCTTTTATAGCCGTAGATTGTGGTGCAATACCTAGAGAAATAGCTTCGAGCGAGTTTTTCGGACATAAAAAAGGTTCTTTTACGGGGGCTAATGAAGATAAAATTGGGCATTTTGAATCTGCAAATGGTGGCACTCTTTTTTTAGATGAGGTAGGTAACTTAACCTATGAAAATCAAATACAACTCTTACGTGCTTTGCAAGAAAGAAGAATTAAACCAGTAGGAAGTAGTAAAGAAATTAATGTTGATATTCGTTTAATTACGGCAACAAATGAAGATTTGCTTTTGGCAGTTGAAAAAGGCGATTTTAGAGAAGATTTGTACCACCGTTTAAATGAGTTTTCTATTAAAGTACCTAATTTAAAAGATAGAAAAGACGACTTAATCTTATATGCAGATTTCTTTTTAAACAAAGCAAACCAACAGTTGAGTAAATCTGTAATTGGTTTTTCTAAAAAAGTATTAACTATTTTTCAGAATTATCAGTGGCCTGGTAACCTAAGAGAACTGTCTAATGTAATTAAAAGAGCTACTTTATTAACAAAATCAGAAATTATTGATGTAGATGTTTTACCTAGTGAATTAACTAAAGTAAAAGCAAATACTGTTTCATCAAATAAATTTTCTACAAAAGAAAACGAAAAGGTGCTGATTATAAGTGCGCTAGAAGAAGCAGGAAATAATAAAACACAAGCGGCAAAATTATTAAATGTTACTAGAAAAACACTTTATAACAAAATGAAAGAGTACGACCTTAATTAAGGTACTCTTTTAAAGTTGTTATAAAAATATTTAACTGGTTCTCAAAATCAATAAAATCATCTTTATTAATAGCTGTCGTAGTTTCAAATACTTCTAAATAAGGAATTACGGCTTTTACTTCTAATTGTTTAAACATACTAAGCATTTTATGACTTATTTCATTTAAAGTCTTAATATCAGTGTCTTCTTTTGCCTTTTTTAGAGTTAAAAGATTCTTTTCAGTGTCTTCTAAAAAAATATGTAAAGTGTTTTTAATAGCAGCAATATCATTGCCTAAAAAAGATTGTAAAGATTCTATACTAAAACCTGCAGTTGCTTTTTCTGTACTTTCTACAACTTTGGTTTTAAGTGGTATGTTGCTCGACTTAAAAAAACGATGTAATACATCTTGAAGCTGGTTGGAGTTAAAAGGTTTTATCAATACTTCTGCAAAGCCAATTTTTAAATATTCTTCTCTAGAAATATTTGCACGCCCAGTCATGGCAATAATCGGTTGATTTTTATAAAGTTTATGATTTTTAAGGATTTCCATAAAATGAATTCCATTCATTTTTGGAAGTTGAATGTCTGTTATTACAAAATTATACGAAATTTCATCAATAGCATTAATGGCATTTTGTGCATTTTCAAAAGTGTATACTTCAATATTAAATTGTTTTAAAAAGTCATTTAAAAGTAAGCGAACAGAGGCATCGTCTTCTACAACAACAGCTGTTAAGTTAAAATTGGTAGTAGTCTTTTTAGTTTCCTCAATCTTTACAATTGGTTTGTCAGATAATTTTACCGGTATTTTTAAGGTAAAAGTACTTCCTACATTTAGTTTGCTATCTAGCGTTAGTTTTCCGCCTAAAAGTTCTACTAGTTTTTTAGAGATGGTTAAACCCAAACCAAAACCTTTTAAATTGTTGTCGCTTGCATTTTCTGCCTGATTAAAGGCATTAAAAATAGTTGCTTTTTTGTCTTTACTAATCCCGATTCCTGTATCTATAATTAAAATTTCTAAGGTGCTCTTGTGGTCTTGTTGCTTTATAGAACTTTGAATAGTAATGGTACCTTCGTTGGTGAATTTACACGCATTTACAACTAAATTATATAAAATTTGTTTAATTCTAAACGGATCACTAATAATAAGACTGTTAATAGAATTGTCTTGTTTAACCACAAACCGTACTGGTTTATCTTGAATGATATTTTTTGAATTTAGAATAATTTCATTGATATAACTTTCTAGGTTGAAAGGAATAGATTCTATAGCAATATGACCATTTTCTAATTTAGAGAACTCTAAAAGATCATCTACCAATTGCCCCATGTATGTAGATGCGCTTCTTATATGGTCTAAATAATTTTTGTCTTTTGTGTTCTCTGTAGATTTTTGAAGTAGTTCACTAAACCCAGAAATAGTACTTAGCGGAGTTCTTAAATCATGGCTAACCATAGAGATTAACTGTTCTCTACTTTTTAAAAGTGATTGTGTTGTGCTGTTTGCTTTTTCTAATTGTAAACGGTAACGCTGGGTTTTCCAGAAATCGCTTAGAATAATAATAGAAAAAATAATAATGATGATAAAACTAATTCCGGCAGCAAATAAAATAATTTTTCTACTCTGGTTTAATGTTTCTTCTCGTTGTTTGTCCATATTACTAGTATAGAAAAGAATGTCTTTTTCTAGATTCTCTAACAATTCTTGTAATTTTCTAGAAATGGTTAAATCATTATTTATAAGTTCATTTTGTTTTTTTCTAAGAAAAAAACGCTGGTTGTTACTTTTATTTTGAGCCTCTTTTAGCATTTTTCTAGAAATAGAAACTAAAGAGTCTATTTGTTTTTGTTCAATATTATTAATAGAATCTTTTGGGACGTATTGGTTTAAGGCTAGTGCAAAATTTTCTAATTTAGAACTTGTTCCATTATCAAAATACAACGGATTTTTAATAAAATCGTTTATTGTAATTTTTAAAAGCAGCGAATCTATAGAACCTAATTTATTGATCGCTTCGTTTATAGATTTATTAGAATCATAGTTGGTATTTAAATCTTTTAAATCGATAATATTTTTTAGTTTTTTATCAATTATTAATTTAATACTATCTAAAATAAATTCTTGAGAATTGTTAGCAACAATAAGGCTCAGTGAGTCTATTTTTGATACTAATTTTTTGTTTTCTTCTAGGTATTCATTAAATTGTGTTGGAGAATTTAACTGTAATGCGGCTCTGGCGATACTTTCGTTTTTGTATATGTGAGCTATTAAAGTACCCGTTCTAACAATTACGTTTCTGTCTGAGATATCTTGTTTTTGTAATTGTGTAAATGTTTTTAGTTCAGAAAGCACTAAATAACCAGCAACAGTAGCTAAAAGCCCCAGAATGATGTAGCCTATTATAACTTTAAAAGTAATATTCTTTTTTAATGATTTCATAAAGTAAGTGTGTAATATTTTTTAAAGCAAGCTAATTTTATAAAAAAAAACAATATTTTGTTTACCTATTCTGATTGAAATAACCGTTTCCAATACCAATTACACGTTCATAAAAACTACCAAAAGGTTTGTAATATACAATTACAGTGTATTCGTTTTCAGTTTCATAAAATGTACCAAGTATGTCATTTGTATTTACATTTCCATCGGCATTTAAGGTTGCAAAAGTGTAATTGTAAAAACCTTGTTTTAAAAGCATATTTGCAGCATAGTATTTTTCCTTAGAATTATATTCCATTCTATTTTCTTCCGTAATATTAAAATCATTAAAAGCACCGTAAACATAAAGATCTTTATTAGCAATAGGTTCATCAGCCAAAACAGAAAAGTGCATCATTGCATAATCTGCTTCCGTTCTAGAATCATCTGCTTCTATAGTTCTAACCACAAATTGTCCGTTAATATCTGGGTTGTATTTGTATTCGTTAAATTCATTATAGGTGTAAGGATATAAGTAATGATTAAAAACATCTTCCTTAATTACTTTAACCACATTTAAACTACTATTTCTAATAATTTTATTGTCGAAATTTAGATATTCGTTTCCTCCCCAAAAATTAGTTTTGTTGGTATACGTATATAATAATTGATTTGGTTTAAAAAATGTAGGTTGAATGTCTGTTATTTTTTCGTTCCAATTATTGTTTTTTAAGATAACAACATTTATTTCTTGATTAGGGTTATTTATTTTTATGTTTGGATGCGTAATCGAAAACTGAACTGTTTGTTGTGTGTTTAATGTTTTTGTATTTCTACTTCTTTCTACAGATACTCCAACGGTAGTAGCGTTTTCGTACAAAACAAAACGTCTTGTAAAGATAAGCTCGTCATAACTATTTAAAATTGATACAAGGTAATTTCCACTTTTTGTAATTACCGTATTTACATTTGGTATTTCTACAGAATAATGAGAGTAGCTTTGTAGGGTGTTAAATGAGTTTGTTACTTCTATAATGGTATTTTGATTAAATCCATTTATATATTGACTAGAAGACAATCTACTAGGTTGCCAATCATGCGTCATGTGTTCTATTTTGTATTGATAATCTTTGCTATCTGCATCTAAATCATCAAAAGAAAGTTCTAGTACAGTACCAAGAGGAACAATGGCAGAAAAGTTGTTTTCTTGCAATGGTCTTAACTGAATAGATTTTATGTTTTGCGAAAAAGAGTTTAGGCAAAACAAGATTGAAACAGTGATTAGAAGCTTTTTATACATATTACAAAAATAGTGTTCATTTATTTTAATTATCAATATTTAAGCCAAAATTTATGACATAACCGTTCTCATTTATTTCAATTATTTAGATTAGATATAAATAAGAATATTTAACTAAGATAAAAGTTAAAATATTTCACTCATACATAGCAAAAAGCCTAAATTTGCTTGATTTTTTAAGATAACTAACAATTCCAATTTACTATGTCAAAAGACATTCGTATTAAAAAAGGCTTAGATATTAAGCTTATTGGCGGTGCAGAAAAAACGACTAAAGAGGTTTCTTTAAGTAGTGTTTATGCAGTTTTGCCAGAAGACTTTCACGGAATTACACCCAAACTTGTTGCCAAAGAAGGAGCAGAAGTAAAAGCAGGAGAAGTACTTTTTTATTCAAAAAGTGACGAACGCATTTTATTTCCAAGTCCTGTTTCTGGTAAAGTAGTAGAGGTTATACGTGGAGCAAGAAGAAAAGTATTAGCAGTTAAGATCTCTGCAGACTCAACACAAGAATATAAAGATTTCGGTACTAAAGATGCAGCTAAAATGTCTGCAGAAGAAGTTAAGAATCATTTATTTGCTTCTGGTTGTTGGCCATTTGTAAAACAACGTCCTTATGATGTAGTTGCAAATCCAAACCAAGCACCTAAAGCTATTTTTGTTTCTGCGTATGCAAGTGCACCTTTAGCAGCCGATTTAGACTTTACTTTAGCTGGTAAAGAAGCCGAATTGCAAGCAGCAATTACCGCGGTTTCTAAACTTACTAACGGTAAAGTACATGTTTCTGTAGGAGCCAATTCTAACTCACCTTTAGCTAATATTAAAGGAATAGAGTTGCATAAGGTTTCTGGCCCACATCCTTCTGGGAATGTGAGTACTCAAATTGCAAGCATAGATCCTATTAATAAGGGAGAAGTTGTTTGGGTAATTACACCACAAGACTTAATTGTTATTGGTGAATTGCTTTTAACTGGTAAGTATAATGCAACTAGAACAGTAGCTTTAACAGGTTCTAAATTTAGCAAACCACAATATGTAACTGCAATTGCAGGAGCCTCTATTGCAGATGTTACGGCTAACAATTTAGTAAATGATAATACACGAATTATTAGTGGAAACGTACTTTCTGGAAAGCAAGTAAAAGAAACTGAATTTTTAGGGTATTATGATAATCAAGTTACTGCAATTCCTGAAGGAGATGATTATGAATTATTTGGTTGGAATAAGCCAGTTTTTAATAAGATATCTGCCTCTAGAGCGTTAACTTTTTCTTGGTTAACACCAAAGAAAAAATACGATTTAAATACAAATACAAACGGAGAGCATAGAGCATTTGTTGTAACAGGTTCTTACGAGAATGTTTTTCCTTTAGATATTTATCCAATGCAATTGTTAAAAGCATGTATGTATAAAGATTTAGATGAAATGGAAGCTTTAGGAGGTTACGAAGTAGCTCCAGAAGATTTTGCACTAACAGAATTTATTTGTGTATCTAAACAACCTCATCAGAAAATAATACGTGAAGGTTTAGATTTAATGAGAGAAGAATTAGGATAAGATTATGGGCTTAAAACAAAATTTACATAATTTAAAAGAGAAATATAAAGGAACTAAAATGGCTCCTGCGTTTAACGCAATCCATACCTTTTTATATTTACCAAATGATGTTACTCACGGAGGAACTCATATAAAAGCAGCAGACGATTTAAAGCGTACCATGAACACGGTAATTATGGCTTTAGTTCCTTGTTTGATTTTTGGAATGTTTAATGCAGGTTATCAACACTATGCAGCAATAGATGGTTCTTTAAGAGCAGATGTATTAGCTAACTTTTTTACGTTAGATAATCTTTGGATAGGAATCATTAAAGTATTACCACTAGTAATCGTTTCTTACGGAATTGGTCTTGGAGTAGAATTTATTTTTGCGATCATTAAAGGTCATGAAGTAGAAGAAGGATACTTAGTAACAGGTATGTTAGTGCCATTAATTGTACCAGTTGATACACCGTTATGGATGTTGGCTGTTGCCGTTGTTTTTGGTGTAGTAATAGGTAAAGAAGTTTTTGGTGGTACAGGAATGAACATCTTAAACCCAGCTTTAACCATTAGAGCTTTCTTGTTTTTCGCATATCCTACATGGATGTCTGGAGATAAAGTTTGGGTACACGATGCTGTAAATAGAGCCGGAACTGCAGATGCAATTTCTGGTGAAACTATTTTAGGTAGTTACGCTCAAAATAGTGAAGTAATTTATTCTAACTTTGATAAGTTCATGGGGTTCATTCCTGGTTCTGTTGGAGAAACATCTACATTATTAATCCTTTTAGGAGCCGCTTTCTTAATCTTTACTAAGATTGGAAGTTGGAGAATTATTCTTTCTACATTTATAGGAGCAGCCGTTATGGGATTAATCTTTAATCAAATTGTAGCAGCAGATATTATTACAGAATCTAGTTCTTTTTACGGATTAATGAATACGGTTTGGTGGGAACATTTAATGATTGGTGGTTTAGCATTTGGAGCTGTTTATATGGCTACAGATCCTGTAACAGCATCACAAACAAACAAAGGGAAATGGATTTACGGTTTCTTAATTGGTTTTATGTCAATTATGATTCGTGTATTTAACCCAGCGTACCCAGAAGGAGTATTTTTAGCAATCTTATTAATGAATGTTTTTGCTCCAACAATAGATCACTATGTGGTACAAGGAAATGTAAAGAAAAGATTAAAACGTGCTAAAGTTAAAACTGCCTAATTATGAGTAAGAGAACAGATAGTAATTCATATACAATGATTTTTGCCGTAGCAATGGTATTAGTTGTTGGTACTATGTTGGCTTTTACGGCTTCGTCTTTAAGACCAACCATAACAGCGAATCAACGTATAGAAAAACAGCAAAATATCTTATACGCTATGGGCGTAAATGATAATGATGAAACAAGTGCAAACTTTGTTTCTACAGATATTGCTCAAGAGGAATTTGAAAAATACATTAAAAAACAATTAGTTATTCAAGGTGATAAAGTTACTGAAGATGACAAAGCGTTTTTAATTGATATTAAAAAAGAACAAACAAGCGCAAAAGAAGGAAACGAACGTCGCTTACCATTGTTTATTGGTGAGAAAGATGGTGAGACTTTTTATATTGCACCAATTAGAGGAAAAGGACTTTGGGATGCTATTTGGGCTTATATTTCTATAGATAAGGACATGGTTATACAAGGTGCTTATTTTGATCATAAAGGAGAAACAGCTGGTTTAGGTGCAAACATAAAACAACGTTTTTTTATGGATGATTTTATTGGAGAACACTTATTATCTAGCAATGGAAACTTTAAAGGAATTGATGTAGCAAAAGGTAATAACGATCCATTAAATGAAGACAAAACGGATAATGAAGTAGATGCCATCGCTGGAGCAACAATTACAGGTAACGGAGTGTCTGCAATGATTAAAGATGAGTTAAAGCTTTACATTCCTTATTTTAAAACTTTAAAAAAATAATTTATGGGACTTTTATCAAAAAAAGACGCAGCATTAATTACAGATCCTTTATTAGATGACAACCCTATTACGATACAAGTATTAGGTATTTGTTCTGCTTTAGCTATTACAGCAGAATTAAAAGCATCTTTAATTATGGCGTTTTCAGTAATGGCAGTATTAGCTGTAGGAAACGTAGTTATTTCATTGATGCGTAACATTATACCATCTAAAATTAGAATTATTGTACAACTAGTTGTAGTTGCTGCTTTAGTAATTGTGGTAGATTTAGTTTTAAAAGCTTTTGCTTATGAACTAAGTAAAACACTTTCTGTTTTTGTTGGTTTAATTATTACAAACTGTATTATTATGGGACGTTTTGAAGCTTTTGCTTTAGCAAACGGACCATGGAGATCTTTCTTAGATGGAATTGGTAATGCAGCAGGTTATGGTTTAATTTTAGTGATTGTAGGTTTCTTTAGAGAATTATTAGGTTCTGGTACTTTATTAGGATTTAAAGTTTTAGGAGACCCTATTACTAAAACAGGTTTGTATGCATTTGGTTACGAAAATAATGGATTTATGATTATGCCTCCAATGGCATTAATTGTAGTTGGTATTATTATTTGGATACAGCGTAGTAAAAACACATCATTAATAGAAGAAAATTAAAATGAGTTTGCAGTAAGCAGTTACAGTTTGCAGTAAAATGCTCACTAAATACTGATACTAAAAACTGAAAACTAAAAATATGGAACATATAGAATTATTTTTCAAATCGATATTTATAGATAACATGGTATTTTCAGTATTCTTAGGAATGTGTTCTTACCTTGCCGTATCTAAAAAAGTAACTACTGCCGTTGGTTTAGGAGCTGCTGTAATTTTTGTATTAGCAGTAACTGTACCTTTAAACTGGTTATTAGATCAATATATCTTACAACCAGGTGCATTAAAATGGTTAGGTGCAGAGTATGCAGAATACGACTTAAGTTTCTTATCATTCATCATGTTTATTGCAACAATTGCAACCATGGTACAATTGGTAGAGATTATTGTTGAAAAATTCTCACCTTCATTATACAACTCACTAGGTATTTTCTTACCATTAATTGCAGTAAACTGTGCTATTTTAGGTGGAAGTTTATTTATGCAATCTCGTGAAATTCCTACTTTAGGTTTGGCATTAACTTACGGAGTTGGTTCTGGAATTGGATGGTTTTTAGCAATTGTAGCAATTGCTGCAATTCGTGAAAAAATTAGATACTCTAACGTTCCACCTGCATTAAGAGGTTTAGGAATTACGTTTATCATTACAGGATTAATGGCTATTGGATTTATGAGCTTTGGAGGAATGTTAACTGGTGGTGGTGATGAAGAAGAAAAACCAGCTACGGAAGCTAGTATTAAGAAAGAAGAAGTAAAACCAGCAACGAAAGAAATTGTAGCTGAAAACACAAATACAAACCAAGAGTAGATATGATATTAGCAGCAGGTACAACAGGAACCATAATTGCAACAGTAGCAGCTTTTTTAGTATTAACACTGGTATTGGTCGCGTTATTATTATTTGTAAAACAAAAACTATCGCCATCTGGTCCAGTAACAATTACTATTAATGGTGAGCGTAAAATAGAAGTTGGTTCAGGAAGTTCTCTTCTATCAACTTTAGGAAACGAAAAGATATTTTTACCATCTGCATGTGGAGGTGGTGGAACTTGTATTCAATGTGAGTGTCACGTAAATTCTGGTGGAGGTGAAGCTTTGCCAACAGAAATACCTAACTTTACTCGTAAAGAATTAAAAGAAGGAATTCGTTTAGCTTGTCAAGTAAAAGTAAAACAAGATATGGATATTTCTATTCCTGAAGAAATCTTCGGAATTAAGAAATTTGATGCAGTTGTTGTAAGAAATTACAACGTAGCTACATTTATTAAGGAATTTGTTGTTGAAATTCCAGAAGATATGGGGTATAAAGCAGGTGGATATATTCAAATTGAAATTCCAGCTTGTGAAGTAAACTATGCAGATATGGATATTACAGCGCATCCAGAAGAGCATGATACACCAGATAAGTTTGAAGGTGAGTGGGATAAGTTTAACTTACGTCCATTAGTAATGAAGAATACAGAAACTGTAGAAAGAGCATATTCTATGGCTTCTTACCCTGCAGAGGGAAGAGAAATTATGTTAAATGTACGTATTGCAACACCTCCTTTTGATAGAGTGAAAGGTGGCTGGATGGATGTAAATCCTGGTATTGCATCTTCATATATTTTCAACCTTAAAAAAGGAGATAAATGTGTTATTTCTGGACCTTATGGAGAGTTCTTTATTAATGAGTCTGAAGCAGAAATGTTATATGTAGGTGGTGGAGCAGGTATGGCACCAATGCGTTCTCACTTATATCATTTATTCAGAACCTTAAAAACGGGTAGAAAAGTAACATATTGGTACGGAGGTCGTTCTAAAGCAGAATTATTTTATATCGAACACTTTAGAGCATTGGAAAAAGATTTTCCAAACTTTAAATTCTATATTGCTTTATCAGACCCTACAGAGGCAGATAACTGGACAAAGAAAACAGACATTCATGATGAAGCTGGAGATGGTTTTGTTGGGTTTATTCACAACTGTGTAATTGATAATTATTTATCTAAGCATGACTCACCAGAAGATTTAGAATTGTATTTCTGTGGGCCACCATTAATGAACAATGCAGTTCAGAAAATGGGTGAAGATTTTGGTCTTGCAGACGAGAATATTCGTTTTGATGATTTTGGAGGATAGACTTCAATTAATTATAATATTACAAACCGATTCAGAAATGAATCGGTTTTTTTGTGGAATTAACTTTCTAAAATATACAGGTATTCCTCTATATAACCTCATCATTACCATTTATAGATTGAAAACGTCAGTTTATAAAATCACCCTTTAATAAATTAAGATTTAATAGAATATTTGTTCAGTATTAATCAGATAAAAAGCAATTAAGAGTAAATGCTTTTTTGTAAAACAAACTCTATTATGAAAAATTTATTTAAACTATTACTAACGCTATTTGTACTTACAAATACATTCTCATCATTGGCACAACAACAGCCTTTAGATAATAATTATTTTCAATTAAGTCCCAGAGTAGGATACGATTTTCCGACCTACAATAATAATACTCCTTATATCGATTATAAAGGTGGTTTAGATTTAGGAATTTCCTTAGACTATTATTGGACATGGTTTGGGGTAGGTGCAGATTTTGATTACATTAAAAACAAGCCAGAAAGCACATATCCAATAATAGCAAGTACTTTACCAACAGCTTTATCCGAAGCCAAAATTACACGTATATTTTATGGAATTGGTCCCAATGCACAAATAAGAAGTAATTCTGGTAGATTTAAAACTGAATTTAATACCCGTTTCGGATTAGCATCTATAAAAGGTGGTAGAACACTTTTAGCAGGTCCAACAGCAGCAAACATATTAAATTTTCATGCTGGTTATAATGCATCAAGTGTATTTACATTTAAAGGTCAAGTTCGTTTTACTTATTTCTTATCTGAAAATTTTGGAATTAATGCTGGTGCCTATTATATGCGACACTTTGGCGTTACAGAGTTAAATGAAGCAGGGAGTTCTGCAAGTTACCAACCTTTTACAGAAGATGCTGGGGAGTTTTATCTTGATCAAGGAAATCCAGAGGTAAGAAGTGAACCGTGTGATTGCGATATATCTTCAGTTGGTTTATTTGTAGGTGTTACGTTTAAATTCAGTAAAAAAGAGAACTCATGTCCGGTTTGTGGAGAAGACCATGTTCCACATTGCTGTGCAACTTGTGGGTGTAGTGTAACTGTAACTGCTAAAGATAAATTTACAAAACAAGTTTTACCAAATACAGATATTGTGTTAACAGATTTAAACGGCAATATTGTAAAAAGTGCCACTACAAATTCTTATGGCGTTGTGGTATTTACAGATGTACCAGAAGATAATTATGTAATTAAAGGAAAATTGTATAATGTTTCATTAGATGAAGGCACAATTACCAAGGCAGAATTTAAAAACTGTAAAAAGGAAAGTGCTGGTATACAAAAAGTGATTGTATATGCTGATGAAAATTTTATTTTAAAGGGAAATGTAGTTGAATGTAATTCTACAACCGGAATACAAGGTGTAGATATCATCTTAAAAGATAAAATAAATGCAGGTCAAAAAAACACTTTATCAAATGCAGAAGGAGATTTTATTTTCCATTTAAAACAAGCATCAACTTTTGGTTTAAACGGAAGAAAAGATGGGTATTTTTCTAATGAAGTAGAAGTTTCTACAAATTCTTATAATAGAGATAATACTCTTTTTATAGATTTTGAAATGTGTATTGATCCTTGTGGTGTGGCTATTAAATTAGACAATATCAATTTCGATTTAGATAAAGCAATTATTCTACCAGCTGCAAAACCAGATTTAGATTATGTGGTAAAATTAATGCAAGACAACCCAAGTATAACTGTAGAAATGTCATCGCACACAGATAGTCAAGGAGGAGATGATTATAATCAAAGTTTATCTCAAAGAAGAGCAGATGCTACCGTAAATTATATTGCTGGTAAAGGTATTTCAAGAAGTAGATTAATTTCTCGAGGTGCAGGAGAAAGTGAATTAAAGAATACCAAATGTGCTAATAATGTACCATGTACAGATGATGAACATAGAATAAACCGTAGAACAGAATTTAAAGTAGTTTGCTTTTAATAAAATTATTTGAGTTTGATTTATTAATAATTAGTACCCAAGTCAAGGCAGTAAAAGGCTGTCTTGACTTACATTTTAAAAACCTAGAAAATATGAAAACGAGATATAAAAATAGAAGAGTTAAAACTTTTCAAAATTCAATTAAATTATTAAGCCTTTTTGCATTAATTAATCTTATTGGTTGTAGTGATGATGATGGTTGTGCTTATGATTCTAATACTAGTTCGTGTACTTTTTCAAAAACGAATACAAAACTTTCAGGTTGGTCAGTTGCAACCTGTTACGCAGGTACAGCAAGTAATCCTATTGGCGTAATTTATGATACAAGTCTAAATTCATCTGCAGTGCCAGGTGATGATTGGGGAGCTATTTTAGGTCCAGTTTTTCCTATTTCTCCAAAAGCTATCCATCCACCGAGCTGGACAGCAGCAAATATTGGACAAGTTTTTGGAATTGCTATTGATGACAGTGAAAATATTTTTTTAGCAACTTCAGGAATTTATAATCAATCATCAGGATATAATTATGATAATGGTGTTAAATCAGCAACTATTTATAAAAGTAGTTCTCCTAGTTGGAGTGCAACTCCTTTTATTAGTCTACCAACATCAACAGGAAATTTTAATGATATTGGTAATATTGCTTATGATAAAAGAAACAATCAATTATTTGCAACAAATTTAGAGAATGGTATCATATATAGAATTACGGGTTTAAATGGCTCTTTAGGCACAGTGGTTGACGTATACGATCCATGGTCTCAAGATCCATTACCTTCTGCACCTGGTATTGTAAGTCAAGATGAACAAGTATGGGGTATTGGCGTAAACTATGAAGGAGGAAACACAAAGGTTTATTTTCCAAGAGTAACAAGTGTTGGGGCAAGAGAAATTTATTCAATTACATTAAATAATGATGGTAGTTTTCCTGTAACAGCTTCAGAAGTTGTAGAAATAAGTGCTGTTCCAGGAACTCAAAATGTAATTTCAGATTTTGCTTTTTCTAGTGATACTAACGAAATGTTACTTTCTGAAAGAGGAAACCCTCATGCTTCAAAAGTTATTAGTTATTCTAGAACGTCTGCATGGAACTTTAATAAGCAATATTTTGTTGGAGCAAACGCAGGAGCAGATGGTGAAAATTCTGCAGGTGGAGTAGACTTTGCTTATAAAGAACTAAATGGAGATATTAGTGCTGATTGTGATGATTTCTTTTGGGCTTCAGGGAATTATATGGATGCTAGTAATATTTCGGGTAAAGTCTATGGGCTAGAGGGTATTTCATATTCAGGAAATAATTCTTCTACTGCCGTAAGTCCAACAGCAAATAAAGACACAGATTTATTTATAGATTTAAATGGAAGCTATTCAACTGGAGATAAATTAGGAATAGGGGATGTAGAAGTTTTTGATGCAAACTCTTGTTTTATAGATATCTGTAGTCAATAACTAAAATAAATAATTTATTTTGGATTGATTATTCATGAAAAGGCAATGGAGATGGTATCAAAGTTGCTTTTTTAAACCTTATTTTAAAAACTAATACAGAAGTTATTTATTTAGATATCAAACATTTTTTTTAACATTTCATTAATTAACATTAACTTTCAAGAAAAAAATATGAAAAATTTAAAAATCAAACACCTTTTTTACGCAACTATTACTGCTTTAATCTTTTGTTCTTGTGCAAGCCCAATTGAATTATATGAAAAATCAGGGCACGCAATTACAATGAAGCAAAGCCACAGTTTATATGAAAATTACAATGATAATATAAAGCCTTACGTTGAAAAAGCACAAAATTCAATTTTGGATAGAAAAGGATATGAAGGAACAGAATATGTATTGGTTAGCATACAACAATTAGAAAATTACATTCAATTTTTAAAGGAAGTAGAAAAAACAAATAAAGGTAATGAGAACAATAAAGTTACTGGAATTGCAATATTTTTAGGTGCTCATGATAAAAATAAAACACTTAATTCCATACCTAAATTTAATCATAATATTAAGAGTTATGACGAGATGAATGAGAAAAATGATAGGGTAGTTGGAGACATGAGACATAGAGAAACAGTTTTTTTAGCACCAACCTTTAGAGAGAATCATAAAGATTCAATATTCAAAAATGAGTTTGATAGACATATTCCCTTTTTTATTGAATACACAAACCAAGATAATAAATATAAAGGAACTTATAAATATTTATTACCCTACCTGAAAAATAAGGAAACTAAAAGTGCTACAAGGTCTTTAGAAAGAAATTCAAGTTTAAATGCAGATGAGTTTAATATAATGCCTCCTAGGCAATAAGATTTATAAAATAGCAACTAAAAAATAAATAATTTTGTTAGAAGTAATATATGATTCTGTTGTTTACTATCATTTATATTTGCAGATTATTCCAGCATTTATTGGTTTATTTTATATTAAGAAACTAGATGTTAAACATCGATATTTTGTACTATTACTTTGGTATGGAATATTTAATGAAATTTTTGCCTTATACTATGGTAGATATATTGTAATACAAAAAAACGCAGTTTTTTATAATATATATAATGTCATTTATTTTAGTTTTCTATTTTGGTTATTCTATTCTAAATTCAATAGTAAAATATTTAAAAATATAATTATATTTTTTGGAGTTCTATATTTCACAGTTGTTGCGTATGAATTACTGATTAAACAAATAGATTACACTAGTCAGAGTTTTTTAGAGTCTTACATAATTGGTGGATTTAGTATTTTAATCTTTGTAGCTTATTATTTAATGGTGTTATTAACATCTAGTAAACAAGAAAATATATATACCAATTTATTACTATGGATTGCAATTGCACATTTTATCTACTATTTAGGCTTTATACCTTTTAAAGTAGGTCAAAATTATTTTGCAAGTTTTAAAGAGTTTCATCATTTGTTTGGTTTATTAATTACAATTACAAGTTTAAAAAGTATCATTTTAAGTATCGGTTTTATATGCACTCACCAGAAGGTTCAATCATAGGTTATTCAATATTAATACTCGTTTTTTTAGGGGTATTACTAGTATTGCTTTTTTTTGTGTTTATAAACCGAAAAAACAAATTAGTGCGTGATAATTTTGAGGCAACTATACAAAACCAAAAACGCCAACACGATCTAGAATTAAAGGCGTTGCGTAGTCAAATGAATCCACATTTTGTACATAATTCTTTAAATGCGATTCAATATTATATTCAACAGAATGATGTAGAAACATCAGAAAACTATTTAGCAAAATTCTCGAAATTGATGCGTCAGTTTTTTGATTATTCAAGAAGGAAAAGTGTTAGTTTAAGTGAAGAAATTAGCTTGCTAGAAAATTACCTTCAAATAGAAAAATTACGCTTCGAAGAAAAAATAGCGTATGAAATAAAGGTAGATTCAGAATTAGATATTGAAGAAGAACAGATACCTTCTATGCTTATACAACCGTTAGTAGAAAATGCTATAAACCATGGTTTATTTCATAAAAAAGGGAATGGAAAAGTAACTGTACTATTCAATTTTATAAATGCAAATTGCTTTAAAGTTAGTGTAATAGATAATGGTGTTGGTTTACAAAAATCGAAAGAACTAAATACTTCTATTAAAAGTCAAAATGCTTCACATTCATCTGAAGTATTAACCGAGCGAATTCATTTTTTAAATGAAAGTGGTTCTTGGAATGTAAGCCATAAGATGATAGATCGTTCTATAGAAACAGGTAAAACAGGTACAGAAATTGTTTTAGAATTTAATCAAAACTATGATGACAAAAATTAAAACGATACTTATTGATGATGAGCGTAAAGCATTATCTATTTTAAAAAATAAAATTGAAAGATACTGTCCAAACATAGATATTATTGCAGAAACTCAGAGTCCAGAAAAAGGTTTAGAACTTATAGATAAATTGCAACCTCAACTGGTATTTATAGACATTGCAATGCCTGTAATGAATGGGTTTGATGTTTTAGCAAAGGTAAAGAACCCAAATTTCGAAATTATTTTTGTAACCGCTTTTGACCAATATGCAATAGATGCTATAAATTATAGTGCTATTGGTTACTTATTGAAGCCGGTGGATAATGAAACTTTAATAGCAACCGTAATAAAGGCTTCTAAAAATATTGCTGATAAATCTGCCTTAGAAAAAAACAAATTACTGATTGAGAATTTAGGCATACAAAATTTTCAGAAGAAAAAAATAGTCATTCCATCTGCAGATGGATTAGAGTTTGTAAAAATAGATGCAATTATACATTGCGAAGGTGTAGATGGCTATACTAAGATTCATTTCAGCAATCAAAAACCTATTTTAAGCTCACAAAGCATAGGTCATTTTAATAAATTATTACAGCAGCAAGATTTTTACTTAGTCCATAAATCTCATTTGATAAATCTAGAGCATATAAAAAAATATTTGAACGAAGGTTACGTATTATTAAGTGAGAATCATAAAGTGCCTGTCTCTAGAAATAGACGACAAGATTTTTTAAATAATTTAAAAGGTTAATTTTAAGTTTTTTGAAAAGGTAGTTCGTTCATTTAATGTTTCATCAAAGAAGCTTTTATCAACATAAAATTTAATAAAAAACCCGATTCATTTCTAAATCGGTTTTTTTATACACATAAATTTTGCTTTCTAAATAAAAAAGAAAATTTACTTTAAGTTTTACTATTTACTCTTTAATTTTAATATCTACATTTCCGTCTCCATCAGTTTTTACACTTCCTTTTGGAGTTTCAATATTTACATTATTTTCAGTTTTAACTTCAGTCTTTTTTTCTGATTTTTTATCTTCTCTACAAGCGGTAAATGATATTGTTAAACATACAACTACAAATAATAATTTCTTCATTTTTTTATGTTTTATAATTCATAGTAAGTTAAAAACATTTTTTTACTAATGTGCTTTTTATTTAAAAAGTTAATTAATTATTTATAAATACTTTTATACTCATTAAATCTATTTTTTAGGTTGATTATCTCTTAATTCATTTAGATATATTGTAATCACGTTTATTTTATAATCATTAAAATGATTAATTTTGTTGTTCAAATTTATAAATGGTTTATTTAGTATATTCTTTACCTGTAATAATAAGTGTTGTTTTTATTGTTCTTTATCTCTTTCAAGAAAAATTCATTTTTTTAAATGGTGATATATTAGCTAAAAATTATCAATATAAATTTACAAACAAGTTTGAAGAAGTCTTTATTAAGACAGATGGAAGCAATGTAATTAATGGACTTCACTTTCAATTACCAAACCCAAAAGGAGTTGTTTTATTTTGTCATGGTAATAAAGGTAATTTAACAAAATGGGGAGATCGGGTTGCTTACTTTTTAGAATACAATTATGAAGTCTTTGTTTTTGATTATCGTAATTACGGAAAAAGTACTGGTGCATTTAATGAAGCAGCCATGTACAAGGATGGTTTAGTTGTTTATAATCAGCTAAAAAAAAGTTTTAAAGAAAAGAATATTGTTGTTTATGGTTTTTCTTTAGGTGGAACTTTTGCAACCAAAATAGCGTCTCTTAATACCCCAAAAGAATTAATTTTAGAAGCTCCTTTTTACAATTTTAAAAAAGCAGCTACTTATAAATTTAAGGTTGTTCCAACTTTTTTGTTAAAATATCAATTTAGGTCTGATAAGGATATTTCTAAAATAACGTGTCCTATTACCCTTTTTCATGGTAATAAAGACGATACAACCTCTTATAAGCAATCTAAAAGCTTGTTAGCACTAAATACATCAACTAGAAATAAGTTTGTAGAGATTGATGGAGGAACGCATCATAATCTTAGAGAATTTGCTATTTACAAAGAGAATCTTAAAGAAATTTTAGAACGATAGTACTTCTTAAAATTTATAAATCGTATTTTTGATCACTTCAAAGCATAATAAGATGAGTAGTATTGAGAAAATTTTAAAGAAGAAGAAATTCGTCAAAATAAAGCTAAAGAAAATTGCTACCAATCATTTAGAATTGAAGGCAACAATTAATGGTGTTAAAGGGCGATTTATTTTAGATACAGGTGCTTCTAATTCTTGTGTTGGGTTAGATATGATTACTCATTTTAATTTGGATGCTCAAGAAAGTGAAACCAAAGCGGCTGGGGCAGGAGCAACAGATATGGAAACGTTACAATCTGATAATAATTCTTTAAAAATAGGAAATTGGAATACTAAGAAATGTCATTTAGTATTGTTTGATTTATCGCATGTAAATACTGCTTTAACGCAGCACAAAGCAAAGGAAGTACATGGTATTATTGGTGCAGATGTACTACAAAAAGGAAAAGCATTTATAGATTATCATAAAAAAGTTTTATACTTAAAGAAAACAAAGAAATAATTAATTTAAAATAAAATACAATGAGTTTGCAAAAAGAAGTAATGGATAAAATGAAAGAAGCAATGAAAGCAAAAGATACGCTTGCTTTACAAGCTTTAAGAGCGGTTAAATCTGCCTTTTTATTAGCGAAAACCGAAACAGGTGTTCAAGCAGAAATTACGGAAGAGCAAGAAATTAAAATTATTCAGAAGCAAGTTAAACAAAGAAAAGACAGTGCAGCTATCTTTATAGAACAAGGCAGACAAGATTTAGCAGACCCGGAATTGGCTGAATTAGCTGTTTTAGAACAGTTTTTGCCAGAAGCATTATCTAAAGAAGAAATTGAAAGTGTTGTTGTTGCTACGATTAGTAAAGTAGGAGCATCTGGAATGAAAGATATGGGGAAAGTTATGGGAATTGTTTCTGCTGAGTTAGCAGGTAAGGCAGATGGTAAAACCATTTCTACTTTAGTGAAAAAGAATTTAATGTAAAAAATATTTTTGTTTTCTTTATAGAAAACAAAATGGCTGCGTAGTTCAACTGGATAGAATATCAGATTTCGGCTCTGAGGGTTGGGGGTTCGAATCCCTTCGCGGTCACAAAAAAAAGGCTAAGAATTACATTTTGTAATTCTTAGCCTTTTTTAATTTATAAGATAAAAGAGGTTATCTTTTTTTGTCAACCTAAATTTATTTCAGATTCTTATGATGGTTGAAGTTGCATCAGTTAAGATGCTGAAACAAGTTCAGCATGACAAGGTTTTAATCTAATTATTCAATAATCAATTTTTTGCTTATGGTACCTTTATCTGTATTCATTTTTACAATATAAATACCTGTTGTTATTTGTTTTTTGACGTTTAATTGATACGTAGATTTTTGTTCTTTAATATTCCATGTACTTACTTTTTTACCAAGAATATTAAATAACTCTACATTTTGAATGTTTACTTCTTGGTTTTTAGAGATTACAATGTTGTTATTATCATTGTCTGCATAAATACTCGTTTTACCAGCAAGTATATCTTCTTGAACACCAAGTAGTGTTTCCTCGGTTGCGTTAAAAGCTAAAACAAACCTATCTGTGTACGTTCCTGCTTTTAATTGATACGTTACATTGGCATTGTTTATTTGCTGTGTTTTACCTGTTAATTTGTCTTTGATGTAAACGTCTTGATTGATGTTGTTTATTTCATCAATATTAATGGTAATAATACTGTTTTCACTTACAATAACTTCTAAAGGTACTTCTAATGCGTTAGAAATTTCTTGTACTCCAGAAATTACATAGCTATTTGCGTCATTTGGAAACTTCCAATAGAAATCTGTAGTACTAACATCAAACATTTCTGAGTCATATCCTTTTTCATAACTAAAAGAATTTGCTTGATTAAAAGAAATTCCAATTTGACGATGTAAATTACTTCCTTGATCATTAGAGTAACTCATTCCTAATTTTAATATAGGTAGCTCATTATTAACTGATTTCACAGTTTTTTTCTGACTACTTTTTAAGAATATAGAGGTACCATCTCCTTCTGTTTTGTACTCTCTTTGACTATTGTTAAATTTAATTTTTCCGTTACCAATACCTTCTACAAAGAATCCTTGACCAATTGCAACATATGGTTCTGGAGTTTTGTATAAATTTGTATAAGTATCACCTCCTGAGTCTGGAATACAAGCTAACTGACCATCTTCATCTTTTAAAATTATCTTATCAATATAAAGACGTTCACTAGAGTTAGAGTTAGAGGTTAATGTTATGTCACTACCTGATGTTATGCACATAGCAAACTTTATTTCTTCAAAACGATTACTAGTGTTTGGAAGCTTAAATTCTCCTCTTTCAACATTATTTATTTTAATTTTTAATTTTTTAAGTCCTGTTGCTCTATATACAATTCTTAAAGAATCTACTCCTCTAGTAATATTTTCAAAAGTGATATATTCATCTTTAGCTAAAGAAACTTCTTTATTACCTAGACCAATTAGGTCTAATATAGCTCCAATTAATGTTGGTGAATCTTCAGCTTCAAGCGTGTAGTTAACAGGTTCTATTTTACCCGTTTTTACAGCTGTTGCCATACTTACGTTTTGAGCAGCATATCCACCAATATAACCTCCAAAGTTATGACCAGCAGTTCCTGAAGCTTCCGTTTCTGCTACATGTTGCCAAAAATAAATAGTTGATATTAAAGCGTTATTATCATCTAAAAACTTTCTAGCATTTAAAGCAGAAGGGAAAGGATTACCTATTAAATAAGATTGTCCTTTAGTTATATTCTTAGTCTCAAACTTACCATCATTAGGGGTACCCACAAATGTGTAATTTTGGTTTCTTCCTGGTCCTTTAAAAGTATAACCATCACCTCTATCTATAATTCCTTTATTATATTTATGTGCCCAGTTAGCTCTTCCGTTACTAGCAGGAGTATAGGTATATACCCAGTAATCTGCTAAGGAAATACCAGATCCAGTAAATGCACCATCATAACCACCAACAAATTTAATTTCTTTAGGTGTATTTGCTATGGTACCGTCTCTAAGAACAGATTCTATAGTATAGGTATCTTCATTTAAAGTGGTAACAGGAGAACTCATGTAGTTGTAACGATATAAACTAGGTACTTCTGAGTTTTGATCTACAAACAACCTTCCATCCCCAGAAACGGTACTTGCATCTGTGTGTGTTTGTATCAATTGAGCAGAAGAACCAGATAAACGAATTTCTCCGTTTAACTCTATATCATTAGTAACGACTAATAATTGATCTGTTACTCTTAATTCATTATTCTTAACAACCTTTAATTTTCTTGCACTTAATCTATTGTTCTCATGATTGTAATATGCATTAACTATAACATAACGAGATCTGTCTGGAAAACCATTATTCCAAGTACCATCTGTATTTGTTGTAGTTTCCTTAATTCTGTGTAAACCTAACAAGGTATTTGCTTGTTTATTAGAAGTCTTTATTTCTGAAATTAAAGGATCTTGAGAGTGTCTTTTAGTATTGCTATTACCACCACCATATCCAGATTGGTATGAGTTTATTGCATCATCTATAAATACTACCCACTCACTTTTTGTATAGTTAGGATTCGTTTTTAATGTTTCATCTATTCTTACAACCGAAGTTTTGTTAGCAATATTAGAGGCTACATCGTATCTATATGCCCAAGAATACACTCCAGAAACAGAAGAAAGCGTAATAATATCATTAGTAGCATCATCTAAACTAGTTAACGCATTATTAATAATAATGGTTGCATCTGCTGCTAATTCATCCTTAGAAATAATACTGTTTGTACTATTTTTAAATAATACAGATTTACCTGCTTTTAGTTCTGTACCAACAATATAAGAAGCATCTGCTTCTACACCTGTTTGATCGCCTGTTTTATCTTTATATAATTGAATTTTAATAGTTTTAGCAGGTATAACTTTAGAACTGATATTTGTAATTTCAATCCATTTTTCATTGTTGAATTGATATACTTGGGTAATCATCACATCTGCAGCTACAGGTACATCTCTATAATCAAGATTACCGGTAGTTGGGGTTTTAGGGTCGAAGTCATTGTCTTCATCACCAAAAGAGTTTTCTAAAGTTACTAGGTCTGTTACTTTATTGTCAGGATTTAAACCATCATTAACAGTAGCTCCATTTATTGATGAATCATCATTATCCTCAAAATTATCATCTAAACCGTCATTATCTTTGTCATTTCCACTAAGGATATTCTTTGTATGACCATTTTCAAAAATATCAGGAATTCCATCATTATCTGAGTCTGAATCTAAATAATCTGCTTCGTCTGTTTTATCCGTATTTTCAGGAGTAAGACCAACAATATTATTTGAGATGTCTTCATAATTGTCATCTACACCATTGTTGTTGGTGTCTTTTATAGTAGTTCCTATTCCGCTAGGGGCGATGTAATCAGCTGTAGTTTGTCCTTCAATATTATCTGGAATCCCATCATTGTCTGCATCAATATCTAAGTGGTTTAATTTACCATCATTGTCTGCATCACCTGTTTTGTAAGAGTTTGGTTTTCCATTATTATTCGTGTCAGTTCCTGTAATTATTAAAGGAGTACCAGAATTTATAGCACCATCTACTGCATCGTCAAAACCATTTGTATTTCTATCAGTTGTTAACTTTCCGTTGGTATCAATATTATCTACTTTACCATCTTTGTTAGCATCTGTTCCTCCAGCTTCAATAATATCTACAATACCATCGTTGTCTGAATCTAGGTCTAAATGATTTGGAATTCCATCTCCATCAGTATCTCCAGTTGCATAAGAGTTTGGTTTACCATCTTTATCTGTATCAGATCCGGTAATTATTAATGCATTATTCTTGTTATTTGATGTTCCTGATTGGCCAACATCACCATCTACAAGATCATCAAAACCATCACTGTCAATATCATTTTTAAGTTTACCATTGGCGTTAATAGTATCTACTAAACCATTTCCGTCAGTATCTGTTCCGCCTGCTTCTATAATATCAGGAATTCCATCATTGTCGGCATCTAAATCTTGTGCATCAGAAATTCCGTCGTTATCTGTATCTGGGTTCGTAATAGCAATTCCATTAGTTCCTCCTTTTACATTAGCGTCGTAACGATCATCTAAACCATCTTTATCAACATCATTTTTAAGAGTACCATTCGTATTAATATTGTCTACTAAACCATTTCCGTCTGTATCAACTCCACCAGCTTCTACAATATCAGGGATACCATCGTTGTCTGAATCTAAATCTAAATGATTAGGTATACCATCTCCATCTACATCATATACATCTGGGATACCATCCTTATTTGCATCTGTGTAATTTGTTGTACTACCATCACCAGAATTACCATTATCTACAGTGTCTAAATAGTTAGGAATTCCATCACCATCCTCATCACCATCAGCAAAGTTGTTTCCGTTTTCAACAGTATCTAAAATACCGTCGTTATCATCATCTAAATCTAAAATATTAGGAATACCATCATTATCTGTATCTGCAGATACTGTAATTTGTAATTTTCCATCATTAGAATTTGCGCCAAGTGTATCTGCTACTCTAAATAGAATAGAAGCATCTCCAACATAATCTGTTGCAGGAGTATATATTACTTTTCCATTTTTATTTACGGTATAGGTACCAACTCCAGGAATTACTAACGGATTGCCAACACTTCCTAGGTTTGTAGGGTTATTTGGGTCTATTAACGTAATTGTTTCTGGAGCTAAATTACCATCAAGATCACTAGATCCGTTAAGTACATTTTTTGTAAATGTGGTGTTAGAAATAATGATGTTGTTTAAGTTATTTATTACAACTGGTGGCTCATTTACTTCTACTACAACAGGTCTCGTAAAGACTACTTCTCCTAGAAATCCAACAGAAATATTTCTTGTTATATTTGGTACGTTGTTATTTCTACCTAATGTAAAGTCTACAACACTTACGTTTGTGTAATTAATTCTTACAATAGATCTTGTGTTATTTATAGATACACTTTGGTCTGTTGTATTTGTTTCACTAGTAAAACGAGTTGAGTTCGCTACCGAAGTTCCTGGAGTTGCAGAAATAATAGTAGGACTAGCAAGTTGATAACTATCTGGTACAATAACTTCTGCCCATTCTCCTGCATCTAAATCTATAATTTCTAACGTATAAGAATCTAAAGGAAACACTACTGCGTCATTTATATTACTATCTGCAGAACCGGCAGCAATAAATTCTATTCTCCAACGTACAGCCTGATTAGGTTGACTGTATGTTATAACAGGTTCAAATCTGTTTTCAACAAATTGTGTATCATCAATGCTTACAATAGTTGGTGTACCAATAAAGGATACAATACTTAGAATTGCATCTACATCATAAAGGCTTCCATTGGCTTTAAGTTGTACATCTTCTATTAAATACTTTGCACCTGGTTTTTTGTCTGTACCTTGCTTTAACACTTGACTATTTGGAAAAATAGGAGTGCTTTGCCCATTTGTGTTTTGAAAAGTAATAAGTAAACATGTAGTAAGTATAAGATAAGAAACCTTATTTGAATTTGATACTAATGTATTTTTTAAACTAAATAAAGATAAGTTTATAGGGTTAAATACATTAAAACGAGCTATTTCCCCAAATAGTTTCGTTTCTTTTAGATATTTAATCATTTAAGAAAGTTTTTTTTAAAAGGGTGCAAAAGTAGTTATTATTAACTGAGCACCATGTTATAGACACTATTAAATTTTATATGTCACACTTAATTTAAATATTTAATTGTTTAAGATATTTTAGGACGAGAATTTTAAATAAATAATACATTCATTATATAGATAATTTGAAAAAGTAACTGATTGAGAGAATTTCCTTTTTAGAAGCTATCCTAAAAGAGGTTGTCTAATTTTTCTTGTCAATCTGAATTTATTTCAGATTCTTATGATGGTTGAACTTCCGTAAATTTAGATGCTGAAACAGGTTCTACATAACAAGGTTTAATCTTTTTTTATTGAATTTATTTTGACAAAAAAAAACCAGTGAAAATTTTTCACTGGTTTAAATTTTAAGAATTGTTCCTTTATATTTGGAATATTTCTAAAGTATTATTCAATAACTACTTTTTTATTGATAGTACCTTTATCTGTATCCATTTTTACAATATAAATACCTGTTGGTAATTGTTTTTTGATACCTAATTGATAAGTCTCTTTTTGTTCTTTAATATTCCAAAGGCTTACTTTTTTACCAAGGATGTCAAACAACTCTACCTTGTTTATTTCTATTTCATTGTTTATAGAAATTACAATTTGGTTGTTTTTATTGTCTGCATAAATATTGGTGTATGCAGCTAATATTTCATCTTCTAGATCTAAAGTATTGCTTGGAGTAAAAGCAAGTACAAAACGATTAGTGTATAGTCCTTTATCTAAAGTTAAAGTAGTTTTTCCGTTTTTAACACTATATGAAGTTCCAGTAAGTTTATCTGTAATGTAAATATCTCTAGAAACATTCTGAATTTCATCTACCATAATATTTACTTTACCAGAATAATCCATGATAACTTCTAAAGGCACTTCTAATTCATTAGAAATAGATTGCACACCAGCAATTACGTATTTTCTATAATCATTAGAGAATTTCCAATACATATCGGTTTTACCAATTTCATAAGCTTCAGAATCATATCCTTTATCATAAGCAAAGGAGTTACTTTCTTGAAAAGAAATTGCTATCTGATTATGTAATAACAAGTCATCTGTGTTTTTATATTCAAACCCTAATTTAATAACTGGTAATAAACTAGTAGTATTTACTTTTTTACTACTTTTTTTACTTCCTTTAAAGAATACAGATTCTGCACCTTCTGTTATATAGGCTCTTTGGCTGTTGTTAAATTCAATAGGTCCACCGGATGCATCTTCTCCTTCTACAAAGAAACCTTGGCCAATTGCTATATAAGCCTTTGGTGTTTTATATAAATTTGCATCTACTGTACCTTCTCCAGAACCACCAGTACCATTGTTGTTATTGGTTGCTAAAGAGGTTGCAGCAGCACCTGTTGCTAAGTTTACCGTTGCATATCCTCCAATGTATCCACCAAATATATGTCCATCGATTCCATTTCCTTCTCCAAGTTTACTTTCTTGATGTTCCCAGAAATAAAGTGTTGCCTTAATACTATTAAAGTTATCTTTTATAAACTTTTTAACATTTATAGCAGAAGGGTAAGGGTTACCTATTAAATAATCATCTCCTGCTCCAATATTTACAGCAGTTGTAAACTCACCGTCATTTGGGGTCCCTTTAAACGTGTAGTTTTGCCCTAGTTCTTTTCCTGGTCCCTTAAAGATAAAACCATCACCTCTATTTATTGGACCATCTTTATATTTATGCACATAGTTAGCTCTACCACTAGAGGAAGGAGCATAGGTGTAAACCCAGAAATCTGCAATAGTAATAGGATCTGTAGCAGCTCCGTCATAACCAGACATAAATTTAATGTCTTTTGGATTGCTTGGGTCTGTACCATCTTTTAAAACATTTTCTAATGTATAAGTATTATTTAAAGAATTAACAGGAGAACTCATATACCCATATCTATATAAACTAGGTATCAACGAGTTTTGATCTACTAAAAGATTACCTATAGCTCCAGCAGTGGTACTTGTAATAGTACTTGTACTGGTATGTGTTTGTACTAATTGAGCTAAAGTACCTGCTAAACGAATATCTCCATCTAAGGTAATATCATTAGTAACTACTAATAATTGATCTGTTACCGTTAATTTTTTATCTGTGTTTACTTTTAGTTTTCTAGCACTTAATCTGTTCGCATTGTGTTCAAAATCTTGATCAATTACTACAGAACGAGATCTATCTGGAAAACCATTAGTATACTCATTAGCATTAGGGGTAGAGGCAGTAATATTAATTCTGTGTAACCCTAATAATGTGTTTGCTTCTGTATTAGAACTTGTAATTTCAGAGATTAAAGGATCTTGCGGATGCCTTTTAGTTCCTGTTACATCTGCATCACTTATTGGTTGATAAGGTACGATTGCATCATCTATAAATACTACCCACTCATTGGTGTTATAGTCTTTATTAGGCGTTAACCTTTCGTCTATTCTAACAACTGATGTTTTGTTTGCAATATCAGAAACCACGTCATATCTGTTTGCCCAAGAAAATGTGTCTGTGGCAGAAGATAATATGATGATATCATTAGCATCAGCTAAGTCTGTTAATGCATCATTTACTACAATTGTTCTACCTGTTGTTGCAAAGTTTTCTGGGGTAAATGCATTATTAGAGTTGTTAAATAATATTGATTTACCTGCTAATAAAGGAGTTAGAACACTATAAGATTCATTTGGCTTAATACCTGTTTGATCTCCTGTTTTATCTTTATATAAATGAATATTAATGTTGTTTGGAAGAACCGTAGAAGTACCAATGTTGGTAATTTCTATCCATTTTTCTGTACCAACCTGATATACTTGTGTAATCATCACATTTGCAGCGTCAGGAATATCTCTATAATCTAAATCACCGTTAGGTAAATTAATATCTAAATCGGCATCACCAAAAGCATCTTCTAAAGAAGTATCTAAAATACCTGTATTGGTTACTTTGTCTCCATTTCCTAATAAATCGTTACCTAATCCATCATTCACTGTTGCACCTGCAATACTAGAATCGTCATTATCATCAAAAGCATCGTCTAAACCATCTTTATCTGCATCATTACCAGAAGCAACGTTTTGAGCATCTCCATTTTCAGCAATATCTAAAACACCGTCGTTGTCTGAATCATTATCTAAATAATCTGGTAAATAATTAGTTCCTGAATCTCCGTCTGTATTTACAGGCACTAATCCAATATTGGTACCATCTTCATATTGATCATCTACACCATTATTATTCGTATCTGTTATTCCTGTAGCCACACCTGTTGGTGCTTTATAACCTGCAGTAGTTTGTCCTTCTACATTATCTGGAATACCATCATTATCTGAATCGATGTCTAAAAAGTTAGGCAATTTATCAGTATCGGCATCACCTTTTGTGTAAGTGTCTACTATTCCATCAGTATTCGTATCTGTACCTGTTGTAATTAAAGCATTCGTAGAGTTGTCGGTTCCGTTTACATTACCATCTACGGCATCATCAAAACCATCATTGTCAGCATCTGCTGTAGGTTCTACTTTACCATCTCTATTGGTATCTGTACCACCTGCTTCAATAAGATCTACAATACCATCGTTGTCTGAGTCTAAGTCTAAATGATTCGGAATACCATCACCATCAGTATCAACGGTATTACCATTACCACCTATCATAGTGCCAGTAGTGTCTGTTTTTACAAGCGCATTTCCGTTTGTACCATCAAGTCCTGGACCGTCTGAAGCATTTTGATCATAAATATCTGCTAAACCATCTTTGTCTACATCTGTTGCAGTGTCTACACGTCCGTCTCCATTGGTATCTACACCACCCGCTTCAATTAAATCTGGAATGCCGTCGTTGTCTGAGTCTAAGTCTTTACTGTCTAAAATACCATCTCCGTCGGTATCTCCATTCGGGTAATTGTCTGGAACACCATCACTATCACCATCTTCACCTGTAATAATTAAAGCTTTGGTATCGTCTTTAGTTCCATTTACATCACCATCTACAAGATCGTTAAAACCGTCACCATCCACATCTACAAAACCATCTGCTTTACCATCTCCATTTGCATCTGTACCACCTGCTTCTACAACATCTGGAATACCATCATTGTCTGAATCTAAGTCTTTTACATCTGTAATACCATCTCCATCTGAATCTTTATTTGCAATAGGTGTTCCATTAGTTCCACCTGAAACAAGGGCATCATAGATATCTGCTAAACCATCATTATCTACATCTACCATTGATGTTGGATCTCCATCAATTGGGTAATCGATTACACCATCTCCATTAGTATCTACACCACCTGCTTCTACAATATCTGCAATACCATCGTTGTCGGAATCTAAGTCTTTACTATCTAAAATTCCATCTCCGTCGGTATCTCCTTTCTGATAATTGTCTGGAATACCATCACTATTACCATCTTCACCTGTAACAATTAAAGCTTTTGTATCGTCTTTAGTTCCGTTTACATCACCATCTACAAGATCGTTAAAACCGTCACCATCCACATCTACAAAACCATCTTCTTTACCATCTCCATTTGCATCTGTACCACCTGCTTCTACAACATCTGGAATACCATCATTGTCTGAATCTAAGTCTTTTACATCTGTAATACCATCTCCATCTGAATCTTTATTAGCAATAGGTGTTCCATTAGTTCCACCTGAAACAAGGGCATCATAGATATCTGCTAAACCATCATTATCTACATCTACCATTGATGTTGGGTCTCCATCAGTTGGGTAATCTATTACACCATCTCCATTAGTATCTACACCACCAGCTTCTACAATATCTGCAATACCATCGTTGTCTGAATCTAAGTCTTTACTATCTAAAATTCCATCTCCGTCTGTATCTCCATTCGGATAATTGTCTGGAATACCATCATTATTACCGTCTGTACCTGTAACAATTAGTGCTTTTGTTGGGTCTTTAGTTCCGTTTACATCACCATCTACAAGATCGTTAAAACCGTCACCATCCACATCTACAAAACCATCTGCTTTACCATCTCCATTTGCATCTGTACCACCTGCTTCTACAACATCTGGAATACCATCATTGTCTGAGTCTAAGTCTTGTGCATCAGGTATACCATCTGCATCTGAATCTGGGTTTGCAATTGGTGTTCCGTTAGTTCCCCCTGTAATATCAGCATCATATATATCTGCTAAACCATCATTATCTATATCTACCATAGATGTTGGATCTCCAGCAGTTGGGTAATCAATTACACCGTCTCCATTTGTATCTACACCACCAGCTTCTACAATATCTGCAATACCGTCGTTGTCTCCATCTAAATCTAAATGATTAGGGATGCCGTCTCCGTCTGTATCATATACATCTGGAATACCATTTCCATCAGCATCTGTATAGTTTGTTGTGCTACTATCTCCGGTATTACCATTGTCTGTGGTGTCTTTGTAGTTAGGAATACCATCTCCATCTTCATCACCATCAGGATTGTTTCCTGCGCTTTCTAAAATGTCTGGAATACCATCATTATCATCATCTAAATCTAGTGCATCTGCAATACCATCTTTATCTGTATCTTTTATATCTCTATAATCAAGATTACCAGTTGCAGGATTTGCAGGGTCAAAGTTATTATCTTCATCTTTAAAAGAGTTTTCTAAAGTAGTAAGGGTAGTAACTGTATTATTACCATTAGCTCCATCATTTACTGTTGATCCATTGGTACTAGCATCATTATTATCATCAAAAATATCAAATAATCCATCACCGTCAGTATCAACACCAGAAAGTACATTATGTGTTGTATCTCCATTTTCTGCAATATCTAAAATACCATCATTGTCTGAATCTGAATCTAAATAATCTGGAATAGTATCAATACTACTATCAGTATTTACCGGAATAATATATACACCTGTAACACCCGCACAATTTGTACCTGTACAGTCTGAGTCGTATTTATCATCAATACCATCTTTATCTGTATCTGCCATAGCGGTACCTTTGCCACTTGGTGCGATATAACCAGCGGTAGTTTGTCCTTCTATATTATCAGGAATACCGTCGTTATCTGAATCGATGTCTAAAAAGTTAGGAAGATTGTCTGAATCGGCATCACCTTTTGTGTAAGTGTCTGCTATTCCATCAGTATTTGTATCTGTACCTGTTGTAATTAAAGCATTCGTAGAGTTGTCGGTTCCGTTTACATTACCATCTACAGCATCATCAAAACCATCATTGTCAATATCTGCTGTAGGTTCTACTTTACCGTCTTTGTTGGTATCTGTACCACCTGCTTCAATAAGATCTACAATACCATCGTTGTCTGAGTCTAAGTCTAAATGATTCGGAATACCATCACCATCAGTATCAACAGTATTACCATTGCCACCTATCATTGTGCCAGTAGCGTCTGTTTTTACAAGCGCATTACCGTTTGTACCATCAAGTCCTGGACCGTCTGAAGCATTTTGATCATAAATATCTGCCAAACCATCTTTGTCTACATCTGTTGCTGTGTCTACACGTCCGTCTCCATTGGTATCTACACCACCCGCTTCAATTAAATCTGGAATGCCGTCGTTGTCTGCATCTAAGTCTTTACTATCTAAAATACCATCTCCGTCTGTATCTCCATTCGGGTAATTGTCTGGAATACCATCACTATTACCGTCTTCACCTGTAATAATTAAAGCCTTTGTATCGTCTTTAGTTCCGTTTATATCACCATCTACAAGGTCGTTAAAACCGTCACCATCATTATCTACAAAACCATCTGCTTTACCATCTCCATTAACATCTGTACCACCAGCTTCTACAACATCTGGAATACCATCATTGTCTGAGTCTAAGTCTTTTGCATCTGAAAGACCATCTCCATCTGAATCTTTATTAGCAATAGGTGTTCCATTAGTTCCACCTGTAACATCAGCATCATACGTGTCTGCTAAACCATCCTTATCTATATCTACCATTGATGTTGGATCTCCATCAATTGGGTAATCGATTACACCATCTCCATTGGTATCTACACCACCTGCTTCTACAATATCTGCAATACCATCATTGTCTGAGTCTAAGTCTTGTGCATCTGGAACACCATCGTTGTCTGTATCTGGGTTTGTAATTGCATTTCCATTAGTACCACCTGCTACATCTGCATCATAACGATCGTCTAAACCATCTTTATCTATATCATTTACTAAGGTACCGTCTGTATTAATATCATCTACTTTACCATCTCCATTAGTATCTACACCACCAGCTTCTACGATATCTGGAATACCATCGTTGTCTGAATCTAAATCAAATTTATTTGGTATACCATCATTATCTGTGTCTGGACACACTTCTAATTCAAATAGATCTATAAAGTTACCAGAAGAAATGTTTCCAGTTGTAGATATAGATTCAAACCCAAAACGAGTTGTAGTTTGTCCAACTGGCACCGTATAAGTTCCATTGTAATTTATCCAACCTGTGTTGTCAGAACTCATTTGTTTAACTTCTACTAAAGTACCAGTTGAGGAACCTATTAGAACTCTTGCTTCATCTACTCCATCTCTTCCTCTATGCCAAATAGACCAGGTAATAATAGAACCTGGAATTGTGGTTATATCTCTGTATAATTGTGCGCCTTCGTTGGCATTTAATTCAGCATGAGTTTCTCCTTCATGTGATATGACTCCAACAGTACCAGATTCCCAAATTTCAATTAGACCATCTGTTGCAGTTGTTTGCCATCCTTCAATATCTGTTTGATTAAATAAATAAGATACCTTATCAGCTGGTTCGCCAAAAATAGCTGTTGCTTTTGTAACATCATATGTTTCGAAACCATTATTTGCTAATGTAGGAATTGAACATTCATCTGCATCTAAAATACCATCATTGTCATCATCTAAATCTGCATTGTCTGGTATGCCATCATTATCATTGTCACTACATGCATTTACAGTTCCATCTATATAATATGCATTTGGTGTTCCATATGCTGCAACAGTTACTTTACCAACATTATTTACCGTTGGTGTACCCGAACCATAATAACCGTTGTCGTCTGCGTCTGCATTTGCAACCCTACCAAAATACGCTTCATCTGCATCAGAACAACCATCATTATCTGAATCTAAATCTAAATGGTTTGGTATACCATCTCCATCGGTATCTAAAATTGTAATATTATCTGGTTTTATAAAATTACTAATACATGTAAATTCTACTTGATGCTGTCTTCCGTTTCCATTAGCACCTGCTTTTCTTGCTACGGCTCCTAATCTAATAATATAAGAAGATCCACTATGCTCGGTAGAGTAATTTACTTGTGGATATAGGTTTGTTACAGATGGATATTCATTAAAACCAGCTGTTCCAACAATCCATGTTGGAGGTTGTGTTATCGTTAATTCTGTTGGGTTGTTTACTACATAATCTACTGGTAATTGAGACCAGTTTTGTTCTCCATAATTAGCGTTACCATCTACATCATTAAAATTCGCAAAGAATTTTGCTACTGTTACTGAGGTAGTTGTACCTGTAGTAACAAAATCAAATTTATATTCTGTCCATGCTTGATCTCCAATGTTCGCTAAATTAAATTGAGATTGTGGTTGAAAAGCATTTGCGTTTCCATTTGCATTATCATCTAGTTTAGGTAAAGATGTTATATTATTAAATTTTACAATAGTAACTAAAGCATCAATGCCACTTGCTACATTAGGAAACCTAAAAACTTCGCCTTCTAAAAAAGTATTAATATTTCCATCTCCAGACTCTTCTGAATAGGCATTATTAAAGTTTAATGTAGTTTGACCTGCACAAACTGGCTGACCAGTGGTTCTAACATATCCTTCATCAGTATCTAAAATTCCATCATTATCATCATCTAAATCATCATAATCTGTAACACCATCTTTGTCATTATCATCGCAAGTATTTATGTTTGCTTTTAAATAATATGGATTTGGTGTGCTGTATGAAGCACCGTTTACTCTACCATTAGTGCTATTTACGTTAGGAGTACCAGATCCATAATAGCCATTATTATCTGTGTCTGCACCAGGATTAGTAAGTGCCATATAATAGGCTTCATCTGCATCAGAACAGCCATCGTTGTCTGAATCTGTATCAAATTTATTAGGTATACCATCTCCATCTGTGTCTAAACATTTTGAAGCTTTTATACCTAACCATAAAATTGGGCCTATTCCATCTCCAATACTATCAAATGTTAAACTTTTTACATTTTTGCCTATTAATGAAGGAAAAGAAATTGTACCGCTGGCTTGGGTGTCATTCGCCGTTAGATCTGTTATATATGTTTTTCCATCTATAACTGTTTGCCCTACTAGTTCGGGATTTCCCACGGGATTTACTGATATAGATACCGCAAGATTAGACATAGTTGTCCCGTTTGCTAAAATGGCCGAGAAATTTCCAAAAAGAGCTTGTCCTGTAAAATCTATTCCAGCTGTTGCTGTATTAAGACTACCATCATTATTTGTTCCAACACTGTCTGGTAATAGATTTATATCAGAAACTTCTTCTCCAAAAGTTATAGTATAAGTACCGTTACCAGTAGTAGTTTCATTAAACCCGAACCTACTAAATGAACCGCTTAAAAATTCACCTGTATCTGTACCAATAGTAACAGTAGTTGTAGGTGTTGCTACAAACTGATATGTTTGAGGGTTATTAGTATTATCACTTCCTACTCTAGTAGCTTGCTTATCAGTAAATATACATTCTTCTGTATCTAAAATACCATCATTATCATCATCGTTATCATTTACATTAAGAACACCATCATTATCACAATCATTAGCAGGACCAATACATTGTGCACTCAAGTTATTATTAGTAAAAATTAATAGAAAAAAGGCTAATAGTAAAAATAGTTTTTTACTTAGAGTTAATTGAATTTTTTTTGTCATTTTTAAGAGTAATTATTTGTAATAAGAGTATTTATTTGTAGTTTATATATAATTATTGTTTGTAAATAACCACCAGTAAAAGACTGTTTAGACAGGTACTTACTATTGGTTTATTCGCGTATTAATTCCGTTTATTTTAGATATGTATTCATCATTAGAAAAAATTAAAGGTGCAAAAGTAGTTATATTTTTTAACTAGGCACCATAAGTGTGACACCGCTAAGTTTAAAAAGTCACATTTCTGTTAAAAATAACATAAAAATATTTTTATTAATTATTTTATTATTTGGTATTATTAACAATAAAAAAAAAGCCTATTAAAAGAGATTTCTTTTAATAGGCTTTAATATTTTATCAATTTTAAAAAATTGATAGTTTTTTATTTGTTACTCAATAACCACTTTTTTATTGATGGTTCCTTTATTGGTATTCATTTTTACAATGTAAACACCTGTTGGTATCTGTTTTTTAATATCTAATTGGTAAGTCTCTTTTTGTTCTTTAATATTCCAAAGACTTACTTTTTTACCAATCACATTAAACAACTCTACTTTTTTAATTGCTACTTCACTATTTTTAGAAATTACAATTTGGTTGTTTTCATTGTCTGCATAGATATTGGTATATGCAGCTAAAATTTCGTCTTCTAAACTAAGGGCGCTACTTTCTTTAAAGGTTAATACAAAACGATCTGTATAGGTTCCTTTTTCTAAGGTTAACGTGTTTTTTTGTTCTTTAACATTATAAGAAGTACCGGTAAGTTTGTCTGTAACATAAATGTTCTTAGAAACATTTTGTAATTCATCTACCATGATATTTACTTGCCCTGTATAGTTCATTTTAATTTCTAAAGGAACTTCTAAGTCATCAGATATTTCTTGTACTCCAGCAATCACATAATCCTTGTCATCCGAAGGGAATTTAAAATAGATGTCTGTTTTACCAGTTTCATATACTTTAGAGTCATACCCTTTATCAAAAGCAAAAGAATTTGTTTCTTGAAAAGAGACTGCTATTTGATGGTGTATCATTAAATCTTGCTCGTTTTTATATTCGAAACCTAATTTAATTACAGGCAATAGGTTACTCTCCGTTTTACTTGTTTTTTGAGTTCCTCTAAAGAATATCGATTTTGCACCTTCTGTAACATACGCTCTTTGGCTGTTGTTAAAATCAATTGTTCCACCAGCATCTGCCTCAATAAAGAAACCTTGTCCGATTGCAATGTATGGAAGTGGCGTTGTATATGCAGTAGTGCTTTCTAAGCCAGAAGTACCATTGTTATCATTTGTTGTATTTGCAGGAACATCTGCAGCAACTCCACCACCTAAGTTAAGTGTTGCATACCCACCAATGTACCCACCAAATATGTGTCCATCTATTCCGGTACCCTCACCAAGTTTACTTTCTTTATGTTCCCAGAAGTAAAGAGTTCCGGTAGTTTCATTTAAGTTGTCTTCAATAAACTTTCTTGCGTTTATAGCCGATGGGTAAGGGTTACCAACTAAATAATCGTTACCTGCAGCTATAATTGAAGGGCTAAAGTTTCCATCATTAGGTGTTCCCATAAAGGTATAGTTTTGTGGTGCTCCTGGACCTTTAAAAATAAATCCTTCACCACGAGCAATCTCACCATCCTCATTTTTATGTGCCCAATTAGCTCTACCATTAGAAGCAGGAGCATAGGTATATATCCAATATTTAGCTAATGAAATAGGATCTGTAGTATCTCCATCATAGCCATCTATAAATTTAATATTTTTAGCAATAGTAGTACCTACTATACCCGTTGCATTTAGTGGAGTTGTACCATCTTTTAACACATTTTCTAAAGTGTAATTAATGCCAATAGAAGTTACCGGAGAACTCATATATCCATATCTGTATAAACTAGGTATTGTAGAGTTTTGATCTACTAACAGTTTACCGTTACCACTTATTTTAGTAGTGGTTGCATGCGTTTGTACCAATTGTGCAGATGTACCAGCTAAACGAATATTACCGTCTAAAGTAATCTCATTAGTAACCACTAATAATTGATCTGTTACTGTTAATTTTGTACTTGCATCAATTTTTAGTTTTCTAGCACTTAATCTACTACCGGTATGCTCAAAATCTTGATCAATTACTACAGAACGAGATCTGTCTGGGAAACCGTTCGTCCAGGTATTGCTACTAGAGTTAGAGGTTGTAATATCAATTCTGTGTAAACCTAACAACGTATTTGCTTCTTTACTAGAGTTTTTTATTTCTGAGATTAAAGCATCTTGAGGATGTCTTTTAATTCCTGCAACTGTAGTTTCTTCAATTGGCTGGTAAGGTGTTATTGCATCATCTATAAATACCACCCATTCATTTGCATCATAGTTTTTATTAGGTGTTAACCTTTCATCTATTCTAACAACCGAAGTTTTGTTGTTTATATTAGAAACCACATCATATCTATTTGCCCATGAAGAAGTTGTTGATGTAGATAGCGTAATAATATCATTAACGGCATCATCTAAATCTGTTAATGCAGCATTTAATACAACTGTAGCATCAGTAGCTAATTCAGAATTGGCTATTAAAGTATTATTTAATACGTTTTTAAATAAGACAGATTTTCCAGCTTCTAGTAAAGTAGTAACTGTATAAGAAACATCTGGATTGTTGTTTGTTTGGTCTCCTGTTTTATCTTTATATAACTGAACATGAATGGTGTTTGCAGGAACATCTGTTGTACCTATATTGGTAATTTCTATCCATCTTTCCTTATCAGTATCGCTATCAGCACCAAACTGATACACTTGTGTTATCATAACGTCTGTCTTAATGGCTTTAGGAACCGACGTTAAATACAATGTAGCTTCTGCACATGCTTGTGGCGATTGGTTATCACACTTAATATATGTTACAGGCACAGTGCCTACAAAACTAGCAACTGGTACAAAAGTATAAGTTCCGTCACTAACTAAAGTAACTGTACCAACATTACCTATTGTTGCGGATCCATCAGTTGCATTCGTACTTGTTGTATTTGCTATTTTAATAGAAAACGAAGTAACAGTATGTGGGTTCCCTTCTGGATCAAAATCATTAGTCAAAATATTTCCAGTCATTGTAGTTCCTTGTGGCGCCGTATGAGCATCATCATTAGCAAAAGTGCTGTTTCCAAAATTGTCAATTACATTTAAGTTCAAAATAGCAGTATCTGTACCACCGTTTCCATCAGAAATGGTGTAGGTAATATCATCTACAGTTCCTGTAAAACCAGCAGCAGGAATAAACTCATAAGTTCCATTCGTATTTAATTGAACAGTACCTGCATTTGCAACCGTAGCTCCCGTTTTATCTTTACCAGTAACCGTTGTTGGGGTATTAATAGTTACCCCTGTAGCAGATGTTATCGTTAAATTGTCTCCTTCTAGATCGGTATCATTAGAAAGCACCGTAGAATTTACCGTTGTATTTACTTCTGTAGTATGTACATCATTTTGCGCCGTTGGCGGATTACTAATAGGTAGTTCATTAGGCAACACTTCAATAGATATAGTAGCGGTATCTGTAGCAATACCATCACCTTTACCTGTATAGGTTATAGGGTCTATAGTTCCTGTAAAACCAGGACTAGGTGTAAAGGTATATGTACCATCTTCTTTAATAATTATAGAACCAGCATTGGTAACAGCAAAACCTTCTTTGTTTATACCAGGCACATTATTAATGGTAACACCTGTATTTCCTGCAGGTACAGCAAAAGCTGTAGAATTACCATTTATAAGAACAGAAGTTACGGTTATATTACCTCCTTGGTCATTTGTAGTTAATGAACTGTTTACCGCAGTATCTTGCGGCGTTTGGTTGATATCATTTTTTGCAGTAAAACCTGCAGGAATAGAAGTTAAATACAAAGTAGCCTCATCACATGTTTGTGGCGTTCCGTTATCACAGGTACTGTAAATTACGGGAACAGTTCCTGTAAAATTAGCATCAGGAGCAAAGTTATAAGAACCATCTGTATTGATGGTAACTGTACCCACACCTGCAATTGTATTTGCTACAGGAACAGCAACAGTTCCCACAGTAATTGACGTTCCATTTACAGAAGCCGAAGATATCGTTTGCATATTTAATTCCGGATCGAAATCGTTTAGAACAATATTTCCTTCCATACTTGTTCCTTGCGTAGCAGAATTAGCGTCATCATTTGCAAAAGTGTTGTTTCCAAAATTAGGAATTACATTTAAGTTAAGAGTAGCAGTATCTGTACCACCATTTCCATCAGAAACAGTGTAGGTAATATCATCTACAGATCCTGTAAAACCAGTAGCAGGTATAAATTCATAAGACCCATCTGCATTTACTTTAACCGTACCAGCATTTGCAATAGCAACACCATTCTCATCTTTACCAGTAACAGTTTTAGCCGTTCCAAAAGTAAAAGGAATATCAGTACCTGCTCCATCTTTTATAGAAGCACTAGTGATAACGATATTATCTCCATCAGGGTCAGAATCGTTGTTAAGTATTGTTGAAGTAACTGTTGTATTTATTTCTGTAGTATTTACATCATTTTGCGCTGTTGGCGGATTGTTACCCGCTGGCTGAATGTTAGGAATAACTTCAATAGATAATAGAGCATCATTCGTGTCAACACCTGCGCCTTTTCCTGTATATGTTACCGGATTAATAGTTCCTGTAAAACCTGCAGTAGGAGTAAAGGTATATGTACCATTACCGTTAATAGTTAAAGAACCTGCGTTAGCAACATTATTCCCATTTTCATCAACTCCAGCAACTGTTTTTGCAGTTCCTAAAGTAAATCCTGTAGCAGTTACACTTGCTACACCTTCATCATTCGTTAATAAAGCCCCATTTATCACAGTGTCTTGTGGTATTTGGTTGATGTCATTTTCTGCAGCAATATCAGGAATAACGTCTGACGGAATAGAAGTTAAATACAAAGTAGCTTTGTCACATGCTTGTGGCGTTCCGTTATCACAGGTACTATATGTTACGGGAACAGTTCCTACAAAATTAGGCTCAGGAACAAAGGTGTATTTTCCATCTGCGCTTAAAGTTAAAGTACCTACTCCTGAAATTGCTGTTGCTGTTCCTAGAGTAATTGGTGTATTTGTTCCTCCAAAAGAAGCTGAAGGTGAAGAAAGAGTTTGTGTATTTCCTTCTAGATCAAAATCGTTTGTTTTGATGTTCCCTTCTATATTTACTCCTTGCTTAGCAGCATTGGCATCATCATTTGCAAACGTACTGTTTCCAAAATTGTCAATTACATTTAAGCTTAAAATAGCGGTATCTGTACCATCATTTCCATCAGAAATGGTGTAGGTAATATCATCTATAGTTCCTGTAAATCCTGTAGCAGGTTTAAATTCATAAGTACCATCTGCTTTTACTTCAACAGTACCTGCATTTGTAACAGTAACTCCATTTTTATCTTTACCAGTAACAGTTTTAGCAGTTCCTAAAGTAAAAGTAGTAACAGTACCTGCTCCATCTTTTATAGAAGCATTCGTGATAACGATATTATCTCCATCTGTGTCACTATCATTAGAGAGTAAAGTTGACGTTACATCTGTATTTAATTCTGTAGTATTTACATCATTTTGTGCCGTTGGCGGATTGTTACCCGCTGGCAAAATATTTGGCACTACTTCTATAGATAAACTTGCTGTGTCTGTATTGGCACCAGCACCTTTTCCTATATAGGTTATTGGGTTAATAGTACCTGTAAAACCTGCAGCTGGTGTAAAAATATACGTACCATCTTCTTTAATAGTAATTGAACCAGCATTTGCAACGGCAACACCGTTTTTATCTACACCAGCAACATTATTAATTGTTACTCCAGTGTTTCCTGTAGGAACAGCTGTTGGAGTCCCATTTATTGTAACCGAAGTTACTGTTGCAACACCTTGGTCATTGGTAATTAATGCTCCATTTACCGCAGTATCTTTTGGTGTTTGGTTGATATCATTTTCTGCATTTACATCTGCAGGAATAGAAGTTAAATATAAAGTAGCTTCATCACATGCTTGTACTGTTGGAGCTGTAATTGTATCACATTTAGTGTATGTTACAGGTACTGTACCTGTAAAACCAGCTTCTGGTACAAAATTATAAGAACCATCTGAGTTTATGGTAACTGTACCAATACCTGCAATAGTATTTACTACAGGAGCAGCAAAAGTTCCCACCGTAATTCCTGTTCCGTTAACAGAAGCAGTAGTAACATTTTGAGTATTCCCTTCTGGATCAAAATCGTTTGTTAAAACATTTCCTTCCATATTTATTCCTTGCTTAGCAGCATTGGCATCATCATTTGCAAACGTATTGTTTCCAAAATTGTCAATTACATTTAAGTTTAAAATAGCAGTATCTGTACCACCATTTCCATCAGAAATGGTGTAGGTAATATCATCTATAGTTCCTGTAAATCCTGTAGCAGGTTTAAATTCATAAGTACCATCTGCTTTTATTTCAACAGTACCTGCATTTGTAACAGTAACTCCATTTTTATCTTTACCAGTAACAGTTTTAGCAGTTCCTAAAGTAAAAGTAGTAACAGCACCAGCTCCGTCTTTTATAGAAGCATTAGTGATAACGATATTATCTCCATCTGTGTCACTATCATTAGAGAGTAAAGTTGACGTTATATCTGTATTTAATTCTGTAGTATTTACATCATTTTGTGCCGTTGGCGGATTGTTACCCGCTGGCTGAATGTTAGGAATAACTTCAATAGATAATAGAGCATCATTCGTGTCAACACCTGCGCCTTTTCCTGTATATGTTACCGGATCAATTGTTCCTGTAAAACCTGTAGTAGGAGTAAAGGTATATGTTCCGTTTCCATTAATAGTTAAAGAACCTGCGTTAGCAACATTATTTCCATTTTCATCAACTCCAGCAACTGTTTTTGCAGTTCCTAAAGTAAATCCAGTAGCAGTTACACTTGCTACACCTTCATCATTAGTTAATAGTTGACCATCTACAGGTGTATCTTTTGGTGTTTGGTTGATGTCATTTTCTGCATTTACATCTGCAGGAATAGAAGTTAAATATAAAGTAGCTTCATCACATGCTTGTACTGTTGGAGCTGTAATTGTATCACATTTAGTGTATGTTACAGGTACTGTACCTGTAAAACCAGCTTCTGGTACAAAATTATAAGAACCATCTGAGTTTATGGTAACCGTACCAATACCTGCAATAGTATTTACTACAGGAGCAAGAGTTCCCACCGTAATTCCTGTTCCGTTAACAGAAGCAGTAGTAACATTTTGAGTATTCCCTTCGGGATCAAAATCGTTTGTTAAAACATTTCCTTCCATATTTATTCCTTGCTTAGCAGCATTGGCATCATCATTTGCAAACGTATTGTTTCCAAAATTGTCAATTACATTTAAGTTTAAAATAGCAGTATCTGTACCACCATTTCCATCAGAAATGGTGTAGGTAATATCATCTATAGTTCCTGTAAATCCTGTAGCAGGTTTAAATTCATAAGTACCATCTGCTTTTATTTCAACAGTACCTGCATTTGTAACAGTAACTCCATTTTTATCTTTACCAGTAACAGTTTTAGCAGTTCCTAAAGTAAAAGTAGTAACAGCACCAGCTCCGTCTTTTATAGAAGCATTAGTGATAACGATATTATCTCCATCTGTGTCACTATCATTAGAGAGTAAAGTTGACGTTATATCTGTATTTAATTCTGTAGTATTTACATCATTTTGTGCCGTTGGCGGATTGTTACCCGCTGGCTGAATGTTAGGAATAACTTCAATAGATAATATAGCATCATTCGTGTCAACACCTGCGCCTTTTCCTGTATATGTTACCGGATCAATTGTTCCTGTAAAACCTGTAGTAGGAGTAAAGGTATATGTTCCGTTTCCATTAATAGTTAAAGAACCTGCGTTAGCAACATTATTTCCATTTTCATCAACTCCAGCAACTGTTTTTGCAGTTCCTAAAGTAAATCCAGTAGCAGTTACACTTGCTACACCTTCATCATTAGTTAATAGTTGACCATCTACAGGTGTATCTTTTGGTGTTTGGTTGATATCATTTTCTGCATTTACATCTGCAGGAATAGAAGTTAAATATAAAGTAGCTTCATCACATGCTTGTACTGTTGGAGCTGTAATTGTATCACATTTAGTGTATGTTACAGGTACTGTACCTGTAAAACCAGCTTCTGGTACAAAATTATAAGAACCATCTGAGTTTATGGTAACCGTACCAATACCTGCAATAGTATTTACTACAGGAACAGCAACAGTTCCCACCGTAATTGCAGTTCCGTTAACAGAAGCAGTAGTAACATTTTGAGTATTCCCTTCTGGATCAAAATCGTTTGTTAAAACATTTCCTTCTATATTTATTCCTTGCTTAGCAGCATTGGCATCATCATTTGCAAACGTATTGTTTCCAAAATTGTCAATTACATTTAAGTTTAAAATAGCAGTATCTGTACCACCATTTCCATCAGAAATAGTGTAAGTAATATCGTTTACCGTTCCTGTAAATCCTGTAGCAGGTATAAATTCATAAGTTCCATCTGCATTTACTTTAACTGTACCTGCATTTGCAATAGCAACACCGTTTTTATCTTTCCCTGCAACTGTTTTAGCAGTTCCTAAAGTAAAAGTACTAACAGTACCTGCTTCATCTTTTATAGTAGCATTAGTGATAACTATATTATTTCCATCAGGGTCACTATCATTTGTTAGTATTGTTGAAGTAACTGTTGTGTTTAATTCTGTAGTATTTACATCATTCTGTGCCGTTGGCAGATTGTTACCCGCTGGCAGAATGTTAGGAATAACTTCTAAAGATAAAGTAGCCGTATCTGTTTCATTATTTGCTCCTTCACCAGTGTATGTTATTGGATTAATAGTTCCTGTAAAACCTGTAGTTGGTGTAAAGGTGTACGTACCATCTTCTTTAATAGTAATTGAACCAGCATTTGGTATAGCAATTCCATTTTCATCTACACCAGCAACATTATTAATAGTTACTCCAGTGTTTCCTGCAGGAACAGCTGTTGGAGTCCCATTTATTGTAACAGAAGTTACTGTTGCTACGTTTTCATCATTGGTTAATAATGCACCATCAACAGGTTTGTCTTTTGGTGTTTGATTGATGTCATTTTCTGTATTTACTGCGGTATTACATGCAGAACTTTGAATGTCTTTGTCTTGAGATGTACCAATAGTTTGTGTTGTGCTGTTTGGAACCCCATAAGTAGCACTTGTACTTACCATGTCTACTGCGGCTGTTAGCATTTTAGTTGTAGCATCTATATCTGAAAGGGTATAAGTTCCGCTTCCTTCTAAAGCATCTGGACAACCATCGTTGTCTGAGTCTGTATCAAATTTATTTGGTATACCATCATTATCTGTGTCTAAACATATTGAAGCTTTTATACCTAACCATAACACTGGGCCTATTCCATCTCCAATACTATCAAATGTTAAACTTTTTACATTTTTGCCTATTAATGAAGGAAAAGAAATTGTACCGCTGGCTTGGGTGGTATTCGCCGTTAGATCTGTTATATATGTTTTTCCATCTATAACTGTTTGCCCTACTAGTTCGGAATTTCCCACGGGATTTACCGATATAGATACCGCAAGATTAGACATAGTTGTCCCGTTTGCTAAAATGGCCGAGAAATTTCCAAAAAGAGCTTGTCCTGCAAAATCTATTCCAGCTGTTGCAGTATCAAGATCACCAGAAGAAGTTGTCCCAACACTGTCTGGTAATAAATTTATATCAGAAACTTCTTCTCCAAAAGTTATAGTATAAGTACCGTTACCAGTAGTAGTTTCATTAAACCCGAACCTACTAAATGAACCGCTTAAAAATTCACCTGTATCTGTACCAATAGTAACAGTAGTTGTAGGTGTTGCTACAAACTGATATGTTTGAGGGTTATTAGTATTACCACTTCCTACTCTAGTAGCTTGCTTATCAGTAAATATACATTCTTCTGTGTCTAAAATACCATCATTATCGTCATCTAAATCTACATCGTCTGGTATACCATCATTGTCATTGTCATTACATGCATTTACATTTCCATTTATATAATATGCATTTGGTGTAGTAGTATATGGTGCGCCAGTTACTTTACCAGTACCATCTACTATTGGTACACCTGTACCATAAAAGCCATTATTGTCTGCATCTGCATTTGCAACCGTACCAAAATAAGCTTCGTCTGCGTCTGAACAACCATCGTTGTCTGAGTCTGTGTCTAGGTGATTAGGGATTCCATCATTATCTGTATCTGTAGCTGGACAGATGTAGAATCTAATTGCATTATTTATATTATTATCAGTTGTGAAAAACCTTAATTCTTTAGCGTAAGTGGCAGATTCCCATAAAAAAGATGTAGTGTTCTGAGCTCCCGATGTTTTTGTGTTAATTACAGTATAATTATTTGGTGTATCATTGGCAACAAAGCCGGCGTCTAAAGTAGAAGTTAAAGTATATGGAATTCCATCTAGAGACTCAATACCATCAAATCGAGTACCATCTGCAGTTATCGTTTTACCATGAAGTCCCTGAATTTTAGCAGGAACAGTACCTGTTAATACAAACCTAGTATTAGAGTGAGCGGGGTCTGGGCCTACTACCATACGAGGGGTGGTATTAGATGTTGTGTTTATACCGAAAGCTTGTATAAAAACACTACCTGCCGAAAGACCGAAATCTGAACTCACATCAAGAGGTGCAATCATGTCAAAGTTAATTACACCACCAGCAATACCTAACCTTGTAGGTAGTATTTCTGTAAAACCAGTACAAACATCTTCTGCGGTATCTAAAATACCATCGTTATCATCATCTAAATCTGCACCATCTGGCACACCATCGTTGTCGTTATCATTACATGTGTTTACCGTTCCGTCTAAATGATATGGGTTTGGAGTAGTGGTATAGGTAAGGCCAGTTATTCTACCAGAACTATCTACTATTGGTATACCTGTACCATAAAAGCCATTATTGTCTGTATCTGCATTTGCAACCGTACCAAAATACGCTTCATCTGCGTCTGAACAACCATCGTTGTCTGAGTCTGAATCTAAATAATCTGGAGTTCCATCATTATCAAAATCACAAGGGTCATTTAGAAGAGGAACAAGTTCACTTTCTAAAACACCTGTTGCACCTAACCAAAATTCTGCTCTAATATCTATATAGTCTAAAGATGCAATAACGGTTTCAAATGCAGCTTGTGTTACGCCAAATCTAGCTGCCGTTAAAGGTACTGTAATTGTAAAATCAGATCCTGTAGGTTTTGTTTCTCCATAAGGAGCTTCTGTTAAATCTATAGTGTATTGAGTACCACCACTACCTATACGAATATCTGTAGTACCTCCGAAAAAATCTTCAGCAGGGTCTTGTACAAAGATTCTAAAAACTAAATTATTACCATCTATATATGTATAGTCTTTACCTTGTGTATTTAACCTGTAGTAAGTTACTTGAGACGCTTGGTCAGTATATCTTAAACCTGGTTCATTATTATTTGGACCAGCATCATTAACAAAAGGGGTACCAGACGCTCCACCTTCTACAACTGTTATTAGACCTGCGTTTGCATTGTTAATTATTAAATCTTTACTAAAACTAAAGTTAGGACATTCTACAACATCTAAAATACCATCATTGTCACTGTCTTCGTCATTAACATCTGCAATACCATCACTATCTGTATCTGTTAAGTCTTTTGCTGTAATATTTACACTACCGTTATTTCCGTTTGCTTGCAAAGCACCAGTAGTACCATTTGCACCTGCAATAATTGAACTATTAACATAACCTCTAAAAGTTGTATCCACATAAGAACCACCACCACCAGCAGCACCATCTGTACCAACAGCAGTAAAAAGACCGGAACCACCACCACCACTATAACCGCCACCAGCACCACCAGTTAAGTTAACTGTAGCACCAGCACCACCAGAAAAACCTCTACCACCGTTACCAGTAGTTAACTCAGCGGTACCGTTACCTCCAGAAGCTAAAGTAAAAGATCCATTAGCACCAGCCCCACCAGTTGCAACAGATGAAGTAGCGCTGGCACCATTGCTAATGAATCCACCACCAGCAGCACCAGCAGCACCAGCACTACCACCATTACCACCATTACCACCAGCACCAAAGTTACTACCAGTTCCGTTATCACCATTTGTAGTATTATTGGCGGCTAAACCATTTACACCACCAGCTCCACCACCACCACCAGCAACTAGTACTAAAGTGCTGTTAATGTATATACCGGTACTACCACCACCACCACTGGTATTACTAGTAGTAGTACCATTAGGGTTACCAAAACCTCCTTCTGAAACTAAATATCTAATAATATCTCCTTCATTAAGGTTGTAGGTTGCACTTGCAGTAGCTCCTTGCCCCCCATAAGCTTGGACTCCATTACCACCATTACCACCAGCAATAATAAAACTAATTTGTTTTGGTCCGCCAGTTACGGTGTAAGAGTTAGATTGTACTGTTGATGTATTTACAACTACAGTTTGAGCAAATGCCTTAGGATTAGAGAAAAATAAGAAACTTGCAAAAAAGAATAGTTTTAATGCAGCCGCTGTTTTAGAAGTTAATAATGAAAAAAAAGTATTGTCGAATTTACTACGAAGTGTCTTCGTTTGTTTGTGAGGGATAGCCATAGGAGGTTTTTTTATATACGAAAGTAATGATTTTTTTAATTTTTTTATAGGATTTTACATTTTTTTTAACAATAAAGAACTTAATAGTACTGTTTTTTTATGAATTATTGTGTAGTTAGTGTTAATTTTTTGATAAAAAAACTAGACCAAATTATAGGTCTAGCTTTTTAAAAGAGTTATTTAAAGTGTAAATTTTTAGTATTTATAATAATAAAAATACCATATAATATAGCGACTATAAATAGTGCTAAAATTTCATGATTTATTTCTAGTCCTGGAGGTGGGGGAGGACCAGCAGGAGGAGGAAGCTGGGTAAGTATCATCATTTTATTTAATTATTAGGGATATTACTTTTTAGTGTCTAATTATAATTTTTTTATTGATTATGCCTTTGTCAGTATGTGTTTTTACAATATAAATACCTGTTGGTATTTGTTTTTTTATAGCTAATTGATAAGTATTTTTTTGTTCCTTAATGCTCCAAAGGGTTACTTTTTTGCCAAGAATGTTAAACAATTCTACATTATTAATATGTATTTCTTCGTTTTTAGAAATTACAATATTATTGTTCTTGTTATCGGCATAAATACTTGTCTGTTTAGATACAATAGCATCTTTTACACTAAGTGTTGTGTTTTTGGTAAATGCTAATACAAAACGACCTGTATAAGTACCTTTATCTAGGCTAAAGATAGCATTTTTATTTGTAAGGTTGTATGAAGTTTGTGTAAGTTTATCGTTAATAAAGATGTTTTTAGATACATTTTGTAGTTCATCTATCATTATATTTACTTGACCAGCGTAATCCATTTTAATTTCTAAAGGAACTTCTAGTTCGTTAGATATTTCTTGTACACCCGCAATTACATAGTTTTTATCATCTGAAGGAAATTTAAAATAGAGGTCTGTTTTACCAACTTGGTATACTTCAGAATCATACCCTTTATCAAAAGCAAAAGAATTTGTTTCTTGAAAAGAAATTGCTATTTGATTGTGTAATAATAATTCTTCTGTGTTTTTATACTCAAAACCTAATTTTATCATTGGTAACAAGTTTGCAGCAGTTGTAGTTGCTGTTTTGTTGCTTGTTTTGCTCCCTTTAAAAAAAACAGATGCTGGTCCTTCTGTAACGTAAGCTCTCTGGCTGTTGTTAAATTTAATGATACCACCAGTTTTACTTCCTTCTACAAAGAAACCCTGACCTATTGCAATGTATGGAAGTGGAGTAGTGTACGTTGCGCTACCTGTACCGTCAGTTCCATTATTATCATTATTATTAATGTTAGCGGGTCCATTTGCGGCTACAGCACCACTTAAGTTAATTGTTGCGTATCCGCCAACATAACCACCAAAAACATGTCCGTCTATTCCATTTCCTTCACCATTAGCACTTTTTTGATGTTGCCATAAATAAAGTGTACCCGTTGTTGATGTAAAGTTGTCATTTATAAATTTTCTAGCATTCATTGCAGAGGGAAAAGGGTTTCCAATTAAGTAATCATCTCCAATACCTATAGATACAGCAGTTGTAAAATTACCATCATTAGGCATGCCTTTAAACGTATAGTTTTGCCCTAGTTCTTTTCCTGGACCTTTAAAAATAAAACCATCTCCTCTATTTATTGGACCCTCTTTATATTTATGTACATAGTTAGCTCTACCGCTAGAAGCAGGAGCATAGGTGTAAACCCAGAAATCTGCAAGAGTAATAGGGGTTGTAGCAGCTCCGTCATAGCCAGATATAAATGTAATATCTTTTGGAGTGTTTGGGTCTGTACCATCTTTTAAAACAGCTTCTATTGTGTAAGTATTGTTTAATGAATTAACAGGAGAACTCATATAACCATATCTATATAAACTTGGTATTTCAGAATTTTGATCTACTAAAAGACTCCCCATAATACCTGTACTTGTAATAGTACTTGTACTGGTATGCGTTTGTACTAATTGAGCTAACGTACCTGCTAAACGAATATCTCCATCTAAAGTAATATCATTTGTAACTACTAATAATTGATTGGTTACCGTTAACGTGTTACCAGATTCAACTTTTAGTTTTCTAGCGCTTAATTTGTTCGTTTCATGCTCAAAATTTTGATCAATTACAACAGAACGAGATCTGTCTGGATACCCATTTGTATACAAACTGTTCGTAGCTGTTGATATAGTGCTATTAATTCTATGTAAACCTAACAACGTATTTGCTTCTGTGCTAGACCCTTTAATTTCTGAAATTAAAGGATCTTGTGGATGTCTTTTAGTACCTGTAATTTCAGTATCACCAATTGGTTGATAAGGTAGAATTGCATCATCTATAAATATTACCCATTCACTAGTATCGTAGTTTTTATTAGGTGTTAATGCTTCATCTATTCTAACGTATGATGTTTTATCAGCAAATGCTTGAATAACATCATATCTGTTATTATACGAAGAAGCATTATTAGTAGATGATAAGGTAATCATGTCATTAGCACCTTCAATATTGGTTAAAGCATCGCTAGTAATTACTCTTGTTATATCCGAATTATCAAAATTAGTAATTGCAGTATTAGTGCTTTTTAATAATATTGATGTACCAGGAGCTAATATATTTGGAAATGTATAAGAAGTAGTTGGCGCAGTTGTTTGTGCACCAGTTCTATCTACATATAATTGAATTTGAATAAGACTAGCAGCAATACTTTTAGTGGCATGAATGTTTGTAATTTCTATCCATCTGTCTTTATCTGTATTGGTATCATTATCAAACTGATATACTTGGGTAATCATGGCAATTCCATCATCTGTAATATCTCTATAATCTACATCTCCAAAAGTGAGTACATCTGCATCCGTATCTGTAAAATTATCAGTTTGTGTGTTGTCAAAACTACCATTTACATCGGTATAACCTAAATCTGTATTTCCTGTTTCTACAAGATCATTTAAACCATTAATACCAAAAGTACCGGTAGAAATTCCGTTACCATTATTTGGTAAACCTGTACCAGATTCTACTACATCAAATATACCATCACCATCAGAGTCTAGGTCTAAATAATCTGGTATTGTATCTGCACTTGTGGTTGCGCTTGCGTCTGTGTTTGTTGGGTTTATGCCAATAATTGCACCCGATTCATAAGTATCATCAACACCATTATTATTTGTGTCAATTATTCCTGTACCTGCACCACTTGGGGCTATATAACCTTTAGATGTTTGGCCTTCTATATTGTCTGGTATACCATCATTATCTGCATCTAAATCTAAAAAATTAGGTATAGTGTCATTATCTGTATTTGTAGGTGTATTACCAGTACCAGCAGAACTTGGTACTCCATTTGTAGTTTCTGTATTACCAGAATTTCCATCTGCTTTACCATCTCTGTTTACGTCTGTACCTCCAGATTCTATAACGTCTGTAATTCCGTCGTTATCAGAATCTAGGTCTAAAGAATTTGGAATACCATCTCCGTCAAAGTCATTAAAACTAGCAGGACATTTTAAAGAAGCAAAAACAATATTATCTACACCAACATCATTACCACCAGAGCCACTAGGTTGGTCGTTAAAAATAACAATGTCTAAAGTAGTTTTTGTTGCTGTAAAGTTTAATGTAATTCTTCTCCAAACATCATCATTAGGTTCTCCAGAAGCAGGAGAGGAAATGGTTTGTGTAGTTGCTCCAAGATTATCTTGTACTTCAAGTCTAAAAATTGGTTTGTCTGAACAACCATTACATAAACCGGCTAAATCTAGTCTAAACCTATAATCTGCCCCGATAATTAAATTGGTTAATGATTGACGATAAAATTCAATATTACCTTTATTAATCATATTGATACTTAAATACCTCCCGTTAGAGGAACCACCTGTTGGACCTGTAAATTGGTCTATATTTGCATCGATATCTCCGTTAGCATCTGTACGGTTATAGGATTGAAGACCTGTGTTAAGTGATGAAACAACTGCATAAGAGCCATCTGGTATAGCGTTAATAGGAGCATAAGAATGGTTTAAAACATGACTGTTTGTTGTTCTTGTAGTACCGGTACCAAAGTCTTCGCTAGAAATTAAAACGACTTCTATTTTTTCTGAAAGAGCGCAATTACCATCTTCTACAATATCTAATATACCATCATTATCACTATCTCTGTCTATAGAATCTGGTATACCATCTGCATCTGTATCTATATCTACCCTGTTGTCTCTGTAATCTACATCGCCAATAGAAGAATTTACATCTCCGTCAGAATCTGTAAAGTTATCTGCTTGTGTATCATCAAAAGATCCGTTTGCATCTGTATACAAATTATCGGTTCCTCCAGTCTCAATAGCATCTGCAAGTCCGTTTGCACCAACTGCACCTGTAACTTTACCAGCACCATTGTTTGGTAAATTACTGCCAGATTCTGCAATATCAAATAGCCCATCTCCATCGGCATCTAAGTCTAAATAATCTGGAAGAGTATCTGCGCCAGAAGTAGCATTTAGGTCTGTATTAATAGTTGTTAAGCCTAACGAGCCCGATCCGTCTGGATTGCCATTAGGAGTTGCATCATACGCATTATCTAAACCATCATTATCAGCATCCATTCCTGTAGGTGCTATATAGCCTGTGGTTGTTTGTGCTTCAATATTATCTGGAATACCATCGTTGTCAGAATCTAAATCTAATGAGTTAGTAACACCATCTCCATCTGGATCTGGGTTACAAATAGAATTTGTTGATAGTTTAGAAAAAGGAATATTTACTTTAGATATTGTATTTGTTGAATATTGAACAGTAAGAAATTCTCCTCCTCCATCTTCGTAAAAAAGTATGGTAATAGGGTGTAAACCTGGCAGTAAAGCAATAGTTCCTTGTCTTTCTCTGGCTCCATGATTTCCATCATTATTTACAATTTCTGTATTGTCTATAAAAAGTTTAGAACCATCATCAGAATTTGTATAAAAAGTATATGTTTCTGAAGTTTCTATATTTATAAAACCAGTATATCGTATGCTAAATGAATTACTGTCACCAGGAGTTACTATAGCATACAAGGCATCTACATCAAAATCTGTAACCGTACCTGTACGATCTGCACCTGTTGTAGGTATGTTGTCTACTGTACTACCAGCAGGAGTTATATTGTAAAACTCGTAGTTTAAACTACTGTTTATAGTATTTACACAAGTATTATCTATTTCATTAACATCTAAAATACCATCATTATCATCATCAATATCTGTAGCATCGTCTATACCATCATTATCTGAATCTACCATAGCAATAGTAACTGCTTTATAACCTGTTTTTTTAAATTGAGTTGAGGTATTGGTTTTATTGATAAAAGGAATCTTGTTGCTTTGTTTAATAGAAAATGTTTCTGTTAAAGTTTCAATATTCCAATTAGGGTTTTCATAACCATTTAAAGCAGGTGTATTTGTAACAAAGTTAGAAGGAGGTGTTTCAAAATTATTGCTTAGAAGTTGTGTGTAACTATTTATTGTAAATAGAATAAAGACACATAAAAAGTGTGCTTTTTTAAAATGAAGCATTTCCTTAAATCGCTTCATTATTTTTAGGGGGTTAGTCATGAAAAAAAGTTTTTGTATTTTTTGTAAAAGTAAAATTTTATTAATTAAATAGGACTTATTATTTGTATTTCAGTGAATTAATTTCGCATCTTATTATAAAAATATACGAAGTAAATAGCAGTTTAGTTTTAAAATTTTTTTTTTTTTTTATTTGTAGAAAAAAATGTAATTATTTTTATTGATTAGTAGAATGTTTTCTTAAATTTTATAAAACTGATATAAATCATCTTTTAAACTTGGTTTTATTCAGAAATTTGTCTGTATAATTAAAAGATTAAATTATGAGAAGAGACGAGCCGATATCTACAATAATGGCAACAAATTTAGTTACATTAAATGTTAATGGAGATTTAGTAACTGCAGAAAAGATGTTTATAGAACATAAAATAAAACATATTCCTGTAGTTCGTGATAAAGAAATTATAGGTATGCTAAGTTATTCTGATATACAGAAAGTTAGTGAATCTCGTTTAACCGAAGACGGAACTTCTGTAAATAGCTTTGTAAATAATACATTTACAATAAAACAGGTTATGGATAAAAATATTACAGCAATTCCGCCATATACATCTATTAAAGATGCAGCAGAATTATTAACAACAAAAGGATTTCATGCTTTACCAGTAGTTGAAGATTCTGAACTAGTAGGAATAGTTACTACAAGGGATTTAGTAAAATATTTGGTAGCAAAATTATAGTGGTTTTTTATATTGGTTAGTTAGTAAGAAAGAGGCTTTTATAAAGCCTCTTTTTTTTGTTTATTATAGCGGTTAATCTTTTTTAGGTTAAACTCTTTTTAGAAGAAAAGAGTTTTTAAAATTATTATTTATATTTAATCTAAATAAGTTTTGTGTATCTGGTTTTGAGTTTTATATTTGCGTTTTTATTTAAAATAAAATAAGTAACTCATTTTTGTACACAACCTTTAATAATGAAAAAAACAACTCGGTATTCTTTTAGAAAGCTTATAAACGATATTCATTTATGGTTGGGTTTGGCTAGTGGAATTATTTTATTTTTAGTGTGTATAAGCGGAACAATTTTAACTTTTTATCATGAAATAAAAGATTTTTTTGCTGATGATTTTAGTATTGAAAAAACAGCAAATAAAGAGACGGTAAGCGCTTTAGTAACCACCTTAAAAGTTGCTGAAATAGGTTTTGTAGCCGGGGTAACTATTGCTGCAGACCCAAAGAAACCGTATGTTTTTAATGTAAAAAAAAATCTAAAAGAGAGGCGTGGTTCTAGGGTGTTGGTCAACCCTTTTTCTAGTGAAATAATAACATTAAAAAAAACAAGTGCAGATGCATTTTTAGCAACAACATTTAAATTACATAGATGGCTTTTGTTGGATGCTAAAATAGGAAGGCCTATTGTAGGTGTTGCTACCATTATCTTTTTAATTATTTCATTTTCTGGTATTTATTTATGGTTTCCTAAAAAGCTAAAATGGCGAAATATAAAACAAGGTTTTAAAATTAAAACCAAGGCCAATTGGAAACGTATAAATTACGATTTACATAATACATTAGGCTTCTACACATGTATATTTATTATAATTATGGGTATTACTGGCTTGTGTTGGTCTTTTGAAGGTTATAAAGATGGTTTGGGAAATTTAATAGGAACTCAAATTTTTAACCGTTCTAGTCCAGAGTTTCTTATAGAAAATACCCCAAGTAATAAAGTGATTTCGGTTGATGAAGCAATTTTAATAGCCAATAAAACTCTTGATTATAAAGGAGATTTATCAGTAACCTTTCCTAGTGAAAAAAAGAATTACTATCGCTTTAGTAAAACGAATGATGCTAACTTTTCTCCGGTAACATCAGACCTATTATTTGTTGCGCAGTATGGAGAAGTTTTAGCGGTAGATTATTTTAAAGACAACCCCTTAAATGTACAATTTGCATCGTTAATAAAACCGATTCATACCGGAGAGATTTATGGTCTGTTTTCTAAAATAATTTATTTTTTTGTGTGTTTAATCGCTACAAGTTTACCTGTTACAGGTACTATTATTTGGATAAATAAATTAAAGAAATCAAAAAAGGAAAAGGTATAACTTCGTTTTTTAACCGAGTTCAATTGTTAAAAAAAAATAATAGATTACTATCTAGAAATATTTTTAACCTTTTAAATATCATTTTTATACTTGTAATACTCATAGCTTTTTAAGAAGAAAAAGGCATAGTTAACATGTGTATTGTTTGTAAAGTAACCTAAATAGTTTTAGTATTTTGTTTTTTTAAATAAGCAGCAATAATACGCTGAATATCTCTATTGTCTTTTTTTGGTTCTACAAAAAATTGATAATCTTCTGGGTTTTCTAGTTCTTCGGATTGCTGCATATCTACATAACCAAAACCTTGGTAAATACCGTCTAAAATTAAAGCAAAACCAACTTCGTTTTCAGTTCTACCGGGTTCTTTAATAACCAAGTTCTCTGCACCAATACCTACAGATTTAATAGCTTCTTTTACACGTTTATTATAATCTTCTACCGTTTCTTTATCGCAACAAATACCTTTACATTCTTTTAACTGATAATGAAAACAACTCGCAACGTTGGTTTGTAAATGACAATATTTTGGGCACAATATAAATTCTTTGCAAAGAAGTTCTAAATGATTTCTTGCTTCGGCAACAGTGTAATATTTCATCATTGGGTTGGGTACCAACTTTAAACGATTGTACGCTAAATGGATAATTCCTTTTTGGTCTTCATAAGAAAATAAACCAATAGCTTCACCGGCTCTTCTTTGTGCTCTATTAAATTTTGGATAAATGTGTTTTATTTCTGCAGATTCATGCAAGAGTGCTAATAATTCACTTCCTGTTTTTGTAAAAGAAATATCGGCAGTTTCCATGCACATGGTTTGCTCTTTTTTCTTTTTGTCATAAAAATGACTGATTACACGTTGCTTTATATTATTTGCTTTACCAACATAAATAATTTCTTTCTCTATGTTTTTAAAGTAATAAACGCCAAAAGTTTCTGGTAAATTATCTACAACTTTTTTGTCTAAAAGAGGAGGTAAGGTGGCTTGTCTAGATTTTGGGTTTAAAAAAGAGTTGATGGTAAAATTATCATCTCTTTCTATCAATCTTCTAAACAATTCTGTGGTTGCTTCTGCATCTCCTTTTGCACGGTGTCTCCCATTAATAGCAATGTTTTCATGTGTACAAATATTCCCTAAACTATAAGAACTTAAACCCGGCATTATTTTTCTAGTTAAACGAACGGTACAGAGTTTTTTTCGTTTAAAATCGAAGCCTAAATTTTTAAATTCTTCGTGAATAATATTATAATCGAAGTTAACATTATGCGCAACAAAAATAGTGTCTTCTGTAATTTCGGCTACCTTTTTTGCAATTTCATAAAACTTAGGTGCATTTCTTACCATGGCATTTGTAATACCTGTAAGATTGGTAATAAATGCAGGTATATTTTGCTCTGGGTTTACCAAAGAAGTAAACTCGTCTATGACTGTTTTACCATCAAAAACAAAAATGGATATTTCGGTTATTTTAGAACCTTTATATCCATTTCCTGTGGTTTCTATGTCTACTACTGTATATAACAATTATTCGATTGTCTTTTTTAAGTCGGCAATAGTTTGAGTAGGGTTTTCTGCTCCAAAAACAAAACTACCAGCTACTAAAACATTTGCTCCAGCTTCAATTAATGCATTTGCATTATAAGAGGTAACTCCTCCATCAATTTCTATCAAACATTCAGATTCTGTAAAATCGATTAAGTGTTTTAATTGACTTACTTTTTTAAACGTGTTTTCTATAAATGATTGTCCGCCAAAACCTGGGTTTACACTCATAATACATACCATATCTAAATCTTCAATTACATCTTCTAAAACGGCAATTGGTGTATGTGGGTTTAAAGCAACTCCAGCTTTCATACCTGCAGCTTTTATTGCTTGTATGGTTCTGTGTAAATGTGTACAAGCTTCGTAATGTACTGTTAAAATATTGGTACCTAAATCTGCAAATGTTTGTATGTACTGATCTGGGTTTACAATCATTAAATGTACATCTATTGTTTTTGTAGCATGTTTAGCAATTGCTTTTAAAACGGGCATTCCAAAAGAAATGTTAGGTACAAAAACACCGTCCATAATATCAATATGAAACCAATCTGCTTCACTATTGTTTACCATTTCTATGTCTCTTTGTAGGTTAGCAAAATCTGCTGCTAAAATTGAAGGTGCAAGTAAATTACTCATTTATTTGTTGTTGTGTTGTTATTTTATATGGCAAAGGTAATTAATCGCAAGGCGATAGCCAAGGGTTTAATTTTTTGATGCTTGCCACGAAATAAAAAATAGTTATTTTGTAAGTTTTCTTCTTATTCGCTAGCGCTAGTGTCTCCCGCTCTTGCGAATACAACTACTTCATGGGGTACGAGCGAGACGCTCGCACCAGCATTGGGAAAGTAAATTAAAACAGTTAGACTCCGCTAGCGAGAGCGTCCCACTCTTGCCAATACAAGCACTTCTTTGAAAGCGATCATACTATTTTTTTCTTTTTATAACTGATTCATGGTGTACGAGCGAGACGCTCGCACCAGCATTGGTAAAGTAAATTAAAATATTTAGCCTCCGCTAGCGCGAGCGTCTCGCTCGTGCCAATACAACTATTTCGTTGAAAGGGATCATACTATTTTTCTCTTTTTACAACTGATTCATGAGGTACGAGCGAGACGCTCCCACCGGCATTGGGGAAGTAAATTAAAATAGTTAGCCTCCGCTAGTGCGAGCGTCCCGCTCGTGTCAATACAACTACTTCTTTGAAAGGGATCATATTATTTTTCTCTTTTTACAACTGATTCATGAGGTACGAGCGAGACGCTCGCACCGGCATTGGTAAAGTAAATTAAAATAGTTAGCCTCCGCTAGTGCGAGCATCCCGCTCGTGCGAATACAACTACTTCTTTGAAAGCGATCATACTATTTTTCTCTTTTTATAACTGATTCATGAGGTACGAGCGAGACGCTCGCACCAGCATTGAGAAAGTGAATTAAAATAGTTAGCCTCCGCTAGCGAGAGCGTCCCGCTCGTGCCAGTACAACTACTTCTTTGAAAGGGATGATACTATTTTTCTCTTTTTACAACTGATTCATGAGGTACGAACGAGACGCTCGCACCGGCATTGGTAAAGTAAATTAAAATAGTTAGCCTCCGCTAGCGCTAGCATCCCGCTCTTGCCAATACAACTACTTCTTTGAAAGCGATCATACTATTTTTCTCTTTTTACAACTGATTCATGAGGTACGAGCGAGAGGCTCGCACCAGCATTGGGAAAGTAAATTAAAATAGTTAGCTTCCGCTAGCGCGAGCGTCCCGCTCTTGCCAATACAACTACTTCTTTGAAAGGGATGATACTATTTTTCTCTTTTTACAACTGATTCATGAGGTACGAACGAGACGCTTGCACCGGCATTGGTAAAGTAAATTAAAATAGTTAGCCTCCGCTAGCGCTAGCGTCCCGATTGTGCCAATACAACTACTTCTTTGAAAGGGATGATACTATTTTTCTCTTTTTACAACTGATTCATGAGGTACGAGCGAGACGCTCGCACCAGCATTGGGAAAGTAAATTAAAATAGTTAGCCTCCGCTAGCGCGAGCGTCCCGCTCTTGCCAATACAACTACTTCTTTGAAAGGGATGATACTATTTTTCTCTTTTTACAACTGATTCATGAGGTACGAACGAGACGCTCGCACCGGCATTGGTAAAGTAAATTAAAATAGTTAGCCTCCGCTAGCGCTAGCATCCCGCTCTTGCCAATACAACTACTTCTTTGAAAGGGATCATACTATTTTTCTCTTTTTACAACTGATTCATGAGGTACGAGCGAGAGGCTCGCACCAGCATTGGTAAAGTAAATTAAAATAGTTAGCTTCCGCTAGCGCGAGCGTCCCGCTCGTGCCAATACAACTACTTCTTTGAAAGGGATGATACTATTTTTCTCTTTTTACAACTGATTCATGAGGTACGAGCGAGACGCTCGCACCAGCATTGGGAAAGTAAATTAAAATAGTTAGCCTCCGCTAGCGCGAGCGTCCCGCTCTTGCCAATACAACTACTTCTTTGAAAGGGATGATACTATTTTTCTCTTTTTACAACTGATTCATGAGGTACGAACGAGACGCTTGCACCGGCATTGGTAAAGTAAATTAAAATAGTTAGCCTCCGCTAGCGCTAGCGTCCCGATTGTGCCAATACAACTACTTCTTTGAAAGGGATGATACTATTTTTCTCTTTTTATAACTGATTCATGAGGTATGAGCGAGACGCTCGCACCAGCATTGGGAAAGTAAATTAAAATAGTTAGCTTCCGCTAGCGCGAGCGTCCCGCTCGTGCCAATACAACTACTTCTTTGAAAGCGATCATATTATTTTTCTCTTTTTACAACTGATTCATGGGTACGAACGAGACGCTCCCACCGGCATTGGGAAAGTTGTTTTTTTGAATTCTACCTGTTATTCCACTATTGCATCCAGACTATTGCATTCTTTGGATGCTTGCTGTTTTATACCATTAGTATTCTTACAAAAATTAAAAGGAGGTCATTGTAAAAAGGGAATAAGCTTATAAACAAGTTTAGCCCTGATTGAAGTGGCATCCTTTTTTGTTTTTACAAAAAAGATATAGCGGAAAGCAGGAAATAGCTTCAAAAAAAAACTCCCAAAAATGAATTTGAGAGTTTATATATGCTTCACGCCTTTTACAAGCAAGAGTGAGATACCAAAAGAGGTCTGCGACTTCTATCCTAAGTATGTCATTAAAATTTTAGATCTAGAGGTGTGTTTTAATCTTCTAATTGCTTTTTCTTTAATTTGACGAACACGCTCACGAGTTAAATCGAAAGTTTCACCAATTTCTTCTAAAGTCATTGGTTGGTGCTCACCTAAACCGAAGTATAATTTTACAACATCTGCCTCTCTTGGAGTAAGTGTTTCTAAGGCTCTGTTAATTTCTATTCTTAAAGATTCGTGTAATAAAACTCTATCTGGGTTTGGAGACTCACCAGAGTTTAAAACGTCATATAAGTTAGAATCTTCTCCTTCAATTAATGGTGCATCCATAGATACGTGGCGACCAGAATTTTTCATAGATTCTTTTACGTCATTCACAGTCATGTCTAATTTCTTAGCAATTTCTTCCGGACTTGGAGGTCTTTCATTTTCTTGCTCTAAGAAAGCGTACATTTTGTTAATTTTATTGATAGAACCAATTTTATTTAACGGTAAACGTACAATTCTAGATTGCTCTGCTAATGCTTGTAAGATAGATTGACGAATCCACCAAACGGCATAGGATATAAATTTAAAACCACGCGTTTCATCAAAACGTTTTGCAGCTTTAATTAAACCTAAATTTCCTTCGTTAATTAAATCTGGTAAAGTTAATCCTTGATTTTGATATTGTTTTGCAACAGATACCACAAATCTTAAATTGGCTTTCGTTAATTTTTCTAAAGCTCTTTGGTCTCCAGCTTTAATAAGCTGTGCCAATTCTACTTCTTCATCTGCAGTAATTAAGTCTACTTTTCCTATTTCTTGTAAGTATTTATCTAACGATGCGGTTTCTCTATTAGTAACCTGCTTGGTAATTTTAAGTTGTCTCATCTAATTCTCTATGACTTTTTAAAGGATTAATGTATTGCTACATTTTATTATACGTTGGTATTTAATAAAATGTTACAAAAAGATTCATATTTTTTTTTAAAGTATATTTTTTACCATTCACCGAACTAAAATAGCAACTGAACTTTTTTTTAAAATTTAATTGTGACCTATCGAGTTTATTTGTGTCAAAATAATAACTGAATTGAAAACGATAGACGTTAAAGCTTTAAGCGACGAGGATTTAATCTTTAAAATAATAGAAACAAACAACACACAATTGTTTGCAATATTATATGATAGGTTTTCTAAAGTTGTCTATAACAAATGTTATGGTTTTTCCAAAAATAAGGAAGAAGCAGAAGATTTAACACATGATGTTTTTATCAGGTTATTTGTAAAATTAAAGACCTTTAAAGGGAACTCTAAGTTTTCTACTTGGTTGTATTCTTTTACGTATAATTTCTGTGTAAATTATGTACAAAGAAATGATTTTAAAAAGAAAGAAAAGATTACGGTTGTTACAGATAATATACAAGATGATGATGTTTCGCAAGAAATTGATGATTTAACTTTATTTGAGTTAAAATCTGAAAAACTAGCAAAAGCATTGTCTTTAATTGATCCAACAGAAAAGATGATTCTTTTAATGAAATATCAAGATGATATGACAATTAAAGAGATTCAAGATTCTTTAAACCTTGGTGAAAGTGCTGTTAAGATGAGAATTAAAAGAGCAAAACAAAAAGTTGTAAAAACGTATGAAGAGTTATAGTTATGAGCAATCCTTTTAAGAGAATTATACACCACCATAGTGTGCCTAAGGTTCTAAAAGAAAAAGTACTAAGCGATATTGGGATGATTAAATTCACCCTAGATATTGCTGATTTATTTTTAGTGAAATACCCTAAGACAATTGGAGATTTTTTGAGTAATGATAATAACTCTAATCTTAAAAGCTAAAAATAATGATAAACAAATTACTAGTACTAAATTCTAATATCGATTTTAGTTTTCTACAAAAACTTTGGAACAATTTTACAGATTTTTTACCACAATTATTAAAAGGACTTCTTTTTCTAATAATAGGATGGCTTTTAATAAAGCTATTATTATATATTATTAAAAAAGCATTGGGTTATACCAAATTAGATAGCCTGCCAGAAAAACTACATGTAGATGAAATTTTTGGAGAATCATCTTTAAAAATTCAACCTACAAAAATAATTATAACTGCTATTAAATGGGTTTTAATTCTACTTTTTATAATAGTAGGTGCAGAGTTGTTAGGTTTAAGAATGGTTTCTGAACAATTAAGTAATTTAATTGGGTATTTACCAAAGTTAATTAGTGCACTTGTTATTTTTGCAGTTGGTATTTACATAGCTAACTTGGTAAAGAAAACTTTGTTTTCTATGTTTAAATCTTTAGAGCTAACTGGTGGTAGTTTAGTGGGTAATATTGCATTCTATTTAATAGCAATAGTAGTTACTGTTACAGCTTTAAACCAAGCAGGTGTTAATACAGATTTAATTACAAGCAACCTTTCTATAATTCTAGGAGCAATTTTAGCATCTTTTACCATTGCTTTTGGTTTAGGTTCTAGAGATGTAATAAAGAGATTATTATTTGGTTATTATACTAGAAAAAATATACAAGAAGGAGATAAAGTTAAGATGAATGGAGTAGAGGGTGTGGTTGCTATAATAGATAATATTTGTGTAGTATTAATTACCGAAAAAGGAAAAGTAATTATTCCAATAAAAGAAATAGTAGACAATCAAATAGAAGTATTTAATTAATTGTTTTTTAAGATTTTGATAGGACGTTGGGGGACGTACTATCATCTGTGTGAAATATCACAAAAAGAAAGAGACCGTGAAAACGGTCTCTTTTATTTTTTATAAAAGTCTCACAAGGCTTTGCTTTGGAGATTCTTGAATTGTGATTTCTGTAAAACGAAAATCACTATTTCCTACTAAAAAAGCCCGTTTATTTGAGCGTCTATTCTATCTATAATATATCCCAAATCTTCTTGATTGTCTACAAAATCTAAATTATCTACATCAATTATTAATAATTTTCCCTTTGTATAAGTAGATATCCAAGCTTCATAACGTTCGTTTAATCTACTTAAATAATCGATACTAATAGAATTCTCATAATCTCTGCCACGTTTATGTATTTGTCCAACTAAGGTAGAAATGTCTGCACGTAAGTAAATTAATAAATCTGGTGGAGTTACAAGGTTTTCCATTAATTCAAATAAAGAGCTATAATTACTATAATCTCTATTAGTCATTAAACCCATAGCGTGTAAATTAGGAGCAAAAATATGCGCATCTTCATAAATAGTTCTATCCTGAATAATATTTTCACCAGACTCTCTTAATTCTAAAATCTGACGAAAACGACTATTTAAAAAATAAACTTGTAAATTAAAAGACCAACGTTCCATTTGTGTATAAAAATCGTCTAAATACGGATTTTCATCAACAGACTCAAAATGAGGTTTCCATTTGTAATGTTTGGCTAATAATTTGGTTAGCGTGGTTTTACCTGCGCCAATATTTCCTGCAATTGCAACGTGCATAAATTAAATTCTAATAAGATTAAACAGAGTTACAAAAGTAGGTAAAATAATAAATAGAAAAGGTGAACAAGTTAATTTATAACTAAAATTTCTAATAGAGATTCTTTAAAAGTTAAAAATTATTTTTTAAATATTTATGTGTTTTAAGTTTAAAATAGGTAGAAATCTAACCTTAAATTAATTAGAACTAAGGTTTAAAAGAGAGGATAGATTGTAAGTTTTAATAACAAGTTTTTCTATCTAAAAAGTAAGTATTTAAAATTTGTTTTAAATGTAATTAAACTTTTGGTTTTTTTTAAAGTCTTAATAAATGTAACAAGCATCTATTACACAGAAAAATATAAATATATGAAACCACTATTTACTATTATTTTAACATTTGTAACTGTTGTTGTTTTTGGACAACAAAATTTTCAGGGAAAAGCAACTTATATGTCTAAGACTTCTATAGACTTAAATAATTTTGCACGAGGTGGAGAACAACTTTCTGAAGCAAGAAAAAAACAGCTTCAAGCAAGAATGAAATCTCAGTTAGAAAAAACATTTATTTTAAATTTTGATAAAAGTTCATCTCTTTATAAAGAAGACGAAAAATTGGAAGCACCAACAACAGGTGGCGGCGGAAGAGGACAAGGATTTGGTGGTTTTACTAGTGGAGGAACACAATATAAAAATACGAAAGATAAAGTGGCATTAGAAGCTACCGAGTTTTTTGGAAAAAAGTTTTTAGTTTCTGATAAAATGGAACAACCACAATGGGAGTTAGGAGCAGAAACCAAACAAATTGGTAGTTACCTTTGTTATAAAGCAACATTGCTTAAAGATGCAAACCCTTTAGATTTTTCTAACTTTAGAAGACCAGGAAGAGGTGAGGAAGCAGAAAAGAAAGAAGAAATAAAAGAAGTAAAACAAATATTAGTTACTGCTTGGTATACGCCACAAGTACCCGTAAGTAATGGTCCTGGAGAGTATTGGGGTTTACCTGGTTTAATTTTAGAAATAAATGAAGGAACTACTACTACTTTGTGTACAGAAATTGTATTAAATCCTTCAGAAAAAGAAGCGATAGAAGCACCATCAAAAGGTAAAAAGATTACAAGAGAAAAATACACAGAAACCGTAACTAAAAAAATGGAAGAATTAAGACAAAACTTTCAAAATAGAGGTAGAGGTGGTAACCGTGGTGGTGGACGTAACTAAATCAAAAAAAATAATTAGAATTCAATTTTAACGAATGAAAAAAATAATATTCTTAGCCATTTTTATGGTTACAGTTGTTGCGCATGCCCAAGTAAAATTAACAGGTATTGTTAAAGATAGTATTGGTGAACCTCTAGAAATGGCAAATGTATTAGCTATAGATAAGGTTACAAATAAAATGTCATCTTACGGTTTTACAGATGAAAAAGGTTTTTATAAATTAAATGTAGCAAAAAATGCTACTATCTTATTAAAAATAAGTTATGTAGGTATGCTGTCTGCAGATTATACATTAGAAACTAAGTCAGATGATATTGTTACAAATGTAATGTTAGCTTTTGACAATGCATTAGACGGTATAAATATTGTTTCTAAAATGCCGGTTACTGTAAAAGGAGATACAATTGTGTACAATGCAGATTCTTTTCAAAATGGTACCGAAAGAAAACTAGAAGATGTTTTAAAGAAATTACCAGGTGTAGAAATTAATGATAATGGAGAAATTGAGGTAGAAGGCAAAACTGTAGAAAAAATAATGATCGATGGTAAAGATTTCTTTGATGGTGATACAAAATTGGCTACCAAAAATATTCCTTCTAACGCATTAGATAAAATTGAAGTTTTAAGAAATTATGCAGATGTTAGTCAGCTTAGTGGTGTACAAAACAATCAAGATAGAGTTGCCATAAATATTAAGTTAAAAGAAGGAAAAAAGAATTTCTGGTTTGGTGATATAACTGCTGGAGCAGGAAATGCGCCAGATGAAACCTTATATTTATTACAACCAAAATTATTTTATTACTCTCCAAAATACACGATTAACGTTATTGGTGATGTAAATAATATGGGAGAAGTTGTTTTAGATAGGGGAGATATTAGAAGTTTTAGTGGTGGTTTTAGGAGCCAAAGTCCGTCTAACGGAACCAACTTAAGTTTGGCAAGTGCTGGTATTGGTTTTTTAACTGCAAATGCTAGAAACGCAAACAGAATAGAGACCAAGTTAACGGCTATGAATTTTAGTTATTCACCAACAACAAAACTAGATTTAAGCGGATTTTTAATATTCTCTAGTAATAGCAACGGACAACAAAATAATGTAGATACAGATTATATAGATGCTGAGACACCAGATGAATATACCGAGAGCAAAACAGATCAAACAAGTAATACAGGACTAATTAAATTGAGTGCTGGATATAAGCAAAATGCAAGAAAGCAATTTAATTATGATTTAATTGGTCGTTTTACAAACGAATTTAGAAAAGATGATGTTGTGTCTAATGTTTTAGGAAATATTACTGAAGATGAAAAAGCAACACCTTATACGATCAATCAAAATTTTAGTTATTTCTATACGGCAAATGAAAAAAATATCTTTGCATTAGAAGCAAAACATTTATTACAAGATGAAGATCCTTTTTACGTAGCGTCTTTAGACAAAGATAATTATGTTGATGAGGCAGAAACTTTAGGTTTTACAGAGCCAAGAGCAACCAACGAGTATTACACATTAGAACAAGACAGACGTGTAAAGTCGAATCAATTAGACGTAAAGTTAGATTACTATAATATTTTAAATGATAAGAGTAATTTAAACTTTGTAGTTGGTACCATACAAAGTAAGCAAACCTTCGATTCTAAGTTTTTTCAAATTTTAGATGATGGTAGCGAATCTACTCCAACAGGAACTATTCCTGAAGATGATGATGCGAGATCATTTACAAACGATACAGAATATGGTTTTTCTGATATTTATGCAGGATTAAGATATCGTTTAAAAGCAGGTATTTTTACTTTTACTCCTGGTTTTACTTTGCATGCGTATGATGTGCAAAATACACAATATGGAACAGAAATTTTTGAAGATCAATTTCAAAAATTCTTTCCAGAATTGTCTATAATCGCACAGTTTAAACAAAGTGAATCTTTACAGTTTTCTTACAAACAGGAAGTTAATTTTACAGATGTAAATCAGCTTGCAAAAGGTATTGTAGCAAATAGTTATAGTTCTTTTTATTATGGTAACCACGAGTTGACTAATGCACATTTACATAATGTGAATTTAAATTACTCTAGCTTTAACTTATTTAATTACACAAATGTATTTGCGAGACTTAATTACAAAAAAACGATAGATCAAATTAACTCAAATACAATTTTTGAACCAGGTTCTGTTGTTTCTACGAGTACTTCTTTAAATTCACCTTTCGATAATGAGAGTTTTACGGGTTCTGCAAGAGTTGGTAAAACGTTTAATAAGATCAAAACATCATTAGGAGCTAATTATGGTTATAGTAAAACATTTCAGTCTTTAAATGATGAGTTTAATACAAATAAATTATTTTCTCAAAGTTATTCTGCAAGTGTAAGTACCAATTTTAATAAGGCTCCAAATGTATCGTTAGGATATAGATTAAGTTTATCAGACCAAGATAACAGTTCTAGAAATGCTATTGTAAAAGGTGTTACTAATGCACCTTCTATTAGTTTTGACGCCTATGTTTGGAAATCGTTAACGATTCGTTCAGATTTTTCTTACAATGAAGTAAAACAAGACGGAGTAGTTGCAAATACTTTTCAAAGTTTAGATGCTACTTTTGCCTATAGAAAAGATAAAGATGCAAAATGGGAGTATGAGTTAGTAGGAAGCAATCTTTTAGCTTCTGGTTCTAGAGCATCTGTAAATACAAGTAATATAGCTTTTACAATAAATGAAACTTTTATTTTACCAAGGTTTATTAGTCTTAGAGTAAAATATCAACTGTAAATTAAGTCCCCTGTTTACTTAAAAAGAGCTCAATTTATTGAGCTCTTTTTCTTTTCTTTCTTTATTTTAGCCAAATGAGTGTAGTAACAAGTAAAACCTTTTTTCCTGCCTTTATAAAATCAGTAGGATTCCTTTTTTTCTACATACTTATTGGTCTTTTTATAGACAGTGTTTATGTGACAGAAAATTACGGAGAGTCTCAATGGGTGGCAAATATTGTTATGGTAATTGTTTTTACGGTAACCTGTTTTAAAGTTTCACCAAGAATTAGAGAACAACTGTTTTACGCAGTTTTATTAGGTTTTTTTGGGGAATATTTGTTTTCTGTATCAATGGGTATGTACACGTATCGATTAGAAAACGTTCCTCATTATATTCCTATGGGGCATGCTTTAGTGTATGCTGGGGTTTTGTATTTCATGAAAACTGCTTTTACTAAAAAACATGATCAAAAATTAGAAAAAATATTAACTATTATCATTATAATATATGCTACTATATTTCTTGTTTTTAAGAATGATGTTTTTGGTTTTGTAATGACTGCAGGAACGCTTTTAATTTTGATAAAGAAACCTCGTGAACGGCTTTTTTATCTGACGATGTATTTAGCCGTTGCTTTTTTAGAAATAGTGGGTACAACATATCAATGTTGGTGGTGGCCAACAACAGCTTGGGGAATTTTTGATTTTTTACCAAGTCATAATCCTCCAACAGGAATTAGTTTTTTTTACTTTTTACTAGATTTAGGAACTTTGTGGTTTTATAAAAAACGACATAAAGCTGCTTGGTTAAGAATGAAAAATATTAGAAAGATTAGATTAAACCTTTCTAAAGCCACAAACTAAAAGTATTTTTATATCGTTAATTTAAATGATCACTAATTTTCTTACTACATGTCTATAAAAGTAACATCGGTTTCTAAAGTTTATAAAACACAAAAAGCATTACATAATGTTTCTTTTTCTGCGGATAAAGGACAAATAATTGGTTTTTTAGGGCCAAACGGAGCAGGGAAATCTACGATGATGAAAATCTTAACAGGTTTTATAAAACCAAATGAAGGTGCTGTTTTTGTAGATGAGGTAGATGTATTACAAAACCCATTAGAAGCACAAAAATCTATTGGGTATTTGCCAGAACATAACCCTTTATATATAGATATGTATGTGCGTGAATATTTACAGTTTCAAGCAACTATTTTTAAGGTTGATAAAAGCCAAATAGAAATTTGTATTGAAAAAGTTGGATTAACTGCAGAAGCTCATAAAAAAATAAATCAACTATCTAAAGGATATCAGCAAAGAGTTGGTTTGGCAGCTGCAATTTTACACAACCCCAAAGTGTTAATTTTAGATGAACCAACAACCGGGTTAGACCCGAATCAATTGGTAGAAATTAGAGCGCTTATTAAAGAGTTAGGGAAAGAAAAAACGGTGCTTTTTTCTACACATATTATGCAAGAAGTAGAAGCGGTTTGCGATCGGGTGATCATCATTAAAAAAGGAGAACTTTTAATCGATAAAAAACTAGCAGAGTTAAAAGAAAATAATCAGCAAGTAATAGAAGTTACGTTTGATTATAAGATTGAAGAGCAATTTATCAATAGATTACCAAATGTGGTTTCTTATAAAAATAATTACGACAACACTTGGTTTATCACTTTTGAAAGTGAAGAAGATATGCGACCTGTTATTTTTGATTTTGCACAAGAAAATGGCTTAAAAATTCTAAGCTTAAATACTCAAAACAAAAATCTAGAAACTCTTTTTAGAGAGGTTACTGCTTAGGCTTTAAGTAATAAGTTATAAAGTTTGTCACTTCGAAGTTATGTAAAGTCGCATAGCGGTGATGACAGAAATTTAACGGTTTATGAGATTTCTCTCTCCGATCGAAATGACAAACTGTACATAAAACCTTCAAACTTGTTACTTGTGTGAAGGTTACTTAATTTTGAAATATTATTTAGTCAAATACTCATAAGCTTCCAACAAAGTAGGAAAAACTAAAATACTTCCAGCTTCTTTTAGTTCTTCTTCAGAATATTGAGTTGTAATTCCAATAGCAACCATTCCTGCTGCTTTTGCAGCTTTTGTGCCTGTTAAGCTATCTTCAAAAACCCAAATATCTTTAAAATCGTTTTCTTTAAAACCTAGTGTTTCTGCAAGCAGTATGTAGGCTTCTGGTGCTGGTTTTGGTTTTACATAATCTTGTACGCCAAAAACAGTGGTAAAATTTAAATTTAAATGATGAACACTATTTTTTAAAAACTGTTTAGTTGCGTTACTAGCAATTCCATAAGGAATATTCTTTTTAGATAAAAGTGCAGTAAATTCTCTAACACCAGGCAATAATTTAGGAGCTGTAAAGTGTATGTCTAAATGTTTATCTTTTAAGGAATATAATTCTTCAGTTCGCTTTTCTTCTCCAATAACACTACAGAAATATTCTGCAATAATCATTGGAGATTTTCCTGCATGAAATTTAGGAAAAGGAGCTATTTCTTTGTTAAATAATTCTTTAAAAGCAGATGCCCAGGCAGAACCATGACTTTCGAAACTATCTACAACTACGCCATCAAAATCGAATAAAAATCCTTTAGGGTTTGCCATTAGTTGTTTGTTTTTTCGTTAAATATTTCAGATAAAAACGGGTTTAAAAACTTATTAGTTGGGTCTAATTCTCTTCTTAAAAATTTAAAATCTTCCCATTTAGTATATACTTTAGACAGTTCTGCATCTTTGGCAGCAAAACGTTTTGCCCAATGAGGTTTTCCTCCATATTTTAAAAATATTTTTTCAATACTTCTAAAAGCTTCATAAGTATCTGCAGTAGCTGCGTTTCTAGAAACACACCCCATTGTAACGGTATCTTTACCATAAGCGTAACTTAACCAAGTTTTGTCTTTATAAACAAAACGAACATCCATAGGAATGTGAATAAACGATTTGTTACTCCACTTGTTTATTTCTGTTTTTAGTTCTTCAAAAACGGTAGGAAAAACATCTAAACCTATGGTCCATTCTGCTAATTCTAACGTAGAACCTCTAGATTTTGTAACGGTTGCTTGGTATAATGAGCCTTTGTGCTCTTTTGTAGAACTAAAAAAACCTCTGTATAAAAGTTTGTTCGCAATAGCTGTAATCCAAGGAAAAACATGCGAGTATTTGTATAATACCTTAGAGGCAGTTCTTCTATGTTTTAAATATTTAGGACCTAAATCTTCAGTTATTTCTGTATTTGGGTCTATTTTATCACCAGTAATAACATAGCCTTTGTCTGTATGAGGAAGCCATAAAATTCTTAGAAAATCATGTTCTTTTAAACGCTCTTTAATTTTAGGCAACCAAACACTATCATCTTCAGGGCCTTCTTTTACGTGTAAAGTATAGATAGGTTCACATTTAAAAGTAATTTCAGAGAATACACCAAGAACTCCCAAAGAAACTCTTACAGCATCAATTAATTTATCTTTATCTGTTATAACTTTAATAGATCCATCAGCTAAAACAAGGCTACATTTAGTCATGTATTCACAAAGAAGGTTACCACTTGTACCATGTGTTCCTGTTGCTAGGGCACCACCAACAGTAACCGTGTTTATGTCTGGTAAACAAGGAATACACCAACCTTTTGCTTCTATAGCTTCTAGTAAATCTCCTAAAATTACACCAGGTTGTAGAGTTACTGTATGCTCAGAATCATTAAAAGATAAAATTTTATTATAGGTAGTAATATCAATTAAAGTGTCTACTCCAGAAGCAATATCTGCAGAAGATTGTTTGCTTCCAAAAAAACGTACTTTTTCAGAATTAGCAATTACTTCTTGTAATTCTTTCTCAGAAGTAATTTTGTAAAGTGATTTATAGTTATGAGTTAGATTTTCGTTCCAACTTATCCAAACACCGTTTTTATTTTGTTTCATGTATAATTTGAATAATAAGCAAAAATAGTTGTTTATTTTTTTTAATAAAAGGTACTTTCCATTTTTCTTGTAATTAGAATCTATGTCCACTTTTCTTTAGATGCTTAAAGGTTTTAGTATTGTTTAGAAATTAATAATTAATTAAAAAATGAGTTAAAAATTAATAGAATAAGCATTGTTTTTATGTGTTTATTATGATTAATGCTTTTGTAAAAAATTTTATAAATTAACGGTATGATAATAAAAAGTTAAAATTTTATTAGGTTTTTTAATAAAAGTTATAAATATTTGTTTATACTTAAATTAAAATATAATTATTATGAAAAATTTGTTTTTTAAAAGAAATACATTTATGCTGCTATTTACATTCTTTTCTTATGTAATTGTAGGGCAAACAATAAAAGGAAAGGTAACTGACGCTAACGGAAACAGTGTTCCTTACATAAACGTTGTTGAAAAAGGAACTTCTAACGGTACGCTAACAGATGATAATGGAATGTATTCTATAGACGTTAATACAATTCCAACAGTGCTTATTTTTTCATCAATGGGGTATACGACTATAAGTCAAAAAATAACTTCTAGCGCAAACTTAAATATTACAATTAGTGAAAGTGATGTAAGTTTAGATGAAATTGTTTTAACAGGTAATCGATCTAAACCAAGAACTATTTTAGATTCTCCTGTACCAATAGATAATGTTAGTGTTCAAGAACTAAAAGCAACTGGGCAAACTAGTGTTGATAAAATGTTAACGTATACAATACCATCTTACAATGCAAGCAGCCAAACAGTTTCTGATGCTACTGCTCATTTTGATCCAGCAGATTTACGTGGCTTAGGACCAAGTAGAACATTGGTTTTAGTAAACGGAAAAAGAAAAAATCAAAGTGCTTTGGTATATGTAAATGATACTCCGGGTAAAGGAGAAGTTGGTACAGATATGAAAAGTATACCTACAGCTGCTATTGAAAGAGTTGAGGTTTTAAGAGATGGAGCCTCTGCTCAATATGGTTCTGATGCAATTGCCGGAGTTGTAAATATTATTTTAAAGAAAAACATTAATTATACAGAAGTAAATGCAAGTACAGGTTATACTTCTAAGTTAGATGGACTTAATGCATCTGCAGATATAAACCATACTTTTACTTTTGCAGATAAAGGATTTGCCAACGTTACCTTTGGTTTAGATTATCAAGAAAAAACAAACAGAGCAGGTACCCCTGGTGCAGATGGTCTTTTTGGTGTTGATAACCAATGGACAAGAGACAACCCAGATTTAGGAATGACCATAGGTATGCCAGAAATGAAAAAGGCAGATTTATTTTTAAATGCTGAATATCCTATAAGTGAGGATACCAAACTATATTTATTTGGTGGTTTTAATGTTAGAGAAGGAACTAGTTTTTCACTTTACAGAACACCTTACTGGCCTGGTGTACCAACCGATGCAGCAAGCAATCCATTATATGATGGAGTTGGAGATTACCAAGGTTTTCAACCAACTTTTGAAACAGGCATTAATGATAATTTATTAACGGCAGGTATTCAATTTAAGTTTTTAGGTTTTAATGCAGACGCAAGTGCAACTTATGGTAGCAACACTGTAGATTATACTATTGGAAATACAATTAACCCAAGTTTAGGTGCTAATAGTCCAACTAATTTTGATGCTGGTGGTTATGGTTTTAATAATATTCTTGGAAACTTTGATATTAGTAAAAGTATTGATGCTGTAAGTTTTGGTTTTGGTGTTGAAGCAAGAAAAGAAACTTTTGAAGTTACTGCTGGTGAAGAAGCTTCTTATATTGATGGAGGGGCACAATCTTTTCCAGGTCTTCAGCCAGGAAATGCTTTAAAAGAATCTAGAACTAATGTTGGTGTGTATTCTACTTTAGATTGGGATATCTCAGAAAAATTCTTAATTGGTGGTGCTATTCGATATGAAAATTTCTCTGATTTTGGAGGAAACACTTCATGGAAAGTAAACTCTAGATACAAAATAAATGATGCAGCGGTTTTAAGAGCTTCTTTTGGAACCGGTTTTAGAGCTCCATCATTACATCAAGTTTATTTAAGTAACGTGCAAACTTTAGTTTCTAACGGAACTATTTCAAACCAAGGAACTTTTAATAATGTAGATCCAATTATTAAAGACTTAGGTATAAAAAGTTTATTTGCAGAAACATCAAAAAACCTTTCTGTTGGAGGTACACTTAAAGTTTCAAGAAACTTTTCTGTTTCCTTAGATTATTATAGAGTAGCTGTTGATGATAGAGTTTTGTTTTCTGGAGAAATAAATGCTACAGATGATAATGGTACTGTAAATGCAGATGTTCAACAAATATTAGATGATAATAGTGTTACAAGTATTAAGTTTTTTATAAACGCAGTAAATACGGTTACAGAAGGATTTGATTTTGTGTTAAGACAAAAAAATATTGAAGCAGGTGCTGGTAAATTTGGAATTAATCTAGCTTTAAACATAAACAAAACAACGTTAGAAGGTATTATTAATACTCCAGATAAATTAGCGAATTATAAGGAGCAAATTTTCAGTAGAAAAGAACAAGCACGTATTACAGATTCTAGACCAAACACTAAAGTTTTATTTGGTGTAGATTATAATATTAAAAAGTTAAATATGGCGTTAAATAACACATATTTTGGTTCTGTAAAATGGCAGCATGCTGTAGACCCTACTAAAGATCAGGTTTTTGCGGGTAAAGTTATTACAGATTTATCTTTAAGATATGCTTTTACAGAAAAGATATCTGCAAATCTTATTGTAAACAACTTACTTAACGTATACCCAGATATTATAGATACTAAAGGAGATGTGGTTACAGATTTAGGAGGGCGTTTTAAATATCCTTGGGAAGTAAATCAATTTGGTTTTACGGGGACTACTTTTAAAGCAGGTATCAGTTATAAATTCTAAAAGAATATCATAATTAAAAAAGGGAGGTAAACAATTTGTTTACCTCCCTTTTTTATTGCTTTTAATTTAACTTATATGCAATTTGCTGTGTATCTAGACTAGCTAACAATTCGTTGGTTATATGAACCTTCGTATTTCTACTTGGCAAGCTAATTTCTAGTTTTTCCTTTTCATCCCAAATAGTGAAATTTAAGTTTTGTTTACCAGGTGTCTTCTTTAAGATCGATTCTAAGTTTAAAATAGCATCTTCTTTAATTTCACTTAAAGGAAGTTGAATGGTTACTTTTTTACAGAGTTCATCCATAATATCATGTAACAATTTCATTTCTAAGAATTTTAATCTAGGTTCACCAACAACGCCTGTTTCTTTATTAGTCCAACCAGGTTGTACGGTTGTACGAATAAATAAAAACTGATTCGGCACTAAAAAGTGTTGCATTCTTAGGTAATCTTCCCCAAAAATTCTAAATTCATTACTATCTCCATAATCTTCAACCGTAAACATTGCCCAACCTTTACCTGCTTTAGAAACTCGGTGTTGTACGTCTGTAACAATACCAGCAAAAGCTAAATTCATGTTTACAAATTTAGCAAGATCTGCTTTAAAGTATTTCAAAGAAGCGTTGCAAAATTTTATTTCATTTTTAAAATCATCTAAAGGATGTGCGGAAATATAAATTCCGATTACTTCCTTTTCTTGTTGTAATAATTCCATGGTTCCCCAAGTTTCGCATGTAGGAATATCTGGTTCTGGAAACTGAACGGTAGAAGCTTCCCCAAACATAGAAACTTGTGCAGAATTTTCATTTTCTTGATATTTATGTCCAAATTTCATGGCGCGTTCTAAGAACGTCAAGCCTTTTTCATCAGTAGCAAAATATTGAGCTCTATGGGTATCTGTAAAAGAATCAAAAGCACCTGCTTTTATCAAACTATCAAAAGATTTTTTATTGGCAGCTCTTAAATCTACACGTTTTGCTAAATCAAAAATTGAATTAAAATTCCCATTTTCTTCTCTTTCCTGAATAATAGCTCTTACTGCTCCAGCACCAACACCTTTTACGGCTGCCATTCCAAAACGGACAGCACCTTCATTATTTACAGAGAACTTTAAAAACGATTCATTTAAATCTGGACCAAAAACTTGCAATTCCATTCGCTTACATTCTTCCATAAAGAAAGAAACAGCTTTAATATCTTTCATGTTATTAGAAAGTACAGAAGCCATATATTCTGCAGGGTAATGTGCTTTTAAATATGCCGTTTGATACGCAATCCACGCATAACACGTAGAGTGAGATTTGTTAAAGGCGTAACTTGCAAAGGCTTCCCAATCCTTCCAAATTTTTTCTAACTTTTCTGGATCATGACCTTTTGCAGCTGCTTGCTCTACAAACTTTGGTTTCATTTTATCTAGTACTGCAATTTGCTTTTTACCCATTGCCTTACGTAAAACATCAGCTTCACCTTTGGTAAAGTCTGCTAGTTTCTGTGATAAAAGCATTACTTGCTCTTGGTACACTGTAATTCCGTAGGTTTCTGCCAAATACTCTTCCATGGCAGGTAAATCGTACTCAATATCTTCGGTTCCGTGTTTTCTATTAATAAAAGACGGAATATATTCCATTGGACCCGGACGATATAATGCATTCATTGCAATTAAATCGGCAAAAACGGTTGGTTTTAAAGAACGCATGTGTTTCTGCATTCCTGGAGATTCATATTGGAAAATACCTACCGTTTCTCCTCTTTGGAACAATTCATAAGTTTTTACATCATCTAAAGGAAATGTTTCTGGATCTAGCGTAATATCATGTCTTGCTTTAACAATTTTAACGGTGTCTTTAATTAAAGTCAGCGTTTTTAATCCCAAGAAATCCATTTTTAACAAACCTGCGTCTTCAACGACAGAGTTATCAAATTGGGTAACATACATATCGGAATCCTTTGCTAGAGCAACAGGAACATAATTGGTAATATCTCCGGGCGTAATAATTACACCACAGGCATGAATTCCGGTATTTCTAACAGAACCTTCTAGTATTGTTGCTTTATTAATTGTTTCGGAAATCAAATCGTTTCCGTAAGACATTTGTTTTAATTCTTCTATTAAAACTTTTTCTTCGGCACGTAAACCATCAACTTTACCTTTACTTTTAGCATCATCGCCAAAAATATTTTTTAGTTTAATTCCTGGAATTAATTTTGCAATTCTATCGGCTTCAAAAAGCGGTAAATCTAAAACTCTGGCAGTATCTCTAATAGAAGATTTTGCTGCCATGGTTCCGTACGTAATAATCTGCGCAACTTGGTTTGCACCATATTTATCAATTACATAATCCATTACACGACCACGCCCTTCATCATCAAAATCAATATCAATATCGGGCATCGATACACGTTCTGGATTTAAGAAACGCTCAAAAAGTAAATCGTATTTAATAGGATCTATATTTGTAATCCAAAGACAATAAGCAACTACAGAACCCGCAGCAGAACCACGCCCAGGCCCCACGGCAACATCCATTCTTCTTGCTGCTCTAATAAAATCTTCTACAATTAAGAAATACCCAGGATATCCCGTTTTTTCAATAACCTCTAATTCAAAATCTAAACGTTCTTTAATAGATTCTGTAATTTCTCCATAACGTTTTTTAGCACCTTCAAAAGTTAAGTGTTTTAAGAAATTGTTCTCACCACGCTTACCATTATCTTTTTCATCTTCCGGATCTTTAAATTCGTCACCAATATTAAAAGCAGGTAATAATACATCCCTTGCAAGGGTGAAAATTTCTACCTTATCTACAATTTCTTGAATATTACTAATAGCTTCAGGAATATCTGCAAACAACTTTTTCATTTCGTCCGTAGACTTAAAATAATACTCGTCGTTAGGCAAACCGTATCTATAACCTCGTCCTTTACCAATAGGGGTAGATTGCTTTTCACCATCTTTTACACACAATAAAATATCATGTGCGTTGGCATCTTTCTTTTCTAAGTAAAACGTATTGTTGGTGGCAATAATCTTAACATCGTGCTTTTTAGAAAATTTTAATAAAGTTTCATTTACAATTTTTTCGTCTTGCTGATCATGACGCATCAACTCAATATATAAATCGTCTTTAAATTGTTCTTTCCACCAAATTAAAGCATCTTCAGCTTGTTTTTCTCCAAGATTTAAAATTTTACTAGGAACCTCTCCATATAAATTCCCTGTTAAAACAATAATGTCTTCTTTGTATTGCTCTACAAGTGCTTTGTCAATTCTTGGTACATAGTAAAAACCATCTACAAAGGCTGCAGAAGACATTTTAGCTAAATTATGATATCCTTTTTTATTTTTTGCTAATAAAACAACCTGATACCCGTTGTCTTTTTGCGATTTATTTTTATGATCTTCACAGATATTAAACTCACAACCAATAATTGGTTTCATGGGAGTTGCTGCTGTTTTATTATGGTTTAAAACAGCATTCACAAAATGGAAAGAACCCATCATGTTTGCAGTATCTGTCATGGCAACTGCAGGCATATTGTCTTTTGCGGCAGCTTTTACAATATTACCCAATTGCATGGTAGATTGTAAAACAGAATATTGTGTATGATTGTGTAAATGCGAAAATTGTACATTTTCTAGTTCAGCTAAACCATCTGAAGTAGATTTTGTTGCTGCAGTACCTTTTAATTTCTCTAAACGTTGGCGAATTATATCGCTTTCCTTTTTAAGATTGATGTGTTTTAAACCAATTACCTGAATCGGTTTCGGGTTCGCCTCAGAGAAATTTTTAAAATAATCATCATCTACATCTAACTGTTCTTTGGTAAATTCTCTAATACGAATTAACTCTAAAAAACAACGTGTTGTAGCCTCAACATCGGCAGTTGCATTATGCGCATCACCAAAACCAACACCAAATAAATGATTGTGTAATTCTGTTAACGTTGGTAGTTTAAATTTCCCTCCACGACCACCAGGAATCTGACACATGGTAGCCGTTTTCTCGGTACACGTATCTAAAATAGGCAAAGGAGTCATCTTATTTTCGATACCTAATCTATGGAATTCACAGCCCATAATACTGAGGTCGAAATTTAAATTCTGACCAACAATAAATTTCGTTTTGCCTAAAACCTCGTTAAACAATACCAAACATTCCTCTAAAGTAATCCCTTGTTCTGCTGCTAATTCAGTCGAAATTCCGTGAATTCTTTCTGCATCATACGGAATATTAAAATTGTCTGGTCTTATAAGAAAATCGTTGTGTTCTAAAACATTACCCATCTCATCATGCAGTTGCCACGCAATTTGTATACACCTAGGCCAGTTGTCTGTATCGGTAATTGGAGCATTCCAACTTTTAGGTAAACCGGTAGTTTCTGTATCGAAAATTAAGTACATAAAAAGGCTTTTTTTGTGATGAGATTGTTCGTTTTAAACGGACTGTAAATTTACGTTTTTTTGTTGAATTTAAAATAGGTAAATTAGGAATCATTGTTAAATTATAGCGTTATAAAATGTTTGTATAATAAAAATTATTTTCTATATTTTTGGGCGTGCCCATTTTTAAAACACCAAGTTAGTTGCATTAACTTTTTGCTTTAAAAATGGTCAGGCTATTCGTTACAAGTCCTCGTTCGTGCCTCACTGTGGGCTTTTCACTGCTATCCTTCACGCGGAATAAATGTTTAGTTTGTCTTTTATAAGCTAGTAAAAATTACATAAGTTTTGTTTGTTGTTGTGTTATCAGTGTTATCTAATTTTTTACGCTATAGCTCGTTTGTAGTGAGTACCGTAGTTACTTTGCTAAATCAACCTTTGACGGCACTCGTTGCAAACGAGCGTTAGCGAGGTGATAAGTTATCAACGATTGTCTTAGTTTTAGAGTATCAGATGTTTACAGAGAAAATTTTTATTCATTTTTTTTGCATGTCTATTTTTACTCGCGCTTGTGCTCGTTTGCAATGAGTACCGTATTGCTTTGTAAAACCAATCTTTGATGTCACTCGTTAGAAACGAGCGTTAGCGAGGAATTTTATAAAAATACTAGTGTACAGGTTTGTTGGCTAAACTTAAAGTTTGCAAGAATTAAAAAGCCAATCCTATTAAGGATTGGCTTTTTAATTGTTTTATAAAGTTATATTTAACCTACTAAAATTTATGATTAGGCTAACTCTTCTTTCACCATTAATAAATTAATAGCAGCTTGAATTTTTTGTTGTTGTTCTTCTAGCATTTTTTTTGTTGAGGGAGCAAAAACATCTTCCAATAATATTTCTTTATATTCATCTAAATTGGCTCTTTCTCCTCTAAGTGCTTCTTCTAAAATAGCCTCTTCGTCGTTGGAGCTAAATAGAGATTTTAGTGTCATCCAATTTCTGTGCATTGTACCTTTAAAAGAACCGTTCTCTTCAGGTATTTGTCCGTGTAATAAAATTTCTGTTCTTATGTCTTTTGCAAACAGACTTCTTTCTGAGGCTCTATTTTTAAAGAAAATTTTTAATTTTGCACTCTCTACATTTTCTGCGGCGTTTAAATACCCTTTTTCAGCATCATAATTTTTCTCTAATAATTCGTTTAATTTGTTCGAAATTTTTTCTGTGTACTTCATGTTATCATTTTCATTTTAAATTCCAATAGCTTGTTTTAAGATGTGTATTGTTTAGCATCTGATACAAAACTATAAAATATTAGAGGTTGTCATTGGTTCATAAGATTTAGATTTTAACTCATATACTATTTATATAAATAGTAAGAAATATTTTTACATCTAATATTTAATAAAGACCTGTTGTTTTATATAGGTTTTATAAGCGTTTTAGGTTAAAATGTGATAACGATAATCACTTTTTGCAATATTAAGAAACGTTTAAATTAAGATTAAATCTAAATCAATGTTAATACTTAACATTAATGATTGTCTTGCCAAGTATAGTTTTGATGCTTATTAAAACTAATTTAACTTATGAAATTATCAGTAGTAAAAAATCGTTTATCCATTAGTATGATGATTACTTTTGGGGTATTGTTTTTTAACATTCATCAATCTTTTGGGCAAGCAACAAATGCTTCCGTAAAAGGAGTTATAACAGACAAAAGTGGAGAGCCTTTAATGGGAGCTACCGTAATTGTTAAAAACACTTCTACAGGATTTAGTTCCGGAGCTACAACAAGTGAAACCGGAAGTTACAAAATTCAACAATTACCTTTAGGAGGTCCTTATTCTGTAACTGCAAAATATTTAGGTTTTACAGATATAGTTCATAAAGGTTTTTTGTTAAACTTAAATGATGCCTTAACGGTTGATTTTGTTTTACAAGAATCTGCTACTTCTTTAGATGAAATTGTTATTTCTTCTAATAGTATGGCGAAACGTATTCAGCAAATGGGAGCTTCTACAAAAATTGGAGAAGTTCAAATTAAAAACTTACCATCCGAAGGAAGAAATTTTACAAGGCTTACAAGTTTGTCTCCGTTGCAAGGAGCCGGAAGTCTAAATTTAGGAGGTCAAAGAAGTACGTCTACAAATGTAACTATCGATGGTGTTAATTTTAGAAACACTTTAACAGCAGGCGAGGTTGGTAAAGGTCCTTATACGATTTCTCAAGAAGCCATTAGAGAATTTGAGGTTTCTACAAATGATTATGATGTAAGCCAAGGTAGACAAGGTGGTGGTTCTATTACTTCTGTAACAAAATCTGGTACTAATGAGTTTGAGGGAAGTGCTTTCTTTTACCACAGATCAGACAATCTTCAAAGTCAATATACAATACAAGGACAAGATAGAGAAGCAGATTTTTATAACTCTCAATCTGGTTTTAGTTTAGGAGGTCCAATAATTAAAGATAAATTACATTTTTTCTTAGTTTATGAAAGACAAGATGCAGGAGATCCTCAATTTATTGCAAACATACAAAGTGATAATGATGCAAATAATTTACAAATTTCAGAAGAAAGTTTAAATCGTTTTTTACAAATAGGTAGAGATAAATATGGTTTAAGTGATTCTCAGCAAGTAGGGCAGTTTGATAGAGTGACAGAAGCTAATAATTTATTTTTTAGATTAGATTGGCAAATTAATGATAAGCACAGATTAACGTTTAGAAACTTATATAATAAATGGGATAATCCTTTAAGTGTAAGTGATAATTCTAATATAGAGGTTGCAGAATCTTATTCTGATTTTGAATCAAAAGAAAATAGTATGTTTCTGTCATTACGTTCTGCTTTTTCATCGAGTGTAACGAATGAGTTTAAAGTACAATACCAACATGCAGAACGTGTTTTTGGACCTAATTCAGAATTGCCTTCACAAAATATACCAAGAGCAATTGTACAGGTAGAATCTGTTTTACCAAATGGTAATAGCAGTAGTAGAAGTGTACAGTTAGGAGGACAACGTTATTCACCAGAAACTAATTTAGAAAATCAACTTCAGATTTCAAATACAACATATCTTAGTGCAGGTAAATTTAACTTTACGTTTGGTACAGATAACTTAATTACTTACTTAGAAACGCAATTATCTAATGAGCAAAATGGTCGTTTTTTCTTTGATTCTTTAGATGATTTCGAAAACTTAAACGCTTCTAGATACGCAAGAGAAGTACCTTTACAAGGATCTTCTTTAGTAAAACAAACTGTTTTAGATTTATCACTTTTTGCTCAAGTAGAATTTGATATAAATCCTAATTTAAATATTGCAGCAGGTATCCGTTATGATGCAACAGCATTTTTAGATGATGCAGAATATAATCCTTTAGTGGATCAAGAATTAGGAATTCGTACCGATGTAAAACCAGAAGATTTTGATAATATTCAACCAAGAGTTCAATTAACTTGGAATATTGAAGGGAATGATACTGATATTTTAAAAATTGGTGGAGGTGTATTTACTTCTCAACCACATTATTATGCACAAGTTAATAACATTCAAAATAGTGGTACTTTATTAGGTGCTATTGATGTTACAGGAGCAAATGTACCAACCCCAGATTTTGAAGCATATAGAAATGACCCAAGTACTGTACCTGGTGTTCCAGCAGGAGTAACTCCATTTTCTACTATAAATGCGGTAAGTCCAGATTTTGAAGTACCAACCATTTATAAAGCAAACGTAAATTATACACACTTTTTTGGAGATAGATATAGTTTAGGAGTTAATGCTGTTTTTAGTCATACAAAAAACAACTATGTATACCAGGAAGCAAATTTAGTAGCAGAACCTTATTTTGTAACGCCACAAGGTAGAGAGGTTTTTGTACCTGCAAATACAATTTCTGCAAATGGTAGTACAGATTGGACGGAATCTAGAGAATCTGATTTAGTAGGTAGAACTTTAGTGTTAACTTCTGATGGAGTTTTAGATAACCTTGCTTTAGTAGTAGATGGTTCTGCAAGAATAGGAAAAGATGGTTATGTAAATGCAAGTTTTACTGTAAATCGTTCTAAAGACAATTCTTCTTACAACTGTTGTGTTGCTAATACGTCTACTTTTCTTCCTGTTAAAGGAGATCCTAGAGATTTAAATTATGGTTATTCTGATAATCATTTTGACACTAAAGTGGTAGTAAATGGAGCAACACCAACTTGGAAAGGATTTACTTTAGGAGCAACAATTGTGGGTACAGGAGGTACAAGATACTCTTTAGAAGCAGGTGGTAATAGAAGTGCAAATGGAGATTTTAATTTAAGTAATGAAATTGCATATATTTTTAATCCAAATGATGCAAGTACACCTCAATATATTAAAGATAGTTATAATGAAGTATTAAACGATCCAGAAACTTCTCAAGGATTTAAAGATTATTTAAAAGAAAGTTATGGAAGTTTTGCAGAAAGAAACGGCGGAAAAAACCCTTTTAGTGCAACAGTAGATCTTCGTCTTGTAAAGAAGTTTAGCTTTTTAAACTCTAAGCATGCTTTAGAAATATCTGCAGACGTTTTTAACTTTATGAACTTATTAAATAAAGAATGGGGGCGCAGTCATAATTTTGGAAACAGAAATTTTATGAATATTAATGGGTTTGATCAATCAACAAATAGCTACGAATACAATATACAAACAGGTGCTGGTACAGAGCCAATAAATGGAACTCCTTGGAGATTGCAGTTTGGTGTAAGATATTCGTTTAATTAAAAAATAGTTTGTTTAGTTTTTATTTGAGGGTTTGATATTTCTCTGTCAAACCCTTTTTTTAAATAGTATAATTTATGAAAAATAGTATATACATTTTAGTCTTTTTAATTTTAATAAGCTGTGGAGGTTCTAAGAATTTAATAGAAAAAGATGCTTCTTTTTTTGATAAAAGTTATGTAGGAAAAGAAAACGGAGAAGTAATTCCTTCTGATTACATTTTCCCTCAAAAAGAAAGTTTTAAAGTCCTTTCTTGGAACGTAGAGCATTTTGTAGACTCTTTTGATGATCCTTATATAGATTCTAAAAGAGAAAATAGCCCGGATTCTTTAATGAATAATAAAGTTGCTAATTTAGTAACTGCTTTAAAAAAAATAGATGCAGATGTAGTTGTATTGCAAGAATTTGAAAGTGCAAAATTTTTAAGAAGCATTGCTGATGAAAATTTACAAAACATGGGGTATACCTATTTTGCAGATGTGCCTAGCCATGGTTGGTATATGAATGTAGTGGTTATGAGTAAATTTCCGTTAGGTATTATTTATGGTTATGGAAATGTAACAACACCTCTTTTAGAGTATAAAAATGAAGAAGGACAATTAGAAACACAAAACACTTTAAATACTAGAATGTGGTCTATAGAAGTATATCCTACTTCAGATTATAATTTTTTACTTACCGGAGTTCATTTAAAAGCAGGTAGAGGAGAACGAAATATAGCCATGAGAAAAGGCCAGATTAATTTTCTAAAACAACAGTATAAGCGATTCTTAAAAGAGGACAAAAACAAAAATATTTTAGTAGTCGGAGATTTTAATAGTGTACAAGGTAGCGAAGAAATTAATCTATTTCTAAATGAAAAAGTAAAGAGAGAAAAATTTATAGATCCATTACCCGAAACAGTAATGACACATACTTCTGATGACCCAAAAAGAAGATTAGATTATATGTTGATGAATACCAATATGTATAAAGAATATATAGAAAATTCAGCGGAAGTCCCTCAACTTTTTGTGCCTAAAAAAATGAGAGAAATTAGTGATCATTTACCAGTAACCACAACATTTATAATTAAATAAAAAGTTTAAAAAATGAAAAAAATTATTATAGTACTTCTTGTTTTTACAGTTTTGTCTTGTAAAACAACTTCTAAATCAAGTGAAGATAAAGCTTATTCTAAGCAGTCTACAAAAGAAAAAACAGCAGATTTTGTACTTACTTTTGGCTCTTGTAATAAACCTAATCAAAAGAATCTGTTATGGGATGATATTGCTCAATTGAACCCAGATGTATGGTTGTGGGGAGGAGATATTATTTATGCAGACACAGAGAATATGGATAAAATGGAAGCCGATTATAATCTTCAAAAAAAGCAAAAAGGATATGCAAACCTTTTAAAAGAAACGAAGGTTTTGGGAACTTGGGATGATCATGATTTTGGAGCCAATGATGCAGGTGTAGAATATCCTAAAAAAGCAAAAAGTCAGGAATTATTATTGGATTTTTTAGAAGTTGATAAAAATTCTCCTAGAAGAAAAAGAGAAGGGGTGTATCATTCTGAACTTATAGAAACAGCTAAAGGATCTGTAAAAGTTATTTTGTTAGATACTCGTTATTTTAGAACAAGTATTAGTGAAAAAAGTGTAAACGGTGTTCAAGAGAATCGTACTATTTTAGGTGAACAACAATGGGCCTGGTTAGAAAGTGAGTTGGTTAATTCTTCTGCAGAATTTAATGTCATTTTAAGTAGTGTACAGGTAATTGCAGAAAAACATCGGTATGAAAAGTGGGCAAACTTTCCGTTAGAACGTAAAAAACTACTTGATGTAATCGTATCTTCAAAAGCTAATAATGTTATTCTATTGTCTGGAGATCGTCATATATCTGAGTTTTCAAAAGAAGAAGTTAGCGGCTTAACTTACCCTTTAATTGATTTTACATCAAGTGGAATGACACACGCAAGTGAGAACTTTACTAAAGAATACAATCCGGCAAGAGTAGGTAAGGTTATTTCTACAAAAAGTTTTGGGGTGTTAAAAATTAATTTTGACCAAAAAAAGGTTGAGATGGAAATGCGTGGAGATGCAACGTTACAGCAAAAAATAGAACAAGTTTATCCTTTATAATAATTTATAAAGGACTTATAAGTAATATGTATTTTGTTTCTAGATAATTTAAAAGATTAATTGTTTTTCTTTTTGTATGATAGAAGCAACAGTTTGACGGGTGACCCCAATAAGGTCACCCATATCCTGTTTTGTTAATAGGTTAAACAAAATATGAGGTCTGCCATTTGCATCTTCTATAGGAACACTGTAATGTTTTCTTAGTGATGATATTCTTTCTTCAATCTGTTTTTCTTTAATATTTTTTAGTTTTACTTCTGCAGCACACCATCGTTTTACGATATAAGAAATAAACCAGTTAGAAAGAAATGGATTTGTTAGTACGGTTGCCTTAAAAAAATCTAAATTGTATACTCTAATTTTACAATCTACAATTGCTTTAGCGTATTCTTGAAACTGACCATTAAGGTATTTAAAGTTACCAAAAAATTCTGTGTGAGGTAAAACTTCATAAACAAAACTTTCTCCATTGTCGGAATATCCACCAAGTTTTACCGCACCTTGGATAACCTCGTATATGTAATTTTCTTTGTTTGGTGGCAAATAGATATATCCATTTTTTTTTACGTTTATTTCAAGTATATGTTCTTTATGGAATTGGATGTTTGAATTATTTATTTCAGAAAATAGGTCAAAATTTTCATAACCGTTATTATTGGGTCTATTAATGGTAAGCATATAAAAAGGGTTTAATAAATAAAAATACATGTTTTAATAAATAGGAATGTTAAGTAATCATTATTTAACATGTTAAGTTTTTTTTGGAAATATAAATTTTAATAAAAGACATGGATGATTGTGTTAGGGATTGAATCTTTCGACTACGCTTAAGACAGGCTCTATGTTTGAGCTCTTTTTTGAGGTACGAAAAAAAGCGAGTAGTGAAAGCCTGTTAAAACGCCTTAAAAAATATTGATATTTAGCGTTTTAGTTTAGAAAAGGTTTTGTACTTTTGCGCCCACTTACTACGTGATAGTAAGATTTTTAATAATAAAGGTCGAGAACCTTAACAAATTAACAAATTATGTCTGTAAAGATTAGATTACAAAGACACGGTAAAAAAGGGAAACCATTCTATTGGATCGTTGCCGCTGATGCTCGTGCAAAAAGAGATGGTAAATACTTAGAAAAAATAGGTACTTACAATCCAAACGTTAACCCTGCAATTATTGATTTAGATGTAGATTTAGCTGTAAGTTGGTTACAAAATGGTGCACAACCTACTGATACTGCAAAGAACCTTTTATCTTACAAAGGTGCAATGTTAAAAAACCATTTAGTTGGTGGTATTAGAAAAGGTGCTTTAACACAAGAACAAGCAGATGCTAAATTTGCAGCTTGGGTAGAAGCAAAAGCGACTAAGATTTCTGATAAAGAAGCTGGATTATCTCAAGCGCAATCTGATGTAAAAGCAGCAGCATTCGCAGCAGAAAAAGCAGTTAATGAAGCAAGAATTGAAGCAGCTAAACCAGAGGTTGTAGAGGTTGTAGAAGCAGCAGCAGAAACTGAAGCAGAAGAAGTAGCTCCAGATACTATTGATGAAGCTCAAGCAAAATCAGCAGAATAAATTATAAATTTATACGAAGATGCGTAAAGAAGATTGTTTTTATTTAGGCAAAATCGTTACAAAATATAGTTTTAAGGGTGAAGTTGTTATCAAATTAGATACCGACGAGCCTGAGTTGTATACAGAAATGGAATCAGTTTATGTCGAATTCGGCACAAACTTGGTTCCATTTTTTATTGATAAAAGTTCATTACACAAAGGAAATCAGTTACGCGTTCAGTTTGAGGATGTGTATTCTGATGAAGAAGCAGATTCTATTTTAAAGTGTGGTGTTTATTTACCTACAACGATGTTGCCAAAATTATCTGGTGACAAATTTTACTATCATGAAGTAATTGGTTTTACAGTTGTTGATGCTAATTTTGGTGAAGTTGGGCAGATTGTTCATATTAATGATAAAGCAGCGCAACCTCTTTTTGAAATTGACAGAGATGGTACAGAGGTTTTTATTCCGATGGTAGATGATTTTATTAAGAAAGTAGATAGAGAGAACAAAACGATTCAAGTAGATACTCCTGAGGGGTTGATAGAGTTGTATTTGTCTTAAAATAAAGAGAGGTGGCCGAGTGGTCGAAGGCGCTACCTTGGAAAGGTAGTATACTGGTAACGGTATCGAGGGTTCGAATCCCTTCCTCTCTACAAGAAACCAAAACCCTATAAACTATTTGTTTATAGGGTTTTTTGGTGTACTATTTTTATTTAAAGTAATTTTTTCGCTATTTAAGTTTTTGTTTGTAAAACTTAAAATGTGCTTACTTAATTTTTATTAAATTAATAATCTGTCACCGAAAAACATGTGTTAATAAAATATTTTACTAACTTGCTTCTATTAATATTACTAAAGTAAAAAGTATGATTGACTTATTAGATTTTGTAAACGAAAATGGTATAAACGGAAGAAAGGCAAGTAATAAGAAGAGTATTATTCGTGGTCTTGCTAAATGTGAAGACTCGCTAACGATTCCTGAAATTGCCATTCTTATAGATGTTAGTATACCAATTTGTACGTCTTTAATAAGGGGTTTGGTTACTAGTCGTCTAGTTACAAAGGAAGGAAAGAAAACTTCAGAGAATGGAAGGAAACCGTTTACTTATTCTCTTAATAAGGGATCTTTTCATGTTGTTGGTGTAGAAATTCTTTCAAAATTTATTCAATTAAGTGTTTTTAGTATCGATCTAGAGCTTATTCATACTAATACTATTAAGGGGTTTACTTTATCAAAAGATATTGAATGTCTTAAGAATATTACTCATTTTATAGAGAGCTCTTTAAAGGATTCGGGTATAGATAAAAAAAATATTATTGGTATTGGTGTTGGGATGCCAGAGGTTGTAAAAGACCATAATGGTGAGTTAACAACCTATTTTTCTGATGAAGAAATTTCTCTTAAAGAATATTTAGAATCTCAAATAAAACTTTCGGTTCTTATAGATAACGATACAAGAACAATTGGTGTCGCAGAACAAACTCTTGGTAGTGCAAAAGGAATTGATAATGTTTTAGTAGTGAAAGTGAGTAGAACTTTGGGGTTGAGTATAATTGCTAATAAGAGTATTCTTAAAGGTAGTCAGGGACTTGCTGGTGGTATGAATCATACTCAGTTTAAAAAAGGAGTTAGACCTTGTTGTTGTGGTAAAATAGGGTGTCTGGGAACAGAGGTTGGCGGAGATGCTTTATTAGTAGATCTTAATGATGCGCTTAGGGATAACGAAATTTCTATCCACTTTAATATTCAAGATCTACCTACTTATGGTTATCATGATGTACTGGATGCTGTTTTAAAAGGTGATGAGCTTTCTATTAAATTAATTCAAGATCAAGGTTATAAATTGGGAAAAGCATTGGGTAATATTATGAATGTTTTAAACCCAGAATTAGTGTTGATAGGTGGTGAATATGCTATGGTTAAAAATTTCTTTGTAGATGCTGTTAAAATAGGTGTTAGAAAAACTGCACTTATAAGTACTATGAAAAATTGTGAAGTAAAAGCATCTGTGTTGGGTAGGTATTTAGGGGTAAAAGCAGAGGCGTGTATGTTTCTTAAGGCTTGTGATATGATAGCTTTTTAAAGTATGTAAATATATTTTGTGTTTTCTGTAAACATAATAATTTCTTTTTTTTAATGTAACGCCATTTGGTGTTACATTTTTTTTGTCTTATTATTTAAGGGGTATTAACTGTATTTTGGGTTTATTGTTTAAGTACTCTACACCTTTGTGTCCTGTTGCTCTAGCTAGTGTTTCGTTTTTTACTTCTTCTAATTTTATTTTAAAAGACTATTGATCAAACAGATGGTTTAGTTTTTATTTAATAAAATATTTTATTAAATAAATTAGCTATAATAAATTATTTTATTATATTTGAATATGTTACAGTAATGTTTCGTTAATTATTAGTAGCAAAATCTTTAAAATAACTAATTTAACTATCAAATTTATGTACAATTTTAAAAAAGAAAAGTGGGGGGAGAATTCCTTATTAGGTAAGCACATTTTAGGTTTCTTTCTTCTTGTGTTTTTATTTTCAAACGCCGCTGTATTTGCTGAGTCAAAAGAAGTAGATAAAACAATAATTGGAGTAGTGGTAGATGATGCGTCGGGAGACCCTGTACCTGGGGCAAGTGTTCTTATAAAGGGTACTAATATTGGTGCTTCTACAGATTTTGATGGTAATTTTTCAATAACGGCTCCAGATAGTGCTGCAGTATTAGTGGTTAGTTATTTAGGGTATGTTACTAAAACAGTAACTATTGATAGTAGTAAGAAATTAGTAATTAGACTAACAGAAGATGCTTCTCAATTAGATGAGGTTATTGTAACTGCTCTTGGGGTTACTAAATCTAAAGAAAGTGTTTCTTATGCAGCTCAAAAAATAAAAGGAGCTGCTATAAATCAATCTAGAGTTGGTGATGTTTCTCAGCAGTTAGCGGGTCAGGTATCTGGTTTATCAGTCTCTACAAATAATGGTTCTGGAGTTTCTTCTTCTAGAGTTGTACTTAGAGGGGAAACATCTTTAAATCCAAATAAAAATCAACCATTAATTGTGGTGGATGGAGCTTTAATTTCTAATAATTATATAGGTATAGGAAGTAATTCTACTTCTAGTGATTTACCAGTAGATTATGGGAATAGTTTTAATGATTTAAATCCAGATGATTTTGCATCGGTAACCGTATTAAAAGGACCTAAAGCAGCAGCGTTGTATGGTGAGAGAGGTACTAATGGTGCCTTAATAATAGAAACTAAATCGGGTAAAAATAAAACAGGATTAGGTGTTAGTTATACTACAGGTATTTCAATGGATAAGGTTAATAGGTTTTGGAATGAACAAAATGAGTATGCTGGTGGAGGTCCTATAGGTAATTTGGCAAATCAGTTTAGATCAGATTGGGGTGGTAATTATGGAGCACCAACAAATGGTCAATTAATTTCTCAATCTACACCAAGTAACCCTAACCCAGATCCAACACCTTTTGTACAAAAGGCAGATAGAGAAGGTTTCTTTGATACGGCGCTAGCTTATAATAATAATCTTTCTTTATCATTTTCTGAAGATGATATTTGGGGACGTGTTTCTCTTGGGCGACTTTCTAAAGGAGGAATTGTACCTAATACAGAGTATAAAAAAACAAATGTTGGTGTAAGAGTAGGTGCTAATTTAAGTGAAAAACTTTCTATTGATTTATCTGCTAATTATATTTTAAGTAATTCTGATAATGTGCCAGATATTGGGTTTTCTAGCGGTGGATTAATGTATAGTATGCTTTGGGTGATGAAAAACTATAGTTTAGATGATTACAAAGATTACTGGTTGCCAAATCAAGAATACCAACAACAAAATTACTTTTTATCTTGGGGAACAAATCCTCACTTAATTGTAAATGAGAATTTAAACGGATTTAAACATAATAGAATATTTGGTAATTTTAGAACAAATTATGAATTTAATGACAACTTTTCTGCTTTTGTAAGAGTCGGTTTAGATTCTTATCAAGATAGAAGGCAGTCTAGAAGAGCCCCGGGGCAACCTGCTTTTCCAAACGGAATGTACAGAGAACAAGATGTTCGTTTACAGGAATTTAATGCAGATTTTTTAGGAACCTACACAAAAGATTTAACGGATAAGTTAGGTTTAGTGGTAAATTTAGGGACTAGTACATTTAACCAAACGATTGGTAATAAAATAGCTCAGACAAATAATTTAGCGATTCCAGGTGTATTTAGTTTAGGTAACGCTGCTGACTCTCCTGTGCTTACACAAGTGGATACTGAAAGAGAATTAAATAGTGTTTATGGTACGGTAGAATTGAATTATGATGATAAATTATATTTTGATGTTACAGGGAGAAATGATTGGTCTTCTACACTACCAACTCAAAATCAAAGTTTTTTCTATCCTTCAGTGGGTTTAAGTGCTATTGTTTCTAAAATGACAAAATTACCAGATTTTATCTCGTATTTAAAACTAAGAACAAGTTATGCTCAAACCGGAAATAGTACAGACCCAGGTGTTATAAATAATGCTTACAGTTTAGGTGCAATACCAGGTTCTGTAACAAACCCTAACGTACTTACAGATTCTAATCTACAAAGTGAAAAAACTGAGGCTTTTGAATTTGGTATAGATTTAAGGTTATTAGATAGAAGATTAAATTTTGATATTGATTTATATGATTATTCTACTACAGATCAAATAGTGTCAGCTCCTATAAGTCAAGCTTCAGGAGTGAGTTTTAGAAGGTTTAATGCAGGGGAAATTAATAGTAGAGGTATTGAAGTAATTTTAGCAGCAAAACCAGTAGCATTAGAAAATTTTAAATGGACTTCTACTTTTAACTTCGCATCAAGTAGATCGGAAGTTGTAAGTCTTGCAGACGGTATTGAAACCTTAATTATTGGAGAAGGACCAAACGGAGGAACTATAGAAGCAAGACCAGGAGGTAGAATGGGTGATATTTATGGAAGAGGTTTTGAAAGAGATCCAGAAGGAAGTATTGTTTTAGAAAATATTGGAGGCCTAATGAGACCTAAAATTAGCAATGATATAAAGCGATTAGGAAACTACAACCCAGATTGGACTTTAGGTTTTACCAACAGTTTTAAATATAAAAACTTTAACCTTAATATATTTTTAGATTATAGAAACGGTGGTGATTTTTATACCTTAACTGGTTCTCAGTTATATAGATCTGGTTCTATAACAGAAACGCTTCCGTTTAGAACAGAAGATTTTGTGCCTGACGGTGTGGTAGCAAATGGTAGTGGAGGTTTTACTAAAAACACACAAACTACTACTGGGTACGATTGGTATAGAGAATATTATAGAAGTGATAATATTGAAGCAAATACCTATGATGCTACTTTTTTAAAATTAAGAGAAATTTCATTAGGAGTAGATCTTAAGCCATATTTTGAAAACTCATTTTTCGAAAAAATAAGCCTTTCTGTTTTTGGACGAAATTTAGGAACGTGGACAAAAGAAAGTTTTCTTAAACATTTTGATCCAGAGGTGTTAAGCTTTACCGGAAGTGGTTTTCTTCCTGGTTTCGAAATTGGTCAACTTCCTGGAGCAGCAACCTACGGTTTTAATCTTAATGTATCATTTTAAATTAAAAAAGTCATGATGAAAAATATATATAAAATCAAAATAATAATAGTAAGTATTATCTTATTTACAGCATGTACTGGTGATTTTGAAGAAATTAATGTTGATGAAAATTCACCAACAATTGCAACTTCAGGAACACTTTTGCCTAGCACCATTTTTGGAGCAGCAAACTCACATTTAAATGTTCAGTTGTATTTAACTAACCAGGTAATGCAATACAAAGTATATAGAAATCTAAACCAATTAGATGCTTATGATTTTGCAACTGGAGCAAATCGTTTTGGTAAGTTTTGGGGAGATGCATATAGAGCAATTACCGATGGTAACGAGTCTATTGCTTATGCTCAAGAAAATGAACTGAATGCTTATATAGGTGCAGGAAAAACAATAAATGCTTTTTATTTAGCAGCTTTAACAGAATTATGGATAGATGTACCATATACAGAAGCAAATAAAGGTTTAGAGAACACGCAACCAATTTATGATAAGCAAGAAGATATTTACCCTAAAGTATTAACGCTTTTAGAAGAAGCAAATACAGCTTTGTCAGCCGATACTAAAGGATTTATTCTTGGTGGAGATATCCTTTTTAAAGGAGATGTAATGAAGTGGAGAAAAATGGCAAATTCTTTAAGATTACGTTATTTATTAAGACTTTCAAATAAAGGTTCTATCAATGCTGCTGCTCAGATAAATGATATTGTTTCAGATCCTTCTACGTATCCAATTATTGAAAGTAATGAAGAAGCTGCTATTTATGACTTTACGGGTCTTGCACCAAATACATCAGATTTTTCTTTACTTACAACTTTAGGAGGATTAAGCCCGTCAGTTAGATTTGTAGATGCTTTAGATGGTGTTGATGCAAATGATGATGCAGATGATGATCCTAGATTAGCTTTTTTTGCTGATAAACCGGTTGACCCTAGTGTATCTGCAGGTCCATTTGTGGGTGTAAAAAGTGGAACTACAAGAGAAGAAGCACAAGGTACAGGTGGAAATGCAGGGTTGTTTGCTTCTCAGTTTACCACGAAGTTTCAGGATAATAAAGGATTATTAGATTTTGTTTTTATAAGTTATGCAGAGGTACAGTTTATTTTATCAGAAGCTAGGTTAAAGAACTATATCACAACTTCTACAGCACAAATGTATTACGAAAAAGGGATTACTGCCAATTTAAATTATTGGAATTTAACAATGCCATCAGGTTTTCTTACTAGAGCAGATGTGGCTTGGGATGGAACTTTAGAAACATTAATAAATCAAAAATGGATTGCAATGTTCTTTAACAATACATTAGAAATGTGGGGAGATTACAAAAGAGTAGGACTTCCAAATTTAGTGCCAGGGTCTTTAGCAACAACTATTACAGGTGGCTTAGTACCCACAAGAGTCTTCTACCCAACCATAGAGCAATCTGTAAATTCTGCAAATTATCAAGCAGCAGCATCAAGTATTGGTGGTGATATAATTACGGTTAAACATTGGTATCAGAATTAACATATAAAAAAAATATTATTTGAGTTGATGAGTGTTTTACAGTTAACCAGAAGCATGAAAATTGTTTTTGGTTAACAAAACACATTCAAATATTAAAAAAAACGGAACAAATTAAATAGAACTTCTTGTGACTGAAAAATTAATAATGATACCTGGAACTCTTTGTGATGAAACACTTTTTAAGCATCAAAAAAAAGATTTGTCAATTATAGCCGACTGTCATATTGCAAGTACTACTAGTGCTGCGAGTTTGCAACAGGTAGCAAAAAATATACTAGATAAATATTCTGGAGATTTATCAATAATGGGGTTATCGTACGGCGGAATTATTGCTTTTGAATTACTAAGGCAAGCACCTCATCGCATAAAACGATTAATTCTTTTAAATACAAATTATAAAGAACCTTCAGAACAAACAAGAATAAGTCAACAAAGATTTGTAGGTATGGCATATTTAGAAGGAGTTAAGGGATTTACGTCAACTATTTTAATTGATGCAATGTTACATCCTAAAAATGCAAAAAATAAAGAACTAAGAGAGGTGGTTTTAAACATGGCTTTAAATATAGGTGTAGCTGGTTTCTTTAATCAAGTAAAAGCACAATTAGGAAGACCAGATAGTACTAAAGATTTACAAAATATTAAATGTCCTACTTTAATAATTACAGGTAGAGAAGATGTTATTTGTCCAATAAAACTTCATGAAGAAATGGCAGCAGCCATTCCTAATTCGGTTTTAAAAATTATAGAAGAATGCGGACATTTAAGTACGTTAGAACAGCCTAAATTAGTTAGCAATACTATTCTTAATTGGTGGAATAAAAACTAAACAATGAGAAAAAACAAACTAAAACAACTACTAAAAACAAACAACACAGTAATGTGTGGATGGCTACACATACCCAATACTTGGACCGCCGAAGTAATGGCGAATGCTGGTTGGGATGGTGTAACTGTAGACATGCAACATGGTTTACATAGTATAGAAACAGCAATACAAATGATGCAAGCTATATCTACCACAGAAACGGTACCTATTGCTAGATCAAATTGGAATACACCGGGAGAAATAATGAGATTACTAGACGGTGGAGCTTATGGTATTATTTGCCCAATGATTAATACCAAAGAAGAGTGTGAATCATTTGTAGGAGCATGTAGATATCCTCCTTTAGGATATAGAAGTTTTGGGCCAACGAGAGCAAGAGTTTATGGGGGTCTAGATTATGCAGAACATGCGAATGATGAAATTTTAACATTAGCAATGGTAGAAACTGTTAAAGCAGTAGAAAATATAAAAGGTATTTGTGAAACGAAAGGGTTAGATGGAATTTTTATAGGTTCTGGAGATTTAAAATTATCTATAAAAGCAACTGAAAAAGAGAATGTCGATGAACTTTTTGATCAGGCAGTAAATACTATTTTAAAAGAATGCCAACAAAATAATTTGTTTGCTGGTGTTTGGTGTGCCACAATAGAAGATGCTAAAAAAATGGTTGATAAAGGCTTTAAGTTTATTGCGCTTAAATCTGATAGTATGATGTTAACCCAATATGCAAAGGAGCAAACGAACACTTTAAAAAATATTTTAAAAAACTAAACCTCAAAGATTTGTCGAAAAAAATAACACATATAGAAACACTAAAACTAGAAAGAGATGGTTTAAAGCAAGATCTTCCTGGGTTTGGTAAAAAATATATAAACATTGTTGATTATATATTAGAAATCACAGAAGATATCTGGGAAAAAAAAGAAATAGATGTAATTAATGAAACCTACGAAAAGGACATCCTAATTCATACAGGTGCCAGAATAATTAACGGTGTAGAAACTGTAATAACAGGTACTATTGATACGCTGGCCTCTTTTCCGGATAGAAAAATGGGCGGAGAAGCAGTTATTTGGTCAACAGATAATAAGGGCGATTTTTATTCTTCTCATAGAATTATATCTACAGCAACCAATCTTGGAGAAACAATCTACGGGAAAGCTACAGGTAAAAAGATAACCTTTAGAACCATTGCAGACTGTAAAGTAGCAAACAATAAAATTTATAAGGAATGGCTTGTAAGAGATAATCTTAGCATTCTTTTACAGCTAGGTTTTGATCCTGTAGAAATGGCAAAGAAAGATGCTACTTATAAAAAAACTCCTATTGCAATTCCTATAAACAGCAATCAAGAAATAGCAAAACAAGATTTGGAATATCCAGAAAATTTGGTCTATTCTTTAATAACGAATGTATGGAAGCAGAATAATTTTGAAGATTTAGCAGAATATCTAGCAGCAGATAGCACTTTATATGCCGTGGGTAACCAAGAAATTAGCGGTATTACAAAGATAAAAGAATATATACAAACTGTTTTAGCTTCATTCTCAGATTTAAGTATAGGTATAGAACGTATTACATCAAATAGAGAAGAGGGGTTAACACATATAGCAGCACGTTGGTATTTAAAAGGGAAAACAACCGAAGAAGGTGTTTTTGGAAAACATTCTGTTGATGAGATTTTTATACCTGTATTAAGTCATTATACAGTTAAAAATGGAAAAATAACCGATGAATGGATGGTCTATGACGGTTTCGATGCTTTATGTCAAATTTATAGTCAAACGAATACTCAAATTTAATATTTTATGAATGCACATTTTAGTAATAAAAAGTTAATTACTTCCTTTTTTAAGGAAATGAATGTTACGAAAAAAGAGGATGTTAAAAATGTTTTAAACACCTATTTTGATAAAAATAGTAGTGTAGGTATAACAAGTCCTTTTGAAGAATTAAATGGATTAGATGCATTTAATAGCAGTTTTTGGACTCCATTATTAAACGCATTTCCAGATATAGAATACCAACCTTATATACTTTTAGGAGGTGAGTACGAAGAACGAAACTATGTTAGCTGTACCGGTAATTTTATAGGTACTTTTAAAAAAGACTGGGCAGGTATTCCTGCAAATCAGCAACCAATATGGCTTCGTTTTGCAGCTCATTTTATTATTGAAGATAATAAGATTGTAAAAGCATGGTTTTTTATAGACATGCTTTCTGTTATAAGACAAGCAGGGTTTACATTGTTTCCTAATAAAGGAGTTGAAATAATACCTCCTGCACCGATGACAGGAGATGGTATTGTAGACTATAAAACACTTCCTGATCAGAGTAAAAAAACCTTAGATCTTACCAACGCAATGCTAGAAGGGTTGTGTAGTTATGATGGTAAGAGCTTAGAATCAATGGGCCAAGAAAGGTTCTGGGATGAGAAAAATATGATGTGGTACGGTCCATCTGGCATTGGCACTACAAGGGGATTAAAAGGGTTTCAAAAAAATCATCAAGTACCTTTTATAACCGCTTTTCCAGACCGAGGAATTACAGAAAAACAAGGTGAGGATCACTTTACACAAATTGGCGAAGGTAACTATTCTTGCGATTTTGGTTTTCCTGCAATGTATGGTACCCATACTGGAGATGGTTGGCTAGGGTTAAAAGCAACGGGAAAAAGAATAACCTTACGAGTTGTAGATTACTGGAGGCGTGAAGGCGATCACTTAAAAGAAAATTGGGTATTTATTGATATGCCTCATGTATTAAAGCAATTGGGAATTGATGTATTTAAAGAACTTAAAAATCTTAAAAAGGACTAATAATTATCTTTTTAAAGTCTAAAGTAATTGCATTAATTAGAGGAAACTCACAAAATAACTGAACTAAAAATATACAGTATGCTTAAAGAAAGATTAATAAGATATAGCGATTTAATGCCCTGTAAAGCCGCATTTATAGATGCCAAAACACCAGGGAGTCATTTAAAAGATAATTATAGCATTATTGGTGGTGGAGTATCTGAGAGCACACATCAAAAGGTAAATCTTTCTGAAAAACATGGTTTTTGCATTGGTGCTGGAGGGCAACCACCTAGAGTTAAAAATTCTCCACATTCTCATTTTACTGCAGAGGTTTTTATTGTGTATAGTAGTCATTGGAGATTTTATTGGAACAATGATGAAAAAAGTGAAATTATCTTACATCCGGGAGACATTATATCATTACCAACCAACATGTTTAGAGGTTTTGAAAATGTAGGTGATGAATACGGAATGATCTTTTCTGTTTTAGGACATGATGATGCTGGTGGAGGTGTAGTTTGGTTGCCACGTGTTATAGAAGAAGCCAAAGATTATGGTTTAATACTTTTAGAAAACGGAAAATTAGTAGATACTACTATTGGAGAAAAAATTCCTGAAGGATCAAAAGCGATAGCTCCTTTAACAGAAAGTGATTTAAAGAAATTTGATCAATATACTGTAGAAGAAATGAAACAGCATGTAGGTTTTGTTGGTACGTATAAAGCATCTAATTTTAAAGGTTTTCCAAATCAAACACCAGAAACTTTAAGATGGATTGATGTTTTAGGGCCTAAAGATAGCAATGATCACAAATTTGCAGTAAAACAAGGAGACCCAAACGGAGATGGTTTTAATGTATTTGGCTTACAAAGTGATGCTACAGGAACTACAGGAAAATATACACGTAACGAGGTAGAAGTTTTATTTATACATCGTGGTCAATTTGAGATTTTATGTTCACATAATGGAGAAGAAATTACGGAAACGTTAAACGATGGAGATATTTTTACCTTTCCAAAAGGATCCGTCAGAAACATTACCGCTAAAACATACGGATTCGCATACTTGGTAGTAGGAGAAGATTATCCTAAAGCACCACAATTGATTTCGTAGAAAACCGGGATACAGTTACCATTCATTTTTTACTTGTTCTATAATTTTATATAGAGCTCAGTAAAACCGTCGGTTTCTTGTAAATAGTTAATTATAGTATTTAAATTATAAAAATAGAGGTACAGCAGTACAAAGAGATTTAGCATTTTTCAATAACAATAAATAAACACCAACACAAATGGCAATTAGATACATTAAAAAAGGAATGGCGGCAGAAGAATCTGCAGCAGATCAATTAAAAACAAGAAAAATAGTAGAAAGTATTCTTTCTGATGTAGAAAATAGAGGAGATGAAGCAGTAAGGGAATTATCTGCTAAATTCGATAAATGGAGTCCAGCAGCTTTTAGACTTTCAAAAGATGAAATTCAAGAGATCATTTCTAAAGTATCAGATAAAACAATTGAAGACATTAAATGGGCACAAGCACAGGTGCGTCGTTTTGCTCAAATACAAAAATCTGCTTTAAGAGATATAGAAATAGAAACCATTCCGGGAGTAATTTTAGGTCATAAAAACGTACCTGTAAATAGTGTTGGTTGTTATGTGCCAGGTGGTAGATATCCTATGGTTGCGTCTGCTCATATGAGTGTACTAACGGCTAAAGTTGCTGGTGTAAAAAAAGTGATCGCTTGTACGCCTCCAGACCCAAAAACAGGAGTGCCACCGGCAGAAACAGTGGCAGCAATGTATTTGGCTGGTGCAGATGAAATTTATATTCTAGGAGGAGTCCAAGCAATGGCAGCAATGGCTTATGGTTGCGTAGGTATGGACCAAGTAGATATGATTGTTGGACCAGGAAACCAATACGTAGCAGAAGCAAAAAGACAATTATTTGGAAGAGTAGGTATTGATTTACTAGCAGGACCAACAGAAACGTTAGTAATTGCAGATGATACAACAGATGCAGAAATGGTGGTTACAGACCTTTTAGGTCAGGCAGAACATGGCCCTAATTCTCCTGCTATTTTATTAACAAATAGTGAAACTTTGGCGTTACAAATTGAAGATGAAGTAAAAAAACAATTAAAAGTATTGTCTACGGCAGATTTGGCAAGTAAGTCTTGGGACGATTATGGAGAAGTTATTTTGGTTGACAGTTATGAAGAAATGGTAACGGTGGCAGATGATATTGCTAGTGAACATGTTCAGGTTAATACTAAAGATCCTCAGTATTTTAAAGACAATATGACCAATTATGGTGCTTTGTTTCTAGGAAATAGAACAAACGTTGCTTATGGAGATAAAGCAATTGGTACCAATCATACCTTGCCTACAAAAAAAGCAGCTCGTTTTACAGGAGGCTTATGGGTAGGTAAATTTATTAAAACATGTTCTTATCAAAATATAATTACAGATGAAGCGAGTGTTTTAGTCGGTAATTACTGTTCACGTTTATGTGAAATAGAAGGTTTTGAAGGACATAAAAAACAAGCTGATATCCGTGTTAAGAGATATAGTAAATAAGCTTAGTTCTTAAGTAGTTTTTTAGAAAACAAAGGTTATTTTCATTATTAATTAGAAAAGGATATTATGGACAAGTTTGGAGTGCTTAATTGGTCAATTATTATAGTTTATTTAATTGCAAATTTATTATTGGGGTTTATTTTATCAAAAAAAGTGAATACTGCTAACGATTTTTATATTGGTAGAAAAACAACACCTTGGTGGGCTATTGGTATTTCTGTTTTAGCAACTTATGTAAGTGCTATGACTTTTTTAGGCGCTCCTGCCTGGTCTTATAAAGCTGGTTTATCCGTTATTGCAATTCATCTTAATTATCCATTAGTTATTATAATTGTAATGTCTTTGTTTGTTCCCTTTTTTATGCAAACAGGTGTTATTTCTATTTATGAATATCAAGAGAAACGCTTCGGAAAAGCATCAAGAACAGTTATTTCTGTGATATTTTTAGTCACTCAATTATTATCTTCTGCGGCTGTATTATATGGGTCTGCGCTAGTTATTGGTTATATAACGGGGATAGACGTAGTTACTAGTATAATTGTAGTATCAATTATTACATTAGTTTACACTTCTTTAGGAGGGATTACGGCTGTAATTTGGACAGATGTATTTCAGTCAGGAATATTTTTGGTAGCTGGTTTTATCGTCCTTTTTGTGCTGATAAATCAATTACCAGACTCTTTAATAGATACGCTTTCTAGCTTAAAAACAAAAGGAAAGATTAATCCTATAAATTTAAGTACAGACCCAACTGTAGATACTACTATTTGGGCAGGTATTATTGCTATGACTGTGTATCACGTAACTATTTATGGAGCAAACCAAATGATGATGCAAAGAACATTGGGAGCTAAAAATATAGGCGATGCTAAAAAATCGTTGGCTTTAATGGGGTTTGCAGCATTTTTTATCTATTTTTTATTCATATTTATAGGTGTGTTGTTTTACCAGTATTACCAAGGTAGAGAGTTTGATAATGACAATACAATTATGTTAGAATTTGCAGAAACAGTAGGGTTTCCTGGTTTTATAGGTATTATAGCCGCAGCAGTATTATCTGCAAGTATGTCTAGTTTATCATCAGCATTAAACTCGCTTTCTACAATTTCTACAAGTGGTTTTTATCAAAAGTATTTTAAACCTAATGAATCATCAAAACACTATTTAAGGGTTGCAAGAATTTCAACTGTTTTTTGGGCTATTTTAATAATTATACCTGCTATTGCTTTTTCTAGTACTACAGGTTCTATATTAGAACTGATTACCAAAATAGGTTCTTATTTTGTAGGCGCAAAACTAAGTATGTATATGTTAGGTTTTTATTCTAAACAAACAACAGAAAAAGGACTGTTGGTTGGAGTCGCTTTTGGTTTTATCGTGTTATATTTTGTACATGAATATACAGATATTGCTTGGACTTGGTATGCCGTTATTGGTGGGGTAGTTAATATTTTTGTTTCCATCATTGCAAGTCTTATTATTGATGGTAAACAAACAGAATGGTCACTGTATTCAATTCCTGGTCAGAAAGCAAAATTTAAATCAGAAAATAAACCAGAAAAAGAAAATGGTTGGTACGTTGTTCCTGGAAAGTTAGACAAAGTAAGTTATTATTTATTAGGCTTTTTTGTAGTAACAATCATATTTTTATTATCATTTGAAAACTTTATTAATTAAAATGAAACCAATAAAAACAGCTTTAGTTACAGGAGGAAGTGGAGGCATTGGCTCAGAAATATGCAAACAATTGGCATTGGCAGGTTATGTAGTTATTGTAAATTATAACAGCAACAAAGAAAATGCTTTAAAAACATTGCACAGCCTTAAAAATTCTGAGCAACATCATATATTTAAAGCGTCTATAACAAATAGCAACGAATTGTCTGATATGGCTAATTTTGTAAAAACAACTTTTGGTTTTTTAGATGTGTTAGTCAATAATTCAGGAGTTACTAAAGCAGTACCGCATGAAAATTTAGATGACTTGGAGGATGATTTTATAGATCAAATTATGAAAGTTAATTTTCGAGGAACTTTTGCTACCATAAGAGCTTTTAGAAGTCTTTTAGAAAAAGGAAAAAACCCCATTGCAATTAATATATCTTCTATTGCTGCAAAAACGGCAGTTGGTAGCAATGTTGCATATTGTGCTTCAAAAGCCGCTGTAGATTCTTTAACTATGAGTTTAGGGCGCGCATTAGCTCCAAAAATAAGAGTAGTTTCCTTGTCTCCTGGTTGGGTAAATGGTGCTTACGCTAAAAACTTACCAAAAGAATACATTAAAGAACAAGAAGACAAAACCCCATTAGGCAGAATTGCAGAGGCTGAAGATATTGGAAAAGCTTTAGTGGCGATTGCAGAATCATTTACATTTTCTACAGGCTGTATTTTTCCAGTAGATGGAGGAAGGCCTTTAACTTAATTTTTATGAAAAATAATTTTCAACACGCAAAAAGCGTAGTTCGTGCATATTATGAATCTTTTGATAATGCATCAGATAGCAATTTAGAACAGGTATTAAAAGAGCACACAACTGATGATTACCATTGGAGAGGAATGCATCCATTCTATGAACAATATGGTGCTAAAGATGTAATATCTAGTTTTTGGAAACCCTTTAGAAAATCGTTTGCTCCTTTACAAAGAAGAGAAGATATGTTTTTTGCTGGAGATAACGATTGTGATTCAGGAAAAACCCAGTGGGTAGTTAGTGTAGGACATTTAGTAGGTTTGTTTGATGCCGATTGGTTAGGTATTCCGCACACGGGTAAAATGATTTTCTTACGATATGCTGAGTTTCATAGAGTAGAAGGTGATAAAATTGCAGAAACAGCATTATTTTGTGATATATTAAGTGTTATGGATCATGCAGGTCATTATCCATTGCCTCCTATGACGGGATCTGCTTTTGTTTACCCTGGACCTCGAACTCATGATGGACTCCTTTTTGAAGCGCAAGATCCTAAAGAAGCAGAAAAAACGATGCGTGTTCTAAATCAAATGATTGCAGATTTAGATGAAATTAATAAATCTGGTGATGACAATTGTCCTCCAGAATTATTAGCAAAAACATGGAATGAAGACATGATTTGGTACGGCCCTACTGGTATAGGCGCTTCTTATACAATTAAGAGATATCAAAAGCAACATCAATATCCTTTTAGAGAGAATTTAACAGAGAAAGTATTTTATGGTCATATTGCACGTTTTGCAGAAGGCAATTATTGTGGTTTCTTTGGATGGCCAAACTTGTCTAATAAAAATAGTGGCGGGTTTTTAGGGCTTCCTAAGAGTGATGTTAAAGCAGAAATGAGAGTCGTAGATATCTATAGAAGAGAAGGGAATAAACTAGCAGAAAACTGGGTATATATTGATGTTTTGTATTATTTATACCAGCAAGGTTTAGATGTGTTAGGAAGAATGCAAAAGATGAATAGTAAATAGTTTATTTAGGGCTACTTAAACTTAAATTAAGATATCACCTAGTTTTTTTGTGGTAATCTCTAAGATATAAAAGGTTCTAATGCCTTACTTTTTACAAGAAAGTATTTATAGAAAAAAGTATATAGGTTAAAAAATTCTGTGTTAAATTGCACAGAATTTTTTATTTAAAATTATTTCATAATGTCAAAACCATTCAAATTTAAAGAATTTATAATTCAGCAAGATAAAACGGCCATGAAAGTTGGTACAGATGGAGTTTTATTAGGTGCATGGTGTTCTGTGGATGCTTATCCGGATACAATTCTAGATATTGGTGCTGGTACAGGAGTAATTGCTTTAATGATTGCACAACGCTGCGATGCTATGACAATTGATGCTGTTGAGGTTGATGAAAATGCCTATGAACAAACCGTTGCAAATTTTGAAGAATCTGATTGGGGAGACCGTTTGTATTGCTACAATGCCACTTTTACAGAATTTGCAGAAGAAATTGCAGAAGAGGAAGAAACGTATGACTTAATAGTTTCGAATCCGCCATTTTACACGGATGATTTTGAAACTGAAGATACTGCAAGAAATAAAGCGCGTTTTACTTCTTCTTTGTCTTTTGATGAATTGATTGTAGGTGTATCTAAAATATTATCTAAAAACGGTAACTTTTCTGTAGTGATTCCTTTTAAAGAAGAAGAAAGTTTTATCAACCTAGCTAAAGAAAATAATTTGTTCTTGAATCGAATTTGTAGAGTTCAAGGCAATAAAACATCAGAAATAAAAAGATGCTTGTTAGCCTTTTCTTTTGATGAAACTGAAATACAAGAAGAGAGTTTAATTATAGAAATTGAACGTCATAAATATACAGAGTATTATATTAATTTAACGAAGGATTTTTATTTGAAAATGTAGTTTAGTTAAACGCTAAGGGCGCAAAGTGTTTTGCAAAAGACGCAAAGAAAATGACTTTTACTCCGTGAATCTCTGCGAAAATACTCTGTGTAACAACAAACTTTATCCAACCACATAATTAGGGTTATATCCCAAATAAGGAACTTCTTTCTCTATAAATTTAATTCCGTAAATTTCTAATTCCTTTAAAATAGGTTCATAAACTTCTTTTGTTATAGGTAGTAGAACACCAGGGGTTTTAATTTCTCCTTTTAAAATTTTTAAAGCAGCAATTGCAACAGGTAAGCCTACTGTTTTTGCCATGGCTGTATATGTTTGGTTTTCTCCAATAACCACTAAACTACTTTCTATTTGATGCTTTTTACCATCAATTTCATAACCAAAAAGATGCTGCATTACAATCATATCTTTATCATCTTCTTGTAAAGTCCAAGAATCTTCTAATATTTTTTGTAGCATTTGTGCAGGAGTCGCATTTTTTAATAGAATTCGTTTCTTCGGGTTAAAAAGATCAAGCTCAACTAATTTTTCCCACATTACATCATCTTGATCTATCTTTAAATAAGAACGTAATTTTAACTCAACAGAATCCGAAGGAGAATAGGCTAAAAATAAGTTTACAAAATCTCTATAACTCATGTTTTCAGAATCTTCAATAGTATAAGAATCATCGGTCATGCCTAATTGTACAAAAATGTTCCAAGCCCTAGAGAAACCCACTTTTCTAATAGTTCCTCTGTACATTGTAGGTATATTATCTAAGCCATAAACACTTCTGTATTTTAGAGAATCTCTATTGCCGTAAGCTTCAAAATTGCTATCATTAATTTTTAAAAACTCAGTTCTTCTAAATAATTTATGGTACGGAATGTATTTATAAGTACTTTCTTGAATAAACATTGCAGCACCACCTTGTCCTGCTAAAACCACGTTTCTTGGGTTCCATGTAAATTTATAATTCCATAAATTGTTATCGCTTTCTGGGGCTACTAATCCTCCACAAAAAGATTCGAATAATAACATTTTAGCACCTTGGTTTCTAATTTTATCGAGTATTTGCATGGCACTCATGTGATCGATTCCTGGGTCTAAGCCAATCTCATTCATAAGAACCAATCCTTTTTCCTTTGCAGCTTTATCTAAAGCTTTCATTTCATCAGAAACATAAGAAGCCGTAACCATGTGTTTACTAAAAAGAATACAATCTTTTGCTACCTCAATATGAAGTCTTGCGGGTAGCATAGAAATTACAATGTCAGTTTTTTCAATAAATTCTTGACGTTGTTTTTTATTAAAAATATCTAGAATAATGCTCTTTGCATTTTTATGATTATTGATAATTTTATCTGCATTAACTGTAGAAATATCTCCAATAATTATCTTTAATTTTTCTTCATCAGATTTTTCTAATAAATACTTTATTAGAAAAGAACTCGATTTTCCTGCACCAATAATTAGAATGTTTTTCATAAGATAAAAGATGTATTTTTGTGTAGCATACGAAGATACGTTAATTGTTTAAAATTTAACAAAAACCATTAAAAATGTTTAAAAATTTAATTATTACTTCTTTTTTAGGAATGTTTGCTATTGTTTTAGGTGCTTTTGGAGCACATGCTTTAAAAGAAATTTTATCTGCTACAGAATTATTGAGCTTTGAAACCGCTGTTCGTTATCAAATGTATCATGTAATTGTATTGTTATTTGTTAATACGTACGATGGATTTACTACTTCACAAAAAAATAAGATTAGTTATATTTTCTTTTTAGGAATTCTATTATTTTCAGGTTCTATTTATGCGATTCATTTAACAGCAATCACAGCAAAATCTATTTGGTTTGTTACGCCATTAGGAGGATTAACATTAATAATTGGTTGGTTTTTAATGATTATGGTATTCTTTAAGAAATTAAGGAAAAATATGTGATTTCATATTTTTTACATCAAATAGACTGCCGTTTAGAATTAAAGTGTAATTTTGTAAGCAATTAATCTATAAAAATTAAAAACATTGATATGGTAGATACAAGTACGAAATCGATTTCGTTAAATAGTCTAGGAATCAAGAATGCAACAGTTCGTTATCAGTTAACTTCAGATGAGTTACATAATGAAACTGTTAAAAAAGGGCAAGGAGTTGTGTCTTCTTTAGGAGCAATTGCTGTAAATACCGGTGAATTTACTGGGCGTTCCCCAAAAGATCGTTTTATAGTAAAAGACGAAGTAACCAAAGATGAGGTTTGGTGGAGTGATATTAACATTCCTTTTGATTCTAAAAAGTTTGATGCTTTATATACAAAAGTTGTTGATTATTTGTCTGAAAAAGAAATTTTTGTAAGAGATAGTTATGCTTGTGCAGATGAAGATTATAAATTAAATATTAGAGTTGTAAACGAGTTTCCTTGGAGCAATATGTTTGCTTATAATATGTTTTTACGTCCTACAGAAAAGGAATTAGAAACTTTTTCTCCAGAATGGACTGTAATTAATGCTCCTGGTTTTATGGCAGATCCAGAAGTAGATGGAACACGCCAACACAATTTTGCAATTTTAAATTTTAGTAAAAAAATTGCTTTAATAGGAGGAACGGGATATACTGGTGAAATTAAAAAAGGAATCTTTTCTGCTTTAAATTTTATTCTACCTGTTTATAAAAATACATTACCAATGCATTGCTCTGCAAATGTTGGTAAAGAGGGTGATACTGCTATTTTCTTCGGATTATCGGGTACCGGAAAAACAACGTTATCTACAGATCCAGAAAGAAGTTTAATTGGTGATGATGAACATGGTTGGACTGCAGAAAACACGGTCTTTAATTTTGAAGGTGGTTGTTATGCAAAAGTGATTAATTTATCAGCAGAACAAGAACCAGAAATTTTTGCAGCTATTAAAAAAGGTGCAATTCTAGAAAATGTGGTTATGGATGATAAAGGAGTTATCAATTTTGCAGATACTTCTATTACTCAAAATACCAGAGTTAGTTACCCAATTCATCATATAGAGAATATACAAATACCATCCATAGGAAAAAATCCAAAGAATATTTTCTTTCTAACTGCGGATGCTTTCGGTGTTTTGCCTCCAATTTCTAAATTAACACCCAATCAGGCAGCTTACCATTTTATTTCTGGTTATACCGCAAAAGTAGCAGGTACAGAAGCGGGAGTTACGGAACCAACACCAAGTTTTTCTGCTTGTTTTGGTGCTCCTTTTATGCCATTACATCCAACAAGATATGCAGAAATGCTAAGTAAGAAAATGAAAGATGCTGGTGTAAATGTTTGGTTGATAAATACAGGTTGGTCTGGAGGCCAATACGGAGTAGGTAGAAGAATGCCTTTAAAATATACAAGGGCAATGATTACGGCTGTTTTAAATGGCGATTTAGGAAGCTATAAATATGAAGATTATCATATACATTCTGTTTTTGGAGTTGCACAACCAAGATCTTGTCCTGGAGTGCCAACAGAACTGTTAAGTCCAAGGTCTACATGGAATAATGATGAAGCTTATTATAAGACAGCCTTTAAACTGTCTAACGCATTTAGAAATAATTTTACACAGTTTGAAGAAGCTGCAAGTGAAGACATACGTAGGGGAGGACCTCAACGATACGCATTTTAGTAGTTTTTGTTTTTTAGGAAAGCACCTCAATTTGAGGTGCTTTTTTTGTTTGCGTTAATATTAGATTTTTTTGAGTTAAGCTTAAAGGTATTAATACTGTAACTTTGTACAAGTGAAACACACATATTAGTTTAACATTAAAAAAAATAAAGACATGAGCAATAGTAGCAACACAGTAGTAGGATTATTAGCAGGAACAGTAATAGGAGCAACTTTAGGTATTTTGTTTGCACCAGATAAAGGAGTAAAAACAAGAAAAAGAATTTCTGACGAGGCTTTACATGCTAAAGATAAAATTGTAGAAACAGCAAGTGATTTAACAGACAGAGTTTCCTCTTCAGTAGTAGGTCAGAAAGAAAGTTTAGACACGCAATTAGAAAATGTAGTATCTAATGTTAGTCATAAAGCAGAAGATGTAATTTCTACCTTAGAGAAAAAATTGAAAGAACTGAAAGAACAAAATAAAAAATTACAAAAATCTGCCTAATATGAGCATATTAGATAATTTAAAAAGTTCTGCAGATACAGGAACAGATGCAAGCAAGCAGTTTATTTCTAAAACTTTTGAACATACAAAGTTAAAAGCTTTTCAAGTAACTGCTTTAACCCTTAGTATGATTATCAAACTTTTTATTATTGGAAGTTTGATAGTTTTAGGGTTTTTATTTTTAGCAATTTCTGCATCAGTAGGATTGGGACAATACCTTGGCAATGTTGCTTTTGGGTATTTGATTGTTGGATCATTCTTCTTAGTTATTTCTTTATTATCTTATTTTCTTAGAAAATCTTTTGATAAAAAAGTAATCACCATAGTATCTAAGATATTTTTTGATTAATTAATAGCACCTAAACAACACGCAATGAAAACATATAGAAGTTTTGAAGAAATAGAAATAGATTTAAAGCAGTTGTCTCTAGAAAAACAAATAGCTTTAGAACAACTTAAAATAGTGAAAAGTGATTTTGAAGAAAGTTTAAAACCGATGAACATAATAAGTAACGGACTTAGCTTTTTTGGTAAGTTTGGTACTTTAATGTTTATAAAGAAAATTTTTAAATAGCACCCTTTTATAAGGGAACTAAACCACTGTTAACAGTTTTTTCTTAAAACTGTTTGGGGTAATACCATACTTTTCTCTAAAAATTTTAGAAAAGTAACTCCTACTACTAAAACCAATACTGTAAACAATTTGAGATATATTTAAATCTGTGTTTTTTAAAAGATCTCTTGAAGACTCTAAGCGAATATGTCTTATATATTCTGTAACAGTTCTATTGTATAAAAACTTAAAACCATCTTGTAGTTTGGCTTGTGTTAATCCAGAATCTAATGAAAGATCTTCTAGAGTGTAATTTTTAGCAGGATTTTTTACAATTGTTTTACCTAGTTTACGCACAATTTTTAACTCATCCTTGGCAAGAGACTTAGGTAAAGTAACACCTTCTAGAAGTCTATTGTGTTGTTGAATATGTAAAGATAATACTTCATAAACTCTCGCTTCAATTTTTAGAATACGCAGCATTCCTTTTCCCTTTACATTTTTTATTTGCGTAATAATGTCAGCCATTTTTAAATTAAGAGTACCGTAATTTATAAATCTATGATCATGATCGGTATCTACAAAAACTTCGTATAATTTTTCATTTAATGTAGAAACGTTTGTAGTTCTTTTTTTTAAAAATTTCTTTCTAACAATCTCTATAAGATTAATTTCTACTTTTTCATTCTTAGGTAAATGGATATAATTATAACCATCTGTTTTATTGGTGAAAATTAAGGATTGAAATTGGTCTATTTTACTTTCCTTATTATCAATGCCAAATCGGTGTTTAAAAGAACCAAATGAAGGGTACATAAATCGAAGAGGATTAAATTCTGGAACTGCTTGAATTTTAAAAATAAATTCTTTGTGTAGTTTTAGATCAAAATCTAACAAGTTTACACCCCAATCGAAAGGTATAAAACGAATAGTTCCAATAGCGTTTTCATTATTAATTGTAAGTACATTTTCACTCCAATTACTATTAACAGAACCTCCTATTTTTATAGCAATTTGCTCAAGTAAATCTTTGTCACTATCAGCAATTATTTCAATCTCAATCATTGTAGCAAAGTATTTTAAAGGAACAATTATTTAATGTTCAGTTCAAAGAATAAAAATAGTTTAAATTTTAATAACAAAGTTGACTTTTTTATCAATATTTATATTTTTCTCTATTCTTATAAAAATTGTAATGGTAGTTATTAAGTATTAGAGAAAAACTTAAATGAGTTAAAATTTAGATTATATGCAATCACAACTAAAGCTTAATTGGAATATATTTGTATAACAGTTAGTTAGTTAGTTAGTTAGTTGAAAAAAAATTAGATAGATGTACATCGTTTGGCATCATTAAAGTAAGCAAGCGTTCATTTAAAATATTAAAATTATGTTACGTTGGACAGTCACTTTTATAATAATCGCATTAATAGCAGGTGTTTTAGGATTTGGAGGAATTGCAGGAGCTGCAGCAGGAATAGCTAAAATTATTTTTGTAATCTTCATTATTCTTTTCTTAATATCTTTAATTACAGGAAGAAAAAAAGTATAATTCTTATTTTAATTCCAATTAGATATTGGCATATAATACTTGTTAAAAGTAGAAAGCATCCATTTCGAAGGTTTCGAATGGATGCTTTTTTTTATGAAATGATGTGAGAATTTTTAATTATTATTTAAGAGTAACCTCTTTTTCTTTTTTTATGATATTTACAGATGTTACTTTTCCTGCTTCTTCTGATTTCTTTACAATTTCAGGAACAGTTATTTCTGTTTTTTGAATGCCTTTAGTAGTAACAATTTTAGCCGTTTTACTTGTAGTCATTGACAATTCTCCAGTAGTTTTTTTAATATCAAGCTTAACTTCTTTTTTAATTTCTTCACTATGAGCTTTTGCATCAGAATGTCCTCCTAAAATAGGGGCAATTACTAAACCAATTAAGCAAGTAAGTTTAATTAATATATTCATAGATGGCCCAGAAGTATCTTTAAAGGGATCACCAACTGTATCGCCGGTAATTGCAGCCTCATGAGCAGCAGAACCTTTATGAGTCATCTCTCCATTAATCATCACTCCAGCTTCAAAAGACTTTTTAGCATTGTCCCAAGCTCCACCAGCATTATTCTGAAATATGGCCCATAAAACACCACTTACTGTTACACCAGCCATATAACCACCTAACATCTCTGCTATCATTAAATTATCCATGCCAAATAGCATAGGTAGAAATGCAATAACTAAAGGAAAACCAATTGTTAATAAACCTGGCAACATCATTTCTCTTAGAGAAGCTTTTGTAGAAATAGCAACACATTTATCATATTCTGGCTTTCCTGTACCCTCCATAATTCCTGGAATTTCAATAAATTGTCTTCTTACTTCATAAACCATTTCCATTGCAGCTTTACCTACAGCATTCATTGCTAAAGCAGAGAATACTACAGGTACCATTCCACCAATAAACAACATGGCTAAAACGGGTGCTTTAAAAATATTAATTCCGTCTATTCCTGTAAAAGTTACATAGGCAGCAAATAAAGCCAATGACGTTAATGCGGCAGAAGCTATAGCAAAGCCTTTACCAGTTGCTGCTGTTGTATTACCTACAGAATCTAATATATCTGTACGTTCTCTTACGATAGGGTCTTGTTCGCTCATTTCTGCAATACCACCAGCATTATCTGCTATTGGTCCAAAAGCATCAATAGCTAATTGCATAGCTGTAGTTGCCATCATTGCAGATGCTGCCATTGCAACACCATAAAACCCTGCTAATGCATAAGAAGACCAAATTGCCGCTGCGAATAATATTACTGTAGGAAAAGTAGAAATCATTCCTGTTGCTAAACCAGCAATAATATTTGTACCAGCTCCAGTTGCAGATTTTTGAACAATATTTAAAATTGGTTTTTTACCTAAACCTGTATAATATTCTGTTACTGCAGATATAATACCTCCAACAAATAAACCGACTAAAGTTGCATAAAAAACACGCATTGAAGATATATTTTTAGATACATTTCCTCCTGTTTCAAAGAAATTCATTTTCATTGTTTCTGGCAACATATAGTTTACCAAAACGTAACAAGAAATGGCAACTAAGGCAATTGAAAACCAATTTCCTTTATTTAAAGCTCCCATTACTTGAGATTCTTTAGCGTTATTATCTTTAATGCTAACGAACATGGTGCCTATTAAAGAAATAATAATTCCAACACCAGCTATTGCCATAGGCAATAATATAGGACCAATAGAACCAAAATTCTTAAATATAGCAATGTCGTTTACTTCAATAATATAGTTTCCTAAAACCATTGCAGCTAAAACAGTTGCTACATATGAACCAAATAAATCGGCACCCATTCCAGCAACATCACCAACATTATCACCAACATTATCTGCAATTGTAGCAGGATTCCTCGGGTCATCTTCTGGAATACCAGCTTCTACCTTACCAACTAAATCTGCACCAACATCTGCTGCTTTGGTATAAATACCACCACCAACTCTTGCAAATAAGGCAATAGATTCTGCACCCAATGAAAAACCAGCTAATGTTTCTAAAACAATTGTCATTTTATCTACAGAAAAAGTTTCTTCTGCGCCACCCATAAAGTAATTGTAGAAAATGATAAAAAAAACGGTTAATCCTAATACAGCTAAACTGGCTACACCAAGCCCCATAACGGTACCACCTCCAAAAGATATTTTTAAAGCATTTGGCAAACTAGTTTTTGCCGCTTGTGTAGTTCTTACATTTGTTTTGGTGGCAATTCTCATTCCTATATTTCCTGCAAAAGCAGAAAAAAATGCTCCAAAAATAAAGGATACAACAATTAAAATATGTGTTGTAGGCACCATAAACGAAACTGCTGTTAAGGCTATACTTACAATAACTACAAAAATAGCAAGTAACTTATATTCTGCATTTAAGAAAGCAAGTGCTCCTTCATGGATGTAATCGGATATTTCTTTCATTTTGCCATCTCCGGCATCTTGCTTCATTACCCAGTTTTGTTTAATCCACATGTAGATTAATCCAATAATAGCCATTGCTATTGGCATATAAATCATCATTGATTCCATATAATTGTTTTTATTAAATTATTATTAAGTAAAAGTAATAAAATCAACTTAATAAAAAAAGACTATATAATTTAAAGATAATGTATTTAAAAGTTGTTTATTTTATCTATACTATGACTTATGTCAGCTTTTTTAGTAAATTCTATCAAATTTAGATATTCTTTTGCTTGTTATAATAACTATAATCAATATAAACCGTTTTGATTTTTTAAATTTTAAACAAAAAAAAGCACCTTAAAAAATTAAGGTGCTTTTTACTTTTATTGAAATTTACTTAGATAGTAAATGTTCTTTTTTTCTTGTGTTCGCTATCATCATAACGTTTAACACATTCATCATAAATTTTAATTGCTGCAGTAGCATCTCCCCAACCACCAGTATCAACTTTTTTCTTTTCTAAGTCTTTATAAACTTGAAAGAAATGCTCTATTTCTTTTAATCTGTGAGGATTTAAATCTGCAATATCTTCTTTGTTACTCCAAATAGGATCAGAAACAGGTACACAAATTATTTTTTCATCAGGACCTTTTTCATCCGTCATATAAAAAACTCCAATAGGTCTAACTTCCATAACAACCATTGGGTAGGTTGGTTGATGTCCTAAAACTAAAACGTCTAGAGGATCTGAATCTAGAGCCAAAGTTTCTGGAATAAATCCATAATCACCTGGGTACATCATAGAAGAAAATAACATTCTATCAAATCTAATTTTATGTAATGTAAAATCGTATTCGTATTTATTTCTACTTCCTTTTGGTATTTCTATAAGTACATCAAAAGTTATTGGGTTTTTTGGTTCTTTACTCATTGTCTTAGGTTCTTTCATTTTTTGGTTTTACACAAAAATAGTTATAAATTAAATTTTATTTCAGTTTTTAGGGCGTAAATTTACGCAAAGGATTTCGATTGAGTTCTTAAAAGACATCAATATCTTATTTTAAAAATTAAATAGCAATCCTGCTGTTACTCCAAATTTTCTTGCTTCAGAATTATCAAAGTAGTTTCCTCTAAAGTTAAAATCTACTCGTAATACCTTAAAAATATTAGCAACTCCAACACTGTATTCATAATAAGGTTCTTGAGAAGGAGCTGTTAAGGGTATCTGAAAACTATTAGGAGTTGTGTTTAATGCAACGTTTTTGTCAGAGATATCTCCTAAAAATGTTTTAAAACCTATTACTGTTCTTAACTTAGTCTTTTTTAATAGTGGAATTCTAGAAAAAATTCTACCATTAAAATTATGTTCTAAATGAAAGGAAGCATATCTATCTGTTACAAATTCGTAGAAATTTAGTAGGTTAAAGGTATTGTTAAACATAAAATAAGTTTGATTTCCTGGAGCAACACTTAATAAGCCTAAAGGAACTTCGCCAAAAGTTTGTCCCATTTCTAAAGAAGTTTTTAACCTTCCGAGGCCACCAATTTTCCATAATTTAAATAAGGAAACTTGCACTTTAGTATAATCAAAATCACTACCAAAAATATCTTTAGTTCCTCTTGTTATTTGGGTGAAATATTGTGTGTAATTAGTGTTTGCAGCTTCTCTCTGTACTCCAAAACCAGACATTTTTCTTTTAGGATAATAGCCCAAAGAAAAAACAGTTTCTAATTGTCTTATGTTAGATGAAATTCCAGATGGAGCGGTAACATCATTATAATCTAAACTAAAACTATCTGAAGCTGAATTTAGTGTTTTGTAATTTGCAGAAAGCTTTAATATTAAATTTGGAGTTGGTTCTATTTCTCCTGTAAGTGTAGTAATATTAATATTTGTTAGTTTGTCATTTGTACCAGTGCTAATTAATGATGAAGAACCGTCACTTCTGCCTAAAACATCTGTATTTGCGGTTAAAGTAGCTCCAATTTGTTCAATATCATTTTTCTTACCACCTGTAATTACAAATCTATTTTTTTCATTTACAAGCCATTTTGCTTGAAATCCATATTTTAAATTCTTATCTTTTAAACCATAAGCAGTATAGGCTTCTAGTCTAAATAAATCATTTGAAGATTTATAAGTTCTAGCACCAACCCTTACACGCAATCCTTCTACGTCATTATAACCAAAAGTAGAAAAAATAGGGCCATAATCTATGTTTAAAGATTCTATTTCAAAATATCCAGAATACATGGTCTGAACAGCTTTGTTGATGTTTTTAAATTTTTTAACCGTTTTTAAAGTATCTATTAATTTATAGATTCCTTTTTCGTTTTTATTGAGTTCTTCTAATCTATTATTGTCCCAAAACTCTCTAGATTTACTATATATGGAATCGTTGTTTGGGGTAAAAACTTTTTTATCATAAAAGTTTTCATCTTTTAATGGTTTATTGAAAACATAATCTTTATAAATGGTAGTTTTTTTACCATAAACTCCTCTCGATTTATCTTTTTTACTAAGTGCAAAATCAGATAATAAATAGTCTCTTTTTAAGACAAAAATAGAATCGTTTAACAATTCAAACTCTTGTTCTATATACACATCTTTTACCCAGTTTATATTGGCATTTTTTACGACTTGTAAATTAATTTCTTTTACAGCAAATGTGGAATCATTTACCCAGAAATTACCTTTAAAAGTAAGTTCATTTTGTCTTCTAGGATAGTAAATAATATTATAGCACCATTTTTTACCTATATAAGAGCTATCTGCCAAAACATAATTATAATTATTGATTCCTGTTTTAGACAATGGGCTCACAAAGCTTTTATCGAATATTTTTAAATAATTGTCATAAATATCATATTCAGCATATAAATCATCTACATAATCGATAAGTTGTTGGTCTTTACTAAAACCAGAGTTTTGGTTTGCAATTAAAACTTCTTTTTCTTTATTTACAGTATTGTCTCCATATACTTGCGTAAGATTTTCGTTTAAAAAAACAGGTAAAAAAGTTTTTCCAGTTATGCTAGAGGTATCTATATCTTTAAAAACAAATTCTAATCCTTTAAATATTTTTTTTCCTTTTAATTTTTCATCAATAGTATTTAAATCAAATTCTACTTTTTGATATTTCTTATAACTATATTGATTAAAATGACTTAAACCATTTTTACGTTTTTGAGCCCAAATTTTTCTAAGAATATCTATTGCAGGATTGTTTTTTTTGGGTTGTTTGCCTGTTGCTATTATAATTTCATCTAAAGCATCTGTTTCTTCTTCAAGTATAATTTTTAAGTTGTAGCTAATTCTGTGTTCTAAAGGTACTATTTGTGTTTTATAACCAATAAAAGAAACTTCTATTTCTTTCCAGGTTTCTTTAGATTCAAAATAAAAACCACCATTTTCATCACTCGTGGTTCCTTCTATGGAGCCCTTAAATTGTATACTGCAATAGGGAAGAGGTGTGTTGTCTGCATCTGTTATAATTCCCTTTACCTTTGTTTGTGCTAATAAAGAGATAGAAAATAATAGAGTATAAATTAAAGCGAATTTTATTTTCATTAGTAAGAATAATTCTTGATGTTTTTTTGTGAATAAATAACGTAATCGTTCATTAATTATTTCCTAGTCGGTGTATTATTTACGCCCTTACTAAAAAAAAGGTATAATGTTTGTTGTGTAGTATTTAGAAGTAGAAAATACGTGAGATTTAGATACTGTAGAAGTACTGACTGTGTAAAATTGCCAAATAAAAAAAAGACTAATAAAATATATTTATTAGCCTTTTTTATCAATTTATTGAAGTTGTCTTATTTTTTATACATTACTTCTTTTACCGCTTTTATAACGTCTTTATAATTTGGTATCCATTTCTCAAATAATACAGGAGAATAAGGAGCAGGAGTATCTGCAGTAGTAATTCTTTTAATAGGAGCATCTAAATAATCAAATGCTTCTTCTTGTACTCTGTAAGTTATTTCTGTAGAAATACTAGCAAATGGCCAAGATTCTTCTAAAATAACTAATCTGTTTGTCTTTTTTACTGAAGTTAAAATAGCAGCATGATCCATTGGGCGTACTGTTCTTAAATCAATAATTTCACAAGAAATATTTTCTTTAGCTAATTCATCAGCAGCTTTATAAGCTTCTTTAATAATTTTACCAAAAGAAACGATAGTTACATCTGTTCCTGCTCTTTTAATGTCTGCAACTCCAATAGGGATAATGTATTCTCCTTCTGGGATTTCCATTTTATCACCATACATTTGTTCAGACTCCATAAAAATAACCGGATCGTCATCTCTAATAGCTGCTTTTAATAAACCTTTTGCATCATAAGGATTAGAAGGTACAATAACCTTTAAACCTGGTGTGTTTGCAAACCAGTTTTCAAATGCTTGTGAGTGAGTTGCACCTAATTGACCAGCAGAACCTGTAGGTCCTCTAAAAACAATTGGGCAATTAAACTGTCCACCAGACATTTGTCTAATTTTTGCAGCATTATTTATAATTTGATCAATACCAACCAAAGAGAAGTTAAAAGTCATATACTCTACAATTGGTCTAAGACCATTCATTGCAGAACCAACTGCAACCCCAGCAAAACCAAGCTCAGCTATAGGTGTGTCTATAACACGTTTAGCACCAAACTCATCTAACATACCTTTAGATGCCTTGTAGGCACCATTATATTCTGCAACTTCTTCACCCATTAAATAAATGCTTTCATCTCTGCGCATTTCTTCACTCATGGCTTCACAAATTGCCTCTCTGAATTGAACTGTTTTCATCTAGTATTATTGTAATTAGTAATTTCAATTGCAAAAGTAAGGAATTATATATAAAAAAAATAGTCAAAAAAAGAAAATAATAATATCAATATTATGTTTTTATCGGTTTCTATTGAAAATGAAATATACTGGATTCTTTAGGGTATTCAAATCCTTTTATTTCAGACAAATCTAGGATGCTGTAGAAGAGGAAATCTGTGGAGATTGAATTGTTTTTGTTCAAATTAAGATTTTCTACTTTTTTAGGATTTTTTTGTTTAAAATTTTCAGAATACCAAACCAACATTGCAGGATTTTCTGAGGCTTTATGTTTTTGAGGATGAAACCATTTACCGTCTTCACCTAAAATTTCTCCATGGTCTGAAAGGTATATTAATATGGTATTCTTAGAAGATTTTTTTAAATCTTCTATAATTTTATTTAAAAAAGAATCTAAATACAAAATGGTATTATCGTAAGAATTTATAAGTGCTGTTTTAGAGGAAGATCCTACATATTTACTGGTTACTATTGGTTTGTATACGGTAGAATTTTCATCGAATCTACTATTGTAGTACCAATGACTCCCTATCATATGAAGGGTTGTTATTTTATTTCCTTTAAAATTTTTAGTAAGATCTATGTTATTTAATATTTCTAAATCTTTTTCTTTTTTAAAGCTTAAAACGGAATGGAATTTATCTATAATTTGTATTTTATCATTGGTGTTCACAATGTCTTTGTAGCTTTTTTCTAATGATTGATTTCCAATCCATGTTGTTTTAAAAGCTGCTTTGTTAAGTACATTATACAAACTAGTTGCGGTGTTTAAAGTGTCTATAATAGACTTATCTGTTAGAATTTGTGGTACGCTAATAGCGGTGTACGTTAATGGAGTATAGATATTTTTGTAACTAATTATATTTTTCTGATGCTCTAATAAAGGAGTTGTTTTCCGGTGATATCCATTTAAAGAAAGATGATCTGCTCTTACCGATTCTCCAAGAACAAAAACAATATGTAAGTCGTCTTGTGTACTTACAATATGTTTATCTACATCTTCTAAAATTAAATCTGCTTTTGCTAAATATTGTTTCACACTAAAAAATGCAGAGTACGGTAATCTTCGTTTAAGAGCGCCAAAACGATAATTTTCAACCATAAAAAATGTAATTATTCCAAGTATCGATAAAACAAATAAAGGCGATTTTATAGTATTCTTTTTAAGTTTTGTATATGTTTTTAAAATGATAAATACAGCAAGCATAGCAAGCAGTATATATATTAAAAATAGCCAACTAAATACATCTACTGCAATATCTAAATTGGTTTCAGAAATGGCTTGAATCATGCCAAAATCTATACTAATATCTTGAGTGTACACCCAAAATGATAAACAAGCACATATTAAAAATAGAATAGGAAAAAGTAGGATAAATACTCTTTTAAATAAACTTAAAATATATATAAAACCAAATACAGAAAACTGAAGTAACAGAAAATGTATTACGTAGATAAAAAATGCTTTTACAGTACCAAAAGGTACATGAACATAACAGGCAATAGTTATAAATAGAGCTACAAAGATATTTAGTAGTAAATGAAACTGAATTTCTTTTTTATAAACTTTTATTTTTTCCATTTATAAAGGGTACATATTTATTGATTAATAATAAAAGGGGATCTTTTAATAAAGGTTGAATTACAACTAAAATAACTCTTGTGTTTTTTCAATGAATCCTAAGCTTTTTAGAGTTTTCTTGATGAAAAATGCCTGCTATTATAAAAAAACGAAAGTAAACTATAAATATAATTCTCAATTAAAGAAATCTATCTCCGTAAAAAACTAGAATGATACCAAAACCTTTAATTTGGTCAATCTAATTTATTCTTTTTTGATTTGAAACTAGAGCGCTGATATTTTTTTGAAATTTTATTTTACTATTAATTTTATTTTAACTGTAAAGAACATACTTTTTTTACATTTTATTAAATAAATGTATCTTCTTAATGTGAAAAAGTTAAATAATTGAAAAAAATACTATGCATGCATAGTATTTTTTTAAAAAATTACGTATTTTCGTTGCAGATAAAAAGTATAAAAATAGAATTTTATGAAAATATTGGTTTGTATTAGTCATGTTCCAGATACCACATCTAAGATTAATTTTACAGAAAACGATACGAAATTTGATACAAATGGAGTACAGTTTGTTATTAATCCTTACGATGAATTTTGTTTAACAAGAGCCATGTGGTTTAAAGAAAAACAAGGTGCTTCTGTAACAATTGTAAATGTTGGTGGCCCAGAAACAGAACCTACATTGCGTAAAGCTTTAGCAATAGGAGCCGATAATGCAATACGTGTAAATGTAAACCCAACAGACGGATTTCAAGTAGCAAAAGAATTAGCAGCAGTTGTAAAAAATGGCGAATATGATTTAGTATTGGCAGGAAAAGAATCTGCAGATTATAACGGTCAAATGGTTCCCGGAATGTTAGCGACGTTAACAGATTTTAATTTTATAAATGGTTGTGTTGGTATAGAGGTAGACGGAACAACTGTTACTGCAACTAGAGAAATAGATGGAGGAAATGAAACTTTATCAACAAGTTTGCCTTTAGTAATTGGTGGACAAAAAGGAGTGGTAGAAGAAAAAGATTTACGCATACCAAATATGCGTGGAATTATGATGGCACGTAAAAAACCATTAGAAGTGGTAGAGCCCGTTAGTAATGAAGCGTCAACAAGTATTAAATCTTTTGAAAAACTACCAGCAAAAGGAGCAGTAAAATTAGTAGATGCAGATAATGTAGATGAGTTAATTAGCTTGTTACATAACGAAGCAAAAGTAATATAAATATAATGTGTAACAGTTTAAGTGTTAAATTGTGTAACTGTAAAAAAGATTACTCAAAAATTACACAATTAAACGAATAATAAATTATACAATTAAACAAAATAAAAATATATGTCTGTTTTAGTTTTTGCCGATTCATCGGAAGGAAAATTTAAGAAAACTGCTTTAGAAGTAGTTTCATATGGAAAAAAAGTTGCAGAACAATTAGGTACTAATGTTGTTGCACTTACAATAAATGCAAGCGATTCATCAGAATTATATACCTACGGAGCAGAAAAAGTAGTTTCCGTAACTAACGATGCTTTTAATACATTTAACGCAAAACAATATGCGGCTGTAATTACAGAAGTAGCCAAAGCAGAAAAAGCAACTGTTGTAGTTGTAGATTCTAGTATAGATGGTTTGTATGTAGCGCCAATAATTGCAGTAAATTTAGAAGCCGGTTGTGTTTCTAACGTAGTAGATGTACCGTCAAGTACAAGTCCGTTTACATTAAAAAGAAAAACATTTTCTAATAAAGCGTTTTCAAATACTGTAATTTCTACAGAACATAAAGTTATTGGAGTTGCTAAAAATTCTTATGGTGTTCATGAAAATGTAGTGGCAGGAAACACAGAAACTTTTGAAACTACAATTGTAGCACCAGGAGTAAAATCAGAAAAAATAGAAAGAGTTACTGGTAAAGTAACTATTGCAGATGCAGATATTGTAGTTTCTGCAGGTAGAGGTTTAAAAGGACCAGAAAACTGGGGGATGATAGAAGAATTATCTGAGGTTTTAGGCGCTGCAACAGCATGTTCTAAACCAGTTTCAGATTTAGGATGGCGTCCACACTCAGAACACGTTGGGCAAACAGGTAAACCAGTTGCAGCTAATTTATATATTGCCATTGGTATTTCTGGAGCAATACAACATTTAGCAGGTATCAATGCATCAAAAGTAAAAGTAGTTATAAACACAGATCCAGAAGCGCCGTTTTTTAAAGCAGCAGATTATGGTATTGTTGGTGACGCTTTTGAAGTAGTACCAAAATTAATCGAAAAATTAAAAGCTTTTAAAGCATCTTAATTATAAATAATTACTTTTTTGGGCGTGCCCAAATTATTTAAAGTGAAATATTAGAAACTTATCAGAAATAAAATTTTGATAAGTTTTTTTATCAACTTTTATCAAAGTCAAAATAATTTCGTCAGGCTTTCCGCACTCGCTTTTTTATTTTAAAAGAAAAATAAAAAGAGCTCAAACAGGTGCTTCAATCCTTCACGCAAGAGTAAAACTCACTTTTTTGAGAAATATCAGCATTAACCTATTATTTTTATTAAATTGTGCCCCTCTAAAAGTTTGTAAAAATGACTTCAAAAAGTTTTGCAAATATATTTTAGTTTTACGTAAATAAATTTATGAGTTTAATACAATTAACTATAAAGGGTATTTCTTACAGTCAAACTCAGAGTGGTGCTTATGCGCTGGTTTTGAGTGAGATGAAAGGTACAAGAACTTTACCTATTATTATTGGAGCCTTCGAAGCACAATCTATTGCAATTGCTTTAGAAACAGAAATTAAACCTCCAAGACCACTTACACACGATCTCTTTAAAACATTTTCAGACCGCTTTTCTGTCACAGTAAAAGAGGTAATTATCCATAAATTAGTAGATGGTGTATTTTTTTCTAGCCTAGTTTGCGAAAAAGACGGTGTAGAAGAAATCTTAGATGCTAGAACTTCAGATGCAATTGCAATAGCAGTTCGTTTTCAAGCACCAATTTATACTTATGAAAATATTTTAGAAAAAGCAGGTATTTTTCTAAAGATAGAAGAAGAATTTGGTATTGAAGATACAGAAGAATCTGAAGAAGACGCTTTAGACATAGATGCGTTAATAATTAAAAAAGAATCTTCTTTTTCTGACGTTAGTTTAGAAGCGCTTCATGACCAATTAGACAATGCAGTTTCTGATGAAAACTACGAATTAGCTGCAAAAATTAGAGACGAAATAAGTAAACGCTCTTAATAGTATACATCTACATTATGAAAAAAATATTTATTGTTGTTTTTTGTCTGTTATCAATTTCCGTTTTTTCTCAGAATACAGAAACAGTTTCAGCTATAAATGAAATTATACCTAGTCAAGGTTTTTCTTTTAGCAGTTTATGGAGAGGAGTTTTAGGAATGTTTTCATTAATATTGATCGCTTTCTTATTTAGTGCCAACAAAAAAGCCATCGATTGGAAAAAGGTAGCCATTGGTTTGTTTTTACAATTAATAATAGCAATTGGAGTTTTAAAAGTTGAATTTATACAGTCTATATTTGAATTTGTAGGAGGTATCTTTATTGAAATATTAGCTTATACAAAAGCAGGTAGTGAATTCTTATTTGCAGGTATTGTTGGAGATATGAATAAATTTGGATACATATTCGCTTTCCAAGTATTGCCAACCATTATTTTCTTTTCTGCTTTAACATCATTATTATTTTATTTAGGAATTATTCAAAAAGTAGTAAAAGTTTTAGCAATTGTATTGTCTAAATTTTTAGGGATATCAGGTATGGAAAGTCTTTCTGTAGCTGGTAATATTTTTTTAGGACAAACCGAAGCGCCACTTCTAATTAAAGCTTATTTAGAAAAAATGAATAAGTCGGAAATGCTATTGGTAATGATTGGTGGTATGGCAACTGTTGCAGGTGCAGTATTGGCAGCTTACATTGGCTTTTTAGGTGGTGGAGATAAAGAATTAGAATTGGTTTTTGCAAAACATTTATTAGCAGCCTCTGTAATGGCGGCACCAGGAGCTATTGTAATTTCTAAAATATTATATCCACAAACGGAAGAAGTAAATTCTGATGTTACTGTTTCTCAAGAAAAAATAGGTGCAAATATATTAGACGCCATTGCAAATGGAACCACAGAAGGTTTACGTTTAGCTGTAAATGTAGGAGCAATGCTTTTAGTTTTTGTAGCTATAATTGCAATGTTAAATGGTATTTTAGGAGCCGTTGCATCTTTTGATGGTTTTACAATAGAATTTTTAAACTTAGAATGGCATTTTGTTTCTGTAAACGAACTTATCGCAAATAACACGCTTTATGACGGTCTTTCTTTAGAGTTTATTTTAGGATATATATTTGCTCCTTTAATGTGGCTTATTGGTGTGGCTAAAGAAGATATGGCTTTAATGGGGCAGTTGTTGGGTATAAAATTGGCTGCAAGTGAATTTGTAGGTTATATTCAGTTAGCAGAATTAAAAAATGTTGCAAGTGCAACGCATTTAACATATAACAAATCTATAATTATGGCAACTTACATGTTGTGTGGGTTTGCAAATTTTGCGTCTATTGGTATTCAGATAGGAGGTATTGGATCTTTAGCACCAGGACAACGTAAAGTTTTGTCAGAATTTGGAATTAAAGCTTTAATTGGAGGTACCATTGCTTCTTTAATGTCTGCAACTATTGCAGGTATGATTATAGGTTAAAAAGTGTAATCGTGTAATTGTTTATTTTTTTAAACGTTTACATGAATAAACAAATAAAGGAATAAATAATGCAGCAATATCACGATTTAGTAAAGCACGTTTTAGAAAACGGAAACGAAAAAGGAGATAGAACAGGCACGGGAACAAAAAGTGTTTTTGGGTATCAGATGCGTTTCGATTTAAGTGAAGGTTTCCCTATGGTTACGACTAAGAAGCTACATTTAAAATCTATTATTTACGAATTACTTTGGTTTATAAAAGGAGATACAAATATTAAATATTTACAAGAAAACGGTGTTAAAATCTGGGATTCTTGGGCTGATGAAAATGGAGATTTAGGTCCGGTTTACGGGCACCAATGGCGTAATTGGAATAGTGATGAGGTAGATCAATTAAAAGATGTAATAACTACTTTAAAGACCGATCCAAACTCAAGAAGAATGTTGGTTTCTGCTTGGAACCCTTCTGTTTTACCAGATACTTCTGTGTCTTTTTCAGAAAATGTAGCCAATGGAAAAGCAGCTTTACCGCCTTGTCATGCTTTTTTTCAGTTCTATGTAGCAGATGGTAAGTTATCTTGTCAACTATATCAAAGAAGTGCAGATATCTTTTTAGGAGTGCCTTTTAATATTGCTTCTTATGCATTGTTTACAATGATGATTGCGCAAGTTTGTGGTTATGAAGCAGGAGAGTTTATTCATACTTTTGGAGATGCTCATATTTATAATAACCATAAAGAACAATTTAAAGTTCAGTTGGCTAGAGATATAAGGCCTTTACCAAAAATGAAGATGAACCCAGCAATAAAAAATATCGAAGATTTTACTTTCGAAGATTTTGAGCTGATAGACTACAATCCTCACCCTAATATTAAAGGAAAGGTTGCCGTTTAGAAATAAAACTTACATTATAACAAAACAAAAAAGAGCTTTCAATAATAATTGGAAGCTCTTTTTTTATATCAATAACGCTGTTATTATAAATTTAACACGCTGTTTTCTGCTCCTGCAAAGTCATTCCAAGCAAGCCCATCTGCTTCTTGTTCGTTTGTATAAGTACCATCTATTAAGTATTTAAACTCGTAAGATTTTCCAGATTCTAAATCTATTGTACCTTTAAAAGACCCATTTTTCAATTTCTTTAAAGGAGCTGATTTTTCATTCCACTCATTAAAGCATCCTACTACCACTACTTTTTTAGCTTCTTCAGCAGGTACCGTAAAAGTTACTTTACAAACTGGTTTGCTTTTCAAAAATTGTTTTTTAATTGCCATAATTATATAATTAAAAATTTTAAGTAAAAATATGTAACTACTTGGTTATAAACATCATTATTTTGTTAGAATATAAAAGAATTATCAGTTTAGTAAAATGGTTATATAAATTATTGATAATTCAAAATGAAAGGGAATTTAAATTATTGTTTATATAAAATAATACTTATTTCTTTCTGCTTGATTTTCAGTGTTTTCTGTTCGAAAACGTATTCGTAAATATGATATGTTGATTTAAAGTGCCTTTAAAACGTCTAATCTTAGTATAAATATTCTAATTTTGTTAAAATTTTAGGATTCTATGATTACAATTATAGCAGCAATTGCAAAAAATAATGCTTTAGGAAAGGATAATGACTTAATTTGGCATTTACCAGCAGACTTAAAAAGGTTTAAGAAGGTTACATCTGGACATCACATTTTAATGGGTAGAAATACTTTTGAATCTATAGGGAAACCTTTACCTAACAGAACTACAATTATTATCACCAGAAATAAAGAATATTTTAAAGATGGGTGTTTAATCGCAAATAGTATAGAAGAAGCTATAGAGATGGTAGAAAATAAAGATGAAATCTTTATAATTGGTGGTGCTCAAATTTATAAAGAAACTATAGAGAAAAACTTGGCAGATAGATTAGATATTACTTTAGTACATCATGAATTTGAAGCAGATGTTTTTTTTCCTGAAATAGATTTAACCATTTGGGAAGAAGCTTCAATAGAAAATTTTATTGCAGACGAAAAGAATAAATTTGATTTTAGTTTTGTAAGTTACACGAAAAAAACTATCTAATTCTACTAGAAAATCCACCACCCAAACTCATTTTATACTTTTGCTGAGCAAATAAAAAGTAATTAAATAACTTGTAGTTTACCTCGTAACCGTAATCTATAGTAGATTGGTAGTCAACGATGTTTTCATAGATATTAGCATTGAACTGAATAGGATTTCTAGCTCTGTTATTCCATTCTAAAATCCAAGTTCTATTTCTAGCCTCTAGGTAGTTTTGAGAATAATAACCTTCTGGTTTCGCTACGGAGGCTAAAAAGGCATTAAAACCAGGGTCTATAATAATTACTTCGTATTCTAAACTATCATTTGCAATAACAACAGGTTTTTCTTCTGTAGTTGTATTCTTTTTTATGGGTGATGAACCACAAGCATAAAGAAACAATCCAAAAGAAAAAAGAATAAGAAGTTGTTTTAATAGTTTCATAATCAATCATTTTAATTAGAGTAAAGTTGCGAAAAATATTCTAAAATAGGTTGGTTTTTAATTGATTTAACATTAATTTTCAACCTTAATAAAAAATAAATGAAACAAAGATGCTTTTGGGTAACAGACAGTGACTTATATAAAAAATATCATGATGAAGAGTGGGGAGTACCCGTTTATGATGATAATATTTTATTTGAGTTTCTTATATTAGAAACCTTTCAAGCGGGTTTAAGTTGGATTACAATTTTGAATAAAAGAGAAAATTTTAGAGTTGCTTTTGATCAATTCGATTATAAAAAAATTGCAACTTACTCCGAAAGTAAATATGAATCTTTACTACTAGATTCTGGAATTATTAGAAATAAACTTAAAATTAAAAGTGCCATTACAAATGCACAATTATTTATAGAAATTCAAGAAGAGTTTGGATCTTTTTCTAAATTTATTTGGTCTTACGTTAATAACAAACCAATTATTAATAAGTTCGATAATAGAGAAGAAGTACCGGCAACAACAGCGCTATCAGATAAAATTTCTAAAGACTTAAAGAAGAGAGGTTTTATATTTGTAGGATCTACTGTAATATATGCGTACATGCAAGCTGTTGGTCTGGTAAATGACCACACCACAGATTGTTTTAAATGTCCATTAAAATGAAGTTACTAGAGATTCCAAAAGAAGATCTAAAAAAAATAATTTCTGTTTTTAATAGAAAAATAGGGTTATTTATTTTTTTTGTATTTGTTTTATTTTTTGATAGTAGCTTTTTTTCTGAAAAAGTATCGAATTCTCAAATTACAATTAACTTAATAATGTTTGCGGGTTTTATTGCCCTGTACTTTAGATCTACTCCACGCGTAAAAGAATTAATGCTGTATGCTGTGTTTTTAGGAATTGGTGGAGAATACCTGTTTTCTAGAGGATTACAAATGTATACCTATAGATTAGAAAACGTGCCTTTATATGTGCCAATAGGGCATGCAGCTTTATACGGTAGAGTTTTTAAATTTAGCACTGCGCCAATAGTTAGAAAATATGATAAAGCTGTAGAGCAATTCTTATCAGTATTTATAGCTTTACTGTCTACAATTTATTTAGTATTTTTTAATGATGTTTTTGGTTTTGTAATGACAATAGGTGTTTTTCTTTTACTTTGGAAAAGGCCTAAGGATAGATTATTTTTTTATGCAATGTATATTTTAGTAGCAATTCTAGAAATTGGAGGTACGGCATTTGAATGTTGGAAGTGGCCAAGTACAGCCTTTGGTTTTATAGAATTTTTACCAAGTAATAATCCACCAAGTGGTATTAGTTTGTTTTATTTTTTATTAGATATTGGATGTTTTTATCTGTATACTTTAAGACACAAAATAGCATGGTCTAGATTAAAAAGTATCCGCAGAAAGAGTACTTAAAATTTGTACCTTTATACATCAATAATAAACTTAATAAAATGAATATAAAACAGACGATTTTTAGTTTTTCAGTTGCTGTATTATTGGCTTCTTGTACTGCAGAACCCAAAAAAGAAACAGAAAAAACAGCAGTAGAATTTAACCATTTTGTAGAACAATTTGCAGATATTAAAGTATTGCGTTATAAAATACCAGGGTTTGAAGAGCTTACTTTAAAAGAAAAAGAACTTGTTTATTACTTAACACAAGCAGGTTTGTCTGGTAGAGATATTATGTGGGATCAAAACTATCGCTATAATTTAAGTATTAGAAAAGCTTTAGAAAATATCAACCAAAATTATACAGGAGATAAGGAAAGTGAAAACTTTAAGTTGTTTAAAACCTTTTTAAAAAGAGTTTGGTTTTCTAACGGTATTCATCATCATTATTCTAATGATAAATTAAAACCAGCTTTTACAAAAGAATATTTTACAGAAGATTTATTAGAAAATTCAAACATAGAATTGTCATCAGAAATAATTGAAATTTTATTTAATGATGCTGATAATAAAAAAGTAAATAAGAAATCTGGAGTTGACAATATTTTGTCATCAGCAATTAATTTTTATGGACCAGATATTACAGACAAAGATGTTGTTGATTTTTACAAAACAGCTTATAAAGGCTCTAAAGAGCAACCAATTGAAGCTGGTTTAAACTCTAAATTAGTAAGAGAAAATGGAAAATTGGTAGAAAAAACTTGGAAATCTGGCGGAATGTATGGTGCTGCATTAGATGCTGTTATTGGTTGGTTAGAAAAAGCAAAAGGAGTTGCAGAAAACGATAAACAAGCACATACTTTAGAGCTATTAATAGAATATTACAAAACAGGAAGTTTAGATGTTTGGGATCAGTATTGTGTTGCTTGGGCAACTTCTACCGAAGGAAATATAGATTGGATAAATGGTTTTATAGAAGTATATAACGATCCAAAAGGATATAGAGGTTCTTATGAAACGGTTGTTCAAATTAAAGATTTTGACATGTCTCGTAAAATGAAAGTTTTATCGGACAATGCGCAATGGTTTGAAGATAATGCTCCTTTAGATCCCTCTCACAAAAAAGAAAATGTAGTTGGGGTTTCTTATAAAACTGTAAATGTTGCAGGTGAAGCAGGAGATTCATCTCCAAGCACACCCATTGGTGTAAATTTACCAAATAACAATTGGATTCGTGAACAACATGGTTCTAAATCTGTTTCTTTAGGAAACATTATTGGAGCATATAATAGTGTAGGTGGAACAGATCGTTTAAAAGAATTTGCTAATGACGAGGAGGAAGTTCGTTTAGAAGAAAAATACGGTCAGATTGCAGATAAATTACATACTTCTTTACATGAAGTTATTGGGCATGCTTCTGGTGTAATTAATGAAGGTATAGGACAACCAAAAGAAACGCTTCAAAATTATGCTTCTACAATGGAAGAAGGTCGTGCAGATTTAGTTGGTTTATATTATTTAATGGATGCCAAATTAGAAGAATTTGGGTTGACAGATAATTACAAGGAGTTAGGGATGGCTGCCTATGATGGATATATTAGAAATGGTTTAATGACACAATTGGTGAGAATTAATTTAGGAGATGATATTGAAGAAGACCACATGGTAAACAGACAATGGGTTTCTGCTTGGGCTTTTGAGCAAGGTAAAAAAGACAATGTTATAGAGAAGGTTGTTAGAGATGGTAAAACGTACTTTAATATAACTGATTATGATAAATTAAGAGAAATATTTGGACGCTTATTAAAAGAGGCGCAACGTATAAAATCTGAAGGTGATTTTGAGGCTGCTAAAGCTTTAGTAGAAGGGTATGGTGTTAAAGTAGATCAACAAATTCATGCGGAGGTTTTAAAAAGAAACGAGCAGTTTAAATCGGCTCCTTATAGTGGTTTTGTAAACCCTGTTTTAGTTCCAGATTTAGATGAAAATGGACAGATTTTAGACGTGAAGGTAACGCAACCAGAAGATTTTGAGGAGCAAATGTTATTTTACTCTAAAAATTATAATTTTTTAGGAACTGAAAATTAAAATCATTTATTCCTGATAAGGAATGTCTTTAAATAATCATAAAAAAAAACCGATTCTGAAGAGAGTCGGTTTTTTTATGATTATTAAATTGTGAGCTTATTTTATCCTTTATTAGGTGAACAATAAACAGTCTTAAGTTAATGAGAATGCTTTAAAAATAGCAACGGTTATGAAACAACCAGCGCGTATTTCTTTTTAAATCTAAATCAAAAGTAACTATAATTTCATGAGAGCTTAAGTTACTTCCATAATTAGCCAACCTAACATCATAAGAATAACCAACTCTATATTTTTTATTGATAACTAAAGCAAACACAGCACTCATAGATTCTTTATAACGATAAGATAAACCTGCCTCAACTTTTTCTTTATAAATAAAATTAGCGTTTAGATCTACAGAAACGGGTAAGCTAGGAGTGTATTTTATAATCGTTGAAGGCTTAAATTTTAATTCTTCAGACATTTCGTAGATATATCCTGATGCTAAAAAGTAGTTTTGGTTGCTTATTCCAAAGTTTTCATCAAGATTTTCTAGTGTTTTAAACTGACTAGATTTTAATATATTAGGAATGGATAATCCTATAAAAAATTCTTCAGTATAATACAATCCTCCAAAACCAATATTTGGGTAACTTCCATTTGTAGAAGCATAGGTTTCATTATCTGGTGTTACGCCTCCTGCATAATTGTTGTTAAAAAAAGTAATACCACCTTTTAATCCAAAAGAGAGTCTTTCATAGCGAGATATAGGCAATGTATAAGAGACGTCTAAATTTATATTATTACTATTTGCTAAACCTAATTTATCGTTTATAACTGTTGCTCCAAAACCAAAACCGGCTGCTGTTCTTCCGTTTATGGAGAATGTTTTAGTTTCTGGAGCTCCTTCTACACCAACCCATTGCTGACGCGCTAATAAAGAGATGCTTAAATCTGCTCTAGAACCTACAAACGCAGGGTTTATTACCTGCATATTATACATGTATTGTGTATAATGTGGTGTCTGTTGTGCGTAGTTAAATGTGCTAAAGAAAAGAATTAGTAAGACACATGTAAAAAGCGTTTTATCTGTGATTCTTAAATTGTTTTGGGGGCTTTTTTGTATCATCTTATTAATTGGATAAAGCTTTTCTTAGGTTTTGTAACACCATCGTTATAATCTAAAGAGTAATAATAAATGCCTTCTGTAACAGGTTTTCCGTGGTTGGTTCCGTCCCACCAAAGTGGATTTGCATTACCATTGTTTTTATAATCGAATACTTGACCTCCCCAACGGTCAAGTATCGTTATTCTAAAGTTTGGATATTCTTCAATTCCAGAGATTTTATATAGGTCACTTTTTCCATCGCCATTTGGCGAAAAAAGATTTGGGTAATCATTGTCTTTTATAGTTCCCGTACCAAAAACGGTTGATGAATGATTAGAAACACCTGTAGATATTATTTTAACCTCTAGGCGCATTGTTTCTGTATCTTCGTTTATAGTGTCATCTATAGTTTTTACATCTTGAGTTGTAGATGTTTCAAATGCGGGTATGGAAGCGGTGGTAAATTCTGCATTATAGTCTTCTAAATCACTTGCTGTTTCATTAACCGTTTCTAAATTAAAGTTAATAGGTAAAGAGTTCTGCATTGACTCATCCGAATCTGGATTTACGAGTGAAACTGTAAAAGTTAAAGTACGTCCTTCTATAACAGTAACATTGTCTATTATAACTTTAGGGTCTGGGTTTATATCTAAAATTATACCTGTTTTAGTTAAATCTTGCGCTCCAATATGAGCAGACGCTACAACGCCGACAACGTTTATAAATTCATCTGGTTCGTTTATATTGTCTATAAAAGTAGGAATATTAAAAGTGCTTTCTGTATTTGCGTTATTAGGATCTGTTGTTTCGGTAATGGTTAAAGATTTATAAAAACTTTGGTAATCTTCTGGACTAATTGCAGTTCCGTCTGTGGTATGTATGTCTATGTAAATAGGTCTAGAAGATGGGTGGCTTAAAGTAACTTTATGTTCTAAATCATCACCTTCATCAGTTGTAGAGTTATTCATGGTAATAGATGGTACATCTTCATCATCTAAAAGAGTACCAACCCCACTTATTTCTGTGTTAATTGTGTTGTTAGAAGTTATGTTACCTTTTAAAGTAAATAATTCATCTAGCTCATCAATCTTGTCATCTAAAGAATTTATCGTAAACGTATTTGTATCTGTAAAAGGGTCTATTGTTAAGGCTTTAGAAGTTACTTGTTTATAATCATAAGGCGCAATTGCTATATTGTATTGCTCTGCAGTTTCTGTACCGTCTTTTGTTGAAAAAAGAATTGTAATTGGTGATGCACTTTGAATTAATTTTGATTGATCTGTCTTTTTAACTAACAAGATTGTGAATTCTAAATCTTCTCCTTCAATTACGGATACATTATCAATAAGTACAACAATCGCTATAATTTCTCTCCAGTCTCTTTCTGATGTATCAGGGTCATCATTATTAGGGAAATCTGTAGGTACTTGATTATTTGTTGGGTTTACCAATGCAGTATTATTGTCATAAGCATCATCTAAACCATCATTATCAATGTCTAAATTTAGTGGGGTCGTTTCTGCAATTCCATCATTATCTAAATCCCAAGCTTCAATAGCATCATCACGAATGTCATTATCAGAATTGAAATCGATATAATCTGGTTCAGCATCACGATCTGTATTTGTTGGAGTAATTCCTTTTGGGTAGGCAGTATCTATACCTAAAATATTAACAATACCGTTTGGTGCTTTATAGTTAGCGGTGGTTTGTCCTTCAATATTATCTACTATTCCATCTCCATCTGCATCGATATCTATAAAGTTAGGGTAGCCAGTTGTATCTGTATTAAGTACTATGTATTTAATTGAGGCATTGATAGTATCATTGTTTTCTAGTGTGTTGTCAAAGCCGTTTGTACCAACACTATTATTTGTACTACCAGAGCGATTTCTATCTGTAGATGCATTTCCGGCTTCTACGATGTCTAAAATACCATCGTTATCACTATCTAAATCTAAGTGATTAGGAACCCCATCATTATCAAAATCAAAAATATCTACAATACCATCAGTATTAGCATCAATACCATAATGGGTATCTCTATAATTAGGTATAAAATCTCCGTCATGGTCATCTAAAGGATTTAATCCGTTGTATTCATCAACATCTAGTATGGTGTCATTATCATCATCAATATCAACAGCGTTAGAAATACCATCATTATCGGAATCTGTCGTGGCATTAACAGCTACAAAACCAGATGAGCTTATAATTTTATTTAAAGGATCTGTTGCTGTAAAACTAGAAGTGTTATTACCAATACAGTCTTCATAAAAAACCACTGTAAACTGAACAGTAATGGTTTCTCCTCGCATTAATATACCAGAAGTACCATCAAAAAAATTAATATCTGATGTTCCGTTGTAATTAGGGTTTAATATTGGGTCTGCTGTTGCTGTTGAGTTCTCTATAAAAGGAGTTGTAACAGAAACGATATTACCAGAACAAATTTTATTTAAATCGTCTTGTAGATTTAAGTTTTCTAATTGTACAATGTTACTATTGTTTTTTATGGTAAGTTGAAACGTAATTTCATCATGTTCTAGAATACCATTAGGAATTTTATTAACCTCAGAAATTGCTTTCTCATTATTATTGGCAGAGGTAAATAAAAACACCATATCCTTAGAAGTGCAACTGCATTGCATTGCAGATGTTACTGGTGCTGTAGATGAATTTGTTGGGTAATATCTATCTAAATGGTTTCCTAAACCATCAGACCAATTAACAAAAGAGAAATTTTTATTGTTAGATGAGGTTGACTCATCGAGTCCGTCTAAACCTCCTTGGGTTTGTGAAAACTTTAATTGATCAAAATTGTTAACTCTAGTAGAGGAGAAAGGTTCTGTTAAATAATAGATTTCTAAAATTACAGTTTCTCCAGGTTCAAGAGAATTATTTGGCATTAGTAATTTTGTGTTTGTTCCTCCGTTATAAGAAGTGTTAACAGTAACATTAGGCCCCGAAACCTGAGTAACTTTAAGCTCTCTAAAAACAATACCTTTGCTTAAGAAATCGCCTAAGCCCATGTTGTAATTAACATTATTAGCTGTAGCGGTACCTTCATTTGTTAAGATAACTCTATTGGTATAATCAAAAGTACCGTCTGGGTTTACTTTTGGCTTTTGTTCTGGGACATATAATCCTCCAGCTACAACAGCTTCTGTAGTATGAAAATCTTTAAGTAAAAGACTTTTAGAATGGTTACCTATTGTAGAGGTTACCTCTGCTACATGATTAAAATCGATTCCAGAACCAGAAGGAGTAGGGGTAGGTCTACCACCACAAAAAGGATTTACTGTTACACAAAATTCAATGTTTATAGATTGCCTTGGGTATAAAATGAAATTATCTATAGCATCTTTGTTAAAAAGAGAATTTGATGTAGCATTTAAAAAATCATTATTTACAGCATCTGTATTAAATTCAGTAGGGTATGGGTTGTCTATAAAATCATGAACATCAGTTGTATTCACCGTAACGCCTTCTATTTGTTCTACACATCCATTGCCGTAAATGCTATTCAAATCATTTGTTAAATTGATGTTTTTTATAAGGTTTTCTGCATGGTAATCTCTTGCAGTACTTGTGTTTCTAAGTGTTAAGCTATATTTAATTTTATAGACTCCGTCTACCGTATAGCCTTGGTTACAGCTAGATAAAGAGCTTATTTCTAGTAAGTCGGTTATGTGTTCTACCGTTAAATATAGATTCGCAGAATTTGTAAAAGTTCCGTCAGAAATAATATACTTAATTACAGGAATATTCCCTGTGTAATTTTTAGTAGGGATAAAAGTATAGCTACCATCTGGTTTAAAAGAGATGCTTCCTCCTGCAAAAATTGCTTTTTGATCTGTGTTGTAAGTTGTTCCGTTTACTATAAAATTGATAATTGATAATGCGTTATTATCTTGGTCACTGTCATTTACGAGTACACCAGGAGCTTCTACACTTAAAGTAGTATTTATATTTGCAGTATCATAATCATCCTTAGCATCTGGCGGATATAAATTAATAATTTTTACAGTTAAGTTAGCAGTACTTGTAAAAGTTCCGTCTGAAACGGTATACTTAATTGTTGGAATTTTGTTGTTATAATTAGCGGCAGGTATAAAAGAAAAACTACCATCTTCATTTATGGTAATAGATCCTTCAGTAAAACTTGCTTTTTCACCTGCATGATAACTAACAGTATCTATTTTAAATTCTGTAATGGATAAGAAGCTTTTGTCTTTATCGGTATCGTTACTTAATATACCAGGCGTATCAACATTAAGTGTTGCGTTTGTTTCTGTAGTATAATTGTCATTTTTAGGATCTGGCGCATATAGGTTATTAACTTTAAGAGTCAAATTTGCAGAAGCAGTATACGTGCCATCAGAAATTACATAATTAATTGCAAGAGTAATATCATTATAATTAGTGGTAGGAGTAAAAAGAAAACTACCATTTGCATTTATAGTAATGGTTCCATCGGTTAAGTTGGCAGTGTCACCTGCAGCATATGTGATACTATCTAATGTAAATTCTGTAACCTCTAGATCGTCGTCATCTATATCCGTATCGTTACTTAATAAACCAGGAGTTTCAATTCTTAATTGGGTGTTTGATGTAGTGGTATAATTATCATCTATTGCTACAGGTGCTGTTTGAGCAGAAGTAAATTGATAGAAAAGTAAAAAGAATATAAATATTTTATATGTATAGTTTTTAGGGGGTATCATTCTTTAGGGGGATTAAATGATTTTAATAAAAAAGTGTAAATATTGTCAGATAGTTTGTTATGTTTTGGATAGGGAATAATTTATACCTAAATATGTTGTGCTAACAGATAAGTATAAAGAGTTCTTCTTTAAAGTAGTGTTATTTTGAATAGCATTATTATCCTTTTTGGATTCTGGATCTGCTAGAGCAAACTTATTGAATAATAAAAAGAATACTAAAAATAGTAACGCAAGGGATACTACATATAATATAAATGTACTGGTTTTGTTTTTTTTAGAGGATATCATTCTTAGGGGATTAAATGATTTTAATATTTCTATTAATTATTAGTAAAATGTATTATGTTTTGTTTTTTATGGTCTTTAACAAACAAGGTAACTTGAATAAAAACTAGTTAACAACTGAAAAAATTCATTTAGACCTATGCGATTAATCGGAAGGTCTGGGTTGTTAATTGTTAATGAGGTGTTTGTTTTTATAATGTAATTATCAGCTGGAGCAACAGAAGTTGCAGTAGCAAACTGATAAGGAAATATGAAGAATGCAAGTAGCTTGCATTTGTTTTTATTTAAGGGTATCATTCTTTGGGGGATTAAATGATTATATGTTTCTATTAATATATTGTTAAATGTACAGAAAAATATTTTAAATAGTACTTGTTTTTATTTTAATTTTTTTTTGGCGTTTTAAAATTAGTACAAATAATAAGGGTTTATTTTGATTTTTTTTATGTTGTAAAATAGTGTAAATTAAATTATTGACCCCATAATATTCTAATAGCAACAAAAATAGCAATAACAATTAGGCTATATATAAGTACTTTCTTACCAGTTCCTTTATAATAACGTTGGTGGTTTTTTATATCTTTTTTATAACTATAAATCATTAAAGCTACAAAAGCTATCAAAAATAAGATCATAAAAACAATTCTTCCTGTTGTAAAATAAGCACTTAAAAACATAATTTGTATTCTTTATAAGTTGTGGGTTAATGGTAAACAAGAAGCTTTTATTTTATCAGAAAGTTTCTATATATTGTCTAACTAAAATTAATAAAATTCTATTTTGCAAAATTACAAATTAAATGAAGAACGTCCTTGTTTTTGGTGTAACTTCTAAAATTGAATATCACTTGCTAAATTAAAATAAACAATAAAATTATAAAATAAATCGAATATATAATGAAAAACAAAATAGCAGCAGTAACTGAATTTCACACCGCTTTTAAATTAAATATGAATCAAAAACCAATTGCAAGTATTGGTAAAGATAGAAATACACTTCGTTTTAACTTAATGAAAGAAGAAAATGAAGAATATTTAGAGGCAGCAGAAAATAATGATTTGGTTGAGGTTGCAGATGCCTTAGGAGATATGCTGTATATTTTATGTGGCACAATTATAGAACACGGAATGCAAGATAAAATAGAAGAAGTGTTTAATGAAATTCAGCGTAGTAATATGAGTAAATTGGGTGCAGACGGTAAACCTATTTACAGAGAAGATGGTAAAGTGTTAAAAGGACCTAATTATTTTAAACCAAATATTGGTGCTATTTTAGATAAATAGACAATTATAGAAAGTGAAATTTGTATCGAGAATTAATTGTAGCTATTCCTCGATACAAGTTTTTTATAAAAGGAACTTGTAATAACATTATAAAGACAAATTAGATTTTACAATGTAAACAAGATAGAATGTTATAAATACCTATTGTACCAGCTTTCTTCAAGAGGAATTTCCCAATTGTTATCAAAGTCCACTTTTGTAGTTATTAAATTATCAAAAATGATGCTTTTTGCTGTTACAGCTTTATTTTTAAGTAGTTTTTTAAAGTCTTTTAAATCTTTGTATTGTACGTATTCTCCTTGTTTAAAACAAGCATTCATTTTGTCTAACAATTCTACGTCATGTTCTTGTTGAAGTTCTAAGATAAAAGAAACAGATGCATCTATATCTGAGTTTGTTAACGTAGAATTTTCGTCATCTGCAAACAGCACAATAAATCTGTTGTATAAAAATTGGTAGGAAGCTTTAAAGTTTTCATCGTCAGATTTCCAGCTTTCTAGAAAGTCTTTTAATTTACTTTCAATACCTTCAATTTCATTCGGATAAAATTTTCTACTAGAAGGGTATACCCAAACTTTTGCTTCTTCGGTAATTGTGGAATAATCTACAAACATTTATATATAATTTTCTGTGCAAATATACAGAAAAGAGAAGTGGTTGTTTAAAAAGTTTTCACATTGTCTTATAGAACTTACTTCAGTATCTTAAATTACTAAAAACTCAATAATAATAAGATTCTGAAATAAGTTTATGGTGATAATAAATATTCTTTTAAGACACCTATTTAAAATTTCTTTTTATACTTCTTTTGCAAGAGATTTTGTAGCAAGTTCTATAAAATCTTCTTGTATATTTTGTCCCTTGTTTTTGTTATACCAAACTTGTAAACCTTCCTTAAACGGAGCATCTATAACACCATGTTTGGCTTTATAATCTGCAACCATTTTTGTAGCTTCACTTGGTCTAGGTCCCCAAGTATTTATTACATTATTATCTTTGTCTAAAGCTATTAATTTAGGTATTGATTTACCTCCATTAGTTAAAAACAAGTTCATTAAATCTTCGTGCTCATCTCTTAAAGCCAATTTAAGATTAATAAGACTATTTGTTTCTGCAATTTTATTTATAACAGGTAAGTTTTGCGCAGCATCTCCACACCAACCTTCTGCAAGTACTAGCCAAGTTTGAGGCTCGTTAATTTCTTGCATTTTAGTTATTGTTTCTTCAGAAATTTTTATTGTTTTATCTAAACGCTTCATTCTTTTATCGTTTAACAAACTATAATTTGTTAAAGCTTCAGATTGATTAACTCCTGTAGCTTTTCCTTCTGCTAATAAGTTACTTACTAAATCTCTATATTCTCTATAAGATAATACGTTTTCTAAACTTTTTTTAATAATTTTTTTCATCTCCTAATATTTTATACAAAGGTATTTTTATTCATTGTAAAAAGCAGTAACCTTTGTTACAAATCTCTTGTTTTTTATTATTAATGTAGACGAGAAAAAATGAATATCTTACATTCTTTGTTTAAATTTAATAAAGACTTTTGTTACAATTTACTTAAATAAATAAGAGATGCTTTTAAAATGCTTATTTTTACCACTTATTATATAAAATCGTGAAACAAACCATATACTTATTACTGTCTGTTCTTTTGTTTTCTTGTGGTAATAATAAGCAAGAAACAAACAAAGAGCTTCAAGAAACTCCAAAATTAAGTATTCCTGTAAAGCATATTTCTGTAGAAAATGTTAAGACTATTTATGCATCTGAAATAGAAAATTGGAAAGAATTAAAAGCAGTAAATTCTTTTTTAAAGAAGTTCGATAAAGTATCGCCTAACGAAGCATTAAGTAATGCTTTAGAATTAAGAGATTTGGTTATCAGTTTAAAAGATAGTGTAAAGCCAGAGATTTTTGATACTCCTCCTTTTCAAACGAGAATTAATGTTTTGCATAATGAGGTGTTGAGATTGGCAGATTTAACTTTTATACCCGCAATTACCCCCGAAGAAGTTAATTTGCAGGTAGATAAAACAATCGCTGCTTTTTCTACAGTAAATTCAAAAATAAATAGCATACTTGCCAAAAAACGTTTCGAAGAAGAAATTGATGTAGATTTTAATTTTATAGGTATAGATTCTACGCAAATGGATAGTATTTCTAAGAAATCTATCAATTTAAAAAAGTTAGAACAAGACTCAATACGAAAAGAAAGAAAGCTGGTAAAAAGAAAAGATTTTATCAAGGTTTCGCCAGAAAAACAAAGGGTATTAAAGAGAGAATAATAAATGAAAAACTATTTTCTAATCTTAGTAATACTTATTTCTTTTTTTAACTGTAGCGTTAAAAAAGAGGTTAAAGATTTTCGAACAATTGCATCGATAAAAACCAATGCGAATACCTTATTAGATGCATGGCACAAAGCGGCTTCCGAAGCAAATTACGAAGGTTATTTTGGTAAGATGGACAGTCTTTCGGTTTTTATTGGCACAGATGCTACAGAAAACTGGAGTAAGACACAATTTCAAAAATTTAGCAAACCTTTTTTCGATAAAGGCAAAGCATGGTCTTTTAAACCTTTAGAAAGAAATATTTATGTAAACGAAGCCAAAGATTTTGTTTGGTTTGATGAGTTGTTAACAACTTGGATGGGGACTTGTAGAGGCTCTGGAGTTTTAGAAAAGAAGCAAAATGTTTGGAAAATTAAGCACTATGTTTTGTCTGTAGAAATACCAAATAATGATATACAAGCGGTTATTTTAGCAAAGAAAAAAAGTGATTCTATCTTTTTAAGTACAATTAACTAGTACTATTAGAAGCTATTTCCTGCTTGGATTTTATCTTGAGCGGTGTCGAAAGACTATATCTTTTTATCGAAAAAGTAAAAAGGATGCCGTTTCAATCAGAGTTAAACTTGTTTGTAAGCAGTTAGTTATTAATAGGTTTTGCAGATTACTAAGAAACTACCTCTCCAACAACTTTAAAAATCAACTCATTTTCAAAACCTTTTCGCATTAAAAAATCAATTAACTTTTTCTTTCTCTTGTAAATATTTGGTTCAGAAATTACTTCGTTTCTATTTTCTGTAATTCTGTAAATTGTTTTTATATACTCATTTGCATCAATTTCTTTTAAAGCTGTTTTTATATTGTAAGCAGAAATATCTCTAAACTTTAACTCTCTTACAATACGTTGTTTTCCCCAAGATTTAATTCTAAATTTTCCGCGCGCATAACTTTTAGCAAAACGTTCTTCATTTAAAAAGTTATCTTTCATTAAGCTTAATAAAATCATTTCCCTAGCTTCAGGAATCAGGCTGAATTCACGCATTTTTTGCTCCACTTCTTTGTGGCATCTATCTTGATAAACGCAGTAGTTCTCTAACTTGCGTTTTAATTCATCTACCGTAAAAGATTTCTTTTTTATCATTGGTTCGAAAATACAAAAAGAGATGAAATTATATGAATTTCATCTCTTTTTTATATAAAAAATATGTTTAAAATTTAGAATTGATTCTTTTCATCTATTCTTTTATCCGCAGAAATTACTTCTTGAGCAACCATTTCATTTGAAGTTGTTTTGGTTCTAATCCACATTTTAAATAAGGTTACTAAGTAAAATAAAACAGGTACAACAATTAGTGTTAAAAAAGTAGCTATTAATAAACCATAAATAACAGTCCAAGCTAAAGGTCCCCAGAAAACAACGTTATCTCCACCCATATAAATGTGCGGGTTGTATTCTGTAAATAAACTAAAGAAGTTAATGTTTAAACCAATTGCTAGCGGTATTAATCCTAAAATGGTTGTAATTGCGGTTAACAAAACAGGTCTTAAACGTGCTCTACCAGCATTTACAATTGCTTCAAATAACATTTGTTTGTCTAAATAATCTTCATGTTCTATTTCTAATTCACCTTTCTTTCTGTCAATTAACAATTGTGCGTAATCTAATAATACCACTCCATTGTTTACTACAATTCCGGCTAATGAAATAATTCCCATCATGGTCATCATAATAACAAAAGAACTACCAGAAATAACGATTCCTCCAAAAACTCCAATAAAGCTTAAGAAAATTGCCAACATGATAATTCCTGGTTTAGAAACCGAGTTGAATTGAAAAATTAAAATAAAGAAAATTAAAGCCAACCCAGTAAAGAACGCACCTACTAAGAATAGCATTTGTTTGTTTTGTTCTTCTAACTGACCTGTATAATCAATATTTATTCCTTTAGGTAAATTTTTAAAGTTTTTCATTTCTTCTCTAATCTTACCAACCACAGCACCAGCATCCGTTTCTCCTGGAGATAATGCAGAATAAACAGTAACAACTCTTCTAATATCTTTGTGCTTAATAGCACTAAAACCAGAGTTGTTAGATTGTGTTGCAACCGTAGAAACCGGAATCTCTTTTATTTTACCAGAAGCCATATCTCTAAAAATAATATTCTGATTAAAAATAGCACTTTTATTGTATCTATTTTCCTTGTTAAAACGAACGTAGATATCATAATCGTCTCCATCTTCTTTGTAAACACCTGCTTTATTTCCAAAAATAGAAGCCCTTAATTGTTGCCCAACCTGACCTGTAGATACGCCTAATTCACCGGCTTTTTTACGGTCTACAATAACTTCCATTCCGGGTTTATCTCGGTTTACATCAATCTTTAATTCATCTATACCAGTAATACTTTTTGTGTTGATAAAGTCTCGCATTCTTTGCGCTACATGAATTAATTCTGCATAATCATCACCTTCAATTTCAATATTAATAGGAGATCCTGCTGGTGGTCCGTTGGCATCTTTTTCAACAGAAATTAAAACTCCAGGATAAATACCAACCAGTGCAGTTTGTACTTTCTGACGCATTAATTCACTGTCTAAGCCTCTTCTGTATTTGTACTCTCTCATAGAGGCTGTTACTTTTCCTTTATGAGGCATTTCTGCTGCAGAACCACCATCAGTTTGTGGGTTTCCTGCTCCTTCACCTACTTGAGAAACTAAACTTTCTACCATAAAGTTATAGTCGCCGTCCATATATTCATCAGCATATAGAACACCTTCTACTTTCTCTTCAATTTTTTTGGTTATATTATTTGTTTTCTGAATATCCGTTCCTTCTGGGTATTCTATATAAACAATTATTTGATTTGGTTTATTGTCAGGGAAAAACTCAACCTTAGTTCTTTGAGTACCTAAAGACCAACCAAATGCCATGAATGAAGCAATTAAAAGAATAGTGGTACCAAAAACTAATAAGTAAGGAGTTTTACCTCTTAAAGAAAAACGCAAACTACTTTCGTACCATTTTTCTAAAACGGGTAAAACTTTATTTTGAAAACTATTAGCCCATCCTCTTAAGAATAAACGGTACACCCAAAGCATTATAGCTATAAAAATCATTAATGCTCCAATAGCACTATAAGTTCCGCCTGCAATTAAAATTAAAATTCCTATTAGAGTCATAACACCTGTTACGATAGCAATTTTTTTAATTGGCATATCTACATCCTCTACACTCATAAATTGAGAAACCAATACAGAGTTAAAGAATATTGCAACTAATAAAGAAGACCCTAAAACGGTAGATAATGTTATTGGTAATAAAACCATAAAATCTCCCATAACTCCAGGCCACATACCTAAAGGAATAAATGCGGCAACGGTTGTTGCAGTAGAAATAATAATAGGATATGCAATTTCGCTAATCCCTTTTTTAGCAGCTTCAATTCTGCCCATTCCTTCTTCATCCATTAAACGATACACGTTTTCTACGACGACAATTCCGTTATCTACCAGCATTCCTAGTCCCATAATTAACCCAAAAAGAATCATGGTGTTCATGGTGTAGCCTAATAAGTTTAAAATCATTAAAGACATAAACATAGACATTGGTATTGCAAAACCAACAAATACGGCATTTTTAAATCCTAAGAAAAACATTAAAACAGTTACTACTAAAATAACTCCGAAAATAATGTTGTTTACTAAATCATCTACCTGACCAATGGTTTTGTTAGATTGATCGTTGGTTATGGTAACACTTAAATCATGCGGAAAATAATTTTCAATAGCATCGCTTACAATTACTTGTATTTGCTCTGAAGCGGCAACCATATTTTCTCCAGCTCGTTTTTTAACATCTAACATTACAACTTCTTGCCCTCTTTCTCTTGCAAATGTTGTTCTGTCTTTGTCTTTAAAAGATACTGTTGCTATATCTTTTAAATAAATAGGATTGTCGAATTCAGATTTTATTACAAAGCTTTCTAAGGCTTTAGGTTTATCAATTTCACCAATAATTCTTACCGTTCTTCGTTGTCCGGAGGTAATAAAGTTACCTGCAGACATGGTTACGTTTCCATTATTAATAGCAGAAGTTATGTCGTTAAAACTAACTTTAGCTGCCATCATTTTATAAATGTCAACTGCTACTTCTACTTCTTTTTCTTGTGCACCACGAATATCAGCTTTTTTAATTTCTGATAAATCTTCAATATCATCTTGTAAATATTCTGCAAATTCCTTTAATTTATACACAGGGTAATCACCAGAAATATTAATATTTAAGATGGGTACTTCTTCCGATAAACTTAAATCGAACACATTAGGTTCTATTTTAGCGCCATTAAAAGTAGGCCAATCCTCACTGGCAGTTTCTGTAGATAATTCGTCTTTTATCTTTTGTTTTGCTAATTCTACAGAAATATTTTCATCAAACTCAACAATTACCATAGAGTAATCTTCTTGAGATGTTGAGGTAACTTCTACAACATTACTAATTGTTTTTACCTTATCTTCTATAGGGTCTGTAATTAGTTTTTCTATGTCTTCTGCGGTATTACCAGGGTAGGCGGTGCTAATATATATCTTGGTTTCTTTAACTTCTGGGAAATTTTCTCGGGCCATACTTAAATAAGCAGAAACACCATAGAAAAATAATACAGCCATTAGTACGTAAATGGTTGTTTTATTATGAATTGCCCAAGCAGATAATTTAAACTCTTTATCGACTTGTTTTTTTTGTTTTGTCATCGTTACTATTTTTATTTATTGATAACTTTAACTGTTTGCCCATTGTTTACACTACGAGCACCTTCATCAATAATTTCTGTGCCAGCAGGTAAGTTTTCTAAAACTTCAATAAGATTTCCTTGAGTTTTACCAGTTTTAATAATAACTCTTTCTGCTGTAGCTTCGTTGTTTTCTTTTTTGTTCTTAATGGTATAAATAAATTGTTCTCCATTTGCGTTTTCAGAAATAATGCTTTGCGGAATTAAAATAGCATTTGCATCCGTATAGTCATTAACTTTAAGTTTTGCTGTTAAATTTGGTTTTACATTTCCACTTTTATCTTCAACAGGAACTTCAATTTTAAAAGATCTATTATTTGGGTTGATAAAACTACCAACCTGTCTTACTTTGCTATCTACACTTGTGCCAAGTACAGGAAATTCTATTTTTACTTCTTTATTTTTTTGAATACTTGTAATGTATCTTTCTGGCACTTCTGCCTCAACATACATATTATTTAAGTTTACAATTCTAAAAACTTCAGAACCTTGACCAGGAGCAATTACAGTTCCAGCTTCTTTCATAACATCATCTATAACTCCAGAAAATGGTGCTCTAATGGATGCTTTATTTTGCTGACTTTTTAGTTGTTTTAAAGAGTTTCTTTGAGATTCATAATTTGTTTTAGTTTGTAGAAACTGAATTTCTGACCCTATTTTTTGGTCCCATAAACGTTTTTGACGTTCAAAAGTTGTTTTTGCTAATTGTGTGGTTGCTTCTAATTGTGCAACCTGGTTGCCAATACCACCATCATCTATAGTTGCTAATAATTGTCCTTTAGATACTTTTTGACCTTCTTTAACATATACTCTTTTTAAAATACCTGGCATTTCTGGGTAAATTAAAATATTTTGTTTTGTTTTTACACTTCCTTGAATTTCTAAATAATGTTTAAAAACGGCCTCTTTTGCAGTAAAAGTGGTTATTAAAGGAAATTTTTTAAGCGTATCTTTTTCAGCAATCGCATTATTTATAGCTTCTAAGTCCGCATTTATAGTTTCTAATTTTTCTGTAATTTCTTTCTTTTTAGCAGTTAATTCTTTTAAATCTCCTCCAGAAATAATCGCTGCAACTGATGTTGTTTTTTTTTCTCCACAAGAGATTAAAACAAGTGTGAATGCTAATAGTGTATATATTTTTCTCATGCCTAATTATTGTTTAATTGGTGTGTTTAATGCGTTTTCTAATGCTGCTTTACTAGCAATTACATCTAACATAGATTGTATGTACGCTTGTTGTTGTGTGTATAGTTGGTTTTGTGCTTGTAGTAAATCGAAGCTAGTAGAAATACCTTCAAAAAATTTAATTCTTTGTTTCTTTTCTATTCTCTCTGCTAAACCAACATTCTTTTTAGCAGTGTTGTAGTTTTCTATACTTAGTTGATATTCGCTTTTTGCTTTTTCTGCTAGTAGCTTTAAACGTTGCTTTGTTTCTTCTAATCTAATATCTGCGGTTTCTAAAGCAATTTTAGCTTGTGCTGTTCTAGAGCTTCTTTGTAAACTGCTAAAAATAGGGATGTTTAAACTAACGCCTAATAAAGAAGAGTTATACCAACTTTTATCAGATTCAAAAAAAGAGAAATCACTAGCGTAAGCTTGTGCACCGTAGTTTACAAAAGCAGATAAGCTTGGTAACGCTTTGCTTTTTTCTAATTTAACCAGTAAGTGTTTAGATTCTCTATCGTTCTCTGCAATTTTATAATCTATATGATTATTTATGTTAAATTCACTTGCAATTAACCCTAGATTAATGTTTTCTTCTGCCAAGGAATCTAAAGAATCCGTTAAAATTAATTTTGTGTCAATAGAACTTCCTATAGAAAGGTTTAGCATTTTATATGCGATGTCTTTCATTCTTTTAACGCTATTTAGTTGATTTTTAAGATTTCCTGTAGTAATTTCTAATTGTTCCACATCTTCTTCTTCATTAAATCCGTTTTCATAGATTTTTCTTGCGTCGTATAAGTTTTTTTCTAAAATTTTAATATTTCCTTCTAAAATGGTAATACTGTTTTCTGCAACTAATACATTTCCGTAAGCGTTAATAACAGCTTCTCTGGTTAGGAGTTCTGTTTTTTCATTGGCTTGATTAGATATTTTTAAATATGTTTTTGATGCTTGTAACCCCACTAAATAAGAGCCGTCAAAAATTAACTGATTTAAAGTAACAGATGCACTTACGTTTTGTTTTGGACTAAATGTAACTGGTTGAAAAGTACCAGCAGTTCCTCCAACAAATTCTGCTGGTAATAAGGAGACTTGTTGTTTTAACCAGTTTTGATAATCTACCTTACCAGAAATTTGAGGTAAACCTGTAGCGGTTGTTTCCCAAACTTTTTTACGTGCAGATTCCACATCATTTTTAGAAGCTTTGGTGTTATAACTATTGTCTAAGGCAAAGGTTATTGCTTCTTTTAGAGATAAGTTCATTGTTTTTTCTTGAGCATTTGTAATTAAGAAAAAACAGGTACTTATGCATACCAGAATTATTTTTTTCATGTGTTTTTATTTCTGTTTTAATTGGTTTTCTAATTGTTGTATTCCTTTAATTGTGCAAATTCCGCGTAAATGATACTCTAAATAATAGGTCATTAAGGAGTTCATAGAATAATTTTTTAAAGGAAATAGATCTTTGTCTTTAATACTGATCATTCCGTTAAAATATATTCTAGAAATAAATTCTAGGTCAATATTTTTTCTATACAAGTCAGATTCAATCCCTTTTTTTAAATTATTAACAACGCAATTTTGCATTATGTGATATTGCTTTTGCTTTAATGACGCGTAAATTTTAGGATAATATTTTTGTAGTTGATACTGTGGAGAGGATTTTTCATCCTTTAAATTATCCATTATTAACTTTTTTATAGAAAATAATTCATCAATAGGATTTAGGTTTAATTCGCATATACCATCAATTCCACTACATATAGTGTTAAACATAGAGAGTGTAACACCGTTTACAAGTTCTGTTTTATTCTTGTAATACTTGTAAATAGTTTTTTTAGAGACACCTAATGCGCTAGCAATCTCATCCATAGTAACACTCTTAAAGCCTAGGTTTAAGAAGAGCTCATTGGATTTTTCTAATATTTTTTCTCTCATAATTATAAAAAAGTTTCCTTTAGTTTTTCTAAAGGTTTCCTTTAAAATTGTCATTCTCGTGAACACGGGAATATAAATATTGAATTCTGTAAAAAAAAAATAATATTCGGGTGCAAATGTACGAATGGAAACTTTAGAAACAAAAAAAGTTTCCAAAGTTTTATTTATTTTTTAACATTGTAATTGTGATGTAAAATTACTTTACGTTATTTTTACAAAAAAAATAACAGATTTGGAGATTTTACATTATCAGAAATATTTTATCAATTATTTAGAATCTAAAAAGTGGGTTAATGAACCTAGAAATTTATATGAGCCAATAGATTATATTTTAAAATTAGGGGGTAAAAGAATGCGCCCAATTTTAACATTAATGGCGGCAGATATTTTTTCTGGAGAATATGAAAAAGCAATGCCAGCAGCATTAGCTGTTGAGGTTTTTCATAATTTCACCTTAATTCATGATGATATTATGGATGATGCTCCTTTGAGAAGAGGAAAAGCGACAGTGCATGAAAAATGGGATTTGAATACAGGAATTCTTTCTGGAGATGCAATGTTAATTTTAGCGTATCAGTATTTTGAGAATTATGAGCCTATTGTTTTTCATAAATTAGCAAAGTTATTTAGTAAAACTGCTTTAGAGGTTTGCGATGGACAACAATTAGATGTCGATTTTGAAACTAGAAATGATGTAACTATTGAAGAATATATTAATATGATTCGTTTAAAAACTTCTGTTTTAGTTGCAGCTGCTTTAAAAATGGGAGCAATAGTAGTAGAAACTAGTGAAGAAAATGCGGACTTAATATATGACTTTGGTTTAAATTTAGGTTTAGCTTTTCAGTTACAAGACGATTACTTAGATACTTTTGGTGATCCAAAAACATTTGGGAAACAAATAGGAGGAGACATTATAGAGAATAAGAAGACTTTTTTATATTTAAAATCATTAGATATTGCCTCTGAGGAAGATAAGAATGCGTTGAGTGTTTTTTACAATCAAAATTTAACAGAGAATTCAATAAAAATTAAAGAAGTAACACATATTTTTGAGAAAAATAATATTCCTGTTTTAATAAAGGAACAAATTAAGAGTTATACTGAGAAATCTTTTGATACTTTAAACGCAATGGATATCACAGAAAAAAACAAAGAAAGTTTAAAGAATTTTGGACTTTGGCTAATGAATAGAACAGTTTAAAAAAAAAACTAATATTTTATTTAATAATGTAATAAAAAGTATTACATTTGCAGCCAATTATTTTGGTCCCATAGCTCAGCTGGTTAGAGCATCTGACTCATAATCAGAGGGTCCTTGGTTCGAGCCCAAGTGGGACCACATTTAATAGCAAGCCTTTACAGAAATGTAGAGGCTTTTTTTTGTTTTAAAAAGACATTTAATAGATGATTAAAACCTCATTATATAAGTTTGGAGAAAGAAACGGTTGTGGTTTAAAAAAGAAACCTTAATTTCTATTGGAAAAGAAACTGTTTTAATTCTTGAAAAAGCACGTAATTTATTATGAAACTAGAATTGATTAAAGTGGTAGGAATTTTATGATATTGTTTCATGTTTAAAAATACGTTATCATAGACAAAAGTATTCTGTTGAATTATTTGTTAAGAATGAACTAAATAATCTTTTAATGGAGTTTACTTTACCTTAATTTAAAGAGTCGTTCCCTTACGTTAGATGATCAAGATCGGTTAAAATAAGTATTTGAAAATTTATTTAAAGTAAGATGAAGTGCTTATTTGATAAATAGAATGAGCTAGCGTCTATGCATACTGCCTAAACTCTTTTTTTTAAATAAATTCATTTTTTCAGATGATTATTAATCATAGGAAAAATTATTTTTAAAACGGGAGGAAAAAATTGCTATTAATAAAGAAAAGTATATATATTTGCCTGATAAATAATTATAGACTATTTTGATTCCCAAAATAGCTAATTTTTATAAGTAATTATAGAGGAGGTTTCTATATTTGATGTGATTATATCAACTGATACCACTTTATTTCATTTTGCTTCTTGTTAACAAAAAAAAACATTTGTTATAATAAGCATTGTTAATATTAATTTTTAATCTGGGGGGATATAAAATGATAAAGAAAAAATATTTTGCATTTATAATAATGCTAGCATTTGTATACGTAGTTAACGCACAGGGAGGTAGTGTACCTCAACCTGCAGGACCACCACCGCCACCTGGTTTGGCGATAGATGGAGGTTTACTTTTCTTAGTAGTTTCAGGTATTGTTTATGGAATAAAAAAAGTTAAGAATTAGTTAGTCTACTAACATATTTTCCAATAACATCAAATTCTAAGTTTACACAATCATTTAGTTTTAAAAACTTAAAGGTTGTGTTTTCCCTTGTATATGGTATTATAGCAACACTAAATTCATTGTGTTTAGAGTTTACGACTGTTAAGCTAACTCCATTTACGGTAACAGAACCTTTTTCTATTGTAATGTTTTTATTAGAAGCATCATAGTTAAAAGTGTAAACAGTACTTCCATTTTCGTTTTTAATACCTACACAAGTTGCTGTCTGGTCTACGTGCCCTTGTACAATATGGCCGTCTAAACGGTCTCCTAATTTCATTCCTCTTTCTAAATTTACAAAATCATTTTTAGTTAAACTTCCAATATTTGTTTTGTTTAACGTTTCTTTAATAGCAGTTACAGTATATTCATCAGTTTTAATATTAACTACTGTTAAGCAAACTCCATTATGTGCAACACTTTGATCTATTTTTAACTCATTAGTAAAATTACTTTTTACAGTTAAATGAATGTTGTCTTGTTCTTTGGTGATATTTGTAATTGTACCAAGTGTTTCTATGATTCCGGTAAACATATTTGTAAAATTTAGTTACTTTTGTGATATTCAAAAATAGGAATAATAGAATAGTTACTATGGATAAATCTGATAAAATTATAGTTGGTATCTCAATAGGAGATTTAAATGGAATTGGTTTAGAAGTAATTCTAAAAACCTTTGAAGATAAAAGAATGCTAGATTTTTGTACGCCAGTTATTTTTGGAAGTACAAAAGTAGTTACTTTTCATAAAAAAGCATTGCAGTCAGATACTCCTGTTCATGGAATTACCTCTTTAGAGCAAGTTAATCACAATAAAATTAATGTATTAAATATTTGGAAAGAAGATGTTTTAATCGAATTAGGCAAAGCAACTAAAGAATCTGGAGCGTATGCAGCAAAATCTTTAGAGATAGCAACGACTCATTTAAAAGAAAAAAAGATAGATGTTTTATTAACTGCTCCAATTAATAAAGAAACCATACAATCTGATACTTTTAATTTCCCTGGACATACTGAGTATTTAGAAGATAAGTTAGAAGGGAAGAGCTTGATGATTTTAATGACAGATGCATTAAGAATAGGATTGATAACCGGTCATATTCCTATCTCTAAAGTAGCAGAGTCAATTACTCCTACCTTAATTAAAGAAAAAGTAGGTACAATGTATGCTTCGTTGGTGCAAGATTTTGGTATCAATAAACCCAAAATAGCAGTTTTATCACTTAATCCACATTGCGGAGATAAAGGAGTTATTGGTGTAGAAGATGATGAAATTATTAAACCAACTATAGACGAAATAAAAGAGTCTGGTAAGTTGGTTTTTGGACCTTATGCGGCAGATGGTTTCTTTGGTTCGGAAACATATAAGCAATTTGATGGTGTTTTAGCAACATATCATGATCAAGGATTAGCACCATTTAAAGCATTGTCTTTTGGTAGTGGTGTAAATTACACGGCAGGTTTAAGTGAAATTAGAACATCTCCAGACCATGGTACAGGCTTTGATATAGCTGGAAAAAACATAGCAAACCCATCTTCTTTTAAAGAAGCATTGTTTGCTGCAATCGAAATTTATAAGACAAGAAAAGAATATAAAGAGCTTACAAAAAGTCCTCTTTTAGTAAAATAAAAAACTTTTAATAGAAAAGAGTGTAGAATAATAAAATTTTATATCTTTGCACGCTTAATTGATATTTGGAAATGAAAGACTTAAAGGAGTTCGACATACAGTTTGTAGGATTAAAAGAAGGAATTCATTTATTTGAATATGAAATTAATAATACGTTCTTTAATGTTTTTAATTTTGATGAATTTGAAAGTTCATCAATTAAAATATCATTAAATTTTATAAAGAAGAGTACGTTACTAGATTTAACTTTTACAGCCAGTGGTTATGTAGAAGTACCATGTGATGTTTCTAATGAACTTTATAAACAAGATGTTCAAGCAGTTTTACCTTTAGTTGTAAACTTTGGACCAGAATTTAGTGATGACAATGAGGAGATATTAATATTGCCTCATGAGGCGTATGAGTTTAGTGTAGCTCAGTTTATTTATGAAATGATTGTATTATCAGTTCCTAATAAAAGAGTTCATCCAAAAGTTTTAGACGGAACAATGGACTCTGAAGCATTAAAGAAGTTAAGAGAATTAGAAATAAAAGAAGTAAAGACTGTTGAAGAGACAGACCCAAGGTGGGATAAATTAAAGAATTTAATAACAGAAAAAAAGACATAAAATGGCACATCCTAAGAGAAAAATATCCAAAACTAGAAGAGACAAAAGGAGAACTCATTATAAGGCATCTTATCAGCAGATTGCTACAGACCCTACAACAGGAGAGTCTCACTTATATCACAGAGCTCACTGGCATGAAGGTAAATTATACTATAGAGGACAGATCGTCTTAGAATCGGCATCTGCAATAGAAGCATAAAAGAATTAAAAGTTTTTTTTAAAACCCTCATTAATTGAGGGTTTTTTTGCGTTTTTAAAGTAGAAATTATTTCTTTTGATAATTTTTACCTTAAAAAGTGAAATAAATTTCACTACTTTTGATCTTCCTAACCACATGGAAAACAACTAAAATTATGACAAAAATCACTGCAGCAATTACAGCAGTAGGGAAATATGTTCCTGAATATGTTCTAACCAATAAAGAGTTAGAAACTATGGTAGATACTAATGATGAGTGGATTACCAGTAGAACAGGGATTAAAGAAAGAAGGATTCTAAAAGGAGAAGGTTTAGGTACTTCTTACATGGCTATAAAAGCTGCGGAAGAATTATTGAAAAAATCAAACGTAGATCCTGCAGAAATAGATTTAATTATTATTGGTACTGCAACTCCAGATTTACCTATAGCATCTACAGCGGCTTATGTGGCATCAGAAATAGGAGCAATAAATGCTTTTGGTTATGATTTACAAGCAGCATGTTCTAGCTTTTTATACGGTATGTCTACTGCAGCTAGTTATATAGAATCTGGTAGGTATAAAAAAGTATTATTAATAGGAGCAGATAAAATGTCTTCTATAATAGATTATAAAGATAGAGCTACTTGTATTATTTTTGGTGATGGAGCAGGAGCTGCATTGTTTGAACCTAATTATGAAGGTTTAGGTTTACAAGACGAGTATTTAAGAAGCGATGGTATAGGGCGAGACTTCTTAAGAATTGAGGCAGGCGGGTCTTTAATGCCAACAACTAAAGAAACTGTTGCAGCAGATAAGCATTTTGTATATCAAGAAGGTAAAACTGTTTTTAAGTATGCAGTTTCTAATATGGCAGATGTTGCCGGAAAAGTATTAGAAAGAAATAATCTTACTGAAAATGATATTCAATGGTTAGTAGCGCATCAAGCTAATAAAAGAATTATTGAAGCAATTTCTAAAAGAGTAGGGATGCCATCAGAAAAAGTAATGATGAATATTCAAAAATACGGAAATACTACATCAGCAACTTTACCACTTTTACTGGCAGATTATGAAAGTCAATTAAAAAAAGGAGATAATTTAATTTTTGCGGCATTTGGTGGCGGTTTCACATGGGGAGCAGCTTACGTTAAATGGGCGTATAATTCATAAATACAATAAATAAATAATTATGAGTATGGACATTAAAGAGATTCAAAATCTTATTAAATTTGTAGCTAAATCTGGCGCTAGCGAGGTAAAGTTAGAAATGGAAGATGTAAAGATTACTATTAGAACAGGTTCTGGTAAAACAGAAACTACAATTTTACAAGCAGCTCCAATGGCAGGTATGCCTCAAGTAGCAGCACCTATTGCTCAACCGGTTGCAGCTTCTGAAGCAGCTCCACAAGCCGAAAGTGAAGATTCTAAATATATTACTGTAAAGTCTCCTATTATAGGAACTTTTTATAGAAAACCATCACCAGATAAACCTAATTTTGTAGAAGTAGGAACAGATATTTCTGTAGGAGATACTGTTTGTGTTATTGAAGCAATGAAATTATTTAATGAAATAGAATCTGAAATTTCAGGTAAAGTCGTTAAAATTTTAGTGGATGATTCTTCTCCTGTAGAATTTGATCAGCCATTATTCTTAGTTGATCCATCGTAATAGAAAGAGTTTAGATTTTGAGTGTAGATTTTCTAACTCAAATCTTATAACTTATAACTTATAACTCTTAAATTATGTTTAAAAAAATATTAATTGCCAACAGAGGAGAAATAGCACTTCGTGTTATTAGAACCTGTAAAGAAATGGGGATTAAAACTGTGGCAGTATATTCTACTGCGGATGCAGAAAGTTTGCATGTAAGATTTGCAGATGAAGCAGTTTGTATTGGTCCAGCTCCAAGTTCTGAATCATACCTAAAAATGTCTAATATTATTGCAGCTGCAGAAATTACAAATGCAGATGCAATTCACCCAGGTTATGGGTTTTTGTCTGAAAATGCTAAATTTTCAAGATTATGTGAAGAGCATAACATAAAATTTATTGGTGCTTCTGGTCAGATGATTGATCAAATGGGAGATAAAGCAAATGCTAAATCTACTATGATTGCTGCCGGTGTACCTTGTGTACCAGGTAGTGAAGGTGTTATTGTAGACTTTGAAGATTGTGAAAAAATTGCAGCAGAATCCGGTTACCCAGTAATGTTAAAAGCTTCTGCCGGAGGTGGAGGTAAAGGTATGCGTGCTGTTTTGAAAGCAGAAGACTTAAGAGAAGCTTGGGATTCTGCAAGACATGAATCTAAAGCAGCCTTTGGTAATGATGATATGTATATGGAAAAGCTTATTGAAGAGCCAAGACATATAGAAATTCAGATTGTTGGAGATTCTTACGGAAAAGCATGTCATTTATCAGAAAGAGACTGTTCTGTTCAACGTCGTCATCAAAAGTTAACGGAAGAAACTCCTTCTCCTTTTATGACAGATGCTTTAAGAAAAAAGATGGGAACAGCAGCTGTAAAAGCAGCCGAATTTATAAAATATGAAGGTGCAGGAACTGTAGAGTTTTTAGTTGACAAGCATAGAAATTTCTTCTTTATGGAGATGAATACGCGTATACAAGTAGAGCATCCTATTACAGAAGAAGTAGTAAATTATGATTTAATTAGAGAACAAATTTTAGTAGCTGCAGGTGTGCCTATTTCTGGGAAAAATTATTTTCCTCAAATGCACTCTATAGAATGTAGAATAAACGCAGAAGATCCATATAATAATTTTAGACCCGCTCCAGGAAAAATTGCAACTTTTCATTCTCCAGGAGGTCATGGAGTAAGAGTAGATACGCATGTATATGCTGGTTATATGATTCCGCCAAATTACGATTCTATGATTGCTAAGTTAATAACTACTGCTCAAACAAGAGAAGAAGCTATTAATAAAATGAAACGCGCATTAGATGAGTTTGTGATAGAGGGGGTTAAAACAACAATTCCTTTTCATAGGCAATTAATGGATCATCCAGATTATGTTGCAGGAAACTATACAACTAAATTTATGGAAGATTTTGTTATGAAATAAAACATAAATCATTCGTTTAAACTTGATATTAAAATAGAGAACACAATTTGTGTTCTCTATTTTTTTTTACCTTTATAGTCTAAGATATAAAGATGAAAATAGACGGTATTGATAAAAAAATTATAAGAAGTTTAGTAAAAGATGCAAGAATACCTATTTTAAGCATTGCTAGAGATGTTGGTATTTCTGGAGCAGCAATTCATCAAAGATTAAGAAAATTAGAGAAATCTGAATTAATAGATAGTTATCAGATGGTAATAAACCCAAAAGCTTTGGGATATACTACAATTGCTTTTGTAGGTGTGTTTTTAGAAACTACAGCAGTACTATCATCTATCATAAAAAGACTTAAAGAGATTAGAGAAGTGGTAGAATGCCATTATACAACTGGTAATTTTACAATTTTTATTAAGGTATTGTGCAAAGACAATGTAGATTTAATGTGTTTGTTAGATACCAAGATAAAAATGATTAATGGTGTTACTAAATTTGAAACATTTATTTCTCTCAATCAGCAAATTGATAGACAAATACATATCTAGAATTATATTAAACATTAAAATTTTACCACTTAACGTGTTTTTGCTTCATGTAAGCTAACAAATATTTTTTTTCAATTTTATTGGTTCATTTTTACATCATCGAAAACAAAAATGTAAAAAAAATATGAATTCCCTCACCATATTACTTATTGATGATGATGAGATAGAAAGAATGAAGTTTAAAAAGGTTTGTTATGATAATAATTCCCTTTCTAATATTGTGGAAGCAGTAAATGGAAAAGAGGCCTTAAGTATTCTAAATAAAGCAGAGTATTTATTTAATATTATAATTCTAGACCTACATATGCCTGAAATGAATGGGCTTGAGTTTTTAGGTAATTTAAAAGCTGATATTAGGTATAAAAATATACCTATAATAGTGATGTCTAATTCTGATGATCATGAAGAATTAAAGAAGTGTTATGATTTTGGAATTTCTGGTTTTTTTACAAAGCCAGTACAATTTTCTAAATACGCTGTAAAAGTAGAATCACTATTAAATTATTGGAAAGAGAATAAATATAATTAATTAAAATAAGATTAACAGATATGGAAGAACCAAATTTAAATTATATAAAAGAGCTTTCTGGAGGAGATAAGGAATTTGAAGAAAGTATCTTAATAGTTTTAAAAAATGAATTTCCAGAAGAATTTTTACTTTTTAATGAAGATTTTAAGAATAAAGAGTACGCAGAGGCTGCAGATAAAGTACATAAGTTAAAACATAAAATTAGTATTTTAGGTTTAAAAAAGGGATTTGAATTAGCATCTAGATTTGAGCTAGATTTAAAAAACAATGAAACTAAATTATATAACGATTTTGTAAATGTTTTAAACAAAATTCATGTATATTTAAAAGTCTAATAATTTTTATAAATAGTATGAATTGTATAGTAATAGATGATGATGCAACTGCAAGATTAATTATTAAGAAGCTATGTGCTGATTTTAAGGAAATTACTGTTTTAGAGGAGTTTGATTCAGCTATAGAGGCTATGAAATATCTTAATTCAAATGCAGTAGATTTAATATTCTTAGATATTCACATGCCTACATTTTCTGGTTTTGACTTTATTCAAGCATTAAAATCGCCTCCTAAAATAATTTTAACAACATCAGACAAAAATTTTGCACTACAAGCATTTGAGTATGAATGTGTAGTAGATTATCTTGTAAAACCTATTGCTAAAGTAAGGTTTAATAAGTCTTTGCAGAAATTAGCCAGTTTAAAGCAAACAGATATTACTCCAAACACAACAGTTGCTGCCAACGAAGATTCTGATTTTATTTATGTAAGTGTAGAGAGAAGACTTGTTAAAATTAATATTCCGAGTATTTATTTTGTAGAAGCAAAGGGAGATTATATTAATATCAAGACAGGTACTAAAAGTTATATTGTACATTCTACACTAAAGAAAATAGAAGATAAGCTGCCTACTTCTTTATTTCTTAGAATACACAGGTCTTTTATTATTAATGTTTCTGAGATAGTAGATATTGAGGATAACAGTGTACTTATTCAAAAAAGTGTTATTCCAATTAGTAGATCTAATAAAAGTGAATTAATGAGAAGATTAAATTTGCTTTAATATTTTTTAAAGTAACAGGGGATCAACACAAAAAGTTGTGGAGTAAAATAAAAAGGAAGAACTTTGACTTTTAAATTACTTCTATTTTGGATACTTCAATTGAGCTTATTAAATTATTACTACCAGAAATACTTGTTAACTATTTTAAACTTACCAAACACGAAGTTAAAAATGAAGAACTCCATTTCTATTTCACTGAGTTAAACACAATTCCTGAAGAATTTAAAACACTTAAATTAAGCTCTAAAGGATTTTTTCCAGAAGCCACTATTCAAGATTTTCCTATTCGAGGTAAAAACGTTTTTCTACATGTTATTAGAAGGCGTTGGATTGATGATAATTCTAAAAAATTAGTGATAAGAGATTGGCAGTTAGTAGCAAAAGGCACTAGAATTACTAGTGAATTTGCTGCTTTTTTAAAACAAATCAGTCTGTAATAATGCTACAAGTACATCTGTTGTAGCAACCTTTTACGGAGTAAGCCCTAGAAACTTACAGAGACAATACAAAGATTATTTAAGTGATTTTAAGCAATGGAACCAAAAACCACATGCTGAACAATGGTTGCTTTTTCCTGAAAATACTGGAAGCTATCTTTCCATAGATGAAACAGCATTTTCTAATGGAGATTTATATACTATCGTGACTAATAAAAATGCGAATGGAAAAAAAGGTGCTTTACTGGCCATGATTAAAGGCACTAAAGCAGAAGATGTTATTAGAATCCTTAATAAAATCTCTTTAAAACAACGAAAAAAAGTAAAAGAAGTAACCTTAGACATGGCAGCAAACATGGGGTTAATCGTTAAAAAATCATTTCCAAAAGCAGTACTAGTTATAGATCGATTTCATGTGCAAAAATTAGCTTTAGATGCTTTGCAAGAAATTAGAATTAAACATCGTTGGGAAGCAATAGATAAAGATAACGACGCCATAGAAAATGCTAGAAACAACTCCTTAAAATATGTTCCTAAACTACTACCAAATGGAGATACTCTAAAACAATTATTAGCTAGAAGTAGATACCTATTGTATAAATCTAGTAACAAATGGACTAACTCCCAACAAGAAAGAGCTGAAATACTTTTTAAAACTTATCCAGATATAGAAAAGGCATACAATTTATGTCAAAACTTATCCTGGATTTACAATCAAACAAAAGATAAAACCGTTGCCTTAACTAGACTTGCTAAATGGGATGAAAATGTAAGACAAGCGAAGTTTAAAAGCTTTAATACCATTGCTAGAACAATGTCTATACATTATCAGAATATACTCAACTATTTTGACAATAGAAGTACAAATGGATCAACACAAAAAGTTGTGGAGTAAAATAAAAAGGAAGAACTTTGACTTTTAAATTACTTCTATTTTGGATACTTCAATTGAGCTTATTAAATTATTACTACCAGAAATACTTGTTAACTATTTTAAACTTACCAAACACGAAGTTAAAAATGAAGAACTCCATTTCTATTTCACTGAGTTAAACACAATTCCTGAAGAATTTAAAACACTTAAATTAAGCTCTAAAGGATTTTTTCCAGAAGCCACTATTCAAGATTTTCCTATTCGAGGTAAAAACGTTTTTCTACATGTTATTAGAAGGCGTTGGATTGATGATAATTCTAAAAAATTAGTGATAAGAGATTGGCAGTTAGTAGCAAAAGGCACTAGAATTACTAGTGAATTTGCTGCTTTTTTAAAACAAATCAGTCTGTAATAATGCTACAAGTACATCTGTTGTAGCAACCTTTTACGGAGTAAGCCCTAGAAACTTACAGAGACAATACAAAGATTATTTAAGTGATTTTAAGCAATGGAACCAAAAACCACATGCTGAACAATGGTTGCTTTTTCCTGAAAATACTGGAAGCTATCTTTCCATAGATGAAACAGCATTTTCTAATGGAGATTTATATACTATCGTGACTAATAAAAATGCGAATGGAAAAAAAGGTGCTTTACTGGCCATGATTAAAGGCACTAAAGCAGAAGATGTTATTAGAATCCTTAATAAAATCTCTTTAAAACAACGAAAAAAAGTAAAAGAAGTAACCTTAGACATGGCAGCAAACATGGGGTTAATCGTTAAAAAATCATTTCCAAAAGCAGTACTAGTTATAGATCGATTTCATGTGCAAAAATTAGCTTTAGATGCTTTGCAAGAAATTAGAATTAAACATCGTTGGGAAGCAATAGATAAAGATAACGACGCCATAGAAAATGCTAGAAACAACTCCTTAAAATATGTTCCTAAACTACTACCAAATGGAGATACTCTAAAACAATTATTAGCTAGAAGTAGATACCTATTGTATAAATCTAGTAACAAATGGACTAACTCCCAACAAGAAAGAGCTGAAATACTTTTTAAAACTTATCCAGATATAGAAAAGGCATACAATTTATGTCAAAACTTATCCTGGATTTACAATCAAACAAAAGATAAAACCGTTGCCTTAACTAGACTTGCTAAATGGGATGAAAATGTAAGACAAGCGAAGTTTAAAAGCTTTAATACCATTGCTAGAACAATGTCTATACATTATCAGAATATACTCAACTATTTTGACAATAGAAGTACAAATGCTTCTGCAGAATCGTTTAATGCTAAAATAAAAGCATTTAGAGCACAATTTAGAGGTGTTAGAAACATCAAATTTTTCCTTTTTAGACTCTCAAATATTTATGCCTAATTTCTAAATCCCACAACTTTTGGACTTGATCCGTACAAATGCTTCTGCAGAATCGTTTAATGCTAAAATAAAAGCATTTAGAGCACAATTTAGAGGTGTTAGAAACATCAAATTTTTCCTTTTTAGACTCTCAAATATTTATGCCTAATTTCTAAATCCCACAACTTTTGGACTTGATCCGTAACAGGTTTTATTTTAATTAAACAACCTAAGGTTTGTTTAATTAATAGGGGTAGGGTGTTTCTGAATTTTAGAGTACACCTTTTTTTATTTAGTATTCGAAAAAGTAAAAACCCTATAAACAGAATGTTTATAGGGTTTTAAGTGGTACCTCCAGGAATCGAACCAGGGACACAAGGATTTTCAGTCCTTTGCTCTACCAACTGAGCTAAGGTACCATTACTTTAAAAGAAAGTTAGATTAATATCTTTCCCTTAGCGGTGGCAAATATACAACCTTTTTTAACATGTGCAAGCATTTTTTTAAAAAATGTATTGTATTTTTGATTTTTATAAATATTGTAAAGATGAATTTAATAATTGATGCAGGTAACACAAGAGTTAAAGCAGCTGTATTTGAGGGGGATACCATTTTAGAAGTGGTTTTTGTTGATCGAAAAAAAATTTTATCAGAAATAAAAAAAATTTTAAAAAAATATAAAATTACCTGTGCAATTTTGTCATCGGTAAGTTTTATATCAGAAAAAACGTTACTTAAGCTTCAAGATTTAATGCAATTGACGGTTTTGTCTTCTTCTACAAACGTTCCTTTTATCAATTTGTATAAAACACCAACAACCTTAGGAGTAGATAGAATTGCATTGGTGGTGGGGGCCGTAAATGAGTTTCCTGACAAAAACACACTAATTATTGATGCTGGGACTTGTATTACTTTCGATTTTGTGAATAGTAAATCGGAATATTTAGGTGGTGCAATATCTCCAGGAATAAAAATGAGGTTTGATTCTTTAAATCATTTTACAGCAAATTTACCATTACTAGAAAAAGATGAAGTAAACAGTTTTATTGGTCGCAATACTAAAGAGAGTATGAATTCTGGTGTTGTAAATGGAGTGGTTCAAGAAATTGAAGGTGTAATTAATCAATATAAAAAGAAATATATAGATTTAACAGTCGTTTTAACAGGAGGAGACACAAATTTCTTGTCAAAGCAATTAAAAAGTAGCATATTTGCCAAGAAAAATTTTCTTCTTAAAGGATTAAATAGAATATTGATATTTAATATAGACAAATGATTAAAAACATATTATTAGTTTTTATGCTAATAACCTCTTCAGCTATAACAGCTCAAAGAACAAGTTCATCACCATATTCTTTTTTTGGTATAGGAGATGAATTTAATCCTATTACAGTAGAACAAAGTGCAATGGGAGGTATAGGAGTTGCTTTTAGCCACTATAAATACTTAAACTTTACAAATCCTGCGGCGTACGCTAACTTAAGATATACAACCTATTCTTTTGGTTTATTAAATAATAAATTAACGGTAGAGAATGGTGGCGTAAAACAATCTTCTAACTCTACTAGTTTAAGTTATTTTGCATTGGCATTTCCTATAGGTAATAAAGCAGGTATGTCTTTTGGACTACAACCAGTATCTTCTGTAGGATACTCTTTATCTAATTCTATTTTAGACAACAATGGAACGATTTTAGAGCGAACGTCCTTTTCTGGAGAAGGAGGTGTAAGTAGAATTTACAGTAGTTTTGGTATAAAAGTATATAAAGAATTATCTTTAGGTATAGAAGTAGATTATAAATTTGGTAGTATAGATAATAGTATTATTAACGAAAAAGCAGGTGTTTCTTTAGCTACAAAATATAAAGAAGCGACTATTGTTAGAGGCGGATCGGTTGCATTAGGAGCACAATATAAAAAAGCGCTTAAAAATAAATTGGTTATAAGCGGAGGAGCTACTGTTAAAATGGGGAATGATTTAAAAGTTACTGGAGATGAATATTTAAACTCTCTTTCTTTTACTAGTTCTGGAGGAGAATTTGGAAGAGATACTCTTTCTCAATCTGAAATTAGCGGAAATTATAAATTGCCTTTAAAAGCAATTTTAGGAGCAGGAGTAGGGAAAGATGATAAATGGTATGTTGGTTTAGAGTATGAAAAACAAGATGCAATAGAAACTACAGGTTTTTTAAATACATCTAACAGTGCATATACTTATGGTGAGTCGAATAGAGTTTCTTTAGGTGGATTTTATATTCCTAAAATCAATTCAATTTCAAGTTACTGGGAGCGAGTTACTTATAGAGCTGGTGTCCGTTTAAAAAAGACAGGATTGTTAGTAGATGGATCTGATCCTTACACAAATTATACAGATGTAGACGACTTTGGCATATCTTTTGGTTTAGGTTTACCACTGAAGCAATTATCCTCAGTAAATATGGGGTTCGAATTTGGTCAAAGAGGTACCACTGCTAATAATTTAATTAAAGAAAATTATTTTAATTTTAGATTAAGTTTATCTTTGACAGATACTAATTGGTTTCAGAAAAGAAAAATAGATTAACAAAAAACTAACAAAATGAAGAAAATTACGTTTTTACTAGCTGCAATGTTGTTATTGGCATCAGCAAAAACAAATGCGCAAGATGATGCAAAAAGAGAATGTACTATTAAGTATAATCTTTTTAAAGGAGATTTCCAATCTAAAAAGTATGAAGAAGCTTATACAAACTGGATTTATTTAATGGATAACTGTAAAGATTTATCTGTAAATATTTACAAATTAGGTTCTACTTTGGCAGAAGATGTTAGAAAAGATCCTGTTCTAGCAAAAAGAGTTTACGAGCAAAGATTACAGTATTTTCCTAAAGACAATCCAGCAAAATTACATAGTGATTATGCTACTTATTTGTTAGATAATAAATTGGCTTCTGATGATGAAGTATTTGCTATTTTAGAAAAAGGATATAATATAGACCCTACTAAAATGGGTGTAAAAAACTTATATATTTATTTTCAAGGAGTTACAGATAGAAATAAAGATACAAATCCTCAAAAAGTATTTGATACTTATGATGATGTATTAGAGTCTGTAAGTTCTAAATTAGATGGATATGCAGCAAAATTAAAAGATCTTTCTAAAGATTCTGTAGCAAATAAAAGATTGATTCATGCATATTCTACAAACTCTAGAGCATTAGGTACTGTAGAAGGTGGTTTAGATAATATTATTTCTGAAATAGCAACTTGTGAAAGATTAATACCTATTTACAAAAGAGATTTTGAAGCAAATAAAGATGATGCTGTTTGGTTAAAAAGATCTGTATCTAGAATGTTTAACAAAGGATGTCAAGAAGATCCTTTATACCAAGAATTAGTAAGAGCGTATGCTCATGCGTCTCCATCACCAGAGGCATTCTCTTTCTTAGCGAGTGTTTTAGAAGATAATGGAGATAATGCTGGGGCAAATGAAATGAGAGAGAAATCTTTTAATTTAGAAACAGACCCATTAAAGAAAGCAAAGTATAAATTAAAATTTGCGCAAGCAGCTAAATCTAGAGGTCAATTAAGTAAAGCTAGAAGTTTAGCAAGAGAAGCTTTAAGCTTTAACCCTAACTATGGTAAAGCATATTTATTTATTGCAAGATTATACCAATCTAGTGTAAATAATTGTGGTGGAAATGAGTTTGAAAAGAGAATGGTATATGTTGCTGCATTAAACCAAGCACAAAGAGCTGCATCTGTAGATCCAAGTATTTCGTCTACTGCAAGTTCTTATATTAGAAGTTATAGAGGTAATGTACCAAGTTCTAAAGTTATTTTTACTGCAGGTGTTACACCTGGTAGTAGCTATACTATAAAATGTTGGATTGGTGAAACAGTAAGAGTACCTTCAAATTAATTTTTTGAAAAACATAAAAAACATATTTTATAAAAGCATTGCTGTACTATTTGTTACAGTAATGCTTTTTTCTTGCTCTAATAATACAAAAGAAGTGAGAGATTTTTTGGTGTCTAAAAACTTGCCAATCGGTATTGCCAAAAATGCATTTCATGTATATAAAGATTCTGGTAGAATTACATCAAAACTAATTACGCCTTTACTTTATGATTTTAGTAATAGAAAACAACATCCCTATAATGAATTTCCTGAAGGAATTGAAATTATAAATTTTGATGGAATAGATTCTGTAACGATTACAGGAAATTATGCATTATCATATTCAAATACTCAAATTTCTGAAATAAAGGGAAATGTAGTGGTCGTAAATCCTAAAGAAAACTCTAAATTAGAAACAGAACAATTATTTTGGGATCAAAACACTAAGTATTTTTTTTCAGAAAAACCATTTACTTTAACCACTTTAAAAGATACTATATATGGTGTTGGGTTTGAGTGTAAAGAAGATTTAAGTAAGCATTTAGCAAAGAAAACAACAGGTAAGTTAGTAACATCAGAAACAGAATAAAATGAATACAATTTGGAAGTTTTTTCAATATGGCTATTTAGTAGTCGCTTTAATATGTTTGGTAGAAGGTTTTCTTATTTGGGCAGAAGATAGACAGAAAGCTTATTTGTTTTTTGGTGCTTCTATTTTTATTACCTTAGTTTTTTTCTTTAAAAGACATTTTAGAAAAAAAGTAGAAACCAGAAATAACCAAAAATAGATTATAAATTTCTTAATGGAAATTGAAATTATCATAATATTAACCTCTATTATTCTTTCCGCTTTTTTTTCGGGAATGGAAATTGCATTTGTTTCTGCTAATAAGTTGCATATAGAATTAGAGAAGAAAAGAGAAGGCTTTATACCTAGTGTTCTTAATAAAATCACTCAAAAATCATCAAAATTTATTACTACCATGTTAGTTGGTAATAATATTTCTTTGGTAATTTATAGTTATTATATGGGAGGATTCTTAATTAGAATTCTACCTAAAAACACCTTTAACGAGTTTACTACACTACTTTTACAAACAATTATATCTACCATAGTAATACTAATTACAGCAGAATTTTTACCAAAAGCTATTTTTAGAATTTATGCAAATGAGGTTTTAAAATTATTTGCAGTACCTGCCTATTTTTTTTATGTTTTATTCCATTTTTTTTCTGAAATTATTTCTTTTATTTCAGATTTTTTTCTGCGTGTATTCTTTAAAACAGATGCAGAAGAACAACAAACAGAATTTAGTAAAGAAGAATTAGGGTATTATATTACAGAACAACTAGAAACTGGTAATAATGATGATGAAGTAGATTCTGAAATACAAATTTTTCAAAATGCACTCGATTTTCATAATGTAAAAGCAAGAGAGGTTATGGTTCCCAGAACCGAAATTGTTGCGGTTGAGTTACATGAAAAAGTAGCAAACTTAAAAAATATATTTATAGATTCTGGACTGTCTAAGGTGCTGGTTTATAAAACCTCTTTAGATGATGTAATAGGCTATATAAATGCTTTTGAATTATTTAAGAAACCCAAAACTATTAAATCTATTTTATTACCAGTAGAGATTGTGCCAGAGTCTATGATGATTAACAATATTTTAAACAGTTTAATGAAAAAGCGTAAAAGCGTAGCTGTTGTTGTTGATGAATATGGAGGTACTTCTGGTATGATAACTGTAGAAGATATTGTTGAAGAATTATTTGGTGAAATTGAAGATGAGCACGATACTCAAGAGTTTTTAGAGAAGAGAATATCTGAAACAGAATTTAACTTTTCTGCAAGATTAGAAGTAGATTATTTAAACGAAGAGTATAGTTTGAATATTCCTAAATCTGAAGCTTATGAAACTTTAGGAGGGTTTATTATAGAGCAAACAGAAAGTATTCCTATAGAAAATGAAGTTGTTGATATTGAAGATTTTGAAATTAAAATCTTAAAAATGAGTAGTGCTAAAATAGAAGAAGTCCGCTTAAAAATTGTAGATGAAGACGCCTAAAAGTTGTCTTTGTTTTTAGAACTATCTATAAGTCAATTTAGTTACTGCTAATAAGTATAAAATCGGTTGCAATATTAAAACCCAAATCGTATATTCGCAAACTGAAAATTAAATAAATTCGTATGGCAATTTTATCAAAAATTAGAGAACGTTCAATGTTCTTAATCATTATAATTGGTTTAGCACTTTTTGCTTTTGTATTAGATCCATCTACTTTAGGTGATTTTTTCAATTCAAGTAAAGTAAATCAAGTAGGTGAAGTAAATGGAGAGTCTATCTCTTTACAAGAGTTTACTGCAGAGTTAGAGGCATATAAGCAACAAGTAGGTAACGGAGTTACTGAAATGCAAGCATCTAAAAGTGTATGGGATAATATTGTTAGAAAAAAAATCTATCAAAATCAATTAGCACAAGCAGGTATTACTGTTGGTGAAGCAGATGTTTGGAACGAAGTAATTAATGCTCCTTCTGTTAAAGACAATCCTCAATTTCAAAATGAAGTAGGCTTTTTTGACGAAGTAAAGTTCAAACAATTTTTAGCAGACACAAAATTAAATAATCCAGAAATGTGGGGAGCTTGGTCTAACTACATGACTCAAATTAGAGATAATGGAGAGAGAAATACATATAATAATTTAGTTACTGCAGGTCTTGGTGCTTCTTTAAAAGAAGGAGAATCTCAATATTTTGCAGATAACACAAAACTAACTTCTCAGTTTGTATTTGTTCCTTATACTTCAATTGTAGATAGTTTAGTTACCGTTTCTAAAGGAGAAATAGAAGCGTACATTAAAGCACACTCTAATGATTTTAAAGTAGAAGAATCTAGAGATATTTCTTATGTGCAGTTTAATATTGCAGCAACTACGGAAGATGAAAATGCTATTAAAGCGAGTCTTTCTGAATTAATTGAAGATTTTAAAAATACATCTAATGAAAGCGTATTTTTAAGCGAAAATGATTCTGATACTAGTATTGATGATAGTTTTAAATTTCAAAGAGAGATTAATGCAACGGTAGCTTCAGAAATTTTTACAGGTGCTAAAGGAGATGTTTTTGGTCCTTATAAAGAACAAGGGTATTTTAAAATATCTAAAATTACAGACGTTACTAGTATGCCAGACTCTGCTAGAGCAAGTCATATTTTAATTCCTTTTTTAGGAGCTCAAAGAGCTGCTGCAGATATAACAAGAACGCAAGGTGAAGCTAAGATTTTAGCAGATAGTATTTTAAATGTTGTAAAAAGCAATAGAAATAAATTTGAAGACTTAGCTAAAACAATGTCTTCAGATCTTGGTTCTGGAGCAAAAGGAGGAGATTTAGATTGGTTTACTTATAATAGAATGACACCAGAATTTAGAGATTTTGTTTTTGAAGGCAATACAGGTGATATTGATGTTGTTGAAACTCCATTTGGGTTTCATATTATTAAGATAGATGGACAAAAGAACAAGCAAACAGCTTTAAAGTTAGCTACTTTAAGTAGACAAATTATAGCTTCTGAGGCTACGGAAAGTGCTGTTTTTCAAAAATCAGAACAATTTGCTTTAGCAACATCTAAAGATAAAAAGTTCTTTGATGTAGCAAAAGAAAATAATTATGTTGCAAGACCTGCTATTGGTTTAAAAGTTTTAGATGAAAATGTACCTGGTTTAGGTAACCAAAGACAAATTATTTCTTGGGCTTTTAGTAATGATACTAAACCTGGAGATTTTAAACGTTTTGATTTAGAAGGTAGTCATGTTGTTGCTTTTGTAACGGCTAAAACAGAAAAAGGATTAATGTCTGCTGCTAAAGCTACAAATAGTGTTAAACCTATTTTGATAAACCAAAAGAAAGCAAAATTAATTGGAGATAAATTTAACGGAAGTACTTTAGCAGATATTGCTAAGGATAACAATACAGACGTTAGAAATGCAAGCGGTATTAATTTAAAAAGTCCTACATTATCTGGTGCTGGTTCAGAACCTAAAGTTGTAGGAGCTATGTATAATGCAGAAATTAATAAAGTGTATAAAAACATAGAAGGTAATAGAGGTGTGTATGCTTTTGCAGTAACAAACAAAGAGTTACCAACTGCTTTACCAAACTATGAAACTACAAGAAAAAGTATTGCAGAGTCTATAAAAACTAAAACTTTTGCAATTTATGAGGCTATTAAAAATGCTTCTGATGTAGAAGATTATAGATCAAATTTATACACTAGTAACTAGTATAAGTTTATTTTAATAATAAAAAAATCCGTTCAAGTCTTTTGAACGGATTTTTTATGCTCTATATTTAGCTAATTAGATACTGTAAAAGAGTATTTAGATAGTCCTCCTTTTATTTAACTAATAGAAAGGGCAACTAAGTTTAGCTTTGATTGAAGCATTTGTTTAAGCTCTTTATTATTCTTTTTCTGAATAATAAAAGTGAGTGCCTTTCAACTACTCTCAAGATAAACTCCAAGTAGGAAATAGCTTCAAAATAAAAACCTTCTTGATTGCTCAAAAAGGTTTTGCAAAAAGTATTATTTAAAAGTATAAATGTTATTTCTAACCATTCATAGAGATTAAAAACTCATCATTATTTTTAGAGAATTTAATTTTATCATTGATAAATTCCATTGCTTCAATAGGGTTCATATCTGCAAGATATTTACGTAAAACCCACATTCTTTGCACAGTTTTAGCGTCTAATAATAAATCGTCTCGTCTTGTAGAAGATTTAATTAAATCGATAGCAGGATAAATACGTCTATTAGAAATATTTCTATCTAATTGAAGTTCCATGTTACCTGTTCCTTTAAATTCTTCGAAAATTACTTCGTCCATTTTAGAACCAGTTTCTGTAAGTGCCGTTGCAATAATAGTTAAAGAACCTCCATTTTCTATGTTTCTAGCTGCACCAAAGAAACGTTTTGGTTTGTGTAAAGCATTTGCATCGATACCACCAGAAAGTATTTTACCAGATGCTGGTGCAACGGTGTTGTAAGCTCTTGCCAAACGTGTAATAGAATCTAAAAGAATAACAACATCATGCCCACATTCTACCAAGCGTTTTGCTTTTTCTAAAACAATATTGGCCACTTTTACGTGTTTGTCTGCAGGTTCATCAAAAGTAGATGCAACAACTTCTCCACGTACATTACGTTTCATGTCTGTAACCTCTTCCGGACGCTCATCTATCAATAAAACAATTTGATAAACTTCTGGGTGATTTGCTGCAATTGCATTTGCCACATCCTTTAATAACATGGTTTTACCCGTTTTAGGTTGTGCTACAATCATACCTCTTTGTCCTTTTCCTAAAGGAGAAAATAAATCGATAATTCTTGTTGATAAAGAACTTCCTTTTTCTGCTAAATTGAATTTTTCTTGAGGAAATAACGGAGTTAAGTGTTCAAAAGAAACTCTGTCTCTAACTAAGTTAGGGTTTAAACCGTTTATTTTGGACACTCTAATTAATGGAAAATATTTTTCACCTTCTTTTGGTGGGCGTACATTACCTCTAACAGTATCTCCTGTTTTTAATCCAAATAATTTAATTTGAGATTGAGAAACATAAATATCATCTGGAGATGATAGGTAGTTGTAGTCAGAAGAACGTAAGAAACCATAACCATCTGGCATCATTTCTAAGACACCTTCACTTTCAATAATTCCATCAAATTCAAAATCTGGATCTTTATAACGATTTGTAGATTTATTACCGTTACTTCTATTAGAGTTGTTTTTGTCTCTAGTTTGGTTAGGGTTTTTCTTTGGTAGATTTGTTTTTGGCTGAGGCTTATTTGGTTGTGTTTTATTTTGAGTATTTGCAGGTTTTTGCTCCTGTTTATCTACTTTTTTAACAACTCTTTCTTTATTAACCTTTGGTTTCGTTTCTGTATCTGCTTCAACTTCTTTTAGTACAACTTCTTTCTTAACCGGTTTTCTAGGGTTAGGTTTACGTTGTACTGGTTTTTCTTGTTTTACCTTTTCTTCTGGTATTTCTAAAGTAGTTTGTTCTGCTTCAGTTTCGTTCGTTGCTGTTACAGAATCAGTGACCTTAGAAACTCTTTTTCTTTTAGGTTTCTCTGTTTTTGGTTTTACTTCAGTAACAGGAGAAGATGAAGTATCTACAGGGTTTGCTGCTTGTGTGTCTAATATTTGATACACTAAATCTAGTTTTTTAAGTTGACTCGTCTTAGATAGACCAATAGATTTTGCAATTACCTGTAAATCAGCAAGTGTTTTTGCTTTTAGTTCTGAGATTTCGAACATTCGTTATATGTTAAGTTAAATTGTAAACCTTATTTTAGATAAGATTAATTATAATTTTTTTAGAGTTTATATATTGTATATAGTACTACACAATATTTAATAGGTGGTTCTTAATATTACAAATATATACAAAATTTTTAAGTTTTAGGTTTTCTTTTTAAAAAATAAAGTTCTACTTTTGTAGTCTTATTTTTTAATATGATTCAAAGAATACAGAGTATATACTTATTATTAGCAACCGCAGTTTCTGGTGGGTTAATATTTGTATTTGATATTTGGAGTAGTATTAAAGAAGAATTTTTTGCTTTGGACTTATTTTCTAGAGATTCTATGCTTTTAAAAGTAATTCCTTTGTTATATTTGCTTTCCGCAATTGTATCTTTTGCAACTATTTTTTTGTTTAAAAATAGAAAGCTACAATTTGTAGTAGGGCGTTTAGTAATTTTGATCAATCTTTTTTTATTAGGATTATTGATTTATGTATCTCTAACTTTACCTGGAGAAGTTTCGATTTCGGAGAAAGGTATTGGGATGTTCTTACCAATTTTAGTTATTTTGCTTATTGTTTTGGCAAATAAAGCTATTAAAAAGGATGAAGATCTTGTGAAATCTGTAGATAGATTGCGATAAACCTTACATATTAGTATATTTAGTGCGAAAAAAAACCGAGAATTTATTTCTCGGTTTTTTGTTTTCTACATCTTTCTAAAATATAAATCTAATTTGAATGTTTAATTTGTATTTTTATTAACTTAAATAATAGAATCTTACGTAATTTAACTCCTTGTTAATCAATTAAATAAAACTTATGTCTCACTGTTTTCAGTGAGAAGCCTCACCGAAAACAGTGAGATGTAAATTTCACTGAAAATGGGTATTGTAGGTTTTTAAACTGTACTCTAAATTTGTAATATAATAATGAAAGAAAAAATATACGTTCACGTAGCAGATGATCACAAAATTTTAATTGAAGGTATCATCGCTGTAATAAATACTGATAAAGAGATTGAAATTAAAGGATATTCTTTAACAGGGCAAGAGGTAATTGATTGGTTTGATGATAAAGAAAACTCGGCAGATGTTTTAATATTAGATATTACAATGCCTATTTTAGATGGATTTGAGGTGTTAAAACACTTTAGAAAAAGAAAAATAGACCAAAAAGTTATTGTTTTATCTAGTTATGATGATCTTAAAATTGTTCAAGAAGTTTTGTCCCTTGGCTGTAATGGCTATATCTCTAAAAATAATGCTGGAGAACATATTGTAAATGCTATAAAAGCGGTTGCAAACGGCGAGCAATATTTTAGTGATGATATTCAGAAAATGTTATTAAAATCTTTATCCGGTCAAATGGTTCCTAAAGGAGACATGCCAGACAAATACTTGTTAGAAAGTTTAACGGAAAGAGAATTAGATGTTTTAAAATTAATTACAAAAGAGTATAGTACTATTGAGATGGCAGATTTAATGCATCTTAGTAGAAATACTATAGAAACATATAGAAAAAGTTTGTTAAAAAAATTAAAAGTAAAAAATGCAGTAGGCTTGGCAATGTATGCAGTAAAAAACAATATAGTATAGTTCTTATACCCCTAAAAAAGTAACGATTAAACTTTGATTTATTTATAAATCGATCCCCTAAAAAGTTTAATAGTTAGCCCTAAGAACACTAATTGTTGCATGCATTCTAGCTTACTATAAATATGAATAGTTAACCCTAATTAAATATAAAATTAATTACAACTCTCTCCCTTATGAAAAAAATTAACTTATTTGCAGCATTAGTTTCGTTAACATTTGTTTTAACTTCTTGCTCATTCAATGAAACAGTATTGCCAGAAGAACAATCTACCGATTTGTTAAAAACGCATACAATTAAAAGAGATATTAACGGAGCATATTCTTTAGATTATAGCTTAAATGGAAATGTAGAAACAGAAAACGTTGTTGATGAGGCTACTAATACAAATTATATCTATTTATACACATCAGAAAATAGTCTTAGTAATAAGGTTACTCAAGATTTTACTATTGATGGAAACCAACTTAAAATTGGTTTTGTAGATACTAATTCTAGTAAGAACCCACAAATTACTATTAAAGATCAAGATGCTACATTTGCTAGAACAGAAAATGAAGATATGTTATCTGAGTACAGTATTTCTGGAAACGAAGACGGAACTTATACTTTAAACTTTAGTGTAAGAAGTACAGTGAAAGTAGATTTTGTTTTTAATGAAGAATTAAAAATATATGAAGTTCATTTAGAAGAAGGAAAGTCTGAACAATCAGTTTTTTCTAAAACCTTTGAAAAAATAGAAGGTGAAACTCTAAAAATTGATTTCGTAAAATATGTTATTGATAATAATACTTCTGCTAGATCTAATAGTGAAGATGAAAAAGAATATAAGTACGTAAAAGAAAGAAGACCAGAAGTAATTATAATATAATAAGTATTGAATTTTAAAGATAAAATATTTTTGTTTTTGTTTTTGGTGATTGTTTTTAAAACATTACCAAATAGAAAAGAAGCTGTATCTAATACAGCTTCTTTTTATATGCAATTAAATGATAGTACCTTAATTGAAAAATTACAGGATATTAATAAAGTTTATGAAGAAAAAAAATTTGACTTAGCTTTAAAAGAGGCATTTGTTTTATTAGATAGCTCTAGAAATAATAATAGAGAAATTTTTTATAAAACAAATTATCTAATAGGTAGCATTTTCTATGAAACTCTAAGTTTTAAAGATGGGATTAAATATTTTAGGGCTAATGTGAATGGTTTGTTAAAAGATTCGTTATTATTAGATACTAATAAGTTTAATTTTGATTCAAATCAACTATTACTTCAAAACTACCTACGCTTAGGCAGTTCTTATCACAAACTTAAAGAAAGAGAATTTTTACAAAAGTATAGAGATAGTACTTTATATTACTACAATAAAGTAATAGATTTTAATGATTTAGATAATAGTTCTTTAGAGGCTAAAGCTAAAACTTATAGTAACTTATCTGCTTTTTATATAAATGATTCTTTGTATGATTTGGCAGAAAAATATGTAAATTTATCAATAAGTATTCATAAATCTAATAACGATAAACTTAATCAAGCTGCAGGTTTAGGTAACTTAGCGAGTATTTACCTAATTAAAGAAGACTTTAACCTGGCAAAAAAAATATATTTAGAAGGTTTAGACTTAATTAAGAATGATAATAGTGCAAAAGCGATAAGGTTTAAAGCAAGTTTATATGCTAATTTATCTTGGGCTATGTACAAGTTAAAAGATTACAAAGCGTATGAGTTTCAAGAAATATCTTATGATATAAAAGATGAGTTAAGGGATACTGAAATTAGAGGAATTGTAAAAACAATTAATGCTGAATATGATGTTGATACTGCTAAAAAATTAGTTTTAAAAGAAGAGGAAAATAAACGCCTAAAAAATCAAAGAACATTTGGGTCACTTGGTATAGGTGGCTTAATTATAATTATAACATTATTATATGCCTTAAACTTTTATAAACTTCGCCAAAAAAATTTAAGCTTACAGTTATCGCAAACCCAATTGGTACAACTTCAAAATTTAGAAAAAATAAAATCAGATTCTCAGGTAAGAATTTTAAATGCTACTATAGATGGTAAAGAGTCAGAGAGAAAACAAATTGCAGAAACTTTACACGATAGTGTAAGTGCGCTTTTATCATCTGCAAACCTTCATTTACAAGCTACAAGAGGTCTTTTTAAAGGAGAAACCCCTGTAGAAATAGACAAGACGCAAAAGATTATTAAGGAAGCATCTCAAACTATAAGAGATTTATCTCATACTTTGGTTTCGTCTGTATTGTTAAAATTTGGATTAAAATATGCCATAAAAGATATGGCGGATAAATACTCTAATTCTCAAATTAAGATTGATACCAGAATAGGTGAAACAAGGAGGTACGAACAAAATTTTGAAATAAAAGCATATAATATTATTCAAGAATTTATTAATAATATTTTAAAACATAGTAAGGCGGAAACGGCAATGATTAAGTTAGATGAAGCAGATGGAAAGTTGTATTTAAGAATTTCTGATGACGGTATTGGGTTTGATAAAAAGAAGGTAATAAGTAAAGAAGGACTCGGTTTAAATCAGATTGATGCAAGAATACAAATGATGCAAGGAGAATTTAATATAGATACTTCACTTAAAAATGGTACTGTTGTTAAAGTTGTTTTGCCTATTTTAGAAAAAATAAAAAACTAACCTCGCTTAGCCAATTCTATAATTTCCATATCTTTTATTTCTCCATTTTCTAGAGTAAAACGCAACATGGTCCTTACTTTATGAAAACCATGATTTCCTGCTGCACCAGGGTTTAGGTGTAATAAATTTAATTTTTTATCATATTGTACTTTTAAAATATGAGAATGCCCCGAGATAAAAATTTTTGGAGGATTCACTTTTATTTCTTCACGAATTCTTAGATCATATCTATTGGGGTAACCACCAATATGTGTAATCCAAACAGTTACATTTTCAACTTCAAATTTTGTGTCTAATGGAAATTCAGATCTAGCATCAGCTCCATCAATATTTCCAAAAACAGCACGTAAAGGTTTCAATTTTTTTATAGTATCGGTAACTTCTAAATTTCCAATATCTCCTGCATGCCAAACTTCATCTGCCTGTTTTACAAATTTTAATATTTGAGCATCAATAAAGCTATGAGTATCAGATAATAATAAGATTTTCTTCATAAAAAGAAATAGTTAGAAAAGTTTAACGTCTCTATTAGCTTCAAATGTAATCATAACAAAATAAATTCCGTAATTTTGATGACTACAAAAACAGACTTTCTTGAGGTATTTTATAGAACTTTCTTATAACGGAAAAAATTATCATGGTTGGCAAATTCAACCAGATGTAATTTCTGTACAAGAAAAATTAAACAAAGCGGTTAGTACTATATTTCAAGAAAAAATTGAAGTTGTAGGAGCAGGTAGAACAGATACCGGAGTGCATGCTTCGCAAATGTTTGCTCATTTTGATATAGAAAAAACATTAAAAGGAGATATTCCGCACAAGTTAAACTCATTACTTCCTATGGATATTGTGGTTTATAATGTGTTTGCAGTTGATCATGAAAAACATGCACGTTTTGGAGCACTAAGCAGAAGTTATGAATATAAAATATGGATGGGTAGAAACCCTTTTTTATTAGATTTTTCGTGGCAAATACATTCACAAGAATTAAATATAGATTTAATGAATGAGGCTGCAAAATTATTGTTAGAATATACAGATTTTCAGACTTTTTCTAAAGTGAAGACAGATGTGTATACCTATAATTGTAATGTTACAGAAGCTGTTTGGAAACAAAATGGAAAGGAGTTGGTGTTTTATATAACAGCAAATCGGTTTTTAAGAAATATGGTAAGAGCCATTGTAGGTACTTTAGTTGATGTTGGTTTAGAAAAAATATCAAAAGAAGATTTTAGAAAAATTATTGAAAGTAAAAATAGAAGCAACGCAGGGTTATCAGTTCCTGCAAAAGGATTGTTTTTAACAAATATAAAATATTAAGTTTTGGCAGGTAAAACAGGAAATGCATTTGATTTACAAATCTTTTTAAGACTAATGTCTTTTGCAAAACGTTATAAGTTAAATTTTTTTATTGCTGTTTTTTCTACTGTATTATTATCGCTTGTAGCACTATTAAATCCTTATTTAATAAAAGAAACGGTAGATAAATACATTACAGAAAAAGACGCACAAGGGCTAGTAAATAATATAATTTTAATGCTTGTAGTTGTACTTGTAGAAGTGTTGCTACGTTTTACATTTATTTATTTTGCAAATTGGGTTGGTCAGCATATAATTAGAGATATTAGAGCAAAAACATTTAGGCACATTTTACAGTTTAAAATGTCTTATTTCGATAAAAATTCTGTTGGTAAATTAGTTACTAGAGTGGTTTCTGATATAGAAACTATCGCAGCCTTTTTTAGTAGTGGTGTTTTTACAATAGTAAGTGATATTTTACAAATGTTTGCTGTAGCTGTTTTAATGTTTTATTTTAATTGGAAACTAGCCTTAATAGCACTAGCCGTTTTGCCTATTTTAATTTATGCTACGAGAATTTTTCAGAAAGCCATAAAAGCTACTTTTCAAGAGGTAAGAAATCAAGTTGCAAATCTAAACGGATTTGTACAAGAGCGAGTTACCGGAATGAAGATTGTGCAGCTTTTTAATAGAGAAAAAATAGAATATAAGAATTTTAATGATATTAATAATAAACACAAAGAAGCGTACGTAAAAACCATTTGGTACTTTTCTATTTTCTTTCCTATTGCAGAAATTTTATCATCTATTGGTATTGGTTTAATTGTTTGGTTTGGAAGTAAACAAATTATTGGAGGTGCTGTTCCTGGTCCTGGTACGGTGATGGCTTTTGTGCAAATGGCACAAATGTTATTTAGACCTTTACGCCAAATTGCAGATAAATTTAACCAGTTACAGATGGGAATTGTTTCTGGAGAACGTGTTTTTAAGGTTTTAGATACCCACAGTAGTATTGTTAAGAACGGAACTATTACAGCTAGAAATTTAAAAGGAGATATCAATTTAAAAGATGTTAGATTTAGCTATATTGAAGGAGAAGAAGTTTTAAAAGGAATTTCTTTGGATGTAAAAAGAGGACAAACGGTAGCTATTGTTGGCGCAACAGGTGCAGGGAAATCTACCATAATCAACTTAATAAACCGTTTTTATGAAATAGATAGTGGTACTATTTGTGTTGATGATGTTTCTATAGATCAATACACTTTAGATAGTTTAAGAAGCCAAGTTGCTATAGTTTTACAAGATGTCTTTTTGTTTTCAGATTCAATTTTTAATAATATTACATTAAAAGATAAAAATATCACTTTAGAAGAAGTGGAGAAAGCAGCAAAACAAATTGGAATTCATGACTTTATTATGACACTTCCAGGGGGTTATCAATACAATGTAAAAGAGCGTGGTGCTATGTTATCTTCTGGACAGAGACAATTAATTGCTTTTTTAAGGGCTTATGTAAGCAAGCCAAGTATTTTAATTTTAGATGAAGCTACTTCTTCTGTAGATTCTTATGCAGAACAAATGATTCAATATGCAACTGAAACCATTACAAAAGGTAGAACCTCAATTGTAATTGCACATCGATTAGCAACCATAAAACAAGCAGATAAAATTATTGTTATGGATAAGGGTTTAATTGTGGAAGAAGGAACTCATAATGAGTTGTTAGAGAGAGAGAAAGGGTATTATAAAAACCTGTACGACAAGCAATTTAGCATACAAAATGCTTCTTAAAATCATTTTTTTTGATTTACATTTGTAATACTAATAATACAAATCAAAAAAAATGAAAAAAATCGTTGTATCAATTTTCGTAATAGGAGCATTAGTATTCTCTTCTTGTAAATCTGAAAAGAAAGATGTAAAAGAAGTAGTTGTAGAAACCGAAACGGTTGCTAATGAAGAGTTAGAGTTAATTGAGGAAGAAGAAATTGAACAAGAAGTTAGTAAAGAGTTAACTTCTGCAGTAGAAGGAGTTACAATTCCTAGTTTTTCTAATGAAGCTGTAACACAGAATCTATTAGGTTATGCGCAATATGCTAAAAATTATATAGAAGCTAAGGGTGATTTTGTGAAAATTAGAGGTATGGCTTCTAAGGGAGCTTCTTTACTAAAAGAAGGAAAAGAATTAACTTCTGGGTTAGATAAAAGTGAAGTAGAAAAATACAAAAGTGTTTTAGCAGCTATTCAATCTAAGATGGCAGCAGCTAACTAGAAAATAATCATTATAAATGAAAAAAGGTTCTCAATTTTGAGAACCTTTTTTTATGTTTTTTTTATGTTTAATAAGCTTACATTAAATCTTTTTTCAGCTTTTCATCCAGTTCAGCAAAATCAGCATACAACTCAAATCCACCATCTTTTATGTAAGAAATTTCTCCAGTTTCTTCTGATACTAATAAACAAACGGCATCTGTTTTTTCTGAAACTCCTATTGCTGCTCTATGTCTTAATCCAAATCTAGACGGGATTTTAGTACTGTCAGAAACGGGTAAAATAACTCTTGTTGCCACAATATAATTGTCTCTAATAATTAATGCTCCATCATGTAAAGGACTATTTTTATAGAATACACTTTCTAAAATAGCCACATTTACCAAAGCATTCATGCTATCTCCTGTGTTTATTAAAAAATCTAAAGCATTGGTACGTTCAATAACAATTAGAGCACCGGTTTTAGTTTTAGCCATGTTTTTGCATGCATCTAAAATTGTTTCTGTATCAATCTCTGTACCTATTTCTGTATGTAAAAATTTCAGTTGTTTTAAAAAACTTCGTTTATTGGTAAAGTTTGTGGTACCAATCATTAATAAGAATTTTCGTATTTCTTGCTGAAAAACAATGATCAATGCAATAACTCCACCGGAAAGTAAATAACCTAAAATACCACTCAGCATTTCCATTTTTAAGGCTTGTGTAATTTTCCAAATTAAGAAAATAAACGCAATTCCAATTACAATATTAATAGCAACTGTACCTTTTAATAGCTTGTAAATGTAATAGAGTAGTGTGGCAACTAATACAATGTCTAAAGCATCTAATAAAGAAAATTCAATAAAATCGAACATGAAAATTGACTGATTTTAGGCTAAATTACTAATAAATTTGTTGCCAGCAATATCAATTATTAAATTCTGCACCAGAGAATAAGATTTGATGTTTTTTATGATTAACTTAATTTTACTATTATGAGTTTTCTCAATCGCTGAAAAAGCTTATTTCGGAATGACAAGCTAATTTAATTTATGCTATTAGTACGCAAACAGGTTTAGCCCTGATTGAAACGGCATCCTTTTTTACTGTTAGTTCGAGTGGTTTTTCTGACGAAGGAAGAAAAATTGTATCGAGAACTAGCCGTAAAAAAGATATAGTGGAAAGCAGGAAATAGCTTCTAAAAAAAAGATTCTTAATAATTATAAGATTGTTTCGTACCTCGCAATGACGATTATTTAACCTGATTTACAATTTTTACAGCTTCTACAGCTTCTTTAACATCGTGAACACGTAAAATATTCGCGCCATTTAAAAGGGCAATAGTATTTGCAGAAGTAGTTGCATTTAAAGCTTCTTGGGCAGAAATATCCAACGTTTTATACAACATAGATTTACGCGAAATTCCGGCTAAAATGGGTGCGTCTAAACTTTTAAAAAGTGATAAATTTTTAAGAATTTCAAAATTATGAACATTTGTTTTTCCAAAACCGAAACCAACATCTATAATAATATCGTTTAATTTAAGTTGATGTAATTTGTAAATTTGTTCTGCAAAAAAGGAAATAATTTCTTGCGTTACATTAGTATAAATAGGATTTTTCTGCATGTTTTGCGGCGTACCTAACATATGCATTAAAATATAAGGAACTTGCAGATTGGCAACGGTTGCAAACATATTAGCATCCATTTTTCCGCCAGAAATATCGTTTACAATTGCTGCACCCGCATTTATGGTTTCTTGGGCAACTTTACTTCTAAAAGTATCTACAGAAATAATAATTTCAGGAAAATTCTGAACTAATAAATTAATTACCGGAACAATTCTTTGCAGTTCTTCTTCTTCAGAAATGTGTTTAGCGCCAGGTCTAGACGAGTAGGCACCAACATCTATAAAAGTTGCGCCGTTTAAAAGCATTTTTTCTGTTTGAGAAAGAATATCGGTTTCATTTTTATATTTTCCGCCGTCAAAGAAAGAATCTGGTGTAATATTTAAAATCCCCATCACTTTTGGTGATGTTAAATCTACTAAAGTACCTTTGCAATTTATGGTCATTTAACTAACTACTTTATTTATTACGTGTGTGATTTTTGGTGCTTTGTAAGCATTCATTTTTTGCATTAAATCTTCTACAGAAGTGCCAACTATTAACATATCTCTATTGGTCTGTTTTAAGAAACCTTCTGCTATCATTTTGTCTAATTGTACTAAAACAGCATCGAAAAATCCATTAATATTTAAAAGTCCGACTGGTTTTTGTTCAATATATAATTGGCCTAAAGTAAGTGCTTCAAACAACTCATCTAAAGTACCAAAACCTCCAGGAAGTGTAATATAGCCGTCTACTAATTGGCTCATTATTACTTTACGTTCGCTCATGGTTTTGCAAACAATCATTTCTTCTACACCAGCATGTACCACTTCTTCCTTTTCTAATAATTGGGGTATTACGCCAATAACTTCGCCATTATGAGCAAGAATTGTATCGGCAATTGCGCCCATCATTCCTATTTTTCCGCCACCATAGACCAAACCAATTTTGTTGTTTGCAAAATGATTTCCTAACTCTATTGCAGCTTCTTTATAAATAGGATTAAAACCTAGACTTGCACCACAAAAAACAACAACTTTTTTCAACTTTATGAGTTTTAAATTTTTTTTGTAAAATTAATGAAATGCCTATAGGATTTAGTATTTTTGAGCAAATACTTTTTAACAAGAGAAAATGCAAGATACATCTAAACAATACGATGCTGTAATTGAAGAATGCAGAAGTTTATTTATAAAAAAAATGAGTGATTATGGTTCTGCGTGGCGAATTTTACGTTTACCATCTTTAACCGATCAGATTTTTATTAAGGCACAAAGAATTCGTCAATTACAAGAAAACGAGGTTAGAAAAGTTGATGAAGGAGAGAAATCTGAGTTTATTGGAATCATCAATTATTCTATAATGGCGTTAATTCAGTTAGAAAATGGTGTTGTTGCAAACCCAGATTTGAATACTGAGCAAGCAACTGTTTTGTATGACAAACATGCTAAAATTACCAAAGAATTAATGATGAATAAAAATCATGATTATGGTGAAGCTTGGAGAGATATGCGTGTTCCTAGCTTAACAGATTTGATTTTACAGAAATTATTACGCGTGAAACAAATTGAAGATAATAAAGGGAAAACCTTAGTTTCTGAAGGAATTGATGCCAACTATCAAGACATGATTAATTATGCAATTTTTGCAATGATTCATTTATGGTAAAAATAGTTGCAAAGTTTCAAAGCTTAAAAGTAACAGAGTCTTAGTCATTGCGAGTAACGAAGCAATCTGTATTTAAGAATAGGAATTAAAAAAATAGTTTTTAAAGAAAAGTTTAAATTAGAATAAATGAAAATATTAGTACAATTATCAAGAATATTAGTCGGAGCCTTATTTATTTTTTCTGGCTTTGTAAAATTGGTAGATCCAATTGGTTCTCAATATAAGTTTCAAGAATATTTTTCTGCGGATGTTTTAAACATGGAATTTTTAATTCCGTTTGCATTACCGTTTGCAGTTTTACTTATTGTTGCAGAAATATTATTAGGAGTGATGATTTTAATAGGTTACAAACCAAAGTTTACGGTTTTTAGTTTGTTTCTATTAACTCTTATCTTCTTGTTTTTAACTTGGTACTCTGCTTACTATAATAAAGTTACCGATTGTGGTTGTTTTGGAGATGCTGTGAAATTATCTACTTGGGGAACTTTCTATAAAAACGTTATTTTAATTGCATTGATAATTATTTTATTGGTAAAAGTAAAACTGATTCAACCTATTTTTGGAGGTAAAATACCAAAGATGATTACGTTTTTATCGTTAGGTGTTTTCTTGTTTATTGTACAACATGTATTAACACATTTACCAATCATCGATTTTAGAGCATACGCAATTGGTAAGAGTATTCCAGAAGGAATGGTTTTTCCTAAAGATGGTAGCATACCGCCAGTGCATGATTTTATGTTAGAAGATGAACAAGCAGATTTAGCACCAGAATTATTAAAGAAGGAAAAAGTAATGTTGGTAATTGTCTATAATTTAGATAAAGCTGATGAAAATGGTTTTCCGGCAATTAAAGATATTGCTACAAAAGCGAAAGCAAAAGGATATACAGTTTATGGAGTTTCGGCTTCTTTTTCTGATGATTTAATTCTTGCAAAAGAAAAGTATGACTTGCCTTTCGACTTTTTATTCTGTGACGAAACAACACTAAAAACCATTATTAGAGGAAATCCTGGAGTTGTTATTTTAGATAAAGGAACTGTTGTAGAAAAGAAAAATTGGGTAGATGTTGATGAGATAGAATTGTAATCTATTTTACAAATAACTATCAATATTTAGAATGTTTAAAGGTTAATGTCGAGGTGATTAAAGTGTTAGAAACAAATCAGAACCTGATAAAGCATAGTTTTTTATAAGCGTAAAAGTTATTTTGACTTACCACATAGTCACATAGAAAATATATTACTATGTGGTATATTTTATACCGTTGATTTTAATTCTTCTAAGTAAATTATTTTCTACTTCTATTATTTTCAATTTCAGTAAGTGTTAATCCTTTTTCAATTTTAGAAAATAAGTGTTTTGGACTTCCAATAACTTGAGCGGTATAGATACCCGTATGCCCAGAAAATAAATAAGAAGTTATACAAGCCAAGGCTATAAAAACACCAGATTCAATTCCAAATAATTCAATTCCCATAATAGTACAAGCAATTGGCGTATTTGTAGCTCCTGCAAAAACAGCAACAAATCCCATACCTGCTAATAGACCCATTGGCAAAGGAATAAACCACACCAAGGCGTTACCCAAAGTTGCACCAATGTAAAATAAAGGTGTTACTTCTCCTCCTTTAAATCCGGCTCCCAAAGTAAAAGAAGTGAATAAGATTTTTAAGATAAAATCATAAGAATTTAAATCGATATTAAAAGCATCTACAATTGTTGGTACACCAAGTCCTATGTATTTTGTAGTTCCCATAAGGTATACAATTACAGCTATTACAACACCACCAATTACCGGACGAAGTGGTGCATATTTAACTTGTTTTTTAAAAAATACTCCCCAAAAGTGTGTAGATTTAGAAAATAGCATACTTGCCAATCCAAAAATAATTCCTGCTAATAAAGCCCATAAAATACTTGCTGGCGTTAATGCTGTAATAGTAGAAATAGTATAATGTGTGTGGTGAGAAATTTGCCAAACATCGCAAAAATAGGTTGCAAAAACAGCCGCAAGAAAACTCGGTATTATTGCATCAAATTTTATGCGACCGATTACCATTACTTCAAGTGCAAAAATAGCACCAGCTAAAGGCGTTCCAAAAACAGAAGCAAAACCTGCGCTAATACCAGCAATCAATATAATTTTTCGATCTAAGTTGTTTAATTTAAAAATTTTTGTAAACTGATCTGCAATAGCGCCACCAACTTGTACGGCAGTTCCCTCACGTCCTGCAGATCCTCCAAACAAATGCGTAAGAATAGTACCTAAAAAGACCAAAGGAGCCATTTTAAAAGGAATTACTTTTTTAGGGTTGTGGAACTCTTCTAGTAATAAATTGTTCCCTTTTACAACACTTTCTCCATAATAATGATAAGATAAACCTATTACAAAACCCGCTATAGGTAAGAGCCAAATAATCCATTGGTTTGCTTCTCTATAATTTGTTGCCCATTCTAAAGTCCATAAAAAAACAGCAGAAGTACTACCCGTTAATGCGCCAATAAGTAAGCAAATAAAAGTCCATTTTAATAGAAAAACGAAAGAGAAACTTTGTTGAAATTGAAGAAAAAACTTTTTAATTTTATCCATGTGTTTTTAAACCTCTGTATATAAAAGGAGTTTTAAATTCTTTCCTTTTGGCAAAAATAAACAAATAATAACTAATAAATCTTCAATTATAGATTGTTGGCAAGTAGGTTGCGTTAGGGATTGAAGTGGAAATCCTTTTTTTGAGGTACGAATAAAAAGATTGTACCCTTTCGACTTCGCCCAAGATAAACTCCAAGCCCGACTTTTAGGTAACGCCCAAATAAAAAGAATGATGAACGACGAATTGTTGATGTTGTAATTTTAGATTATATTGTAAGTTGTTTTAAAATATAAAAATAATGAACGAATTTGTTACCTATCAATCAGAAGAAAATTACGCTTTAATTACTATTAACAGCGGAAAAGCAAACGCAATTTCTCATGAAGTAATAGAAGGTTTGAATGCTGGGTTAGACAAAGCAGCAACCGAAAATAAAGTAGTTGTTCTTACAGGTCAAAATGGAATTTTCTCTGGAGGATTTGATTTAAAAGTGATGACAAAATCACCAGAAGCAGCTAAAGAATTGGTTACAAAAGGTTCTAAATTATCTTTAAAAATGTTGTCTTTTCCACAACCAATTATTATTGCATGTTCTGGTCACGCTATTGCAAAAGGAGCATTTTTATTGCTTTCTGCAGATTATAGAATTGGAGTAGAAGGCGATTTTAAAATAGGATTAAATGAAGTAATGATTGGGATGACCATGCACAATGCTGGTATTGCGATTGCAAAATCTAGATTGTCTGAGGTGTATTTAAACAGAAGTGTAAATAATTCTGAAATTTACAACCCAAAAGATGCCGTAAAAGCTGGTTTTTTAGACCTAATTGTTCCTGCAGACCATTTGTTACCAACTACAATAAAAGTAGCAGGCATGTTTTCTAAATTGAATAAAAAAGCACATGCAGCAACAAAGTTAAAAGTTAGAAAACAACATTTGCAAGATTTAGAAAATGCAATTGAATTGGATTTAAATAGTGATATCTCTATCAATTCTTAATAAAAGTATAGAATTTTTACATTTATTTAAAGCAAAGAAACTTTGGTAAAAGCCTTTTGAGTAGTAACTTTGGCACTTTGTTAATAAAACCAATTTATAGAACTTACAGAGATGGATATATTGTTAAATGTTGTAGATAATAAAAAGATTAATGAGAAAATAACAATCTCTGGTTCTAAGAGTGAATCTAATAGATTGTTGATTTTACAAAATTTATTTCCAGAACTTTCTATAGAAAATTTATCAGATTCAGACGATTCTGTGCACATGCAACATGCACTTTCTACAACAGATGAAGTTGTAAATATTGGTCATGCTGGTACTGCAATGCGTTTTTTAACATCCTATTTTGCTGTAAAAGAAGGTAGAGAAGTGGTTCTTACAGGTTCTGAAAGAATGCAAAATAGACCCATTGAAATCTTAGTAAATGCATTGCAAGATTTAGGTGCTAATATTTCTTACGAAGATAAAATTGGCTATCCGCCAATTAGAATTAAAGGTGCTAAAATTACAACAGATAAAGTCCAAATTAATGGAAATGTAAGTAGTCAATATATTTCTTCGATGTTGCTAATTGCATCCAAATTAGAAAACGGATTAGAAATTGAATTGCTGGGTAAAATTACTTCGGTACCATATATAAATATGACGTTGAGTTTGTTAAATCAATTAGGAATTGAAACTAATTTTGAAGGAAATATAATTAAAGTATTGCCTAAGAAATCTGTAGAAAAGCAAACGATTGTGGTAGAATCAGACTGGTCTTCTGCTAGTTATTTTTATTCAATTGCTGCTTTGGCAGAAATAGGATCGGAAATTTCTTTATCAGCGTATAAAAAAGAAAGCTTACAAGGAGATTCTTGTTTGGCAGAAATCTATCAACATTTTGGAGTAGAAACTGTTTTCGGTGAAAATTTTATCACCTTAAAAAAAGTAAAAGAAACAAAGAAGGCAACTTTAGAAATCGACTTAAAAAATGCACCAGATATTGCACAAACAATTGCTGTAACTTGTTTTGCAGAAAATATTGCGTGTAATTTAATGGGTTTACATACTTTAAAAATTAAAGAAACAGATAGGTTAGTCGCTCTAAATGACGAATTAACAAATTTAGGTGCTACAATTTCTGTTACAGATAAAAGTTTACATTTAGAAGTTTCTACGGTAATAAAGTCAAATATTGCTATAAAAACGTACAACGATCATAGAATGGCAATGGCATTTGCTCCTTTAGCATTAAGAGTTCCTATTAAAATTTTAGATGCTGAAGTAGTTACAAAATCGTATCAAAAATTTTGGGAAGACATGCAACAAATTGGCATTAAAATAGATAAAGTGTAAATAATTAGGCAAACACTTGACAACGCCTATTCCGATATCGTATCTTTGCAGTTGTTATAAGCAAATATATATATGAAATTATCGCATTTTGAATTTGATTTACCAGAAGAATTGTTAGCAACGTATCCTGCAGAACATAGAGATGAGTCTCGCTTAATGGTATTAAACAGGAAAGAACAAACCATAGAACATAAGGTTTTTAAAGATGTTATAGATTACTTTGAAGAAGGTGATGTTATGATGTTGAACAATACCAAAGTTTTTCCTGCTAGAATGTATGGTAATAAAGAAAAAACAGGCGCTAGAATAGAGGTGTTTTTATTAAGAGAACTAAATTCTGAAAATAGATTGTGGGATGTTTTAGTAGATCCTGCAAGAAAAATTAGAATTGGAAACAAATTATTTTTTGGAGACGATGATAGTTTAGTTGCTGAAGTTATTGACAACACAACCTCTAGAGGTAGAACTTTACGTTTTTTGTTTGATGGTTCTTATGAAGAATTTAGAGCAAAATTATTAGAATTAGGTCAAACTCCATTACCTAAGGCAATTGGTAGAGATGTAGAGCCTTTAGATGATGAGCGTTACCAAACTATTTACGCAAAGCATGAAGGAGCTGTTGCAGCACCAACTGCTGGTTTACACTTTTCTAAACATTTAATGAAACGTTTAGAAATTAAAGGAATTGAGTTTGCAGAAACTACATTACACGTTGGTTTAGGTACCTTTAGCCCAGTAGAGGTAGAAGATTTATCTAAGCATAAAATGGATTCTGAGCAAATTGATATTTCAGACGCTACTGCAGATAAAATTAACAAAGCTAAAAAAGAAAAAAGAAGAGTTTGTGCTGTGGGTACTACAGTAATGAGAGCTATCGAATCTTCAGTTTCTTCTAAAGGTGAGTTAAACGGTTATACAGGTTGGACAAATAAATTTATTTTCCCTCCGCATGATTTTAGTATTGCAACTGCAATGATTACTAATTTTCACACACCAAAATCTACCTTATTAATGCAAGCAGCTGCTTTTGGTGGTTACGATTTTGTTATGGAAGCATACAAAGTAGCAATAAAAGAAGGTTATAAATTCTCTACTTACGGAGATGCTATGTTAATTATATAGTGCTGTTAGTGGGGGTTGGTAAACAAACATCCTACATAATATGAAATAATAAAAAAGGCAACGGAAACTGTTTAACCTTATTTAAAAGTTCATATTAATGGTTTAGACGCATAAAAGAAAATATATCGTAAAAATTAATTTTAATAGTATTTATTATGAGTAAATTAAAAATTATAGCTACAATTATTGTAAAACCTGAGTTTAAGGAAGAAGTTTTAAGCATGTTGCAAACCGTAACTGATGCAACACGTAAAGAGGAAGGTAATATCTCATATGTATTACATGAAGATATTAATAACAGCTTAAAGGTTATCATTTTAGAAGAATGGAAATCTCAAGAAGCAATCGACTTTCATAATCAAACAGCGCATTTTTTAGTATTAAAGAATGATCTTGGAAAAAAGGCAGATAGTTTAACAATAGATATCATAAAAGAGTGTTATTAATTTTATAACTTAAAATAGTATACAAAATGAAACGTTCAATTTTAATAGTACTGTGTCTTACAGTATCTTTTTTAGCAAACGCACAATCAAATTCTAAATTATACACTTACAAGCAGTTTGGTAACAAGTATGTTATAAGTATTCTAAACCATTCTGAAATTACAAAAGCAATTACTGCGTTTGTTGAAGAACAAGATATAAAAGCAGGAACAATTACTGGTCTTGGTGCTGTAAATGAAGCAACTTTACGAATTCTTGATCCAGCGACTAAAAAGTTTGTAGATAAAACTTTTTCTGAACAAATGGAAATTACCAACATAACAGGTAATATTTCTCAACAAAATGAGAAGCACTACATACACATGCACATAACACTTGGTCGTTACGATTATTCTGCGTTAGCAGGACATTTGCTTACCGCTAAAATTAATGGAGCTGGAGAGTTTGTTATAGAAAGTTTTGATGGTACTGTTGATCGTTATTCTGATAAAGAGACTGGATTAAACTTGTATAAGTTTTAGAAACATAAAAAAGAAGACAGGTAATAAAGTATCTATAAAAATAGGCAAAGCAGTAGTACGTTTAAGGTTTTTAGCTGAGTTAAACTCTGTGCTTACCGAAAAATTTGATGCTTTTAAATCGATTAGTTTTAAGATACGAACCGTTAAGAATTTAAAAACTAAAAACTGACAGTTATTTTAATTGTCAGTTTTTCTATTTTTTGGCGTTCCCTAAAAAGGTCGCGCTTTCCGTTATATCTTTTTTGTTAAAAAAACAAAAAAGGATGCCACTTCAATCACTAACGCAGCCAATTAGCAAAATATAGTAATAAGCTAAAATTATATGCGTATTTTTGCAACTCTATTTTTAAAAACTAGAAAACTTGACTAAAAAGAAAGACATAAGAGCCTTAACTAAAGAACAATTACGCGATTTTTTTGTAGAAAATGGCGACAAAGCCTTTAGAGGAAATCAAGTATATGAATGGCTTTGGAGTAAGTCTTTACATACCTTTGATGCAATGACAAACATCTCTATAGAAACCAGAGAAATGTTAGAAGCAAACTTTGTTATTAACCATATCAAAGTAGATTCTATGCAAAAAAGTAAAGATGGAACTATAAAAAACGGAATAAAATTACACGATGGTTTAATTGTAGAATCTGTTTTAATTCCTACAGAAAAAAGAACAACAGCCTGTGTTTCTAGTCAGGTTGGTTGTAGTTTAGATTGTTTATTCTGTGCAACATCACGTTTAAAAAGAATGCGTAATCTAAACCCAGATGAAATTTACGATCAGGTTGTAGTAATTGATAAGCAAAGTAGATTGTATTATGACAAGAAACTAACCAACATTGTTTTTATGGGAATGGGAGAACCTCTTATGAACTATAAAAATGTAATGAAATCTATAGAGATGATTACATCTCCAGAAGGTTTAGGTATGTCGTCTAAAAGAATTACAGTTTCTACATCTGGCGTGCCAAAAATGATAAAAATGATGGCAGACGAAGAGGTGAAATTTAACTTAGCCGTTTCATTACATTCTGCAATTGATGAAATTAGAACTAAAGTAATGCCTTTTAATGCTACTTTTCCTTTAAAAGATTTAAGAGAGTCTTTAGAATATTGGTACGAAAAAACAGGAAGAGCAATTACGTATGAATATATTGTTTGGGGCGGAATTAATGATAGAAAAGAGGATATTAAGGCTTTAGTTGCGTTTTGTAAAGCGGTGCCTTGTAAAATCAATTTAATAGAATACAACCCTATTGATGATGGAGAGTTTCAACAAGCTAGTGCGTCTGCAATTAATAATTATATTTCTAATTTAGAAATGAATGATATTACTGTAAATGTAAGAAGAAGTAGAGGTAAAGATATTGATGCTGCTTGCGGTCAGTTGGCAAACAAATCTTAAGTTTTAGAAAAATATAGTGTAACATAAAAAAGAGCAAAACAAATTTTTAAAATTTGTTTTGCTCTTTTTTATGTTTTTAAGAAACAGATTTAACCTCTTCTTCTTTCTAGTAAAACAAACATCATTAAAGACAAGATAACTCTATCGTCATCATCGCTATCTAGTTCGCCTATTTTAGAAACTTCGAAGTTTTTCCCAAAGAAAGATTTTAATTTTTTAAGCTCTACAACAGTTTCACCTTTTGAGTTTTTTACCAAATAGGTTGGGTTAAAAAGATACCCAGTAAAAAAACTTAAAACAGGAATTTCTCCAAGCATAGAGTCTAAAACCTTAACCCACGGATTTTTCTCATTAATTACATATTGTTTTTTTTGATGCTGATCTATAATTTCATAATGAGCATTCCAAAGAGATTTCCATCCTTTTCTAGCAACTTTACCAAACGCTACACCCTTTTCATCAAAAAAAGAATACGCAGTAGAGAAATCTAACCATTTATCAGCTTTAATTTGATAATTTAATTTCGCTTTTGTATCATTTTCATAAATACGAATATCTTCTTTTAATTTAAACATTTTTTGACGCACGCAAGCAATTGGCTTTCCGCTGCTATCTTTTGCGGTAAAATCATTGGCTAGTGTAGATATTTTAAATTCGAAAGTAATCGGAAAATGAATGTTTTGCATAGTAATTTAGTTTGTGAATTTTTAGCTCTAAGATAGTAGAAAATTAAAAATCAGTAACTTATTAAATGAGTTTTATCTTTTTTATAATTGTTTAATTAAAAGTTTTTGTAGATATTTTTTTACCCAGTTTATAAAGAATTTCTTGAGTTACATCTCCCGCCAAACTATAGTGTTTCCAAATACCATCTTTATCGTTATTTGCATAATTACCTTCTATAGAAGGGGTATTGGCTGCGTTATATTTTCTGTAAAGGCCATGTTTGTAATTGTTTTCATAGGTAATCTCTTCAAGTAATCTGCCTTTTTTAGAATCAAAAAACTTCCACAATCCGTTTTTATATTTCTTGAAAAAATTTCCACTTTTAATTAAAACACCATCACTATTATATATTTCTACAGTAGCATTGTCCGATTTTCCTATTCTTTTTGTAATTTCTCTTTTATTTCCATTTTCAAAATAAGATTCTAAATTAATTGGATTCCCTTTTTCATAGAATCGCTTAACCAAAACCATTTCGTTTACATTGTATTTAAAATAATCTCCCTCTAATTTTCCATCTTCATAGGTTCCAGATTCTTTTAATTTTCCTGTTATATGATATCTCTTATAGGCATAACTTTTAGGGCTTTTGTAAGATTTTTCGTAGGTAACGTTTCCATCTTTATCTTTTTCAACCCAATTACCACTAGGTTCTCCTAAATTATATTCTTCTAAATAAATAGTACCTCCAGAATATTGTCTAAACCACTTGCCGTGTCTTTTGTTATTTTTAAAAAACTCAACTTTTGTTTTTTCTCCTTCTTTATTATATTGAACATATTCGCCATCAACACGTCTGTCTTTATATGTTTTTTTAGAGCGTAAAGTACCATCGTCATAAAACCTTTTTTCAGTATAATCACCTTCAGAAAGATATGTTTTTTCCCATTTTAAGATACCTTCATCATTTTTTTCAAACCAATAACCATCCTTTTTACCTTCTTTATAGTTTTGGACATATTTTAGATTTCCGTTTGTATGATATGCTTTTAAAGTATACGTTTTTGGTGCAGTGTATTTTTTTTCAAAAAGAAGGTTTTCTCCTTCAATTTTACTAAACCAAGTTCCTTTAGGAATATCATTTTGATACTCTTCTTGACTGATAATAATTTTTTCTGTATTTCTTCTGTAGTTAGATTTTTTCCAAAAGATTCCATGTTTTAAATCATTTTTATAGTTTTCTTTCTCTATTTTTTCTCCTTCATTATTATAGGTAATCCATTCTCCAGTTTTTTTACCAGCAGAGAAATTTCCTTTTTGTTCTATAGATTTATCTTCAAAATAAGTAGTGAAACCTCCCTCTTTAAGGCCATCTTTATAATTTACTTCAGAAAGTAAGTTACCATTACTATCATAATTTATGCGCATATTAAAAATAATTCCATCTGTAAATGAAATTTCAGAATAAGATCCATCATGTTCAGCAATTTTAAAAGTACCTTTTAATTTGTCTCCTTTTAAATCTTTGTAAATGGTTTCTTTTCCAAATTTTTGAATATCAACATCTCTCCAAAGCATTGTTTCTTGCGAAAAAATTACGTTTTGAAATAGAAATAAAATAATAAAATAGATAAATGCTTTTCTCATTGTTTTTTTAGTCTTAATAAATAGATAAATTTTAGTGTAAAATTATTGTTTTTTTGTTTAAAACTCTGTTTTTATTATTAATCTATTATTTTTGCTTCGAATTTATTTTTCGTAAAATGAAACCAGTAGAACTTATTAAACTTCCCATTAAAAATGAAATGGAACTCTTTGAAGAGAAGTTCAAAGATTCTATGTTGTCTAAAGTTCCGCTTTTAAACAGAATTACCTATTATATTGTTCGTAGAAAAGGAAAACAAATGCGACCAATGTTTGTTTTTTTAGTAGCAAAAATGGTTTCTGATGGTGGTTTTGATGAAAGAACATATAGAGGTGCTTCTGTTGTAGAATTGATTCATACTGCTACTTTAGTGCATGATGATGTGGTGGATGAAAGTAACCGAAGACGTGGTTTTTTCTCTGTAAATGCACTTTGGAAAAATAAAATTGCAGTTCTAGTTGGTGATTTTTTATTATCAAAAGGATTGTTGTTATCCATAGATAATGAAGATTTCGATTTGCTAAAACTAATTTCTATTGCTGTTCGTGAAATGAGCGAAGGGGAATTGCTTCAAATAGAAAAGGCAAGAAAATTAGACATTACAGAAGATATTTATTTTGATATAATTCGACAAAAAACAGCTACTTTAATTGCAGCTTGTTGTGGTATTGGTGCAGCTTCGGTTGGTGCAAATAATGACACGGTACAGCAAATGCGAAAATTTGGAGAATATATTGGTATTGCCTTCCAAATTAAAGATGATTTGTTTGATTATACCGATGATAAAATTGGTAAGCCTACCGGAATTGATATTAAAGAACAGAAGATGACACTGCCTTTAATTTATACTTTAAATACCTGTTCTAAAAAAGAGAAATCTTGGTTGATCAATTCTATCAAAAAACACAATAAAGACAAAAAACGCGTAAAAGAGGTAATTGCTTTTGTAAAAGAAAATGGCGGTATAGAATATACCACCGTTAAAATGAATGACTACAAAAATAAAGCAATAGCTATTTTAGAAAACTATCCAGAATCTGAATATAAAAGTTCGCTATTAACCATGATAGATTACGTGGTAAAACGTAAAATATAGTTTAGGATACTTTTAAATATTTGCTTTTAAAGAAATTACAAAGTTTCTACCAGGAGAAACAATTCCAGAACTATAAGGTCTGTAACGTTTGTCTACAATATTTTCTAAACCTGTAGATATTAATAAATTATCGGTAAATTTATAAGACGTTTTTAAGTTTATCGTAATGTAAGAAGGGGAATATGGATTTCCATTTGCATCAATTGCATAGATATAATCTTTTGCTATTTCACTTTCTGGTAAATCTTTATAAGAGACAGAACCACTATAATCTGCATATAATTGCGCTTTTAATTTACTCGCATTATAAGATAGTCGTGTTGTGCCAAACCAAGGAGCAGCGTGTCTAGAAGGACTTTTTTCTCCGTTGTCTAACTCTTCTTCTCCTTTTTGATAACTAATTGTTGATGAAAATCCAATGCCATTTCCTAAATCTGCTTCAAAACCAGTTTGAAATCCATACACATTAGCAACAGCTGCATTTTGTATTGCTTGTATTGTGCTTAATTCACCATCATATAGCATTTCAGTTTTACCATTTAAAGTAAAATCTCTTAGTACCATGGCGTCTTTTAAATTGGTGTAAAAACCGGTCAATTCAATTTTTAAATAATCACCAAAAGTTTTTGCAACAGAAACATCAGTATTATAAGCGTACTCTGCTTTTAAATTAGGATTTGGAACCACTACAGAACCAGGTTCTGAATCGAAAATTTTACCAACATCATCTACATTGGGCGATCTGAAAGCAGTAGAGAAGTTTGTACTTAATAACCAATCTTCTTCCGGTCTAAAAACCAAACCTAAACTACCCGTTAAGGCACCGTCATTTATATTTGCTTCGGTAAAAGGTAAAGGGTAAAAAGTAGTATCGAAAGTAGCGTTTAAGCTGTAAAAATTATAACGCAAACCAGATTGTAAAACCCATTTCTTAGAATGGTTATATTGGTTAGAAACATAAACTCCTAAAGAAGACCAATTAGAATTTGGATATCTGCTAGGTCCTGCTTGAGAAATGTTGGTATCTATATCTGTGTTTACTCCAGTAGAATTTACATCATTATAAACATACTCTGTTCCGTAAAATAATTTACTTTTTGCACTTAAGCTTTTAGAAAAATCTAAGTTGGTAGAATAGGCATCTACACGTTCTGTTCTTGTTTCTCTTTCATTATCATTAAAATTTCTACTAATTCTACTTTCATCAAATTTTTGATACGTTAATCTTAAAGTAACATCATCATAAAAAGAATTGCTTCCTTTTTTGTTGATTTCAAAATTATTCATCATCCACTTTTGTGGACCGTAGCTCCATTCTCCATAACGAGGATTTCCATCTTTTGTTCTTAAATGTCTATCGTATCTAGAATAACTAGAGGTTTCTGATAAATGAAAACCATACTCAAAATTCCATTTTTCATTTGGTTTAAACCTCACTTTTTGCATCAAGTTGGTTTGTGTGTATCCAGAAGGCGTCTGAATTTTTGGGTCTTTATTGGTAATTATAATATCTTCATTGTTCTGTCTTTCTACATATACGTTTCTTAAATATTCTTCAGGTCCATCACTTCCCATTCTCAAATCTCCATAATCATTATAACTTAAACTGGTAACAAATGCCCATTTTTTATAGCCTAGATTAAAATCTGCATGATAGGTTTTTTCTTCATTCGCAGAAGAAAAACGTGTTAACGCATTTCCTGTAATTAATGTTTCATCATCTAAAGACAAACTTGGCGATAGGGTTTTAAAACTCATTACAGCACCAATAGCATCACTTCCATAAATAACAGAACCAGGACCAAAAATGATTTCGGTTTCTTCTATGGCAAAAGGATCTAAAGAAATTACATTCTGAATATTACCAGCTCTAAAAATGGCATTATTCATTCTAACTCCGTCAATAGTGTATAACAATCTGTTGGTAGCAAAACCTCTAATTAACGGACTTCCACCTCCTTGTTGGCTTTTCTGCATAAACACTTTTCCAGAAACGGTAAGTAAGTCTGCAGCCGTTTGTGTGTTCATTAATGCTATGGCTTTTGGAGATATAACAGTAACTTTAGTAGCTAAATCAGATGTTTTTTGTTTCCATTTTGTAGCGGAAATTACAATTTCATCTATTCTTAAAATAGTAGGAGTTAGGTGTACTAGAAAGTTATTTTGTTTAAAAGCTTCGTAACTTTTAATTTTAGTTTTAAAACCAAGAAACCGAACTTCTAATGTTTCTGCATTTATAAAATCACTAATATCTGCTTGTCCTTCTCCGTTTGTAGTAACGTAATTATTGGTTAGCTTGTTAAATATGGTTACTTGCTCTAAGGTTTCTTTAGTCTCTTTGTTAAGTACTGTAAGAATTTGAGCGCTTGTAGTGTAGTTTAAGAGTAAAAGAAAAAAAATAAAAGTAATTTTTTTAATCATTTTTAGGTTTTTGATGTTGATAAATCTCTAAGCTATTTATCAACAATCATGCCTAATTAAGTTAAAATTACAATAAATTTAAGGTTTCATTAACACTATTAATTCATCTACAAAATCTCTAGAATTAGACAATCTAGGTACTTTATGTTGGCCCCCTAATTTGTTCTTTTGTTTTAGCCATTTGTAGAATAATCCTTCTTGTGCTTGGTGCACTTTTGGCGCCATTAAAGTAATATTTAAATAACGTTTAGCTTCATAATCTGAGTTGATAGATTTTAAAGCATTGTCTAAAACTTCAGAGAAATAGCCCATAGAATCAGGCTTTTTTGTGAATTCTATAACCCATTCATGTCCACCTTTTTCTTTGCCTTCCATAAAAATAGGTCCCACTGTATAATCTGCAATAGTAGCAGTTGTCTTTTCGCATGCTAATTTTAAAGCATCCTCTACATTTTCTATATTTAACTCTTCTCCAAAAACATTTATATAATGTTTGGTGCGTCCGGTAATTTTAATTCTATACGGTTCTAAAGAGGTAAAACGAATGGTATCTCCAATTAAGTAACGCCACAAACCTCCATTTGTAGTAATAATTAGAGCGTAATCGATGTCTTTTTTAACATCAGCAAGTGTTATTGTTGTAGAGTTTTCACCTTTATAATCACTCATCGGAATAAATTCATAGAAAATTCCGTAATCTAACATTAATAACAATTCTTTTGAATTATTTCTATCTTGAATGGCAAAAAAACCTTCCGAAGCATTGTAAATTTCGTAGTACTTAAAACTATCTTTAGGTATAATTTTTTTATACTGCTCTCTATAAGGATTAAAGTTTACGCCTCCATGAAAATAGACTTCTAGGTTAGGCCAAACTTCTAAAATATTTTCTTTTCCAGAACGTTCTAAAACTCGGTTAAGTAAAACTAACATCCAACTTGGTACGCCTGCTAAACTGGTAATATCTTCATCTATGGTTTCATCTATAATAGCATCCATTTTTGTTTCCCAATCGCTCATTAAAGCAACTTCTTGACTAGGAGCAGAGCTAAAATCTGCCCAAAAAGGCATGTTTTCTATAATAATAGCAGATAAATCTCCAAAATAAGAATTGTTATCTTGGTACATATCAGAGCTTCCACCTAAGCGCAATCCTTTTCCTGTAAAAAGCTGCGTATCTTCATTGTTATTGATGTACAAACACAACATATCTTTGCCAGCTTTCATGTGGCAATATTCTAAAGCTTCATCAGAAACAGGTATAAATTTACTTTTAGCATTGGTTGTTCCACTACTTTTTGCAAACCATTTAATGTCTGTTGGCCAAAATAAATTTTGTTCTCCTTTTCTACAACGTTCAATTAAAGGCTCAAAAGTTTCATATTTCTGAATAGGAACATTTGTTGTAAAATCTTTATGATTCTTTATGCTAGAAAATTTATATTCCTTACCGAATTGAGTGTTTTTGGCAAGATTTACAAGTTTTAAAAGTAATTCATCTTGCACATCAATAGGATATTTTAAAAAGAGTTCTATTTGATGTTTCCGTTTCTTTAAAAACCAAGAAATTATAGAATTGATAATTTGAAAAGCCATAGAAATTCGTAAATTTGTACAAAGTCATTGCGAATTACGCTTTTTTTTGCGTCATGAAGCAATCTCTCTTTAAAAAAAAACAGATTACTTCGTTCTACTCGTAATGACGAATAATTTTTTGTTAAAAATACTAAAATTTGTGCGATGATTTACCAAGGAGTTTTAAAAAAAATGATGACTGAAAAAGCAGAACAAATTCAGTATTATTTAGATATGAAAACTGATTTTATAAATATGAATCAGTTAATAAATAAAGAAATAACAATTAATTTTGTTACCTACGAATGTTTAAACTGCCATTTAGAAAAGACTATTTATAGACAAGGTTTTTGTAAATCTTGTTTTTTTGAAATACCGAGTGCTGCAGATTGGATTATGAAACCAGAATTAAGCAAAGCACATTTAGGTATAGAAGATAGAGATTTGGCGTATGAGCAAGCAGTGCAACTAAAACCACATATTGTATATTTGGCAAACTCGAGCAATGTAAAAGTGGGCGTTACCAGAAAACAACAAGTACCAACACGTTGGATAGATCAAGGAGCGCATGAAGCTATTGAAATTTTGGAAGCTCCAAATAGATATTTAGCAGGTATTACCGAGGTTGCTTTAAAAGACCATGTAGCAGATAAAACCAATTGGCGCAAAATGCTAAAAAATGATATTGAAGATGTAGATTTGGTAGCTTGGCGAGAAAAATTAAAAGAATTTATTCCAGAAGAAGCAAAAGAATACTTTATCGAAAATAATACGGAAACACATATTAATTTTCCTGTAGTTAAATATCCAGAAAAGCCTAAAAGTTTAAACTTGATTAAAACACCAACTTATAAAGGTAAATTAGTCGGAATAAAAGGACAATATTTAATTTTTGATGACGAAACTGTTTTTAATGTAAGAAGTAACGAAGGTTTGGTGGTTTCTATTGAGGTGTAACTTCAATTTTTTCTAAGAAGTTATATGTAATACAATGTTATAATACTAAAAAATACAATTTAAATTTATAAATTATGGCAATTATAAAAGCAGTAAGAGGAAACCATCCACAAATACCAGAAGATTGTTACGTGGCGGAAAACGCTACTATTGTTGGTGAAGTTTCATTAGGAAAAGAATGTAGTATTTGGTTTAATGCAGTGCTAAGAGGCGATGTGCATTACATAAAAATAGGTAATAAAGTCAACATTCAAGATGGCGCGGTTATCCATGCAACGTATCAAAAATCACCTACAACCATTGGCAATAATGTATCCATTGGCCACAATGCAATTGTACATGGTTGCACTATTCACGACAATGTTTTGGTAGGTATGGGTTCTATTATTATGGACGATTGTGTTATAGAATCTAACTCCATAATTGCAGCAGGAGCAGTAGTTACTAAGAATACAAGAGTAGAAAGTGGAAGTATTTATGCAGGAGTACCAGCTAAAAAAGTAAAAGATATTTCGCAAGAATTAATTTCTGGAGAGATTGATAGAATTGCCAATAATTATTTAAAATACTCTAGTTGGTTTAAAGAATAAGGTTTGGGCGTTACACAAGGTCGGGCTTTCGCTACTCGCTTTTTTTGTAAACACAAAAAAGAGCTCAAACAGACCGCTCAATCCCTAACGCTAACCAATTCGTTATAAAATCAAAAACCCGATTTCAATTAAGAAATCGGGTTTTTTTAATCAACTAATCAACCAAAACTAGTTTACTTTTATTTTTTAGATCTACCACCTCTTTGATCTTCCTTGTTGTTTTTTGATCCTTTTTTTTCTTTCATTTTATGCATTCCCATTTTGCTTCTGTTTTTTTGCATTTTATCAAACTGTACAAATTGCTCTTTGCTTAAAATGTCTTTCATTCTGTTTTTCATTGCAATTTTGTTATCTAATCTTTTGTTTTGCATTGCGTACATTTCATCTGCAGTAGGTCTTTTCTTATCAGTTCTATTTGCTTTTCTCTCTGCCATAATAGTTTTTCTTTCTGCCATTTGAGCCATTAAAATAGGCTTAATTTGGTTTTGCTGCTTTTCAGATAAATCGAGAGCCAAAGTCATTTTTTTAACGGCTAAAGTAGCGTGTTGTTCTGTTGTTAATTTAAAATCTCTTTCTCCGTTTCCTCCTCTTCTTTTCTGTGCCTGTGTAGTAAATGTAATTGCAAATACTAATACTAAAATGCTTGCTAATTTTTTCATATTTATATAATTTTAATGTTTTTTTGTATACTTCTTTGACAGTTCTAAAATAGAATGGTTTAATGTAAATTTTTGTTTAACATGTATTTAACATAGAGTGTGTGAGTGTGTGTTAAAAAAAAACTCGGTCTCTATAAAGAAACCGAGTTTTAATAAACAAATTAACCTAAACTATATGTTATTAACTTTTTTTCTTTTTACCTCTGTTTTCAGTATTTCCTTTTTTCTCGTTAGCCATTGCTTCAAACTTAGCAAATTGCTCTTCGTCTAGAATATTTTTCATTTCTGTATTAAAAGCAGTTGCTTTTTCTTTACTATCAGCGTTAAGTTGTTCGCGTTCTTCTTTGCTTGGTCTTACTCCAGATTCTCTTGCAGCTTTTCTTGCTTCCATAGAGGCTTTTTTCTCTGCTTTTTGATTTTCTAATAAAGGTTTAATTTTATTTTGCTGATCTTCTGTTAAATTCAAATCGGTTGTCATTTTTTCTAACATCTTTTCAGTAGAAACTTGTCCACCTCTTTGTTGTCCGCCTCTTTGTTGTGCTTGTGTAGTAAATGTAAAAGCGATTACAAGTACTAAAATTGTTACTATGTTTTTCATTTTTTTTGTTTTGTTATTTTTTAATTACGCTTCTTGGACTCTTAAAAAATGAAAAGGTTTAAATTTGCATTTCTATTTAACACGATTTTAAGAAATAAAGATGAAAAATTTTTTGTGGCTCCTTTTATTATTACCAATATGTACCATAGCACAAGATAGTATACGTGTAGATATGAGTAACCCTCACGCTACTGTTTATACACATTTATACTTTTTGCAATCGGATTCTTATGAACCTAAAAAAGCGGCAAAAACTATTTTAGGTCTCTCTGAAGAGAAAGCTATTGAAAAAGCAATAAAAATAAAGCAGGTTTTAGACGGTAAAGGTTTGTATGTAGATTTAGACAAAATACCTACCGATGCTAATTATAAAGATACAGTTGGCTATTCTTCTTATTCTAAATATGTATTGTTTCCAGAAAGAATGCCACAAATTTATGTAGAAAAAATTGGAGAAAATTGGTATTATTCTACAGAAACAATTACTAAAATAGAAGGTTTATACAAATCTGTATATCCTTGGTATATTCAAAAAATACAAGATATAATACCTCTTTCTGGGTATAAAAAGATACTGAATATAGAATTGTGGAAAATTATAGGATTGTTAATCCTATTTATTATAGCCTATCTTATTTTCTTAATTGTAAAGAGGATTGCATTTTTTATTTTATTAAAGTTACAACAACAAATTACAAAGAACACCAATTTAGAGGTTAATAAAGTGATAAAAAAATTGGCACATCCAATAAGTTTATTGGTTGCATTAACTTTTATAGATAAAGCTTTTCCTTCATTACAATTTGGTTTAACCACAAATACGTGGGTATTTTTAACTTTAAATATTGCAGAAACTGTTTTCTGGATTTACGTTTTCTTAAAATTGGTACAAGTTATAATGCGTATTTATGGTGAGTTTACAGAAAGAACTCATGGCAGGTTAGATGATCAATTAGTGCCTATTTTACACAGCTTCTTAACAGGTGTGGTTCTTGTGGGTGGGGCTTTAAGATTGTTAGTGCTTTTTGGTGTAGATACAACAACAATGATAGCTGGTGCAACAATTGGAGGTTTGGCATTTGCTTTGGCTTCTCAAGACACGGTAAAAAACTTGATTGGTACCATTATGATTTTTCTTGACAAACCATTTCATATAGATGATTGGATTGAGGCAGGAGAAGTAGTAGGTACTGTAGAAAGAGTAGGGTTTAGGTCTACACAAGTACGTGCAGCAGATACTTCTATCTTTCAAATTCCGAATAGTAGATTGTCTGAATTGGTGATCAATAATAAAGGATTGCGTTTATTTAGACGATATAATACAAACTTAGGTTTGCGTTATGATACACCTCCAGAATTAATTGAAGCTTTTGTAAAAGGGGTTAGAGAAATTATTATTGCACACCCAGAAACACGATCTGATTCTTATAATGTAGAGTTTACAGGTTTTGGAGATTCGGCCTTATTGGTAATGGTTAATGTCTATTTTAAGAGCTTAACTTGGGGTGTAGAGCAATCTTCTAAACACAGATTGCATATTGCTATTGTAAAATTAGCAAAAGAGTTAGGTGTAGATTTTGCATTTCCTTCTACAACGGTTACTATCGAGAATTTTCCAGAGAAAAAAGGATTAAATCCTAAATATGATATTAGTAAAGAAAGAATAGATACAGTGATTGCTAAAGTTGTAAGTGATTTTAATAAAGAAAATCCTAATGAAACTGTTTCTTAAGGCACTTTAATTTTAAAACGATTTTTCATTCCTAATGAGGGATGAGAGAAATCATATTAAGTGATAGTTTTGTATAAATTATCACTTAATATGATATACTTTGAGTGTATTTTGCCAATTAAAAAAATCAATTTTAAAACGAATGTCATTCCGAATGAGGAACAAGGAGGAATATTATATAGCGATGTATTCTATCTAATTTATCCCTTTTTACGATTTGTTTAGAGCTTAGCATCCTCAATCTTAGAAGTTAATTTTAGAACGAGTGTCATTCCGACTGAGGAACGAAAAGGAATCTCATTACGTGTTCATAAAGCAGTCTACTTTTTAATTAAACAGATTGCTTCGTACCTCGCAATAACGAATTTATTTAACCGTTTTTAGCCTCTTTAAAAATTTCTCTAACAGCTATTTCGTAATTTTTTACACTACCTGCTTTTTTAATTTTTTTATAGGTTTTCTGAGGATTTGAAAAACTTTGAGAAAAATATTCCCAAAAACCAAGCATCTTCATTTTAATAGGCGTTGGACCAGAAAGTGCTGCGTCATATTCAGTAAAAATACGATCGTGAAATTCGTTAAAAATATCGAACCTATTTTTCGGGTATTCAGTAGTTTCTGCTTTTATCATACTTGGTAAAAAAGGATCTGCAATTAGTCCTCTACCAATCATCCAATGATCTATAGACGGAAAACGTTCTTGTAGCTTTTTATATGCTGCAACAGAAGTAACATCTCCATTGTAATATAATTTGTGTTTTGTATTGTCTACACATTTTTGAAACGAATCTAAATCTGTTCCGCCTTTGTATAATTGTTTTCCTATTCTTGCATGAATAGCAATGTTTTTTAATGGATAGTTATCTAAAACAGGCAAAACCTCTAAAATTTCTTCAGGAGTATCATAGCCCATTCTCATTTTCATAGAAACTAAAATATCAGATTCATTATGAATTTTATGAAGAATACTATTTATTTTCTCCGGATCTGCAATTAGTCCAGAACCCATTCCGCGTTTGGTAACCATCGGGTAGGGGCAGCCTAAATTCCAGTTTAATTCTTTGTAACCTAACTCTCTTACGTATTTAGAAACAAACAAAAATTCTTCTACATCATTGGTAATAATTTGCGGAATTACTTCTAAATCAGTATTATTCTCGAGTTCAATGTCTTTTTTGTAAGAATTCTTAATCACTAATTTTCCGTTTAAACGGATGTATGGCGAATAAAAAGTGTCTATTCCACCAAAAAAATGATTGAATGCGTTTCTAAATTTGTAATCTGTAAAGCCTTGTAAAGGAGATGATAAAAGTGTCTGACTCATAAAAAATATTGTGCTGCAAATATAGAATACTTTTTAATGCGTTTGATAAACATAGTTGTAGATATTATCATTAATACGTACAATTTGTTTGTTGACTTTTTTTATTTTAAGTTGATTAGGGATTATGGTTTCGTTATCGTTGTTGTATAATGAAAGTTGCGATTTTTGTGAACGGCTATTTTCCGTAGGAAAATTGTTGTTTGCAAAAAAGCAACTGCCTTTAGTAAAGCACTAATTTAGCAATTTTTTTTACACGGTGTTGGCAATAGTTAATTGCTCACACGTTTTATATTCTTCTTATAAATATTTTTTCGTCTCAAAAATTCTTTTTCTTTGTATTTTTTTTTCTCCTTTTTCAAATTTGCTAAAGCGATTAAATAAAGTTCTTTAGCTTCTTTTCGATTTCCGCTTTTTTCTTTAGCTTCGGCAAAACTATCATAAATATTAGAGTCATTCGGAAATAATTCGATACCACGTTGAAAAATCTCAAAAGCTTTTTCATAATTATTAACTGATAATTGTTCGTATCCATTATTATTGATTTTTGATAAGTCGAAATTATTTGAATAATCAATTAACCCTTTTTGTATGCCTTCCAGTAAAATAGTACCGTGATTATAATTATCAATTTTTCTATAACTCCACTGTGTTGATTTTAATTTGTTTAGTTTAAATAATGAGTCTACTTTTTTTGTGACAGGATTAAATTCATTCTCAAACTTTCCAATAGTTCCACTAATTGAGTAGATATAATTGTTATTGCTTTTTATGTTGATAGAAATTTTATCTATAGATTTAAGTATTTTCTCATTGTCATAAACATAGTTTGGGCTAATAAGAATTAATGCATTAAATAGTTTTGGTTTGTCTATTAATGTTTCTGTGAGAAATGTTCCGCCAAGAGAATGTCCAATTCCAATTCGATTGGATTTCACTCTGTAGTTTTTATCTATATAGGGAAACACTTCATTTTTTAAACTTTCCATTAAGTTAATCGAACCACCAACTTTTTCATATCTTTCCAAAGTTTCTTTATTTTCGTTTTTTGATAAAAATTCAAATTGTCTATTTTCTGAAATAATTCCAACTAATATTGATGGTTGTATTTCATTTGAGCCTATTAAATAATCTATTGTTGATTTTGCTAAATTAAATAGAGATTCATTTTGAGCATCAAGTAAATATATTACAGGAAATTCCATATCAGGTTCTAATTCATACTCAATTGGTAGAAATATTTTTATTTCTCTTTCAGTTCCAAAAGATTCTGAATTAAACTTTTGATTTACAATTTTCCCCTCGTCAGATTGAGCGAAGAATTGAATTGTAAATATTAGTAAAAAAGTTGTTAGTAGTAGTTTTTTCATAATTATTGCCAACTTTATTGATATGACGAGTTTTAATTCGATATATCAGACGATAACGAAATTAGTGTTTTTTGGGTTTAGAAACAATCCAAATTAATACGCATAAAAAAAACCTCATCAATTAAGATGAGGTTTTAAATATATATAAAATAATGTTTATATTATTTAGGGTCTAAAATAGTCTCAATTCTATCTACAACATCCTGTAAGTGGTAACGTGTTAAAGTGTTTCCTCTGTTAGAAGCAGATTTAGCATCACGTTGTAAACGTTTCAACTCTCCTCTAGCAACAGATTTTACATCAGATTGATTGATGTTAATAGCAGTACTTTTTCTATAGCCACTGTTTACACCTCTTTGGTCTGAAGCTTTGTTTAAAAGATAATCTAACCTATCTAAATAAGCTCTTTGTAAATTTCTTCTGTAAGTATCAATAGATTTACCAGTGTAGATTTCACTCCAAACACCTTTTCTTAAATCGCTCATCATGCTAATTAAGGTGTATGCACTCGTTGTGTTAGCCGTTTCATTTTCTATCATACGAGCCATTCTACCAGCATCTAATATATTATTTAAAGTTCTTGCTTGTAAACCACGAACTCTTTCTACAGAACCAGAAAACTCTGTTTTGCTAAAAATGTTTTTATCTAACATCCAATTAGGAGTTTTAAATAACTCATCAATAACAAATTGTAACGCTTCTTTTTGAGTTGCTTTGTCTACATAAGTATAAACAGCTCCTTCTTGGTCTGTAGTTTTATAGTTTTCATATACACCACCAACATTAGCTGTTACATGCCCCATATATCTATTAAACTGACCTAAAACTTGTCCGTACATCGTAGATAAATCGTCATAATTTTTACCTTTTTCAGAAGTCCATTCTTCTAATCTTGGTAAAATTCTTTGTAAGTTTTTAATTCCATACATAGAAGCCTTCATTGCATTGTCTCCTAAATCTTCTGTTTGAGAACTAGGGTCTACAACACTACCTGCTTGCTGATGTCCGAATCTGTACATTGGGTCTCCAGCATGTTTTAAAATCCAAGCATCTAAAACTGTTTTTTCATCTTTAGCATCTGTATCTAAAATAGGTCTATACCCCCATGAGATTGCATATTTATCATACACACCAATATTTGGCATTAAAGCAACACCTTTATCTTCTGGTTGTGCAACATAATTAAAACGAGCATAATCCATAATAGAAGGAGCTGTTCCGTATTTTTTAGTAAAAGATGCAGAACGCAAAGAATCTACAGGATATGCCGCAGAACTCCCCATGTTATGTGGTAAACCTAATGTGTGACCTAGCTCATGAGAAGACACAAATTTGATTAATTCACCCATTATTTCTGTCTTAAAATTATTGCTTCTTGCTTCAGTATTAATGGCTGCAGTTTGAATAAAGTACCAATTATGTAATAAAGACATTACATTGTGATACCAGTTAACATCTGATTCTAAAATTTCTCCAGAACGAGGGTCACTAACGTGAGGACCGTTTGCATTAGGAATTGGTGATGCTAAATATCTAATTACAGAATAACGAATATCTTCTGGGCTGTACTCTGGATCTTCTTCTTTAGTAGGTGCTCTTTTACCCACAATTGCATTTTTAAAACCTGCTGCTTCAAAAGCAACTTGCCAATCATTTACACCTTGTATAATATAAGGAACCCACTCTTCTGGAGTTGCGCTATCTACATAATAAACAATTTGTTTTTTAGGTTCTACTAATTCTCCTCTTTTAAATTTTTCAATATCTTCATCTTTTACTTCTAAACGATATCTGTCTAGATACGTAACTGTTTTACTTTTTTGAGCATCTAAACCATAATCTACTTGTCCGCGAGCAAACCAACCAACACGTTCGTCAAAATAACGACGTTTCATAGGTACTTTAGGAAGTAAAACCATAGAATTACTCATTTCTAAAGTAATAGAACCCAATGCACTATTAGAAGGAGCTTTGCTTGCCGAGTATGTTTTTACATGTCTCGTTTCTATATTTTTCGGATAACTACTAACTCTTTCTATGTAAGAACGGTCCTTATCCATTCTTGTAACACCATACGCTTTTCTATAAAAACCAGGAAAACCTAAAGGTTTTATATCTGTAGCAAATAAAGGAGTAGCATCTATTACTGTAGCTGTAGAATCTTTACTGATTGCTTTTATAGGAAAAGAAAATAGAATAGGCTCTAAGTTAGAGTTTACAACGGCTTTATGAACTGGTAAAACAGTATCTGCAACAATGTCATGAGAAACAATTCTTAGTAGAATTTGTTTATTTTTTCTTTCCCAACGTAATACTTGCGTATTTGTTTTTCCGCCACCAAAACCAATTCCGGTTGCTGTTTTTGCTATTCTTGTTACCATTAACATTTCTCTTGTTAAAAGAGAATCTGGTATTTCAAAAAGATAAGAATCACCTTTTGTGTGAACTTTAAATAAACCTTCGTCTGTTTTATAATCTTTGGTTACTACTTTGCTGTAAGGTTGAATGTCTCCTTTTTCGGGTTTCTTTTTGGGAGTTTCTTTAGGAGTTTCGTCCTTTTTTTTCTTCCAAAATTGGGCTTCTGTTTGAGTTGTAAAACCAAAAACAAAAGCAACTAAAAATAATTTAGTAAGTAATTTTTTTGTCATCATTAAAATGTTATTTGAATTACGGACCAATTTAGGGAAACAATAAAAAAGGAGTCTTAAAGAAAACTTAAAGATATGTTAAAGGGAAATGTGTTTAAATGTGCTTTTAACTGATTTTTCTTAGATGTTAAAGAGAAATGGTAAATGTTACTTTTAGTTAAAGTGAAGTTAAAGAAAAAAATAATATCTTGACTTTAGTATTAAAATATTACTAGAATCAAGATATTATTGATAAGTGTTTTATCACACAAGTGTGATGAAATTTATTTAGTACGCTCTTTCGCTATTACCTTCATAGAAATTAATGAAAGCTTGGTTTACAACCCTATGTCCTCCAGGAGTAGGGTAGTTTCCTGTAAAATACCAATCTCCTAAATTGTCTGGACATGCTTTATGCAAGCCTTCTATAGATTGATAAATTACTTCTACCTCTGCTTTAATATCTTTTGTTTTTAGCATTTCTGCTATTTTAGCAGAAATCTCTTCAGCTTTAAAAGGACTGTAAATTTCTTTTACGTGATTTATAATTTCTGTGTCTGGTTTACCTTGTTGCTCTTTAGATTTCTTGTAAACTTCGTCTATAATATGATATTGGTTAGTATCTTTTAATAATTCTAAAGCTGCTTTAAAAGCAATAAAATCATCAATTCTTGCCATATCAATACCATAGCAATCTGGGTATCTAATTTGTGGAGCAGAAGAAACTACTACTATTTTTTTAGGTTTTAATCGATCTAAAATTCTAATAATACTTTTCTTTAAAGTAGTTCCACGAACAATGCTATCATCAATAATAACCAGGTTATCAGTAGGTTTTACAACACCATAGGTAATGTCATAAACATGCTCTACTAAATCATCTCTACTACTATCATCTGCAATAAAAGTTCTTAATTTAGCATCTTTAATCGCTATTTTTTCAAAACGAGGTCTTTCAGATAAAATTTCTGTAACTTTTTGTGCTGATAATTTTGTTCCACCAGCTAAAATTTTTGCTGTTTTTTGTTGGTTTAATAAATCTTCAGCAGCTTCTACCATTCCGTAGAAAGAAGTTTCTGCAGTGTTTGGTATAAAAGAAAACACAGTGTTAGAAATATCACTATTAATAGAGTCTAAAATTTTTGGAAACACTATTTTTCCTAAGTCTTTTCGTTCTTTATATATAGAAGCATCACTACCTCTAGAAAAATAAATACGTTCAAAAGAACAAGCTAGTTTTTCTCTAGGCTCTATAATTTTCTTAATTGAAGTTACGCCACTTTTCTTAATAATTAAAGCATGTCCTCTTTCTAATTCTTGAACGTCTTCTATCTTTACATTAAAAACAGTTTGAATAACTGGTCTTTCTGAAGCAACAACGACAACTTCTTCATCTTCATAAAAATAAGTAGGTCTAATTCCGTTCGGGTCTCTTAAAACAAAAGCATCACCATGACCAACTATACCAGCCATTGCATAACCACCATCCCAGTTTCTAGAAGATCTTTTTAATACTTTTTTAAGCTTTAAGTTTTCTTCTATATAAGGAGAAGCATCTCTTTTATTAAGTCCTTTTTTCTTTGCTTCTTGGTATAATTTTCCAACTTCGTCCTCTAAGAAATGGCCAATCTTTTCCATTACAGTTACAGTGTCTGTAAACTCTTTAGGATGTTGCCCTAACTCAACTAATTCTTCAAGTATTTGATTAGAGTTAGTCATGTTAAAGTTACCAGCAACTATTAAGTTTTTATGTTTCCAGTTACTTTGGCGTAAAAACGGGTGTACACTTTCTATACTATTTTTACCAAAAGTACCATAACGTACGTGTCCTAAAAATAGATTTCCTACATAGGGCATGTTTTCTTCTTGCCAAGCAACATCGTCTTTTTTATCAGGGTTTTGTTCTAAAACACTATTTAAACGTTGGTTAATTTGAGCAAAAACATCTTGTATTGGTTGCGATTGGTTAGAACGCACTCTACTAATGTATCTTGTACCTGGTTCTACATTAAATTTTACGCTGGCAAAACCTGCACCGTCTTGTCCACGATTGTGCTGTTTTTCCATTAATAAATACATTTTATTAATTCCGTAAAAAGCAGTACCGTATTTGTCTTTATAAAACTGTAACGGTTTCTTTAATCTAACAAGTGCAATTCCACATTCATGTTTAATAGCATCACTCATTGGTATTTATAGTTTTTTTGTTGTGTTGTTGTAAAAAAAAAATCCGCAGCAAAAAACCGCGGATTAAAATTAAGATATTTTTATATCAAATTGTGTTAAATCTTTAAAAGCTTGTAATCGCTTTTTAACGTCTTCTTTTGTAAGGTTTTGCATGCGCTCTGTACCAAATTTCTCTACACAGAAAGATGCTAGGTTGGAACCGTAGATAATTGCATTTTTCATGTTGTTAAAAGAAATATCTTCTGTTTTTGCTAAATAACCACAAAAACCACCCGCAAATGTATCTCCAGCTCCAGTAGGATCGAAAACTTCTGCTAAAGGTAATGCAGGCGCATAAAACATATCTCCTTCATTAAATAACAAAGCACCATGTTCTCCTTTTTTAATCACTACATATTTAGGACCCATTTCATGAATCTTTTTAGCCGCATTTACCAAAGAATATTCTCCGGATAACTGACGTGCTTCTTCATCATTAATAGTTACTACATCTACTCTTTTTAAAACAGTATGTAAATCATCTAAAGCAATGTCCATCCAAAAATTCATAGTATCTAAAACTACTAATTTTGGTCTTTCTGTCATTTGATCTAATACAGATGCCTGTGTTAACGGGTGTAAATTACCTAACATTACAATGCCAGCATCTTTAAAGTTTTCTGGTACAACAGGTGTAAAAGTCTCTAACACGTTTAATTCTGTAATTAAAGTATCTCTAGAGTTCATATCATTATGATATTTACCACTCCAGAAAAAAGTTTTACCTTCTTTATCTACCTCAATTCCATCGGTATTAATTCCTTTATCATTCATCATTTCTAAGTAGGATGCAGGAAAATCTCCACCAACTACAGAAACAACGCCTGTTTTTACTCCAAATTGACTTGCAGCTAAACCTACATAGGTTCCAGATCCACCTAATATTTTGTCAGTTTTCCCAAAAGGGGTTTCAATTGCATCAAAAGCTACTGTACCAACTGCTAATAATTTACTCATTTCTTAGATTTTATACGTAATTTTGCATTTTATAAAATGCTTTTTAAAAAGTGCAAAAATAAGTTTTAAAAATGACTATCAAAGAAATACAAGAAGAAATTATTGATGAGTTTTCTATGTTTGATGATTGGATGGAACGCTATGAGTACATTATAGAGTTAGGGAAATCGTTGCCAATTATAGAGGAAGCAAATAAGTTAGATGAAAATTTAATAAAAGGTTGTCAGTCTAAAGTTTGGTTATTTTCTGAATTACAGGGAGATATTATTAAGTTTTCTGCGGATAGTGATGCTATCTTAACCAAAGGTATTGTGGCATTGTTATTGAGGGTTTATTCAAATCAAAAACCAGTAGATATTTTAGGTGCCTCTACAGATTTTATTGATGAAATAGGTTTAAAAGAGCATTTATCGCCAACCAGAGCAAATGGGTTAGTTTCTATGGTAAAGTACATAAAAATGTATGCCATTGCGCAACAAACTAAATTAGCAAATTAAAATACAATTGGTTAAAACTAATTGTTAAATGAAATATAATGACAGATAAAGAGTTAGAAGTAATAGGAGATAAAATTGTAAATGTTTTAAAAACAATCTACGATCCAGAAATACCAGTAGATATTTACGAATTAGGTTTAATTTATGACGTTTTTGTATCTGAAGATAATAATGCAAAAATATTAATGACATTAACCTCACCTAATTGTCCGGTAGCAGAAAGTTTGCCAGTTGAGATTGAAGATAAAGTAAAAACTTTAGAAGAAATTGCAAACTGTGAAGTAGAAATTACTTTCGATCCTACTTGGACACAAGATATGATGAGTGAAGAAGCAAAATTAGAATTAGGAATGCTGTAAAACAGTTCTCTGTTATTAGTACCAATTTTAGAATAAAACAACCAATGTCATTTCTAAATGAGCTTTTTTAAGCGATTGAGAAATCTCAACTTTGAAACTTTAAAAATGCAAGAAGAAATTATAAATAGAGTTACAAATAGTAAACTTAAAACCTTTGATTTAGAAGAAATCTATCCGGAAGGGAAAAGAGTTGAATTTGATGTGAAAGATTGGTTGTTTCAAGAGTTAATCTTAAAAGAAAAAGACTTTAGAGAATCTGTACAAAACCATGATTGGTCTCAGTACAAAAATACTTTTGTAGCTATTTCTTGTTCTGTAGATGCAATAATTCCTTCTTGGGCTTTTATGTTAGTTGCATCAGAATTAATTCCGTTTGCAAATAAAGTGGTTATTGGTAATTTAGAATTGCTAGAAACTGTACTTTATCAAGAATTAATTGGTTTTTTAGATTTTAAAGAATTTATAGATGCACCTGTTATTATAAAAGGGTGCGCAAATAAACCAATCCCTAATTCTGCGTATGTCTTTTTAATAGAAAAATTACAACCAGTAGCAAGGTCTATCATGTTTGGAGAAGCTTGCTCTACAGTGCCTTTATATAAAACTAAAAGATAATTTTACTTTATTGGGTAGATTGTCTTTATAAAATAACTTTAAAATGAGAAGAGTATTACTTCTTTTGTTCCTTATTTTATCCACTTCTTTTTATGCACAAAAAAAGAAAAAAGATACGTTACCTATTCCTAAATGGAAAATTAATGGAAAGTTTGGTTTTATTTTCAATCAATCTACCTTCTCTAATTGGACATCTGGGGGAGAAAACACGGTTGCAGGAGACATAAATGTAAACTACGATTTTAATTACAAAAAAAATAATGTCAATTGGGATACTAGAATAGTAACTGCTTATGGATCTAGCCATTTAAATGACAAAGGGTATCGAAAAACAAATGATAGATTCGAATTAAATTCTCTTTTAGGGATAAAATCGGGTAATAATTGGTTTTTATCACAATTTATTAATTTTAAGACGCAATATTCTAGAGGTTATAATTATAAAGTAGAACCTGCATTGCCTGTTTCAGATCTTTTTTCACCAGCCTATTTAAGCTTAGGTACTGGTATGTTATGGAAAAAGTCTGATAATTCAAATATAAATATAGCTCCGGCTACAGCTAGATTAACCATGGTTAGCGATTTCTTTTCTGGTCAATTTGGTGTAGATGAAGGGGATAATACCAATTTTAGTTTAGGTTTTAACCTATCTGGTTATTTTAAGTTTAGTATAATGGAGAATGTAGAAATGGAAAATATTGTTGCACTCTACTCAGATTACCTAGATCAGCCAGAAAATGTAGATGTAGAAAACCAAACAAACATTCGCTTTAAAGTAAATAATAATATTAAAATGCAAATGACTTTTCATACTATTGTAGATGATAATGCTTCTAGTAAAGTGCAATTTAGACAACTATTTGGTTTAGGATTAAATTATAGTTTCCACCAAAAAGTGACTTATTAATTTTTTTATGGTCTAAAGAAGAAAAGGTGTATTTTTGCACGCTTAAATTTAAAAAACAAAAAAATGAAGAAGTTATCAATTTTATTTTTATTGGTATTGGCTAGTTTATCTATTAACGGACAAACAGCAGAAGAATTAAAAAAAGAACAAGCTCCTAAAAAAGCAGAAATTGCTAAATTAAATGGAGAAGTAAAAGCTTTACAAGCAAAAATAGATGCACTTCCAGGATGGAGAAAAGGTGCTTTTGGTACCATTGGAGGTAGTTTTTCTGGTTTTAATAACTGGTATTCTAGAACTGCACCTACAGCAACTGCTGGTAATATAGGTATTACAGTAAATGGTTTTGCTAATTTAATTAAAGAAGATTTTTTCTGGAGAAACTCTGCTGCGGTTAATTTAGGTTGGGTAAAACTAGATGAAGAAGGAGTTCCTGGAGATGAAGATTTTGAAGCTACTACAGATGTATTTACAATTAGCTCTTTATATGGTAAGCGATTAAATAAAAAATGGGCACTTTCTGGTTTAGCAGAATATAGAACCACTATTATAGACAATTTTAACGACCCTGGATATTTAGATTTAGGTATTGGTACAACTTGGACACCTACAAATAATTTAGTGGTTGTTATACATCCAGGAAACTACAATTTTGTTTTTAGTAGTGGAGATACAGTTTTCGAATCTTCTTTAGGTGCTAAAGTTGTAGCAGATTACACACAGAAATATGGTAAACTAAGTGTAAAGTCTAATTTATCTATGTTTCAAAGCTATGAGACATCAGATTTATCTAACTGGACTTTTACAAACTCTTTTGCTTATAAAATTTGGAAAGGAATTGGAGTTGGTTTTGAGTTAGGTTTACGTCAAAATAAACAAGAAGCTTTAAACAATGCTTTAGATAATGCTGTTGTTCCTACAGCTACTTTTGACAATATAGATAACAAATTACAATCTTACTATTTACTAGGTTTGAGTTATGCTTTTTAAGTAGTATCAAATAATATTTTATTTAAACCTCAAGAAGAAATTCTTGAGGTTTTTTATTTTGCTTACTTTTACACTCTAAATCTTTGTTGATGACATTATTAATAATTTTCGCTACCGTTTCTGTTTTCTTTTCATTTTTATGTTCTATTCTAGAAGCAGTTTTATTGAGTATTACGCCAACTTTTATCAATCTAAAAAAGAAAGAAGGGCTTGAATATGCAATACAATTAGAAGCGTTAAAGAAAGATGTAGACAAACCTTTAATAGCAATTTTAACAATTAATACAGTTGCACATACAGTTGGTGCTATTTTAGTTGGTGTACAAGCAAAAGTAGCTTATGCAGAAATGTATGGTACTTCTACTAAAACTATTTTGGGTATTAAATTAACAGAAGATGTTATGGTGGGTGTTGTGTCTACAATAATGACTATTTTAATTTTAGTAGCATCAGAAATAATACCTAAAACAATTGGAGCCACTTATTGGAGACAGTTAGCAAACTTTACTTCTAAGACTTTAAATATTATGATTTTTCCATTAAAATGGACAGGTTTTATTTGGGTTTTACAATTAACTACAAAATTAATTGGAGGCAAAGGACATGGTAGTATTTTAAGTAGAGAAGGGTTTTTGGTGATGACAGAAATGGCTGAAAAAGATGGTGTTTTTCATGAAAGCGAAGGTAAGGTTATTAGAAATTTATTAGGTTTTAAAGAGATTAAAGTAAATGATGTAATGACGCCTAGGTCTGTACTAGAAATAGCAGATGAAAGCCAAACGATAGAAGCTTTTTATAAAGAACATAAAAGATTACGTTATTCTAGGATTCCTGTTTTTGCGGAAAACCCAGATGAAATTACAGGGTATTTTTTAAAAGACCATTTATTTGAAGCTATAATTAGTGGAAAAGGAGCAGAGCCTTTAGCTTCTATAAAAAGAAATATAATAATTACAGATAGAGATTTAACGATTCCTGATTTATTTGAAAAATTAATTAAAGAGAAAGAACATATTGCTTTGGTTGTAGATGAATATGGTTCTGTAAGCGGACTTGTTTCTCAAGAAGATGTAATAGAAACTTTATTAGGTTTAGAGATAATGGATGAAAGCGATTCTGTGGCAGACTTACAAGCTCATGCTAAAAAATCTTGGAAAAATCGAGTTAAAAAAATGGGAATTAATGATGATAACAAGGAGGAATAGTCTTCTGTTTTAACGTATTTTAATTTTTTTTTTGATAGTTTTTTAGATATTTACATTAAATAAGTATCCTGCAAAAGCAGTTAAACCCATTGCGGCAGTACCCCAAAAAGTAATTCTTAAAATTGCTATTCCAATATTAGAACCACCTGCTTTTGCAGCTAAGGCTCCTAAAAGCATCAGAAATAATATTGAGGAAGCATAAATGGAGTATTCTAAGCTTTCTAAAGGTAGAAAAAGAGTTACTAAAAAAGGAAGTAATCCGCCAATTGTAAAAGCAGCTCCCGATGCTACTGCAGCTTGTATAGGATTTGCTTGACTAATTTCATTAATACCTAATTCATCTCTAATATGCGCGGCTAACGCATCTTTTTCTGTTAATTCTTTAGCAACAAGTAAAGCTGTTTCTTTTTTAAGACCTCTCTCTTCGTAGATTCTTGCCAACATTAGTAACTCAAGTTCTGGCATTTCTTCTAGTTCTTTTTTTTCTCTTTCAATATCTGCAGTCTCTATATCTGTTTGGGAACTTACCGAAACATATTCTCCTGCTGCCATAGATAATGCCCCAGCAACTAAGCCAGCTAAAGTTGCTAGAATTACAGGTTCTCTTAAATCGCTTGCAGCAGCAACTCCAATAGCTAAACTTGCGGTAGATAAAATTCCGTCATTTGCTCCTAAAACAGTTGCCCTTAACCAATTACTTCTATGTATATAGTGTTTGTCTAAATGGTCTACTAATTCTGTGGAGCTCTTGTTCATTTCTTTGAAGTTTATTTTATCAAATCATAATTATTTACTCTTCCTCTTTATATTCATAATATAAAAAGTCATTATAAGGAAAACGCTGAATGTGAATTTTCTTTATTTCTTGGTAAGCCTTTTCTTTAAAATCTTCTAAATTATCTTTGTTTAAAGCAGATATAAAGATAGATTCTACCTCATAATCATTCATCCAAGTTTTTTCCCAATCTTGTAAAGTATAATGTTTTTTCTCTCTTTCTGTAACAATATCATCTTCATCTATTGTTTCATGAGCATATGCATCAATCTTATTAAAAACCATTAAAGTTGGTTTGTCTGCACATTTTATATCAGCTAAAATAGAATTTACAGAGGCAATATGATCTTCAAAATTAGGATGAGAAATATCTACCACATGTAACAACAAATCTGCTTCACGTACTTCATCTAAAGTAGATTTAAAAGATTCTACCAATTGTGTAGGTAACTTTCTAATAAAACCAACAGTGTCTGTTAATAAGAAAGGGATGTTCTTAATTACTACTTTTCTAACAGTAGTATCTAAGGTTGCAAACAACTTGTTTTCTGCAAATACATCACTCTTGCTAATTACATTCATTAAGGTAGATTTACCAACATTTGTGTAACCAACTAAAGCAACTCTAACCATTTTTCCACGGTTTTTACGTTGCACACCCATCTGTTTGTCAATGGTTTTTAATTTTTGCTTTAAAAGAAAAATCTTATCTCTAATTATACGTCTATCTGTTTCTATTTCTGTTTCTCCAGGTCCACGCATACCAATACCACCTTTTTGCTTGTCAAGGTGTGTCCACAATCTTGTTAAACGTGGTAATAAGTATTGACATTGAGCTAATTCTACTTGTGTTTTTGCAGAGCTTGTTTGTGCTCTTTGTGCAAAAATATCTAAGATTAAGTTGGTTCTATCTAAGATTTTACAATCTAAAACCTTTTCAATATTACGTATTTGAGCAGGAGATAATTCATCATCAAAAATGGCAGTTCCAATATGATTCGATTCAATATAATCTCTAACTTCTTCTAATTTACCAACACCTAAAAAAGTTTTAGGATTTGGTTTTTCCATCTTTTGGACAAAACGTTTAACGGCAACTCCACCTGCAGTAAGCGTTAAAAACTCTAATTCATCTAAGTATTCTGTAGATTGAGTTTCATCTTGTTTCTGAGATATAATTCCAATTAAAACAGCTTTTTCCGATATTACTTCGCGTTCGTCTATCATAGACTACAAAAATACAAAGATTTGATTTGTAAATGCACAAAAAAATCCTCAATAAAATTAAGGATTTTAATAATTAATTCAAATTTAAATTCAATACTCTTTCTTCTTATAGCAATGGTTTTAAAGGTTTATTATTAGTTTAGATTTTTATCATTGCAAACTTAGATTAGAAAAAAGGAATAGATTATAAGTAAACGTTAACAAAACATATAATTTAAGTTACCAGTAAAAAAGGTTTATTTCCTTATTTTTACTTTTCATAATAAAAAAGATACATGCAATCATTTTTTTCATCATCAAAAAGGAGTAAAAATATTTTTACTGTAGGATTTTATAACGTAGAGAATTTATTTGATACGGTAAACGATCCTAAAACATTTGATGATGACTTTACCACCAACGGAAAAAATCATTGGAATAATAAACGTTACAGAGATAAAATTAAAAAATTAGGTTCTGTAATTTCTCAATTAGGTAAAGAAAGATCTTATACTGTGCCAGCACTTGTTGGTTTGGTAGAAGTAGAAAATGCAAAAGTGGTAAAAGACTTGGCTAACTCAAAAGATCTAAAAAAGCACCATTATGGTTTTGTACATTATGATTCTCCGGATGATAGAGGTATTGATGTAGCACTTTTATACAATAAAGAATTATTTGAATTAATAGACTCAGAACATTTTCCTTTGTATTTAGAAGATGAAGAAGGAAAGAGAGATTATACAAGAGATATTTTAGTGGTTTCTGGTAATTTAAACGGAGAATTAGTCCATGTTTTGGTAAATCATTGGCCATCTAGAAGAGAAGGAATAGAAGAATCTGAGCCAAAAAGAATTGATGCAGCAAAATTAGCAAGAACTATTATAGAAGGATTACAAGCCAGAAATTTTGATGCAAAAATTATAATTATGGGCGATTTTAATGACGACCCAACAAATAAATCTATTAAAGAATATTTAATGACAGATGATTTTTACAATCCTATGGAAAAAATATTGGATAGAGATGCTATTGGTTCTTTAACCTATGAAGGAAAATGGAATTTATTTGATCAGATAATTATTACCAAAAATTTTTTAGATAAAAAAGAGGGAAAAATCTATTTTAAACATGCCGAAGTTTTTAATAAAAAATGGTTAAAAATATTTAAAGGGAAGTTAAAAGGCAGTCCGTTTAGAACTTATATTGGACCTTGGTATCAAGGAGGTTTTTCAGACCATTTTCCTGTGTATGTGTATTTTAAAAAGGAAGATTAGTTAAAATAGGATAATTATAATGACACTATCCTAAAATCTGTGTAAGTTAAAACTCAGGGTTAAATTATTTATAGTTTAATCCTATTTTCAAATATAGCTGAAATTTGATTAAGTATAACTCCCCAATTTCTAATTGGCATTGTCCACTTTTTAGTACTTTCTCTCAGGTCTAAAAAAACAGATTTCATGACAGCTTCATCGGTTGGGAATGAGAGTGTATTTTCTATATCACTATTACTCATCCGTTTTGCATAAAGGGAAATTATAATGTTTTCTATACTTTCTGTAGTACTTTCTCTTTTTTTTGTTTTTAACAACCATTGGGTTAAAGCAAGTTTCACGGTCTTTTGGAACATTTATTTCTGTGTCTCGTAAAGTTGTTTTTAGTTTCTTTTTCGGATACCCATTTCTAAGATTAGTTGATATACTTTTTTGATGTCTATCATAATCTAGGTGAGCATTTAATTCTCCTTCAAGGATCTTTTCTGTGCCTTGTTTATGAAACTATTCTAGAAAATTAGTGAAGTTTTGATCTGCTTTTAAATTGCTTTAAAAAATCTGCTTTTAAAATATTTTCTGATTTCATAAGTATGTGAAATTTAAAATTAATAAAAAAATCTCAGGTTAATTAATTAACCTGAGATTTTAAAACCTACACACTTTATGAGACAGTGCCCTTTTTTTATTATGACTAAAACATTAGAAGAACTTATGATTTTTTAAAGTTCTTTTCTGCTTTGGCTACTTTCTTTTTTAGTTTCTCTATTTTTTCTAACCATTTCTGGTTGTCGTTAGGAGATAAGTCACCTTTCTTTTTAAGTTTATTAAATTTTTTGATACCACTTTTTAAGTTGTCGTTTGCTTTACTTAACTTCTTTTGTGCCTTTACCTTGTTTTTTAAAGCTTTTTCAGCTTTTTTAAGTTTCTTTTCTGACGCCTTTTTTTCTTTGGCTGTTTTTTTTATAGCATCTATTTTATCTTCATTTATTTTATGAATAGCAAAAATTTCATTTACCTTTTCTGGTTTTAAAGTTTTTGTTACATCAATTTTTGATAAATAAATAGATTTCCTTTTAACAGTATAAGTGGTGTCTTTATAGACTACTTCTTGTGCATAAGAGGTTGCTGCTAAAAAAAGAGATATTAAAATTAATAGGGATTGTATTTTTTTCATAATTGTATTTTATGTCTGTTACTTATTAGACACATAAAATAATAAAAAGTAACATAAAAACATAAAGATAGTTTAGATGTTTGTAATCTTTTTTCTAATTGTGCTGAAAATTAGTTTATTAATTATAGCAAATACTACTCCTTTAATAAAAGGTTAAGAAAAAGAACCTATTTAAAACTTTTTTTTTAAAAAAAAATAGAGCTTTTTTTTGGAGTTTTTTTTTAGAAACTCAATTGTTCTTTAAATAAATAGGATTGTCTTCTAGAAATTTCGATTTCTTCGCCAGAATTCATTTCTATTTTTAACTTTCCGTTAAACCAAGAAACTACTTTTTTAACATGATTAATGTTAATTATTTGTTGTCTGTTAGCTCTAAAAAATACTTCAGTTGGTAGTTTTTCTTCTACTTGTGCTAGAGATTTATAAATTAATGGCTTTTTGTCTTCAAAGTAGACTCGTGTGTAATTGCCAACAATTTCAAATAACGAAATATATTTTAACTTTACCAACCAACAATTTTCTCCGTCTTTAATAAAAATTTGTTTATCTAAACTTAAGGCATTTTCATTTTTAATGATAGGTGTTGCGTTGTTATTGATACTTTCAAATATTTTCTCAATACTTTTAGAAAAACGTTTTTGATTAATTGGTTTTAATAGGTAATCAAAAGCATTGTATTCAAAAGATTTAATTGCATACTCATCAAAAGCAGTGGTAAAAATAGTAAGAGGAACTTCATCTAACATTTCTAAGAGTTCAAAACCATCTTTTTCAGGCATATTTATATCTAAAAAGAGTAAGTTGGGTTTTGTTTCATTTATCAGCTTAAAACCGTCATCTACATTTTCTGCTTCTCCTAAAATTTCAATTTCTTTGTGTACTTTCATGAGCTCTTTTAACTCATTACGAGCCAAACGAGAATCTTCTACAATAACTGCTTTTAACTTTATCATATTAATGGAATCTTAATCGTTGCAATGACCTGATTGTCTACTTCTACTAATCTAAAATTAGCGGCTTCACCATAGAGTAGTTTTAACCTCTTTTTAATGTTTTTTATACCTAATTGAGTTCCTTTTTCACCTTTTTGTAAGGTTCCAGAATTTATAACTTCAATTTGCAATTGACTACTTTCTATAGCAGTCGATAAGCTTATAGAGCCTCCTTGTTTTAAATTAGAAATTCCGTGTTTCAATGCGTTTTCAATTAACATTTGAATAATCATTGGTGGAATTTGTTTGCTTAAAGAATCTTTATCAATATGAGTTTCGAACTGTAAACGATCTTCGAACTGAATTTTAGAAATAGCAATATAATTTTCTACCATTTCTAATTCATCTTCTAAAGAAATAGCGTTTAGATCACTTTTTGTAAGTGAATAGCGTAACGTTTCAGATAAACTAGTAAGCATATTTCTAGCTTTAGTAACATCTTCTAACATAAGTCCACGTATATTATTTAAGCTGTTAAACATAAAATGTGGGTTTATTTGTCCTTTTAAAGTGTTTAATTGAGATTCTTTTAAGGTGGCTTTTAATTGCAGTTGTTTAATCTGCACTGTTTTTAATTGATGGTAAATCTTAATGGTTAAAAAAATAAACAGCCAGATAACAAATAAGGTTGCAAAATAAAATACATTATAAATTTTACCAGTAAAAGTTACTTCTGAAGTAGGTTGATACTTTGTGTATGCTTTTACAAAATCTAGTATAGGCCAAATAAACAATGAATACAAAGCTTGTACAATTGTGAAGATTATAAAAATTTTCCAAGTGATTCTTTTCCAGTTGCTATTAAAATTTATTTTTTTATCAATAAAAAAAGAGATTGTAAATGAAAATATAAAGGCTAATATAGTACATGCAATAGTTTCTAGCCAATAAAATAAGACACGTTCTGGTGGCAGTACTTCTCCAGAAAGAAATAGTTTTGGTCCTGCTAATGTAGAGGTAAACAAAAGGAACCATCCAATGAGGTTGAATAGTATATAAAATCTTTTTAAAGATAAATTCATGTATTATGAGTTCTGTTAATCAAACTTACAATTTTAAATTAAAGATTATTTTCTTCTAATTTATTATTTCCATCTTTAATAGATGTATTAGATTAATATTTGAAAAACGAATTGAATTGTTGTTTCAACTATTTCTATTACTGCTGTTACAATTATAATCATAATTTATTATTTTTTAATGATATTGTAAATGTAGATAAGACAGTTCCTTTTTAATTTAATAATATGATAAGCGGTAATTTAAATGTGAGCAACGGAAAGCTTCTTTAATAAATAGAATAAGGAATCATGTTTATTAGAAGAATTTTACAAGAGGTTGAAAATCAGCAATAAAACCTGTTTTAAAGTTGAATATTATACTTCTTTTTCCTTTCTATGTTTGCCTCTAGGCCCATCACCTTTATAAAGTACAATTTTAGAATGTAGTAATTGTGCCGCGTCTGCAGAACTTTTTACTTTAGAAGTACTACGTGTTAACATTTCATCTTCAAATTTAATGAGTACACTTTTTCGTATTCCAACTTCTTTCCATTTAGATGATAATTTGCAGTTTTTAGTAACGCTTCTTGCAAGTGAAAGTGCATCTAACAAAGCTTGGTTTGCACCTTGTCCTTTAAAGGGGCTCATTGGGTGAGCTGCATCTCCAATTAGTGTTACTTTAGTTTCTTTTTCTAACAATTTAGCATTTAGTAATTCTCTATCGTATACAGGGTAACCAGATATTTGAGCTTCATTCGTGGCAGCAACAATTTGAGGAATAGGGCTGTGCCATTGCGTTCTTTTACACGCTTCTTCCTTTAACGCTTTTGTTCCTTTAACATTAAGTTCTTTTGCTTTTTCTTCTGATAAAGGAAAGCTAAGTTGCCACATAATACTTTCTGAATCGAAAGGCATCACGTAGATGCGCTCATTACCATTAGCCGTTTGAAAAACGGTAGCGGAATCTAATAAAGGGCTTTCAATTCCTGATAGATTTTTTAGAGGACAAATGCCTAAAATAACAATACAGTCTAAGTAGCGTAAAGGAGAAATATTGTCACCAATTAACAGTTTTCTTACAGTACTTCTAATTCCGTCTGCACCAACAATTAGGTCTGCTTTTTCTGTTATAATTTTGTCATTTACGTTAAAGTTTAGAAGAATGTTTCCATCTTCTTGCTCTTTGTAATCTAATAATTGATGTCCCCATTTTAGGCTATCGGTATTGCCCAACTGCTCTAGCAAAGCCAAACGTAAAGATTGTCTTGCAATGTGAATATTGGTTCGTTTTGGTGCTACTTTTGTTTCTGATCGTCCCCATTTTCTAATTCCCCATTCGCCAATTATTTCTCCTTTAGTAGTATGAACTACGTGTCTGGTAGATGTAATTCCGTCTTTTAGATTTACAATACCTAAACCTGCCATTGCTTTGCTTGCTTGTTGTAAAGTAAGTCCGTAACCTTGTGAGCGAGTATCAAAATTAACATCTCGTTCATAAAGTGTAAAAGGAATTCCTCGATGTAAACATGCAACAGCGAGTGCAACGCCTCCGATTCCACCACCAATAATAGCTATATGTGGGTAGTTTTTTGTGTCAACAACCGGAAGATTATTTGATTTCATAAGTCCGGTTCCTTTACATTTACCGCACGTTTGTAGTTGTCCCTTAGGTAAAACTGGAGTGGGTATTTTTCCATTAGATTTTTCAAATTGTTCTAATGAGTTTTTATAAATGAGTCGTGTTTTTTTAGGAAGACTTTTCCTTTTTTTACCTGTGCCTTTACAGTTTTTGCAAGTATTCCAATAATTATTTATGTGTTCAGTACTTTCCACTATTTTTTTACAGCAATCATCATGTGTGGACTAAAAGGTAGTAAATACTCATCATTTTGAGTAAGATTTTGCAATGCTTTTAATGTTTTCGATTTTTTCTTATCTAACATATTTGCAAAATACTCATTGTCTAACCAGATCATTCCCTCAACAGCAAAAAGGTTTATAAAGTTGAGGTTTTGCTCTAAAAACTCTGCTTTTAGTCCTGCTGGTTTGTGGTAAAAAGCATCAGCTAATAAAAAAGGAAAATCTTTTGGCGCATCATGAACTCCTGTAGTCAATTCTTCTTTACACATATTAAAAAAAGAGTTGGCATGTATCATCCCATTCATTAGACCAACAACAGTAGAAGCTGTTGCGTTAATAGCAAAGCCTAAAATAATTCCGCCTTTTTTTAAGACTCTTTTCGCTTCAATAATAGCTGCAACTCTGTCTTCTCTTTTTTGTAAATGATATAAAGGTCCGTGTAAAATTACCAAATCTGCAACATTGTCTTCAAAAGGTAAATTTTTAGCTTCACCTATGGCAACAGAAAAAGGATTTTTTAATTTTTTGGATCTTTTTTCGGCCAATTTTATGTGCTTTAAAACAGGTTCTACTAAATGAACGGTATGGTTATTTTTTGCCAACCATTCAGAATATTTACCGGTTCCACCACCAACATCAATAATTTTAGATTTTGGGTTAGAAATATGTAACTGTATGAGGTCTTTTATACGCTCAAATTCAAAAATACCCATACCTTTTTCTAGTCTGGTTTCTTCTGATGCTTTGTTGTAAAAATTGTCTAATTCTTTACTGATAAGAGTTTTGTTTTTCACTTTAAATGTTTAAAAGATAAAAGTAAATAATTATAAACATTAAATTGTCATTCTAAAGAAAGAATGAAGAGAAATCTATTTAAAAAACAGAGGTATCAATCATTTCTCAATATAAATTGAGAAATGGTTGTGTATAAATATATTGCTTTGCTATTATTGCTAGCAATGATAAAATTATCCTTTTAAATGCTTGTTAAAAAAATCGATGGTTCTTTTCCAAGATAAATCAGCAGCAGCTTCGTTATATCTAGGTGTTGTATTGTTATGAAACCCATGGTTTACATCTGGATAAAAATAAGCTTCGTGTTCAATATTATTTTCATTTAAAACTGCTTCAAAATCTGGCCACCCCTCATTTACTCTTTTATCTAATGCGGCATATTGAAGTAACAGTGGAGCTTTAATTTTTGCAGCATCTTCTTTTTCTGGTTGTCTTCCGTAATATGGAACGGCAGCTGCTAATTCTGGTATTCTTACTGCCATCATATTAGAAATCCATCCGCCAAAGCAAAAACCAACAACAGCTACTTTTCCGTTACAATCTTTATGCGTTTTTAGGTAGTTGTAGCCAGCAATAAAATCTTCTAACATTTCTCCTTGGTCTCTTTTATTTTGCATATCTCTACCATCATCATCATTACCAGGATATCCTCCCATTGGAGAAAGTGCATCTGGTGCTAAGGTTATAAAGTCTTCTAAGGCAGCTCTTCTACCAACATCTTTTATATATGGGTTTAAGCCTCGGTTTTCATGAACAACTATAATACCAGGTAATTTACCTTTGGCATCTTTAGGAATGGAGAGTAAACCTGTCATTTTCTTTCCACCTTTAGGAGATTCGTAATGAATGGTTTCTGAAGTTAATCTTGGGTCTGTAGGGGATACTAAAATAGCATCTACATAATTAGGAGAAATAAAACTTAATAAAGCAGGTAATGTAATTGCCCCAACAGCATATAATGATAATTTTTTTAGAAATTGTTTTCGGTCTATTTTGTTATGCGCATAATCATCATATAAGTCAAATACTTCTTGACTAATATCTTCTTTTTTAAGTGCTGCCATTTTGTACGTTTTTTGCTATTATAATTTCAACTAAGATAAATAATAAGATGAAATTTGTCGTTAAATTACTTACAAACTTTGCAATCTCCTTTTTCTTTAATTTCACCAACCAAATTACCTTTTTCATTTAAAACAAAACCACAGCAATCCATAAAACCTTGTGCTATTAATTTTCTTGCACGCTGAATTTGAGATTTTGTAGTTGGTAAAGATTGTTTTAATTGATCTGCAACTTCTTGTTGTTTCATCCCTTTTATATCCGAAAGAAATAAAGGATCTCTGTACTTTTTTGGTAAATGTTCTAGTATGCCTCTTAAACAATCTTTTTCTGTATGTTCTTCTTTTAGAATAGTCGTTTCTGCTTCAAAATTGGCTATTTCAAAAGTTTTATTGTTAGATTTCCAATAATCTAAAATAGAATTTCTAGCCACTGTAAAACACCAAGGTTTTAGTTTTGTAATATCTTTTAAAGTATGCAGTTTTGTGTGAATTTTAATAAAAGTATCCTGCAAAATATCATCAGTAATAGCAGTGTCTTTTACTTTGCTGATAATAAATCGTTTTAAATCTTCAGAATATAAAGTCCAAACTTCTTTTGTAGTCATGCAGTGTTTTAATTTCTAAAAAGACATTCCGAATTAAAGAATGATTGAAGTTTTTTTGATGAAATTCCTTCTCAAAATTAATTCGGAATGACTATTATTTAACAGTTACAATTATTACATGTACAGTTTGTACAAGTACAATTCTTACAATCTCCGGTTTTACAACCATCACAATTACAGTTACAATTTGTATTTTTCATAATATTATATTTTAATGTTCATCTAATAGACTGAGTTTTATTTAAAAAGATGCATTAATTTAATAAAATTTTTTTAATTCTTTTCTAATAGGTATTATTTTTACAGGAGATATATTGGTGCCCCCTGTGTTACCTTTTGGAACCCAGATTACTGTAAATAAAATAGCTGCAAATATTCTTAAGACTTGCCCAATAATTTCTTTACTGTTTTTGGTTTTAATACCAAATATAAGCATGTAATAGTGGCTTAAAGTATGTTTGTACAAATTATTTTGACCTAAAACATGTGCGTTTTCTAAATGATAAAAAGCTGTTTTATATTCCTTTTTAGCTAGTGCTATTTTTGCGATGTTTAATTGTTTATAGAATTCTGATTTTAATTTTTGAAGCCTCATGTTTTTCTAATAGACAAAGCATTATTTATAAAGATGCAGAAAATCACAAAAAACTATTATTACCAAGCCAATTTTGCTCCAATAAAATGGTTCGTTTTTACAAAAATAAAACGATTTTTTTATTAGAGTATTGACGATTGCTTATTTTAGCTTATTCTAACATTTACTATTTTAGCTTTTATGATTTTAAAAAAGAAAAGATTATGGCAATTAAGTTTTGCGATGTCTTTATTACTATTGTTTTTAGCCTGCTCTAAACAAGATATTATTCACCCGAATATAAAAAATAAACTTGCTAGCTTAGATAGTATTGCGCCAATGCAACCAGAAGTCTTTTTTTTAGAATTAGATAGTTTGTTACAAAAGAGTAAAGATTTAACAACCTTAGAACATGCTATGGTGCTGTTTAAAAAAGGAGAGGTTTTATATCTAAATTTTAAATATCAAGAAGCATTTAATACGCATTTAAAGTGTTATAATTTATTTGTTGATTTAAAAGATGTTTATAATCAAGGGCGTAGTTTAATAACATTAAGTGGCGCCGCACTGCATATGGGAGATGTAGAAACATCTCAAATATATGCGCTTAAAGCATTGCATTTGGCACAGTTAATAGAAGATAAAAGAATAGAAGGTAAAGCTTATAATCAACTATTTAATCTTCATTTTAAATTAAAAGATTACAACAAAGCTTTGTCTTATATAAAAATAACAGATAGCTTGTTTTCTAAAGGAATTGATACGACTTCTATTATTTCAATAAAAAATAACAAAGCCAGTGTTTATTTACAGCTAAAGGATTATAACAAAGCTTTAAATAGTTATTCTGAAGCGATGAGTTTAAGTCAATCTATACGGAACCCTGTTTTATTAGCAAGTATTTTAAATAATATAGGTTACACTTATATTGATGCAGTAAAATATGAAAATGCAGAAAAATTTTTAAGAGGAGCTGCTACTTTAAATAAGAATATTAAAGCAATAAATGCTGCTCCATATAAAGGTTTAGGGAATTTATTTTTATTGAAATCTGAATATGATTCTGCAGCAGTTAATTATAAAAAGGCTTTAGATATTTATGTTGCTAATAAAAATGTAAAAGACGAAATAGAGGTTAGAGATAAGCTTATTGCTATTTCTATTTTAGAAGAAGATTATGTGAAAGCATTAGATAACCAGATAATTAGAGATAGTTTGCAGTTAAAAGTGAGTCGTTTAGAAAAAGATAGACTTTTAAATTTTTCGAATGTTAATTATGAAGTAAAGAAAAAGGAGACAGAAATTAACCATCAAAAAGAAATAAATACACGAAATCAATGGCTTTTAATAAGTACTATTTTGTTGTTTGTATTATTAGGTATTGCAACGGCTTTTTATGTATATAACACCAAATTAAGAGCGGCAAATAAAGCCTCAAATTTAGAACAAAGTTTGTTGCGTGTTCAAATGAATCCTCATTTTATATTTAACACATTGGCTGCTATTCAGAATATAACTTTAGAAGGAAATGCTATAAAATCTTCTAATTATATTGCTAAGTTTTCTAAGTTGATTAGACAAAATTTCGATTATGTTAGAAAAGAATCTATTTCACTTGATAAAGAAATTTCTATGATTTCTAACTATATAGAAACACAACAATTACGCTTTAATAATGTTTTTACGTATTCCGTAGAAATTGATGATTCAATTGATACTTCTAGAATTCAAGTACCACCAATGTTGTTACAGCCATTTCTAGAAAATGCAATTGAATATGGTTTAAAAGAGAAAAAAGAAGGAGGAAAACTTCAACTTAAAATAGAAAAGGATGCACAAGAATTACTATTTGTTATTTTAGATAATGGAGTAGGTAGGTCTGCAAAAGCAAAACAAGAAGAGGTTACGGAAGATCTGCATGCAACAACTATTTTTAAAGAGCGGTTAAAAATGAGAAAAAAGGGAGAAGAAAAATCATTTAAACTCCAAGATTTATTTGATGAAAACAACACACCTTCAGGAACAAAAGTAGTATTTAAATTAAAAATTTAATGATAAAAGCAGTTATAATAGAAGACGAATTTAATGCATTAAATACATTAGATAAATTGATTACCTATACTCAAAAAGACATTGAGGTTGTGGCTAAAATAGACAATGTTACAGATGCTATTTCATTTTTAAAAGAGCAGACGCCAGATTTAGTTTTTTTAGATATAGAGTTGATTGGTGGTAATGCATTTCAGATATTAGAAGCTTTAGATAGTATCGATTTTAAAATAATTTTTACAACTGCTTATGATGAGTTTGCAATAAAAGCAATAAAGTTTGATACGATAGATTATTTACTAAAACCGATAGATTCAGAAGAATTATCAGAGTGTATAGATCGTTTTAGAGTTGGTTTTAAAAAAGAACAGATTTATAAAAATGCATTAGACAAAGTGTCTGAAATTAATAAAAAGGAAATTGATAAAACCTTATTGATAAAAACCGCAGATGCACAATATTTTCTTCAAACAAAAGACATTGTTCGTTGTCAGTCTGATGGTGCGTATACCATTTTTCATACGGTTGATAAAAAAATAATGAGTGCTCGTAATCTAAAATATTACGAGAATATTTTAAGTGAACACACCTTTGTGCGCATACATCAATCGCATTTAGTAAATATAAAATACATAAAAACCATTAACGCCAACAACACTGTTTACTTAACAAACGGTGAAATAATTCCTGTTGCGACCCGTAAAAAATCGTACTTAAAACAGGTTTTAGACACCTTATAAGTGCAAATACAAAACGAAAAATAGCAAATGTAAAACGGTTTTAAAAACATCCTAATCAAATCTTAGTTTTGAGGTATACAAAGAAATAACCTTTAAATTAAAATATCATGGGATTAAAAGAAAACAGATTTACAAAAACATTTCAAGAAGAACAATTACCTCAATTAAAAGCACAAATAAATGAAGCTGCAGGTTTCGATGTTACTTTAAATGTTGAATGGAGTACTTTGTTTGAAGATCGCTTTTTACATCTTTATGCAGATTCGTATCCAAAAATATATTTCTTACCAATTATTGAAGCCTTTAAGTCTATTGCTACAGACGATATGGGAAAAGAAGCTTTATCTGAAGGCTTAAAAGAAATACACATATTAAATACCAAAGACCACCACAATCCTGCTAATGGATTTACATTTTCTAATGGAGTTTTAACGATAGATCATAGTCCTATTATAAATGCACCAGACGTTAATAGTAGAATTAAAGTGCTTGTAGAGTTATTAGAGAATAATTTATAAGCAGCGTTTAAAATTAGTGTAATTGGTAAAAGATATTGGTATGTATAAAATCATTTTATATAGTGTTTTCATCGGAATTTTATTTTTGTTTGTTGGTTGTGGAGTTTCTAATACGAACGCAAAAAAGGGGTTTGTAACGTATTTAAGAGAGCACCATAATAACAAGTATGAAATTCTAACTTTTAAAAGAAATTTTAATACTGCCAATATGAATCCTAATTTATACAGAGTAGAATTAGCGCTTAAAGAAAATTCTAAAATTGTTATTAATTTTGAATGGAATGCTAAAGACAAATCAGTTTATCTTCCGTTTCATGATTCTGAAGATAGGAGTATTGAGGCGTTAACAGATTATCAAAAACAAGAAATTGTATTGAGAGAAGAACTGTACGAAGTGTTAGATAATGATGTTTTTAGTATGGATGTAAATGTCTTTAATCACTCTATTAGTATTGGTTTAGAATCTGAACCTACATTTAATAAGTTTCAATATTTTTCAAATAAAATAGGTAGTGTTTTAGATAAATATCCAAATACCTGGACAAGAGAAGCGCATGTAGATTTTAAAATTGAAAGAGAGTCAAAGGGTTTTTACGAATTGATTGTAAAGCCTAGTATCTTTAATGACAGTATAGAATCATTTAGGTATAAGCAAAATGCTATTGTTGCAAATAATTATGGATCTGAAAAAGCAGCAACTATAGATTATGTTATAAGAAAAGAATTTTCGAAACCAAATTCACCTGTTTTTTTAAGTAACATTTGGGTCAATCAAAAAGATTTAAATTCTTTTTACATCGCTTTCGAAAAGCATGAACCACGAAAAATTCAAGAAAAAAATAAGTCTTTAACTGAAGTAGTAGGTATGTATTTGATTGAAATGAATTACCCTAATTTAAAAAAGAAAACTTTAACCTATTATGATTACAAAACTACAGATAGAGATGGTATTTACCTTTATTTAATAAAACAATTACCACAAGATTACCAATATCTCATAGCAGATTTATAACACCCTTTTTTATCATGAAACACACACAATACTATAAAGCGTTTGTAGCCCAGACGCCAGAGGAAATCTTACGCTCTGTTTTTAAGAAAGAAGAAGACATTTTAATTGCTATTTCATTAAACAATGGAGGCTATGTAGAAGGTATAATTCTAGATTTTAAAGAAGACAATAACCATCAAAAATCGGTTTGTATGCTTTCTCAGCAGGAAGAAATAAGTTTTTTTAACCTGCATAATATTACAATGATTACTGTAAAACAACCTAAAAAAATGGTTGTAGAACTATCTAAAGGAACTATAAGCAGGCCTTTATCATCAGAAAACGAAGATTTAACTGCTTTGCAACTAAAACGTTGGTTGCAAAGTGAAAAAAGTTTACTTGGAAGTCATATAAAAGAATTTGATATAAATGATATTTCTCTAAGTGAAATAAATACCAGACTGAATATTCAGGATGTTTTTACAGCATTAAAAAGTGCGATACATCAAGTTATAACAGACGAATTAGGTAAAGAAGCTTGGCAAGGTGTAGAAATTATTATTCTACAACAAGCAGATAAATTAGGTCTTAAATATCAGGGAGAAACACTAACCATATCAATAAATATTGATAAAGCTTTACCAGAAAAATTAGCGACTATTTTAGAAGAAAAACTACTTCAAATATTATAAAGTAAATAAAAAATTAATAAAATTAAAACAATACAATTATGGGACTTAAAGAAAAAAGAATTATCCAAGCATTTCAAAAAGAATTATTTCCAGCATTAGAAACAGAAATTAATACGGCAGCAGGTTTTTCTGTTCCTTTAAATATTTCTTGGAACACTTTAATGGAAGATCGATTTTCTCATTTATATAATGATACGTTTCCTAAAATCTATTTTCTGCCATTAATAGAAGCTTTTAAAGCTATTTGTGTAGATGATATGGGAGTGGAGCTTTTAAAAGCTGGATTAAAAGAAGTGATTATCGTTAATGAAAACGACGAACATAATTTAGAGCGTGCAATTACTTTTGAAGATGGTGTTTTAAAAATTGACCATAGTCCTGTTGTTAATGCAGATCAAGTAGATCGTAGATCTGCTCGTATTATTTCTTTATTAGAAGATAAGTTAGAGGAATTTGCTGAGAATGGAAGTACAAATACTACTTCGGAATCTGCCGAGAGCTCAGAAAATAAAACCACTGAAAGTTCTCAAAAGAAAACAATCGACATTAATGAAATGTACAACCGATCTTTTGTAACATCAAAGGAGAAACAAGAGATTTTTAACGAAATGGTATCAGGGTTGGACTGGAGCTGTGATATGGCTGAAGGTAAACTGACTTTCGGTGAAGATAAGGTGTTTGATATTCAAATATTTGGTACGTATTCTGAGAATGAAAAAAGTTGGATGTGGGCATGGGCAAATACCCAAAGCGGAATATCTGAAACATTTTTACAGACCTCATTAGCAGTAAAAGCATTTGGTAAAGCATTAAATATAACTGATTTTACTACTCCTAAGTTTGAGGTGGAAAGTGATCCTGGTGCTTTTTTCGCTACCATCGCAACTGCATCTATAGGTGAAAGCTGCTATGTACCCTTAGCTTTTAAAGGTGTAATAGTTTATGTAACCATAAAATCTGAAGAAGCAGATAGTAAAGCTAAAAATACAGCAGAATCAATATGTTCTCATATTTTAAAGGTAACATCTGAATATACTTTTCCGCAGAAGTTTAGCCTGTACTTTTATCTAACAGCTAAAGGTTACGATGTAGCGTTGCCAGGTAATAATCTTGTAGCGAAAAAAGGAGAAGATCAAATTTTAGGAATATTTGATTTAAAAGGACGATTGATGAAAGTTTCTAATTCAAAAATAACAGTTCAAGCCTAAAAAGTATGTCATATATAGCAGAAACACTTTCAGATTTAGAAAAAGAACATCAAGCGGCTTTAAATACGGCGCAAGAAAAAATGTTAACCGATTTAAATGATGCACAAGCATCAGGAAATTTCGATAAAATACAAGAAGCTAGTATTGTTTTTCAAAATTTAACAACAGAACTAGCGGCAGAATATACCAAACGTATTGAAGAGATAAATGCTTTAAATCATAAAGCAGAAGTAGAAACCGTAGAAGGAATCTATACAAATAATAGAGCTGATATCGACCTAAACCTATTAGTTTATGATGGTGATAGAGATTATGTGATCGCTTTTCAACAAGACGATTTAATACAAAAAACGTTAGAAAAAGTAAATAAGAATAGTGGTAAATTTAAGTCTAGAAAGCATTTGTTAAAATCTAGTTTAAGGTTGACAAAGACTTTAGCACCAATGCTTCATGAAATAGGAGAGCATTGTAAAAAAACATTAAAGCTTAAAGCAGATATAGAGTTTTTTGTGTATCAAGGAGATACTTTTAACGCTTCTTGTTATCCGCCAGACGATAATAAATTATACATTATTTTATCATCCGGAATTTTAGAGCGTTTCTCTAAAGAGGAATTAACTTTTGTTGTTGGTCATGAAATAGGACATGTTCTTTTTGAACATTTTGATTATCCTGTAAGACAAATTTTAGATACCGGTGAAAATGATTTAGCGCCAATTCACGCAATGAAATTGTATGCTTGGAATAGAAATGCAGAAATAAGTGCAGATAGAGCAGGCTTGTTATGTTGCCAGAATTTTGAAGCTGTTGGTCGTACTTTCTTTAAATTATCATCCGGCGTAACTACAGATTCATTAGATTTTCAATTAAATGCTTACATAGAACAGTTTGTAGATTTAGAAGAGGTTTTAAACGATTCTAATTTAGATCCTTCAGATTGGTATAGTACTCACCCTTTTAGTCCGTTAAGAATTAAAGCTTTAGAGCTTTTTAATAAAAGTGAAACGTATGCAGCTTTTAATGAGTCTATTTCTGGTGAAATTACAGAGGAAGCAATGGAGGTAGAAATTAAGCGAATTATGTCTTTAATGGAACCTGAGAATTTAGAGGATGAAGGTGAACATTCTGAGAAAATACAACGTTTAATGTTTTTAGGAGGATATTTAATTTCGAATGCAGATGGTGTAGTAGACGATTCTGAAATACAAGCTTTAAGTAGTATTGTGGCTCCTAAAGTTTTTGCCAATTGTATGATGACCATAAAAGGGCTTACAGAAGATGAAATGATTAGCGAAGTACAACAGCTTACTAAAGACTTAGATGTTGTGTTATCTGTGATGCAAAAGTTAAACATTTTAAGAGATTTATCTATTATTTCTTATGCTGATGGAGAAATAGATGATAGTGAAGTAAATGTTTTGTACAATTTAGCAAGGCTTTTATATATCAATACAGATTTCATAGATCGTGTTATTGGTGATGCACAAGGTATTTAATAAAAAATAAATAGTTACTGTTTAAGAGTTGGGGAACTTTTATTACAGTTAATTAGAAAGGTAGTGACTTTATATTACTGCCTTTTTTAAAGACTTTTATGCTTCTAATATATTTAATTTTGGTTGTTATAGACCCTATTATTGATGATGCATAATGAGTTTAATACATAATTAATAAACACTGTTTAAGGGTTGGGGGATCCTTATTACAGTTAGTTAGAAAGGTGGTGATTTTATATTACTGCCTTTTTTTTAACCCTAAATCGACTGAAACTTCTTGTTTGAGTAATTTTCTGCTGAACATACTATCAACAAAAATGGCAGATTTATTTTATTTATTTAAATCAAAAAATCCACATAAATTATATGTGGATTTTTATAAATTATAGAAAAATGGCCTTCTACATATTTCTTCTATATTGTCCGCCAACTTTAAACAACGCTTCTGTAATTTGCCCTAAAGTACAAACTTTTGTAGCTTCCATTAATATATCAAACAAGTTTTTATTTTGAATTGCAGCTTCCTGTAAAATTGCAATTTGAGCAGCAACTTCAGTAGGGTTTGCATTATTCAATAAATCTTTCGTCTTAATTTGAAATTGTTTCTCTTCTTCCGTTGCTCTAATAATTTCTGCAGGCTGAACCGTTGGAGAGCCTTTAGAACTTAAAAAAGTATTTACACCAATAATTGGGAATTCTCCATTGTGTTTTAAGGTTTCATAATACAAACTTTCTTCTTGTATTTTAGAACGCTGATACATCGTTTCCATGGCTCCTAAAACACCACCACGTTCTGTAATTCTATCAAATTCATCTAATACTGCAGTTTCAACCAAATCGGTTAATTCTTCAATAATAAATGCACCTTGTATTGGGTTTTCATTCTTCGTTAAACCTAATTCTTTATTAATAATTAACTGAATAGCCATAGCTCTTCTTACCGACTCTTCTGTAGGTGTTGTAATTGCTTCGTCATACGCATTTGTGTGTAAAGAATTACAGTTATCGTTAATTGCATACAATGCTTGCAACGTAGTTCTAATATCATTAAAATCGATTTCTTGCGCGTGTAAAGAACGACCAGAAGTCTGAATATGATACTTTAACATTTGTGCTCTTGGGTTTGCGCCATATTTATTTTTCATCGCTTTTGCCCAAATTTTACGCGCAACTCTTCCGATTACAGAATATTCGGGGTCAATTCCGTTTGAGAAAAAGAAAGATAAGTTTGGTCCGAATTTATTAATATCCATTCCACGGCTTAAATAATACTCAACATAAGTAAATCCGTTAGACAATGTCAAGGCTAATTGCGTAATTGGGTTTGCACCTGCTTCTGCAATATGATATCCAGAAATAGAAACTGAATAAAAATTTCTTACTTGTTTTTCGATGAAATATTCTTGTACATCACCCATTAAACGCAACGCAAATTCCGTAGAAAAAATACACGTATTTTGTGCCTGATCTTCTTTTAAAATATCCGCCTGTACCGTTCCTCTAACTTGTGCTAGTGTGTCTTTTTTTATTTGTTGATAAACATCTGATGGTAAAACTAAGTCCCCAGTTAAACCTAAAAGCATTAACCCTAAACCATTATTTCCTTCAGGCAATTCACCTTGATATGTTGGTCTTTCTAATCCTTTTAAATCATAAACTTCTAAAAAAGTAGCTTCAACACGTTTTTCTAACTTGTTTTCTATAATATATTTCTCACAATTTTGATCAATGGCAGCATTCATAAAGAAACCTAACAACATAGGCGCTGGTCCATTTATAGTCATAGAAACAGAAGTCATATGATGACTTAAATCGAAACCAGAATACAATTTTTTAGCATCGTCTAAACAACAAATTGAAACCCCTGCATTACCAATTTTCCCATAAACATCTGGTCTTTTACCAGGATCGTTACCATATAATGTAACAGAATCAAACGCCGTAGAAAGACGTTTTGCGTCCATTCCTAAACTTACATAATGAAAACGTCTGTTTGTTCTTTCTGGTCCACCTTCACCAGCAAACATTCTTGTTGGGTCTTCACCTGTTCTTTTAAACGGATACAAACCTGCTGTGTACGGGAATTCTCCGGGGACATTTTCTTGTAAATTCCAACGTAATAAATCTCCCCAAGCTTTATATTTTGGTAACGCAACTTTAGGAATTTGTGTATGCGATAGCGATTCGCTGTGTGTTTCTATGTTAATTTCTTTATCACGCACTTTAAACGTGTAAATTGGGTCTTTATATTTCTGAACTTTTTCTTGCCAATTCAAAATAACTTCCCAATTATAAGGATCTAGATTTAATTTTACTTTTTCGAATTGAGCTAGTAGTAGTTTTAAGAAGAATGTTTTAGTTTCCTCGTCAGTCGTTCCTCCTTCTGTCGGAATGACATTTAACTTGTCATTCTGAACTTGTTTCAGAATCTCATCATTATCAAGTCCTGTTTTTATTAATAAAGAGGTCTCGACTGTGCTCGACCAGACATTTTCTCCTAAAGAAAGTATCGTTTGATAAATTCCGTATAACTTCTGAGCAACTACAACTTGGTCGTCTACTTTTTTATCATACGCTCTGTTACTTTCTGCAATTTCAGATAAATAACGAACTCTTGCAGGCGGAATTACAAAGATCTTTTCAGACATTTCTTTGGTAATTTCCATTTTAGATTTTAAATCTACACCTGTTTTTTCAACCAACTTGTCCATAATACTTTTGTACAAAGTATTCATACCAGGATCGTTAAACTGAGAAGCAATGGTACCATAAACAGGTAAATCATCTTGATGAATATGCCACAAATTATTGTTGCGCATATATTGTTTTTTTACATCTCTAACGGCGTCTAAAGCACCACGTTTATCAAACTTATTAATGGCAACTAAATCTGCATAATCTAGCATGTCAATTTTTTCTAACTGAGTTGCTGCACCAAATTCTGGTGTCATAACATATAAAGAAGTATCAGAATGTTCTATAATTTCGGTGTCGGATTGTCCGATACCAGAAGTTTCTAAAATAATTAAATCGAATTCTGCAGCCTTTAAAACTTGTACCGCTTCATTTACATATTTAGACAAAGCTAAATTAGATTGTCTTGTTGCTAAAGAACGCATATATACACGAGAATCATTTATAGCATTCATTCTAATTCTATCACCTAAAAGTGCACCACCTGTTTTTCTTTTTGATGGATCTACAGAAATTAAACCAATAGTTTTTTCTGGAAAATCGATTAAAAATCGACGAACTAATTCATCTACTAAAGAAGATTTTCCAGAACCACCAGTTCCTGTAATTCCTAGAACAGGAGTTTTAGAATCTTTATTTTTAATATGAATTTTATCTAAAGTTTCTTTTGCTATTTTAGGAAAATTTTCTGCAGAAGAAATTACTCTTGCAATTTTACCAATTTCTTTATTTGCTAATTCTTTTAGATCCACATTTAATTCATCTCCAACAGCAAAGTCAGAAATTTGTACCAAATCGTTAATCATTCCTTGCAAACCTAAAGCTCTACCATCATCTGGAGAATAAATTTTTGTTACTCCATAATCCATCAGCTCCTTTATTTCTTTAGGAAGGATTACGCCACCACCGCCGCCAAAAATTTTAATATGTCCAGCACCTTTTTCTTTCAATAAATCAAACATGTATTTAAAATACTCATTATGTCCTCCTTGGTAAGAAGTAATTGCAATGGCATTAACATCTTCTTGTATGGCACAATTTACCACCTCTTCCACAGATCTATCATGACCTAAGTGAATCACTTCTACACCTGTGGCCTGAATAATTCTACGCATAATATTTATAGAAGCATCATGCCCATCAAAAAGAGCAGCAGCAGTAACAATACGTACTTTGTGTTTTGGTTTATAAGATGTAATTTGTTTCATTCGTAAAATTTATATAAAATTAGTACTGCAATTTAGTGAATTATTAAAAAAATACATATTTTTTTAATGTATTATTGTTTTTCAAGGATTTTAGAGTTAATTCCATTTACATACTCTTTAACTACGTTCAGTTCCTTTGCATAAGAACAACCTTCAAATCCATTGATGTTTTCTAGGCGAACTGTTGCATTATAATATGTTAAATAGAGTGATGACAGTGGTAAATAAGTCCAATGCCATTTTTCTTCACTATAACCTGTTCTTCCATTTTCTTTGGAAGTATACACTTGATAAAAACCAAATATATGTGCATTTTGAAACAACCAATTGTATTCTTTTAGTCCTTTTCCATTTCCGAAATAAGCATTATTAAGACTGTTAATGTCTATATCCGTTCCCCAATGATGACGAGAAGTGGAAGGCATAGAACTAAATTCTAAAATCTTTTTTGCTCTATTTAATGGAGGTAAACTTTTATATTTATCATTCCATTTGTAATCCCAAATACGTTTTTGATGATTAAAATTTCTGGTTCCTGATAGTATGGTAAATGAAATATCTTCTTTTAAAGCGGCATTATTCATTTGTAAAAAAGCCTCTAAAACGTCTTTTCTTAAGTATATTTTTTTTGATGAGTTTTCTTTTGGTACCGTTGTAAAATCTGAATTTTCTGTGTAATTAAATTTTCCTAAAACATAATTTGTGTTTAGATATTTTGGATATATAGGAATGGATTTTTTTTCCTCAACAACTTCAGTAGTTTGTATTGCAATTTTCTTTGGTGTAGGCTTACAACCATTAAAACATCCGAAGAGAAAAAGAATACCTATTAGTTTTAAAGGTACTTTATAAATGCCCAAAATTTCCGTTTTTTTATGTAGTTAAAATTATTTTCATTTTGATAAGCTTCACGTTCGAAACTTATATTTTTATAAGCAAGGTAACTGTTTTTATGTCTTAAAATTTTAAAAACCCACTCTAGGCTATAAAAAATGTAGAAGAATATCAGTAACAATTCAGCTTGCTGTTTTAAATGTATTTTTTCATGGTTTACTAAAACTTGATCATCTTTTAAATCTTTCTTTTTTAGAAAAATAAAAGGAAACAAAGTGATGCCCACAAAACCTTTTGGTATTAAATATTTAGCAATTAGAATCATTAATTAAAGTTAAACAATATTCATTACAAAGTAAATATATTTGGATAAATTTCTTCACATAAGATAATGAAGTAAGGAGTTTTTTAAATCTTATTTTGCAATTATCAATCAAACTTAGAAGCAGATTTTTTTTACAATGAATGTATTTCTATTTGTTATAAGATTCATTTTTGCTTGTTAATAAGAGTTTTACGATTCTTTTGGCATGTTTATTGCAGATTATAAGAAGTGTAGAAGCATTTAGAAATTACATTTTTTTTGAAAGGAAACAATGTGGTATTAAGAAGATGTTAGGTGAAAAAAAAGTAGTCTTGTACATCATTTGAAAGGTAATGCAAGTTGTAAAACACTTGTTTGGTCTATTTTTTAATTTTGCAGACAGTGCTTTAATTGAATTAATAATATAAAACAAATCTCATGAAAAAAACATTTTTACTTTTGTTTAGTACTGTACTTTTAGCATCTTGTAGTGCTATAAAGGTTACAACCGATTATGATAATAAAGTAGATTTTACTCAATATAAAACGTTTGCTTTTTATAAACCAGGAATCGATAAAGCAGAGATTTCTGATTTAGATAAAAAACGAATTTTACGTGCCATAGAATCAGAATTACTAGTACAAGGATTCACAAAATCTGAGAATCCAGATATGTTAGTGAGTATTTTTACTAAATCTAGAGAAAAAGTAGACGTAAACCAGAATAGAAATTTTGGCTATGGTTACGGTTGGGGCTGGAACCCTTGGATGATGGGAGGAAGAAATAACATAAGTGTTTCTCAATATACAGAAGGTACGTTGTTTGTAGATTTTATTGATAAACAGCAAAAAGAATTGATTTGGCAAGGAATTGGAACAGGAGCTTTAAAGCTTCAAAATAGAGAAAAAAAAGAGGCTAGAATTAAAGAGTTTGTAAAAGAGATTATTTCTAGATTTCCACCAAAGAGAGAAAAATAAAAGTTAAAAAAGCGTTCTTAGGAACGCTTTTTTAATGGATTAAAAACTATTTTTGCAGTGTGTATAATAAAAGAGTAGCATTAGAAGAAGGTGATTTTTATGTAAACGAACAAGGTTATAAAGTGTTTACAGAAAAGTTTCATCTAAAAAGAGGTCATTGCTGTAAAAGCGGTTGTAAACATTGTCCTTATGGATATGATAAAAAAACAGATACTTTTAAATAAAAAGGTGACTTTCTGTAGAAAAGAGTTTCATAAGAATAGATAAATTTAGAAAAAATGATAAAAAAAGTTTTAATTTTAATGATTGCAATTCAGTTTGCAGGATGTGCAGAATTACAAAAAGTAGCAAACCAAGTAACTCAAAGTACAGGTTTAAGTCAAGAACAAATTGGTAATGGTTTGCGTGCGGCTTTAGATAAAGGAATAAAGGATCAAGTTTCTAAATTAACTGCAACAAACGGATTTTATAAAAATGAGTTGGTAAAAATTATGTTGCCAGAAGAGTTACAAGCTGTAGATAAAGGTTTGCGTAATATTGGTTTAAGTAATTTAGCAGATGAAGGAATTAAAGCTTTAAACAGAGCGGCAGAAGATGCCGTTAAAACGGCAACGCCTATTTTTGTAAATGCAGTAAAAGACATGTCTTTTGCAGATGCTAAAAATATTCTTTTAGGAGATAAAAATGCAGCAACTACGTATTTACAAACCAAAACGACTACTAGTTTAACAGCAAGTTTTAGCCCTGTAATTAAAAATTCTTTTTCTAAGGTAGGAGCAGATAAAATTTGGAGTAATTTAATTACAAAATATAATTCTATTCCTTTTGTAAAAAGTGTAAACCCAGACTTAACACAGTATGTAACTGCAGAAGCTTTAAAAGGAGTTTATACAATGATTGAAATAGAAGAAAAAGGAATTAGAGAAAATGTAGGTTTGCGTAGTACTACTTTATTAAAACAAGTATTCGCTTTACAAGACAATAAATAACAATACCCCTTTATATTTTTAAAGGCATTTAAGACTCACTATTTATAAATAGTGAGTCTTTTTTTTTTCTTCATATTTATTATTTATCTTCTTTCCTGTAAATAATGTGCCTATTCTATCACTAAATTTTACTAAATATCATTAATTTTCAAAGTATTAAAAAGAGTTTTTTAGGCGGTTTTCTCTATTTTTTCGTGATAATAAAAGAAAAAGCACTTTTAGTTTCAACTTTATAAAAATGAATTTTAAAAGGGGTATATTTTTTTAATACTATCATTTTCAGTAGGTTACTGTTTAGTATTAACCTAATTAGTCTTTTTTGTGATGTTTAAGAAGAAATTAGCAAAATGAAATAAAAAAGATGTTCATGAAATTTTTGCTTTAATTGAGAAAAATGAAGTTAATGGTTTTAAAAATAATAATACTCAATCCGATAATTCATTAAATAATTAACTTTAAAATTATTGGTTACTTACTTTTCTTATAAAAATATTGTGAAATCTGTTAAGTTATTGTTAAATAAAAAAAGTTATTTGTTAAGTAATGTTTAAGGTATTGTTTAATATACTGAATATTATTCAATAAAATTATGGTTTTTTATTTAAAAAATAAATAAATGTTAATCTTTCTTTTTTATATTAAGAAAATTTTAAGATTTTTGGAACATAATTAATTCAAATAGATATTACAATGAAAAAATTTTTTAAGGTATCCCTCATACTATTTTTGGGGTTGATTGTGCAAGTTACTTTTGCTCAAAAGAAAACTATTTCTGGGACAGTCTCAGATGAGTCAGGGAGTTTACCTGGTGTAAGTGTTTTAGTAAAAGGTACTAATACAGGAGTAGAAACAGATTTTGATGGAAACTACAAAATTGCTAGTAAAAGTGGAGACGTGTTAGTATTTAGTTACTTAGGCTTCAAGTCTACACAAAAGAAAGTAGGAGCTTCGGCTGTTATTAATGTAGTTTTACAAGAAGATAGTAGTGTCTTAGAAGAGGTTATAGTTGTGGCCTTTGGTACAACAACCAAAGAAGCTTTTACAGGTTCTGCAAATGTTGTAGGTGCAAAAGATTTAGCACTTAGATCTGTAACATCACCAATTGGAGCTATTGAAGGTAAGGCAACTGGTGTTCAGTTTGTTGCGGCATCAGGTCAACCAGGTTCTTCTCCAGAAATTGTAATTCGTGGTGTTGGTACTCTTAACGGTAGTTCAACTCCATTATACATTGTAGATGGAATACAGTTTGATGGTTCATTAAGTTCTATCAATCAAGATGATATTGCTTCTATGACAGTTTTAAAAGATGCAGCTTCAACGTCATTGTATGGTTCTAGAGCAGCAAATGGTGTAGTTATTATTACAACAAAAAAAGGAAGAAATAATAAAACAACTGTAAGTGCATCAACTCAATACAGTGTTATTACAAGATCTGTACCTAATTATGATAGAGTAGGAGCTGGTTCTTATTATGAGTTAATGTGGGAAGGTTATAAGAATACAATTGGTGGTGCAAATCCAGAAATTGAAGCTTCTGCAAAAATATTTAATCAATTAGGTTATAATCCATTTAATGTTGCAAATGATCAAATTGTAGGTACAGATGGTAAATTAAACCCTAATGCAAAACTTAAGTATGAGTCTTTAGATTGGTTCGATTATTTAGAAAGATCTGGTAGTAGAAAAAGTCATTCTGTAAATGTTGCCTCTGGTGGCGAAAATCATTCTATATTTTATTCTGCATCTTATTTAAAAGAAGAAGGCTATGTTATAGAAAGTGATTATGAAAGAGTAACGAATAGATTAAATGCAGATTTTTCTCCAACCGATAATATTACTGTTGGTGGTAGTGTGTATATTACAGCTACAAATTCTCATGGACCAACTAGTGGAGGGGATAACTCTACAGTAAATCCTTTTAGTTGGGCTAATGATTTAGGTCCTATTTACCCAGTTTATCAAGTAGGTATCGATGGTAAAATATTAAATGATATATCAGGTAATCCTTTATATGATTTAGGAGAAGGTTACCCAGATAGTAATATTCAAACAAGACCTTATAATCCAGGAAGACATGGTATTGCAGAGTTAATTTTAAATGAAGATCAAGATAAGTTAAACTTATATGGGTTTAGAAACTACCTTGAAGTAAAACTTGCAGAAGGATTAAAGGCTAAGGTAACTTACGGTAGAGATATTCAAGATAACATCACTAAAGGTTATGAAAACGAAACAGTAGGAGATGGAGCACCAACAGGTAGATATAGTGAAGATAGATTTAGGAGAGTTGTAGAGAATTTTAATCAAATTTTAACTTATAATACTTCTATTAAGGATATTCATAATATAGATGTTACTTTAGGTCATGAAAGTTTTGATAGAAGTTTTTCTACATTAGGAGGTATTGCTAATACGCAAGCTGCTGCAGGCATTTATGAATTTGATAATTTTGCTGCAGGAGATAATGTAAATGGAAATAGTACAGATCATAGAATTGAAGGTTATTTTGCAAGATTAAACTACAACTTTGATAGCAAATATTACTTAAGTGCTTCTGCAAGAAGAGATGGTACATCTAGGTTTTCTAAAGATGCACGTTGGGGAACTTTTTATTCAGTAGGTGGTTCTTGGAGAATTGACCAAGAGAAATTTATGGAAAATATTTCTTTTATAGATAGATTAAAATTAAGAGCATCTTACGGTGAAATTGGTAATGAAAGAGTAGGTTCTTTTTATGCTTCTCAAGCATTATATGAAATAATACCAAATGCTGGTACACCTGGTATTATTTGGAGTAATACAGGGAATGTAGATTTAGAGTGGGAAAACCAAGTTAGTTGGGATGTTGCTTTAGAGTTTAGTATGTTTAATAATGTATTAGATGGTTCTGTAGAATTTTACAAAAAATCTTCTCAAGATTTATTATATGAATTAGGTATTCCTCTTTCAGAAGGATTAGATGTATTCCCTACAAATTTAGGAGATCTTTACAACCAAGGTATAGAGGTTAGTTTAACAGGTCACTTATTAAGAACAAAAGATTTTAATTGGGATTTAAGTGTACAGGCTAGTACTTTTAAAAATGAAATTACAAAAATTGATAGTCCTGCAGATAACGATTCAAAACGTTGGGAAGAAGGTAGGTCTATATATGATTACTATATTTATCATTATGCAGGAGTAGATGTAGATAATGGAGATGCACTATATTATATGTTTGAAGATGCAGTTGATGGTGGAAGAGTAGCTGTTTTAAACGCAGATGGTACACAAGCCACTACTAACGATTTTCAGGATGCCGGAGAGGCGTTTACAGATACTAGTAGTATTCCAGATTTATTAGGGTCTGTTTCTAACTCATTTAGATATAAACAATTTACACTAGACTTATTATTTACTTTTGGTATTGGAGGAGAGATTTTAGATAGTGGATATACTTCATTAATGCACCCAGGAACTTTTGGGAATGCTTTACATGTAGATGCAAAAAATGCTTGGAGAGTTCCTGGAGATGTTACAGATGTACCTCGTTTAGAAAACGGAAACCCTAACCAAACAGTTGCAGGTTCTACTCGTTTTTTAACAGATGCATCTTATGTGGCTTTAAAAAATGTAAACCTAGGATATAGTTTTGATAAGGATGTTGCAGAGAAGTTAGGTTTAAGTAATTTACGCGTTTCTCTTTCTGGTGAGAATATTTTTATCAACACGGAAAGAACTGGGTTAAATCCTCAATATAGTTTATCAGGAACACAAACTGCATCTGACTATAGTCCTTCTAGAACAGTAACTTTAGGAGTAAATCTATCTTTCTAGAAGTCATTAAATTATATAAATTATTAAATAAAAACATTATATTATGTTACGAAAAATTAACCTATTAATTTTAGGATTACTAGTAATGCTAATTACCAGTTGTGAAGATGACTTTTTAGAAACAACACCAACAGATTCTATTGCAGAAGTAGAAGCTTTTGCAAATGTAGACAATATGTTTTTGGTGTTAAATGGTTTGCATAGAGTAATGTATGCTCAAAATCCTATATCAGGAGGGACATCAAGTAGAAGTGGACAGAGTTTTTATATCCCGGCTTTAGATGCTATGGGTGGACAAATGATTCACTCATCACCAGGAAATGGTTGGATGAGAAGTGAATTAAGGTGGTTAACACATACAAACGCAAACTTTACAACAGTAAATAACTTTTGGTATATGCGTTACCATATTATAGCTACTTCTAACAATCTAATTAATTTAATTGAAGAAAAAGGTTTTTCTGAATCAGATGAAGATGTAAGAAATATTCTAGGTCAAGCGTATGCGTATAGAGCTTGGGCATATCATCAATTAATTTCAACATTTGCAAAAGGGTATTTAATAGGTAGTCCTGCTACAGATGCTGGTGTTCCTTTGTTGTTAATTACTGGAGCTCCTTATACAAGTGCTCCTAGATCTACAGTTCAGGTTGTTTATGATCAAATAAATGCAGATATAGCAAATTCTATAAGCTTTTTTGATGGTGCCTCTAAACCAGATAATAAATCTCATTTATCTATAAATGCAGCTCAAGGTTTAAAAGCTAGAATAGATTTAACGCAAGGTAAGTGGCAAGGTGCAGCAGATGCTGCAATAGCAGCACGTGAAGGTTTTCCATTGTTAGATGAAACTAAATGGTTATCTGGTTTTAATACGGTAGAACTTTCTGAAGTAATTTGGGGAGGTACTGTTATTGAGGCAGAATCAAACTTTTTTCAATCTTTATTTTATTTTATTGGACCAACTTTTAATGGTAGTCAAAATAGATCAAACCCTAAGTTAATTAATAAAGAGGTTTACGATGCAATACCGTCTACAGATTTTAGAGTTAACATGGCATTACCATTGGCTCCAAATACAAATTCTTCTGCATCTAACGGAGAAGGTGGTAGTTTTGAGACTGATCCAAATTATACTTCAGCAGAAGAGTTTTTTGCAGCTAAAACAGAAGTTTTAGAGAAATATGGTATGACTTCTGCACATAATACTCATCCGTATATGGCAGTTAAATTTTTACAAAAGAATCCAGGATCAATAGATCCAGATGATGTTCTTTACATGCGTTCTTCAGAAATGTATTTAATAGAAGCAGAGGCTAAGGCGATGTTAGATGATGTAACTGGAGCACAAGCTGTTCTTCAGGTTTTTGGAGCTAGTAGAGATACTGCTTATGATGCTTCTGTATATACTTCTAAAGAAGCTTTAATGGCGCATATTAAATGGCAAAGAAGAGTAGAGCTTTATGGAGAAGGATTTAGTTTCCATGATCACATCCGTTGGGATGAAGGAATCGATTTAACAAATTCTGGAGCTGATGATAATTTATATAGAGATGGTTTTATTCAAGAAAAGCCTTCTTTAAATGATGCTTGGATTTGGAAAATTCCACAAGATGAAATTGATGCAAACCCAAATTTAACGGAAGCAGATCAAAATTAAGAAGTTATTTTTAACTTTATTAAATATTTAAAACCACCTTTTTTAAGGTGGTTTTTTATGATTAAAGCTTAATAGATATTAAAAAACTCTTTGTTTGTAAAGCAAAGAGTTTTTTTTGTTGTGATTTTATTTTAAAAGTTCTTTTTTTAATGAAGCGTTTTAAAGTAGTCAAATGCTTTTATTAACCGACTTCCGTACCAAGAAAACATTTCTCCATCAACAAGAACTGCTTTTGCTTGTTGGGTATGTTTTTCTATTTCTAGAAGATGTGTTTCTTTAAAAGGATAAGGTTCGGAAGATAAAAACACGAAATCTAGTTCTTCATGTAATTTCATTTCTTCCAAATCAATTTCTGGGTAACGTTCTTTATGCTGATAAATATTATCAAACTTGTTTAAAAGCAGTAAATGATTTATGAACGTAGAGTTTCCGACAGCCATCCAAGGAGTTTTCCAAATAAAATAAACTACTTTTTTTGCTTTTTTATTTTTGATAAATTCTTTAAAAATTGCTAATTCAGAATTAATTTTTAGAATAATTTCTGAGGCTTTATTTTCTACGGAAAACAACATTCCATATTGTTTTATCAGTTCTAAATTATCATCAATTGTAAAAATATCAGAAACATGTGTTGGCGCAATTTTTTCGCAGCTCCCAACAATTTGTTTAGTATTTTCTTCTTTATTACAAAGAATGATATCAGGCTGTAAAGCCTTTATTTTATCAATGTGAATATTTTTTGTACCACCAACAATCGTTTTAGTTTCTTTTAAATGATTGGGATGAACGCAAAATTTTGTAACACCAACAATTGAGTCTTCTAAACCTAAGTCGACTAATAATTCTGTTAAACTTGGTACAAGACTAATAATACGTTTCGGCGTTTTATCAAACGTTAAAATCCGCCCTATTTGATCTTGAAATTCCATGAACTTATTGCGCTAAAATAGTCGCCATTTCTTGTTGTAATTCTTCGGCTTTTAAAGCAGCGTTTTGAGCAAAATTTTCATCTTTAGAAGCGTAAATAATTCCTCTAGACGAATTGATTAATAAACCAATATTTTCTGATAAACCATATTTACAAACATCTTGTAAATTACCTCCTTGAGCGCCAACACCAGGAACTAGTAGGAAAGAATTAGGAACAATTTTTCTAATTTCTGTAAAATATTCTGCCTTTGTAGCGCCTACAACATACATTAAGTTTTCAGAATTTTTCCATCCTTTAGAAGTCTCTAAAACCTCTTTATATAATTCTCTACCATTTACTTCTTTTGTCTGAAAATCGAAAGCACCTTCGTTAGATGTTAATGCTAACATAATAGTATGCTTGTTTTTAAAGGCTAAAAAAGGCTCTACAGAATCTTTACCCATATAAGGAGCAACAGTTACAGAGTCGAATGCTAAATCTTCTAAAAATGCTTTTGCATACATAGTTGAGGTATTACCAATATCGCCACGTTTTGCATCTGCAATTGTGTAGATTTCTGGGTAATTTGTATTTAAATACTGAATCGTTTTTTCAAGTGATTGCCATCCTTTTATTCCGTATGCTTCGTAAAAAGCGGTATTTGGTTTATAGGCAACACACAAATGATGCGTAGCATCGATAATTGCTTTGTTAAATGCAAAAATAGGATCTTCTTCTTTTAAAAGATGCTGCGGAATTTTGTTTAAATCCACATCCAATCCGATACATAAAAATGATTTTTTCTGTTTAATTTGGGCAATAAGTTCTTGTGTTGTCATTTGTTTTCTAAAAGTTACGCAAAAGTAGGTATTTTTGTTTTTAAATAAAGCGTCTAATTGTAAGTTTTGGGGTTTTTAGATGACAAAAAAGAAAAAATAAGTAATGTTCAAAAAAATAATAATCTTAGTTTTTGTATCGTTTTTAACGAGTTGTAGTTTAGAATCTCAATCTGAATTTTCAGAAAAAGCACTGAATGAAAAAGTATATAATTTAAACGACGAAGTAAGTACGTTTAAAGAAGTAATTAATCTACATAAAGGGAAAAAGATATTCATTGATGTTTGGGCTTCTTGGTGTAGAGATTGTTTGGTAGGAATGCCAAAAGTAAAAGAACTGCAAAAGGAGTTTCCAGAAGTTGTGTATTTATTTTTATCGGTTGATGAAAAAAAGGGCTCGTGGAAAAGAGGTGTAAAGCGTTATGATGTTATTGGTGAGCACTACAATTTACCACAAGGAATGAAAAAAGGAGATTTGGTTAATTTCTTAAACCTTAATTGGATTCCTAGATATGTTGTAGTTGATGAAAACGGAAAAATAGCGTTATTTAATGCAACAGATGCTTCTGATGAAAATATAATTGAAGCATTAAAAGAATAAATACTTTAATAGTAATCATAATTGAGTGTGTGTTTTTTTTATCAGCGATAGCGGTTTAAAGGCCTATTTATACCATTAAAAAAAAACATATAAAACGTTATCGTAACTATTTGCTTTTCTAGGTGATTTTTGTCTTTCCATTTCTTAAATTTACATCCAAATTAATAAAAACATTAACAAGAACCTTTTAGGTGATAAAATAAGAATTATGAGAACAAAAATAGTAGCAGGTAACTGGAAAATGAATAATGATAAGAAAGAAAGTAAAAAACTTATCAAAGATTTAAAAAAAGCAATTAAAAATGAGAAATTAAAAAACACTCGTGTTATTGTTGCTCCTACTTTTGTAAACTTATCAGCTTCTTTAAAAGCAGCGAAAGATTCTGCTATAGAGGTAGTTGCTCAAAATATGCACCAAGCTAAAAATGGTGCTTATACAGGAGAAATTTCTGCAGATATGTTAAAAGCAATCGGAATTAAAACGGTTATTTTAGGACACTCGGAAAGAAGAACTTATTTTAATGAAACAGATGCGTCATTAGCAGCAAAAGTAGATGCTATTTTAGAAAATGATTTAGAAACAATTTTTTGTTTTGGAGAATTATTAGAAGACAGAAAATCTGAAAACCATTTTGCAGTAGTAGAAAGCCAAATTTCTAATGCATTATTCCATTTAGGAGCAGATGCTTGGAAAAGCATTATTTTAGCTTACGAGCCAGTTTGGGCAATTGGTACGGGAGAAACTGCAAGTGCAGAACAAGCGCAAGAAATGCATGCTTTTATTAGAAGTATTGTAGCTAAAAAATACAATCAAGAAGTTGCAGATGCTGTTTCTATTTTATATGGTGGTAGTGTAAAACCTGCAAACGCAGAAGAAATTTTCTCTAAACCAGATGTAGATGGTGGGTTAATTGGTGGAGCTGCTTTAAATGTAGATGATTTTACAGGAATTATTAAAGCTATTTAAGCATCGTACTTAAAGATATTTACAATAAATTTGCATCGAGATTTTAAAATCTCGATGCATTTTTTTTACAAGAAGTTTATGGACAATATATATATAGAATACAATTTTACAGTTACACCAAAAGTACCTGGAACAGAAATTTTAATTGCAGAATTAGGAGAAGTTGGTTTTGAGAGTTTTGTTGAAAATGAAAACGGAGTAACCGCTTACATTCAAAAAGATGATTGGAACGCTAGCGTTTTAGAGGACATCTTTGTTTTAAATTCTGAAGAGTTTTCTATTGAATACAACCATAGCGAAATAGCACAAACAAATTGGAATGCAGAATGGGAAAAGAATTTTTCACCTATTCAGGTGGAAGATTTGGTTAGCATTAGAGCACCATTTCATGAAAATCCTCATTTAAAGTATGATATTGTAATTGAGCCAAAAATGAGTTTTGGTACAGGTCATCATGAAACTACACACATGATGGTACAACATTTATTACAATTAGATTTAGAAGGTAAAAAAACATTAGATATGGGATGTGGAACTGGTATTTTAGCAATTTTTGCTGAAATGAAAGGAGCAAACCCTATTGATGCTATCGATATTGATAATTGGTGTTATGAAAATTCTATAGAGAATGTTGAGAGAAATAATTGTAAAAATATTTCTGTTTTTGAAGGAGAAGCGGCACTTTTAATCAATAAAAAGTATGATGTTATTATTGCCAACATCAATAGAAATATTTTGTTGATGGATATGCAGGCGTATACTAATTGTTTAAATGATAATGGAGTGCTTTTATTAAGTGGTTTTTACCAAGAAGATATACCAATTATAGATGCAGAAGTTTCTAAGTACAATTTAAAATTAGATACTGTTATAGAAAGGAATAATTGGGTTGCATTAAAATACAATAAATTGTAATTTTGTAATTATGAGCACAAAAGAAAAAGTACAAGAAGACGTTGATGTTTTAGAGCAAGAAGTTTTTCAGCATGAAATAGTGTTACATAATGATGATGTTAATACTTTTGATCATGTAATAGATTCTCTTGTAAATGTTTGTGAGCACTCATTTGAGCAAGCAGAGCAATGTGCAACTTTAGTACATTATAAAGGAAAATGTACTGTTAAATCTGGTGAGCTTAAAGATTTAGAACCAAGATGTTCTAAGTTGTTACAGTTAGGTTTGTCTGCAGAATTAGTATAATTGAAAAATTGTAGTTTATGGAAAATGTTTTTAAGTATTACGAGTTTTCACCTTTCTTTTTAGATACATCAGATAGTTTTTCTGGACATCAAATTTGTTATTCTGAATTAAATGATACTCATTTTTTAATTTTTGAAAAAAATAATGATGCATATAATTTATATGTATCAAGATATCTTAACAAAAAAGATATTGGAGTGAATACACCAGAAATATTAGAGTTATTAGTAGAAAACTACGATAAAAGTATTCCCGCTCACCGTATAATGATTAAGCAGTATCTTCATTAAAGTACCTCTTACCGAATAATTTTTTAGAAATACCTATTTTATTTTTTATTTGCAGTGACCTTTTAAACAAATTGGTGTCATATAGATAAGAGATAAATAAATGATGGTTAAAAAAAATATTCTATTAGTACTTTTTATTATTATTCCGGTTATTGTGTTTGGTCAAAATGTACCTGCTCCTGCAGGGCCACCACCACCTCCAGGTTTACCTATAGATAATTTAATTGGTTTGTCATTTTTAATAAGTTTAGGTTTAATATACGGTTCTAAAAAGATCCTTAAAGATAGTAGTAGTTAGTTTTATACTAAGTTTGGTTAGACGAAAAGGCCTTGAACATTTGTTCAAGGTCTTTTTTATTTACTCAATTTAGGTAAAAAAATAGCAATATGTTTTACATAAATATATAATCTTTGTTTGCTTGCAGCTAAGGTTTGTTTTTAAGATAGAAACCTAATAGAAATACGGATAACCATAATGTAAAACCAAATTATAGTTATATTTTTATAGTTACTATTATTTAGACATTAATGAACGCATCAGAAATAGAAAAGAAACTTCTAGACTTAATTAGTAACTTTAACAAAGAAACCTTTATATACAAGTTATTGTTAGTGTATAATTTGCCAAAAGCAACCATTACAAGATTGCAAAAAGGAACGGCTAATTTATCTAAAAATGAAGGCGAAGTCTCTTTAAAGAAAAAGTTGTTTTTTAGAGAAGAATATAAAGAAGATTTACATCTTACTATTTCTAAAATAACAAAAAAAATAAAGCACGACCAGCGGTTTGTAATTGTTACCGATTATAAAACCTTTTTGGCAATGGATACCAAAACAGGTGCAGGACTTGATATTCCTTTTAAAGACCTTCCTAAAAATTACGATTTCTTTTTGCCTTGGGCAGGAATGGAAAAAGCAGCACATCAAGAAGAAAACCCTGCAGATGTTAAAGCAGCCGTTAAAATGGCGCGCTTGTTCGATGAAATTAAAAAAGACAATCCAGACAATTCACTAGCATTTATACACGAATTAAATGTATTTCTATCGCGGTTATTGTTTTGTTTACAAAAAGATTTATATTTTTACTCAATAATATATTAAAGATTCTATGACTATAATATTTCAAATTAATGAATTCCTATATGAGTTATTTCCTGTTGAAAAAAATAACTTAGTTCAGTTAAAAGAATATTTAAATAATTTTTATACAGATGGTCCTTTTGAACCTAAAATTGAAGTGTCTGAGAGTTTAATTACCATTGATGTCGACACAAGCAAAATTATTGAAGACAAACCATTATATGAAAAATTGGTAAATTTATGTGAAAAAGGAAACTTTAAAGAAGCTAAATCTTTGGCTCAAGAGCTAATACAGAAATCACCAAATATATCTGAATATCATAGAGTTCTAGGGCAAATTCTTTCAGAACTAGGTAATCAAGAAGGAGCAATAAATTGTTTAATAGATGCCTTAAGGTGGAATCCTAAGAATGAATATGCCTTATTAATGATGGGGAATATTTTTTCAAAATATAAACAAGATATTGATACTGCTATTAAGTATTATAATCAAGTTCTAATTGTTAACCCTAATGAGAATATTACAATAAATAATATTGCAGCTAACCTTATGCAATTAGGTAAATTAGAAGAAGCGAAAAAGTATTTTTGGGAAGCACTTAGGATTGATAATAATTATCCAAATTCTCATTTTGCATTAGGCATGATTGCAGAACAAGAAGAAGATTTTTCTTCTGCTTTTTATAGTACAATCCAAGCAATTAAATTAAATAAAGCTGAGGATGTACTTTTGCAAAACTCTGTCAAACAAGCTTTTTCAATAGCAAATAAAATTGCTGTATCAGATATAGGTTCAAATATTTATAAAGATTATTTAGCTAAACTAGTATCTGATGGAGGTAAAGAAATTGGAGTTATTGCTGATTCTAATATTCCTACTGCTGCGAAATTTGAATTTGCAGAAAACTATAATAGAGCAAAACATATTGTAAAGTACAAACCTAATTACCCTGCAATTGAGCATCTTATTATGCATGAATTAGTTCATTTAGATTTTGTAATTGAAGCTAGAAAAAAAGATGTAAATCAACTTTTTATTTCTAATCAAAATCATAAATCTAATTTTATAAATGATATAGGTGCAACAAGTAGAAAATTAACTAAGATGGGGGTTTCTAAAGAAAATATTTCAAATTATTGTTCAGGTCTTTTTGATGGTATTAATAGTCAAACATTTAATACACCAATAGATTTGTTTATTGAGAATTTTCTTTATGAGGAATTCGCAGAATTAAGACCTTATCAGTTTTTATCACTTTTTAATATGATTCAAGAAAGTGTTAAAGCGGTTACTGACAAAAAGGTATTAGAAGTTTCTCCCTCTCATATTATTTCAAAAAGTAAAATCTACAATTTATTAAATGCAATACAGTTCAAATCTTTATATGGTGTAGATTTAATTAAGGATTTTAAAGCATCTAAAAGTGAGTTAACACTTGCTAATGATTTTTATAAAGAGTTTTTAGAGTATAAAGACGATAAAGAAGCTGGTGAAGAGTATGAATTACTTTTGCATTGGGCAGAAGATTTGAAGTTAGAAAAAAACTTTGAATTAGTGGAAGAGACTAAATATCGTAAAGGTGATAATGTAGATGATTTTATTGATGATTTAGAAAAAGATCCTTTTGGTCTTAATGAAGAGAACTCCGAAAAAGTTAGTGAAATGGAAACTTTTCAAAAATCTCAGGCTGATATAGGTTTAAACATGGCTGTTGTTATGTTTATGGTAGATGCTCTTCAGTTTTTTGAAAATCAGTCTAAAGAAGAAATTAAGAAAATAGCGTTTGAAATTGCTATGCAAGGAACTCAAGGTTATAATCCCGAAAATAAAGATTATCGTATTAGTGCTATAAAAGGTAAGTTGTTTTCTGGTTATCATATTCTTTCATATTATTATGTTAGTTGGTCTTTAGCTATACCCGAAATGCTCTCACAGTTACATTTACCTTATGATGAAGAATATAAATTAGCTAGAACAATACATAAAAAAAAGTAGATATGTCAGATATTAAAGAAATAACTGATGCACTTTTAAAGTTTAGGGATGAAAGAGATTGGGAACAATTTCATAATCCAAAAGATTTAGCATTAGCTATAAATATTGAAGCTGGGGAGCTTTTAGAAGAGTTCTTATGGAAGAGCTATCAAGATGCAAAAAAAGATAGGGTAAAAGAAGAATTGTCAGATGTCTTTGCCTATGCTTTTTTACTTGCTGAAAAATTTGATTTTGATGTTAAAGAAATAGTTCTTGATAAAATAAAAAGTAACGGAAAAAAATACCCAATTGATAAAGCAAAAGGAACTGCTAAAAAGTATAGTGATCTATGAATTTATCCTTTGAGTTATCAGTGGAAGTTTCTGAACGATATGATTTCAATAAAAAATCGTTAGATAAAATAAATGAAAATCCTTGGGTGAAAAACCAATGGCCTCTAGTCTATTTTATACAGAATGAAGGAAAACGAGTTGCTTATGTAGGTGAATCAACAAATTTTTCAAACCGAATTAAAAATCATTTAGCAAATCCTAAAAAAGCTAATGCATTCAATCAAATATCAATAATTGGTTCTGATAAATTTAATAAATCAGCGACACTTGATATCGAATCAAAATTGATTCAATACATTTCCTCTGAAGGTACTTATGAATTACATAACGGAAATCACGGATTAATTAATCATAATTATTACCAACAAGACTTATATAAAAACCTATTCAAAGATATTTGGGGCAAACTAATAGAGAATAAAATTGTCAGCAAATCTTTAGAAGAAATTGAAAACACAGAACTATTTAAATATTCTCCATACAAATCACTTAATGAAGACCAATATAATTCTGTATTAGAAATTATTGAAGCTCTAACAAAGAAAAAATCTAGTAAAATTTTCATTAAAGGAAGTGCAGGAACAGGAAAAACAATTCTCGCCACCTATTTAATAAAACTCCTTGGCTCTGATATTTCTGACACTAATATGGATGATTTTAGTGATAATGAAATTCAAGAAATAAATCTATTACGAGCATATAAAATCAAGTACCCAAAAGCAGAAATTGGGTTTGTTGTCGCAATGAGTTCTTTACGAAAGACTTTGCAAAATGTATTTAGGAAAATACCAGAATTAAAATCATCAATGATAATTAGTCCTTCAGATACTTTCAGGAAAAAGTACGATTTACTAATTATTGATGAAGCTCATCGTCTAAGACAATATAAAAATATTGGATGGATGGGGGTTTTCAAGAAAAATAATCAAAAACTGGGTCTAGATAATACTGGGACTGAATTAGATTGGATAATTGCAAATAGTACAAATCAAATATTCTTTTACGATTCAGCACAATCAGTTAAACCATCTGATATTCCTTCTTCTCATTTTGATAAATTATTAAATGAACCTAATACCATTGAAATAGAACTTAAATCTCAAATGCGTTCTAATGGTGGTAATGATTACATCACATTTGTAGACGATTTGCTAAATATTAAACGAGAAAACAAAAGTTTTTATACTCCTGAGAAATATGATATAGTTGTTTTTGACTCTATGAAAGATATGTATGAGCAATTATCAATCAAAGAAGAAAAATATGGTTTATGTAGATTAGTTGCAGGATATTCTTGGCCTTGGTTATCAGACCCAAAGAAAAAGACTGATCAAGACCTTAACGCAATTGATATTGCAATTGATGGTGTTGAATTACAATGGAACAAAACCGATAAGGATTGGATAAATTCAGAAGATTCTTTCAGACAAGTTGGTTGTATTCATACAACCCAAGGATATGATTTAAATTATACGGGAGTTATTTTCGGAGAAGAAATTTCGTTTAATAAATCCACTAGAGTAATCGAAATAGATAAAGCAAAGTACTTTGATAAAAATGGAAAAAGAGGATTAGACAACATTGAAGAACTTAAAGCTTATATAATCAATATTTACAAAACGATAATGTTTAGAGGTATTAAAGGAGTTTATATTTATGCTTGTGACAAGGATCTAAGAGAATACTTTAAAGAACATATTTCCTCCTACAAATCTGAAAGTAAATTAAGAACTTTACCTTTTATAGATGTTAAACCTTTTGTAAATGCAGTTCCTATATTTGACATATATGCTGCTGCTGGCGGATTTAGTGAATTACAAATTCAGACTGAATATGAAAATTATGACTGGGTAGAATTGCCTATTAACATATCTGCAAGAAAAGACTATTTTGTTTGCCAAATTATTGGCGAATCAATGAATAAAAAGATCGAAAATGGTTCTTGGTGTTTATTCAAAAAAGACCCAGGTGGAAGTAGAGAAGGTAAAATTGTACTAGTTGAACATTATAACATTCAAGATGCTGATTTTGGTTCTGGCTTGACAATTAAATCATATCATAGTGTAAAAAGTATATCAGAAGAAAGTTGGTCTCATAAATCAATTACATTAAAGCCTCTATCATTTGATTCTACGTTTGAAGATATAGTATTAGATGGAAACGAAATAAGCGAACTAAAAGTTATTGGTGAATTTGTTACAATACTAGACATTTGACATACTTCAAAAAGGTCGTTCTACCATTACAGAACATCTTAAAAACCTGTTTAGTACCCAAGAATTACAAGAAAGTTTAGTGTGTCGGGATTTCCGACATACTGCCAACGATGGTAAAACTGCGGTACGTTTATACACCAAAGACGGCAATGTTTGGATGAACCAAAGTCAGCTTGCAGTACTTTTTGACACCTCTAAACAAAATATAGGTCAGCATACATCTAACATACTAGAAGAAAAAGAGTTAGAAGAAAATTCAGTTGTAAAGAATTACTTTACAACTGGTATTTTATATTCAAAAAAATTAATTGAAGGAAGGAAACCTAATTTTTATATAGCATCTAAAGTAGCATCGGTAGTTGATGAAAAAGGAGAATATATAAAGATGAGAGGGATTGATAATGATTATATTCAAAAAATAATAACAGATTATCTTACAAAGTTTGAGAGCGCTAAAAGAAGTGATTTAGAAAATGTTCTATTAAATAAATTATCCGAAGGTTTAGACATTTCTCAAAAAATAAATAAAATAAAAAATAGTATTCAAGCATTAAAAAAGCAAGGTGTTATAGTTGTTGAAGGCAAACTTTGGAAAATGTCTAAATAAAAATAGTTAGACATTTTTAGACGAGAATTAGTTAAACTTTAGACGTTTTTAGCTGAGTTTTAGTTATAAAAGTTAATTAAGGTGTTTAAGAGCAGTGATTTATGAAATTTAATTTTAGACATTTTAGACGAGATTTAGACATTTATGTCAGGTATAGTACAAGTAAAATACCGTCATTTCATGCAAAAAAATCTACTAAGCAATATTTTAAATCAATTAAGCAAGAATAAAAAAAGCTAAAAAAAAGAAAATGCCAAATTTAGTAAACGTAGCATACCACCAAACAGGAAATAGTAAAAGTACCAATGAGTACGGAATGCGAGAAATGCAAGAACGTGCCTTTGAGTATAGTGATGCGCAGTATATACTATTAAAATCGCCACCAGCATCTGGTAAATCAAGAGCATTAATGTTTTTGGGTTTAGACAAACTCATCAATCAAGGTATTAAAAAAGTAATTGTTGCGGTGCCAGAGCGTTCTATTGGTAGTTCATTTGCTGTAACAGATTTAAAAACCTATGGTTTTTTTGCTAATTGGTCTCCAAAAGAAGCATACAATTTATGTACACCAGGTAGTGATGGCAGTAAAAGTAAAGTAACTGCTTTTCATAATTTTATGAATAATGACGAGCAAATTTTAATCTGTACACACGCTACATTGCGCTTTGCTTGTGAAGGTTTAGACGAAACGAAGTTTAATAATACCTTATTGGCAATAGATGAATTTCATCATGTTTCTGTTTCCGCAGATAACAAGTTAGGAGAAATTTTAAAAAATATCATCAATACATCTACGGCACATATTGTTGCCATGACAGGTTCTTATTTTAGAGGAGATTCCGTACCAATTTTAATGCCAGAAGATGAAGCGAAGTTTACAAAAGTTACGTACAATTATTACGAACAATTAAATGGTTATAATTATCTAAAAACATTAGGTATTGGGTATCATTTTTATCAAGGTAAATATACTTCTGCCATCATGGAAGTGTTAGATACCGATAAAAAAACAATATTACACATACCAAATGTAAACTCAGGAGAATCTACCAAAGACAAAGAAAACGAAGTCAATTTTATAATTGATGCCATTGGCGATGTGGTAAAGCAAGATGAAGCAACAGGCGTTATTTTTGTAAAAAGAAAGTCTGATGGTAAAATCTTAAAAATTGCCGATTTAGTAGAAGACACCTCAAAAGAAAGAGAAAAAATACAAAACTACTTACGTGTAAGTGATGCGGTAGATGCTATAGACATCATTATTGCTTTAGGAATGGCAAAAGAAGGTTTTGATTGGCCGTATTGCGAACATGCACTTACGGTAGGTTATAGAGGTTCGTTAACAGAAGTCATTCAAATTATTGGTAGAGCAACAAGAGATAGTACTAATAAAACACACGCACAGTTTACCAACTTAATCGCACAACCAGATGCACAAGATGATGAGGTAAAACTTTCTGTAAATAACATGCTAAAAGCAATAACAGCATCTTTATTAATGGAGCAAGTTTTAGCACCAAATTGGACCTTTAAAACCAAACATGATATTGATGATGGTACAAAGGCAAAGCCAGGAGAGATACGAATTAGAGGTTTAAAAGAACCTACTTCTCAACGTGTAAAAGATATTATTGAAGCAGATTTAACCGATTTAAAAGCAGATATATTTCAAGATAAGGAAATGCTAAAAGCAATGCCAGATGAATCTTTAGATCCTAAGGTAATAAACAAGTCGTTAATACCAAAGGTAATAAGAATGAAGTACCCAGACCTTACAGAAGAGCAAGTAGAAGAAGTTAGGCAATATGTGGTAGCAGATTCAGTCATTAAAAACGGAACAATTAAAGAAGTAGCCGACAAAAGATTTATAAGAATGGCAGGTTCCTTTGTAGATATAGACGATCTTCATATCGATTTAATAGACAGTGTAAATCCGTTTCAAGAAGCATTTGAAGTATTGTCTAAATCAGTATCATCTAAAACTTTAAAAGTAATACAAGATACTATTGAAGCTACTCGTATAAAAATGGATTTTGAAGAAGCAAAAATATTGTGGCCTAAAATTAATGAGTTTGTAAAAACACACAATCGCCAGCCAAATATAAATTCTGTAATAGGTTCAGAAAAAAGACTGGCAGAATGTATTATTTATTTAAAAGCAGAAAAACAAAAAAGAGCAGCACAAAACAATGGATAAGGAACGTATTTTAGACGAAATATTTAGCGACGATCCGTTAGGTTTATTGGTTGTAAAGCCTGTAAGAACTGCGGTTCGTACTTCTGATGAAAGATTAGCGTCTTCTTTTGATGCCATCAATGATTTTTTTGATAAAAATAAAAGAGAACCAAAACCAGATTTGTCAAATATTTCTGAGTATCAATTGTACGCAACTTTAAAAGGATTGCGAGAAAATAATGAGAAAAGTTTAGCTTTAGAGCCACAAGATAAATATGGCTTATTACCTACGGAACAAAAAGAGATTAACTCTATTGATGATATTTTTAATGATGATGCTTTAGATATTTTTAGTGATGATGCCGAAGGTTTATTTGATTTTAAACACACACCAAAAGACTTTAAAAGAGCAGAAACAGATTTTGTTGGTAAAAGAGTTCCTTGTAAAAATTTTAAAGATTATGAGGATTTGTTTAAAGAAGTTCAAAGTGATTTGAATTTAGGCAAACGCAAATTAGTAGACTTTAAAGAGAAGAATTTAAGAATCGGGAATTACTATGTTCACAATGGCATCTTATTTTTATTAGAAAGCATCAATTATACTAAAAAAGAGCATTACAGAAAAGATGGAACAAGAGTTAGAGAAGACGGAAGAACGAGGTGTATTTTCGAAAATGGTACTGAATCTAATATTCTAAAACGCTCTGTAGAAAAAAATTTATACGCTAACGGAAGCGTTGTTACAGAAAATATGGATCATATTTCGGAAGAGTTTATAGAAAAATTTAGTGATATTACAGAAAAGGACAAAGAAGCAGGTTATATCTATGTTTTAAAATCTGAAAGTAAAAAAGAAGAAATAGCAACTATACAGAATTTATATAAAATAGGGTATTCTACAAACTCAGTAGAAGAACGTATTAAAAATGCAGAAAAAGAAGTCACCTATTTAATGGCAGCTGTAAAAATAGAATCTTCTTGGAAATGCTATAATATGAACGCTCAAAAGTTTGAGAAACTAATTCATAAATTCTTCGGGAACTCTTGCTTAGAAGTAGATGTGTTTGATGAAAAAGGAAGAAGACACACGCCTAGAGAATGGTTTATAGTGCCCTTAGAAGCGATAGAGCAAGCAATAGCGCTAATTATAACCGAAAAAATAATGGAGTATAAATACGATGCAGAAAATCAAATAGTGGTTGTTCGGTAGGTAGGGCGGTTTAATTAAAAGCTGTTTTTGAAAAACTTAGATTATTTTTAAAGTTATGTAGTAAATGCCTCTTTAAAATACCTAAAATATTTTAGAGTGAATGGATTAATTCTAAAAAAGTGGGCAAATTGTGTAAAAATGAAAAAACCAGTAATTTACAAATCGTTGTAAAGTACTGGTTTTATTGGTGACCTCGGCTGGATTCAAACCAGCAACCTCTTGAGCCGTAATCAAGTGCGCTATTCAGTTGCGCCACGAGGCCGTTAAGCGGGTGCAAATATAGTTTCCTTTTTTTGATTTAGAAAGATAAATGTCATTTTTTTTTATAAATTTATTTCTGCCTTAAATAAATCGATGATAGATTGCGCTTTTTCTAGGTCGTTATTTAATACAAATAATTCTACAGAATTTGTAGGTACACCAAAACCTCCCAATCTTGCCGATTCTACTCGGTCTGATATTCTAGATTTAATAGATGCTTCATTTAATAAGAAATGTAATCTGTTTACTAATATAGCGTTATCAGTAAATACTTTAGTATAATCTTCTGACATAATTTTATTTTTTAGGTTAATGCATTTTTAGTTATAAAAGCTCTCCACCCAATAATTGCTAGTTGAAGTTTAGAGGCTTTAGAAATATCCAATCCTTTCTTTGTAAAGGAAGGTAAAATTAATTTATTAATCTTTGCAAGTGTTTTAAAAACTTGTTTTTTCATTGGTCGTAAATTAGCTTTCAAATTTACTAAAATAAACAACTCAGTGTTTAAAGATTGAGTTGTTTAAAGATAAACTACTTTTATCTATCTTCATAATATAGTACTGTTATTTTTTTGTTATAATAATATTTGAAATATAATATCAGACAGGTCTTTAATAAATTTAGTTACAATTAGAATCATAGTAGTTTGGGTTTTAAAGTTAGTAATTTAGGTTAATTTCGAAATTGTTTTATCAATATATAGCTCTTAAAGGCTTGTTGCCAAATGAATAAATAACTATTAATTAAATTGATTTTCTATTTATAACTCATAAAGTGGTATTGGTTATAATGTGTAGGTTTATTTGCTTTAATTAAGTTATTTATTGAAACTTAATTTAGTGTTTTTTGTAAATAATTATAAGTAAATAAAGGGTGTTTAGTTGCTGTTTTTTTTTAAGCAAAGGAAATTCTCTTTTTTAAATTGAGAATTTTGGGCTTTTCATTTTTTATTTACTTCTTAAAGTGATAAAAATGTATCTTCGTCAAAAATAAAATGTATGAGTATTTTTTATGTAATTATTGGATTAATACTGTTAGTTGTAGGTGGTGAGTTTTTGGTAAGATCTTCTATAGGGTTGTCTTTTAAACTGAACATCTCTAAAATGGTTATTGGTATGACAGTGGTTTCTTTTGCTACTTCTGCACCAGAGTTATTAGTTAGTTTACAGGCTGCTTTAGATGGTTCACCAGCCATAGCGTTAAATAACGTTATTGGTTCTAATATTGCTAATATTGGGTTGGTTTTAGGTATTACGGCTATTATTGGACCTATTGCGGTGAGTAAAGACTTTTATAAGCTTAATTGGCCTGTAATGATGTTGTTCTCTTTGGTTTTGTATTACTTTTTATGGAACGATAGTGTTTTAACACAGTTAGAAGGTATTATTCTTTTAGTTGGGTTGGCTGTTTTTCTATTTGTATTGATAAGAAGTGCAAGAAAAGAAGATGTGGTTGTAGAAGAGGTAGACGATGCTTTGGCTTCTATAGGTTATGGTAAAATATTTGGTTGGCTGTTAATTGGTGGAGTTGCTTTGTATTTTGGATCGGAATTTTTAGTGAACGGCGCAAAAGATATTGCACAAAATATGGGAGTTAGTGAAGGTGTAATTTCTATAACTATGATTGCAATTGGAACGAGTGTACCCGAGTTAGCTGCTTCTGTTATTGCAGCCATGAAGGGAGAGAAAGCAATTTCTTTAGGGAACTTAATTGGTTCTAATATTTTTAATATAGCTTCTGTGTTAGGTTTAACAGCTATTATTAAAGAAATACCGGTTACAGAAGCTCAAATTTTATCTAGAGATATTTTTTGGATGTTAGGCTTTGCTGCTATTTTATTATTGTTAGTATTTTTGCCTAAGAAGTTTGTTTTAAGCAGGTTTAAAGGTGTCTTTTTGTTTTTAGGATATGCATTGTTTATTTATATGGTGCTTTAAGTAGCACGCATATAAAATTTAGATATAAAAAACGCCAGCATTAATTTGTTGGCGTTTTTTTTCTGTCTATATGACCTAGGTTTCTTTCTGGAGCGATAACGTCTCTAATACGTCTTTTTAATTCTGTAATTTCTGGAAATCCATTTTCTTCTTTACGTGACCAAACCAATTGGTCATTTGCGGTAATGTTAAAAATACCTCCGGTACTTGGTTGTAAGGTGAGTTCTGTAATTTCATCTGTAAAAGTGGTTAATAATTCTTGACTCATATAAGAGGCGCGTAATAACCAGCCACATTGTGTGCAGTATGCTATTTTTATAGTGTTTTTCATGTATTAAAAGTAATTATTTTAGGTCATATTTAAAAGCACTTCACTGCTTTTGTTTATTATTTGCTGTTTTTTGCGTTAGGGATAGTAGTGGTATCCTTTTTTGTTTTTGGCGATAAGCCAAAAGAAAAAAGATATAACGGATAGCCCGACCTTTGGTAACGCCCAAAATAATGATATAAAAAAAGCACCTACATTGCTGTAAGTGCTTTTTAAGATTTTATACTACTTGTAATTATTTAACTGGTTTTACAGTTTTAATAATTCTTGCAGCTACTTTATATGGATCTGCGTTTGAAGATGGACGACGGTCTTCTAACCATCCTTTATATCCTTTTTCTACAACGATAATTGGAATACGAATTGATGCTCCTCTGTCTGAAACTCCCCAAGAGAAGTCAGTAATTGCAGCAGTTTCATGCTTACCAGTTAAACGTTGGTCGTTAAACTCACCATAAATTTCAATGTGTTCTTTTACTACTGGGCGGAAAGCTTCACATATTTCGATATATTTATCTTTAGAACCACATTCTCTTAAAATAGAGTTAGAGAAGTTAGCGTGCATTCCAGATCCATTCCAATCAGTATCTCCTAATGGTTTTGGGTGGTACTCAATGTACATCCCTTTTCCTTCAGTTAAACGATCTAATAAATATCTAGATATCCAGATTTCATCTCCAGCTTTCTTTGCTCCTTTTGCAAATAATTGGTACTCCCATTGTCCAGAAGCAACCTCTTGGTTAATTCCTTCAAAGTTTAAACCAGCATCAATACATAAATCAGCATGCTCTTCAACGATATCACGACCATGTGTATATAAACCTCCTACAGAACAGTAGTACTGTCCTTGTGGAGCAGGGTAACCACCTCTTGGAAATCCTAAAGGCAATCCTGTACTTGTATTCATAATAAAGTATTCTTGTTCAAAACCGAACCAGAAATCGTTATCATCATCTTCAATAGTAGCACGTGCATTAGATTCGTGTGGAGTTCCGTCTGCATTCATTACTTCATTCATTACCAAATAACCGTTAATACGATTTGGATCTGGATAAATAGCAACAGGTTTTAAAATACAGTCAGATGCTCCTCCAGAAGCTTGTTTTGTAGATGAACCGTCAAAAGACCAAAGTCCCAATTCTTCAACTGTTCCTTTAAAATCTTCATGCTCCTCAACTTTGGTTTTACTTCTCATGTTCTGAGTTGGATAATAACCATCTAACCAAATGTATTCTAATTTAATTTTTGCCATAATATATATGTGTTTATGTGATGTTCGTTCTACAAAAATCAAATATTTTCATTAGATATCAAAAAAAATAGGGGTAAAATATTTAAAATAGCTAAAAAATAATTTTATCCCTAAATTTGAAAGGGTATCTTTGTATTAAGTTAAATATAAGTAGAAAATATTACTAATATGTCAAGGATTAGATTTAATGCATTACAAGAAACACTACGTAGAAGTCCTATAAAAGTAGTTCAGAATGAAAAAAGATCAACTCTTTTTGGTAGAAATGTGTTTAATAAACATGCTATGCAACAGTATCTTACACGTGCTGCATACGAAAGTGTAATGAATGCAATTGATCATGGAACCAAAATAGATAGAAAAATTGCAGACCAAGTTGCGGTAAGTATGAAAGACTGGGCAATGTCTAAAGGTGCTACGCATTATACACATTGGTTTCAGCCACTTACGGGAGCAACGGCAGAAAAACACGATGCTTTTTTTGAATCTATAAATGGTAGCCTTGCTATGGAAAAATTTGATGGAGAACAATTGGTTCAGCAAGAGCCAGATGCATCTAGTTTTCCTAACGGAGGAATCAGGAATATGTTTGAAGCAAGAGGTTATACCGCTTGGGACCCAACTTCTCCTGCTTTTATTTATGAAACTACCCTTTGTATTCCAACAATTTTTGTTGCTTATACTGGAGAGGCTTTAGATAATAAGACGCCTTTATTAAGAGCGTTACAAGCTATAGATACACATGCTACTGCTGTTTGTAAGTATTTTGATAAGAATGCAAATAAAGTAAGTGCAACCCTTGGTTGGGAACAAGAATTTTTTTTAATTGATGAAGCTTTAGTGCTTGCTAGGCAAGATATACAGTTTACTGGTAGAACATTATTAGGGCATTCACCAGCGAAAGGGCAACAACTTGATGATCATTATTTTGGAACCATTCCTGCAAGGGCTATGAGTTTTATGCAAGATCTAGAGCAAGAGTGTATGTTGTTAGGTATTCCGGTAAAAACAAGGCATAATGAAGTTGCGCCAAATCAGTTTGAGATTGCACCAATTTACGAAGAAGCTAATTTAGCGGTAGATCATAATTCATTAATAATGGATGTGATGCAAAAAATATCTAGAAGACATCACTTTAAAGTGTTGTTGCATGAAAAGCCATTTGCAGGTATTAACGGGTCTGGGAAGCATAACAATTGGTCTTTGTCTACTGGTAACGGAACTAATTTATTAAGTCCGGGTAAAACCCCTATGAAGAACTTGCAGTTTCTTACTTTTTTTATCAATACAATTAAAGCGGTATATCATTATGAAGAATTGTTGAGAGCTTCTATTGCTTCTGCAAGTAATGAATATCGATTAGGTGCTAATGAAGCTCCGCCTGCAATTATCTCTGTGTTTATTGGTAGTCAACTATCTGCAGTTTTAGATGAATTAGAAAATGTAACTAAAGGGAAGCTTTCTCCGCAAGAAAAAACCGATTTAAAGTTAAATATTATAGGTAAAATTCCTGAAATTTTATTAGATAATACCGATCGAAATAGAACTTCTCCGTTTGCATTTACGGGAAATAAATTTGAGTTTAGAGCTGTTGGTTCTTTGGCAAATTGTGCCATACCAATGACCGTTTTAAATACAATTGTTGCAAAGCAATTAAAAGAATTTAAGATTGAGGTAGATGCTTTAATAGAAGAAAAGGATCTTAAAAAAGATGAAGCTGTTTTTAATATTCTAAGAGAATATATTAAAGATTCTAAGGCAATTCGTTTTGATGGAGATAGTTATGGTGAAGCTTGGGAAAAGGAAGCTAAAAAAAGAGGCTTAACTAATTATAAAACAACTCCGGAAGCTTTAAAAGCAAAAGTTTCTGAGAAAACAATTTCTTTATTTGAAGAAATGGAAGTAATGAGTAAAGTAGAATTAGAAGCTCGTTATGAAATAGATTTAGAATCATACGCCAAAAAGGTGCAAATAGAAGGGCGTGTTTTGGCAGATATTGCAAGAAATCAAGTAGTGCCTACTGCAATAATTTATCAGAACACTTTGTTGGAGAATACTAAGAATTTAAAAGAAATTTTTGGTGATGAATATAAAATTATTGCCAAAGAGCAAATAGAATTAATTATGCTAATTTCTAAACATATTACAAATATTAATGCTTTGGTAGTTAAAATGGAAGCAGAAAAAGTGAAAGTAAATAAATATTCTGGTTTTAAATTAGCAACGCATTATAGTAATAAAATAAAACCTTTTTTTACAGATATTAGGTATCATTGTGATCAATTAGAAGCCTTGGTTGATGATAATTTATGGCCACTTACTAAATATAGGGAGTTGTTATTTACTAAATAAATAGGGGTTAAATTGTTTTTTTGTTAAAAAGTAAGGGTTAATAATGATAATTATTCATTTTTAACCCTATTTTTATAGGTGTTTTTCCCTGTTTTTATTTTGTTTTTCTTTTGTTTTTATTTATATGTGGTTGATTTTTAGTTATTTATATATCTATGTTGTTTGTGGTTTCTGTTTTTTTTTTTGGAATTAGATAAATAATTACCTATATTTGACTTGTTTAAACAAAGAATCGATCAAACTATATAGTTTACAACAACTCTTAACTTTAAGTGTTGACTGAAAATGAAAAGTTATCCTTAATAACTTTACATTTTATCCCTAATAATTTTAATTACCCCTAAAAATTTATTGTAGTATATCATGTTCAATTTATATTGAATAGGATTTTGATATGCTTAATTTTTAACTAACGTATTTTAAATTATTTATCATGAAAAAATTAGTAATAATGGCTATGTGTTTAGCTACAGGAGCATTTTATGCTCAAACTCCACAAGCAAATTGTGACGATTGTTCTTTTACTCAAATGACTACTGGGCCACGAGGAGCTGTTGACAATACGAGTGATATCACTCAAAATGGTACCTTAAATACTGCAAATGCTTATCAAATAGGGAATGGAAACTACTCTATAATAGATCAAGATGGTAAGAATATGGGTGTTGGTAATGGAGGAGATAGTAATAATTCTAGAGTCTATCAAGAAGGTACAAGAAACCATTCAGATGTTAAGCAGCATGGAGACCGTAACACAGGTGTGGTTGAACAAAGAGGATATGAAAACTATGCGAAGCAAGACGTTGGTGTTGGATACTCGGAGGATAATGTTACAAGTGCTTTTCAAACAGGAACTTTAAATACTTCGTTTCAAAAACAACGTTATGATAATAACACAGCAACTGTAACGCAAGTAGGTACAGGTTTATTTGGTTTAGGTGCAAATTATGCAGAACAAGACCAAAGCAGTATGGCTAATGGTGTAGCAGGAAGTGTTGCAGAAATAGACCAAACTGGTTCATTTAACGAAGCAAAACAAAAGCAAAGAGGAAGTAATAATGACGCGTATTCTCTTCAAAATGGTATAGGTAATACTTCTGCTGAAGACCAAACATCTGTTGCAGGTAGTGCTTATTCTAATACTTCTACAGTAGATCAAACTTTTGTTGGCACTCCATGGTTAGGTAGTAACTTAGCTTGTGTAACACAAGCATCTGTTGCGGGAAATAACACAAGTTCAATTACACAGACTAATGTTGCAGGTGTAAATGCTTGGACTCCTGGAAACTCAGCTACAGTAACTCAAACAGCTAACTTATCTAGTAATATGAGTACTGTTATGCAAAGTGGTGGAGGTAATCAAGCTTGTGTAGAGCAAATTGGTAACTAAAAATCAAGAAATTATTTAATTAATTTAATAAGTAAGGAGGTTTTTTCTCCTTACTTATTCTTCTAATGCCCTTTATCATGAAAAAAAATAAAAAGATATGGTATTTTCTTCTGTTATTCTTTTGTAGTTTATCTGTAACTGAGGTTTCTGCGCAACAAGAAAAGTTACCCACGTATTTTTCAAATAATTTATCTCAGTTAGGTCCATATAATACTTCTTTACTTATGGATAATAATAATTTAATGACAAATGAGAATGGTCTGAATAGCTTATTTAAACAACAATCAGGAAACATAAATAGTGTAGTACTTAACCAGGTTGGGTTTGAGAATAATGCAGATATAAAGAGTTCTAATCAGACTTCTCAAAATGTAAACCAAATAGGAAATGAAAACTATTATAGTTTTATTAATTACTATAATAGTAATCCTATCAACTTTGGTGTTCATCAACAAGGTAACGCTAATTCGTTACAAATTTATGGTACAAATTCAATGATGAACGGAGCTGCTATAATTCAAAACAGCAATAATCAGGCACTTATTATTAAAAACTATTAAATGTATTTTGCTAAAATTTATTTTTTTATTTTATGTTTAATAAGTTGTAGCATTAGTTTTAGTCAATCTAAAAATGATGTTTACGGTAAGATTAATATTGATAAAAAAGACAATTTTATTACTTTAAAAGCAGAAGTAAATAATGATGGTTTGCTGCATATAGATAAGTTGTTTTATAATTTAATTGCATTAAAAAAAGGAAAAGGAGGTAATTACTCTAACAATAGACAGTCTGGGGAATTTTCTATACAACCAAACGAAAACATGGAGGTTTCCACCATAAAAGTTAACTTAAATGGAGACGAAGAATTAAAAGTTTATTTATTTATTAAAAAAAACGAAAAATTAATATCTAAAGATTCACTTTGGATATTACCTAAAAATATACAGCAGGAAGTTGCTGAGAAAACAGATGAGAAAGATTTTTTTCTTAAAGGTATAGTCGTAGATGAGGCTATAACTAAAATTGGTAAAGATTATCATGATCTTTTTTATCAATCGTATTTATTGTCTGGAATAAAGCATCCTTTTATTATAAAAATAAAAGAAAAACCAGGTATGGGGAGAACGAGTATTATTCTCGTAGAGGTTGAAGAAATTAAAATACATGAGTTCTTTTCTAGACCAGATGAAGAATTTTTAAAATTGAATGTAGGTGTTGCATTAGAGCGATTATACTTTTATGCAAAACAAAGGGAAGAGTTAAGAAAGAAAAGTAAAATGTAAAATAAAATTGTTATGAAAGATAAAGTACTGTTATTGGTGTTATTTGTTTGTTTTACTGGTTTTTCATTTTCTCAGCAATTGGTTTATAAGTCAATAAACCCATTTTTTGGAGGAGGAGATTCATTTGCATACCAGCAGTTGTTAGCTTCTGCAAATGCTCAAAATGATTTTCAAGAGGAAAATACAAATCAATTTACACAATCTTCAGAGATAGATAATTTTACAGATACTTTAAATAGACAATTATTAAACTCACTCTCACAGGGCTTATTTCAGGAACAAATTGGCAGTCAGGGATTAACAGAAGGAACTTATGTTTATGGCTCTTTGGTTGTAGAGGTTAGTCCAGGTGTTGGTGGATTGAGCGTAAGTATTTTAAACACATCAACAGGAGAACAAACTCAAATAACTATTCCAAACAATTAATTGAAATCTATGAAAAGGAAGTACTTTATTTTATGCTATTTCCTAATAGCAATGTTTTTTTCGAGTTGTGGAACTTATTTTAACCAACCTTTAGATCAGTCAAGAGCTAGAATTGGAGAAAATTCATCTCCTGAAATGTCTATAAAAAGTTTTTCACCAAAAGAAAAAACGGTAGTGGGTGTTTATAAGTTTAGAGATCATACTGGTCAATATAAACCAGTAGAAAATGGTTCTACTTTTAGTACAGCTGTTACACAGGGAGGTACTTCTATACTATTAAAATCATTAGAAGAGTCTAATTGGTTTAAGCCAATTGAAAGAGAGAATATTGGTAATTTATTAAATGAAAGACAAATAATAAGAAATACTCGACAAGAATATGCTGGAGATAATAAACCTATAAAAATGCCACCATTATTATTTGCAAATTACATTGTAGAAGGTGGTGTTGTGTCTTATGATTCAAATATTATTACAGGTGGTTCTGGTTTGCGTTACTTTGGAGTTGGTGCTTCTGGAGAATATCGACAAGACAGAATAACGGTATATTTAAGAGTCGTTTCTACATCAACAGGTCAAATTCTTAAAAATGTGTACGTATCTAAAACTATTTTGTCACAAGGCCTTTCTGCTAATTTGTTTAAGTATGTATCTTTAAGAAGGTTGTTAGAGGCAGAAACAGGTATTACAAAAAATGAGCCTGCTCAATTAGCGGTTAAAGAAGCTATAGATAAAGCTGTAGAGTTATTAATTACAGAAGGTATTATAGATGGTATATGGGAACCTAGTGGAGGACAAGAAGTTGTAGATTTTGTAAAAAAGAACTACAAGAAAGAACAAGAAGAGGCGGAGTTAACAGAATTATTTAATAGAAAACAAGAATATAGAAGAGGTAAGATTAGTGTTGGGGCTGTGAGTGGAGTGTCTAAAATTGTTGGTGATTATTCTGATGCTGAGTTTGGTTTGGGAACAGATATGCTACTTAAATTCATGCTAAATAAATCTAGATTTGCATTTTCTTTAGGGTTAGGTTCTAGCACGCTTTCTAATAAAAATATATTTGAAAAAAGGATTTATGATTCTAATGTAAATTTCGAATACTATTTATTACCTAAGGATAGGATAACTCCTTATGCTTATGTTGGTGTTGGTTCTATTTCAACTAAAAACTTAAGTGATAACTATTTTAAATATCAATATGGTGTTGGTTTAGAGTATCTTATTACAGATAAATTAGGACTTATCTTAAGGGGGGAGCAAAATATTATATCAACAGACAATTTAGATGGTTTGGTTAGGGGAGATAAAAATGATAAAATTTGGAATGTTAGAGCAGGAATTAATTTCTATTTTTAAAAAAAAAATAAATTAGTATGAAAACGATACAAAAAATATTAATTCTTATAATAGTAGGCCTATTTTTTAGTTGTGGAGAAGACGATACTATTGATAGTGTAGCGTTTGGAGTAATCACAGGAAAGGTGGTGGAAACAAGTAATTTTGAACCTATTGAAAATGCTAAAGTAACCTTGTCTCCAACAAATAATACTACATTTACAGATGCGAATGGAGAGTTTTCTTATGAAGAGGTTCCGGTAAATGAATACTCTATAGAGGCTTCTAAAGAAGGTTTTCTAAATAGTTTTGAGCCAGTTTCTGTAGAAGTAGGTGCAACAGTAAATATTGTTTTTGAAATGCAGGTAGAAACTGCTTTTAATGTTCCGCCAACAACGCCTGTATTGTTAATGCCAATGGATGGTGCTTTAGATACCGATAGTTCAGTAGAGTTGGTTTGGTCTTCTTCTAGTGTAGATGATGATGAGTTAACGTATAGATTAGAGATTAAAAATGATTTTGATAATAATATAATTCAAGTTCAAAATCTTAGTGATACAACTTATGTAGTTCCTAATTTAAAATTTGGAGGTAAATATTTTTGGCAAGTAGCAGTAACAGATCATATAAATTCTGAAGTGTTAAGTACTTCAAATTCATTTACAGTAAAGGGTGATCCAGAAAATAGGTATACTTACGTTAAGGTTGAAGGAGGTAATACTGTAATTTATTCAGCTAGTTTAGATGCCGATTTTGATGAAATTAATACTGTTAAATTAACAGAATCTAGCGCGAATTCTTGGAGGCCTAGAAAAAATAACACTGTAAATTTAATTGCTTTTTTAAGATTGTATAACAACGAGGCCCATATTTTTACCATGAAACCAAATGGTTCGGAGGTAAAAAGAGTAACTTCTAATATTCCTGTTAATGCTTTTGATTTGAATGAGGTAGATTTCTCTTGGTCAACAACAGGAGATCAACTTATTTACCCAAGTTTTGATAAGTTGTATAGAATTAATAAAGATGGTAGTGGTCTTCAAATGGTATATAAAACGGCAAATGGACACTTAATTACCGAATGTGATTGGAGTAATGACGGTACTAAAATAGTGTTAAGAACAAATAATTCTGATGGTTATGATGGTGCTATTTATACTATTGATATGAGTGGAAATGTACTAAATACAGTTGTCTCTGCAAATGTTGGTGCTTTAGGTGGCTTAAATTTATCTGTAGATGGCAACTTGTTAATTTATACCAAAGATGTAAGTGATTTTCAATCATCAAATTATAGAAGGTTGAATAATAAAGTTTTTAAATATAATTTTTTAACAATGATAGAAACAGAAATGATTCTTTCAAAACCATCAGGGTCTAATGATTTAGATCCTCGTTTCTCACCCAATGAAGCAGAAATAATTTATGTAAATACATCTAACGATGGTATTTCGGAAAAGAAAATATTTACATCTCCAATTGATGGTGATAATAGTAGAGAAGAAATTTTTTCAGGAGCAATTATGCCAGATTGGGAGTAATTAAAACGGAAATATTTAATAAGAAAAAACCAAATGATCAAAAATCATTTGGTTTTTTTATGATGGCAGATAAAAGAAAGTTAAATTTGCAGCTAACAACACAACAACATGAGTCAAGAAGTTTCTAAAAGATACGCACAAAGAGGTGTTTCTGCATCTAAAGAAGATGTACATAATGCAATTAAGAATATCGATAAAGGTTTATTTCCGAAGGCATTCTGTAAAATTGTTCCAGATTATTTAACAAATGATGATGATTATTGTTTAATCATGCATGCAGATGGAGCCGGAACAAAATCTTCTTTGGCATATATGTATTGGAAAGAAACAGGTGATATTTCTGTATGGAAAGGCATTGCACAAGATGCTTTAATTATGAATATTGATGATTTATTGTGTGTTGGTGCAACAGATAATATTATGTTGTCATCTACAATCGGTAGAAATAAAAGTAAAATTCCTGGAGAAGTTTTATCAGCAATCATTAACGGAACGGAAGAGTTAATCGAAGACTTAAAAGGTTTTGGAGTTACCATTCATTCTACCGGAGGTGAAACTGCAGATGTGGGCGATTTAGTGCGTACAATTATTGTAGATTCTACTGTAACTGCTCGTATGAAGCGTACAGATGTTGTTGACAATGCAAATATAAAAGCGGGTGATGTAATTGTTGGTTTAGAGTCTTTTGGACAAGCAAGTTACGAGACTGAATATAACGGAGGAATGGGTTCTAACGGATTAACGTCTGCAAGACACGATGTTTTTCATAAATATTTAGCAGAAAAATACCCAGAAAGTTTTGATGCTGCTGTTCCTGAGGAACTAGTATATTCTGGTAATACAAAATTAACAGATAAAGTAGAAAATTCTCCAATTGATGCTGGTAAATTGGTATTGTCGCCAACAAGAACTTATGCACCAATTATTAAAAAGATTTTATCTAATTTTTCTTCGGATACAGTACACGGAATGATTCATTGTTCTGGTGGAGCGCAAACAAAAATTTTACACTTTGTAGATGAGTTACACATTGTAAAAGATAATATGTTTCCAATTCCACCATTATTTAAGTTGATACAAGAGCAGTCTAAAACAGATTGGAAAGAAATGTATCAGGTTTTTAACTGTGGTCACAGAATGGAACTTTATGTTACGCCAGAAATTGCAGAAGATATCATCGCTATTTCTAAATCGTTTAATGTAGACGCAAAAATTGTAGGTAGAGTAGAGGCTTCTGAAACTAAAAAATTAACAATTACAACTGAGTATGGCGTTTTTGAATATTAAAAAGCCGAGTCATTCTTAAATTATAATAAAACTAAAAACTCCAAATACTTTTAAAAGTATTTGGAGTTTTTTAGTTTTGTTCCGCTAAAGTGTTTGAGCATGGTTAAATACTAACGTTAGTAAATAAATAACAGATAGAAAATCTGCAAGAATTTTTTGTAACTAAAAAACCAAGCAATAAATTATATAGGTTGATTTGTGTATGCTTATCTTAAATATGGATTCTACAGTTTATGTTTTCTAGAGATAATTTCTAGTTTTAAATATAAAATATAAATATGTCATTTTATTGTCTCTAAAACCGACAATTATTCATAATTATGACAAAATTACAGCGAATAACCTCTAATAATTGCGCTAAAAACTAATGAATCTATTTTGGTATTCTATTTGTTTAAATTGATCATGAAGTCGTAGAGATTTCAAATTTGAAATAATGTTTAATTTAAAATTTTGTAATTATGAGCAATTTAACAACTGTTCCTAAAAATGGAAGTTTAGCGAACAGCAATTCAAATCAAAACTTCCCAAATTTGTCAAATTGGTTAGATGACATTTTTAATAGAGACTTACCATCCGTATTTACTTCAAACTTTAATACTGGTATTACTTTACCAAAAGTAAATATTAAGGAAACGGCAGACGCTTTTATGGTAGAAATGGCTGTTCCTGGTCTTAAAAAATCAGATTTCCATATTGACCTCGATAATCTCGTATTGTCCATTTCTACAGAAACGAAGGAAGAAAAAGAACATAGGGAAGAAAATTATACTCGTAGAGAGTTTGGTTATTCTTCATTTAAAAGAACCTTTAATTTACCAGAAAGTGTAAACGATGAAAAGATTAATGCAAATTATGAAAATGGTATTTTAAGTATTCTATTACCAAAAAAAGAAGAGGCAAAACAAAAGCCTGCCAGAAGCATTAAGATTTTATAATTGTTTTACTAAATTTTAGAGTAAAATATTAAGATGGATGCTGATTCTTTTCAGCATCCTCTTAATTATAAGTTGAATTCTTTAAAATTATAATGATATGATAAGAAAGTTTTCTGCCAAAATAAATTGATTAAATAATCGACACTTGTGGTTTGTTAAAAAGAGATACTACAAACCCAAAATTTAGTTTAACTTAAAATATAAAGTGATGAAAAAGTATATTTTAATATTTATGGTTAGCCTGTTAAGTATTGGTTGTAAAGGACAAGAAAATAAAACTAAAAAAGTTGAAAAGGGAGCTCATAAAACGGATGTAGTTGAAGCGCCTAAAGGCACTTGGAAAGTTGATAAAGAATTTGATAAAAACGGAAATTTGATTAGATATGACAGTCTGTATTCTTGGTCTTCTAAGGACGAGTTCGATAACCTCTCGTTATCTGATAAAGATAGTTTGATGCAATCTTTTAAATCAAGATTTTTCTCCAACTATTCAGGGTTTGAAAATCAAGGGTTTGATCATGTTTTTTCTCAAGATTCACTTTTTAGCAAACATTTCTTTAATGATAATTTTTTTGGAAGTAATTTTGGTAAGGACTTTATGGACATTGATAAAATAAGACAAAAAATGATTGTAAAACAAAAGAAATTTTTAGAAAAATATCAGTCAGAATTTATCGAAAAAAAAGATGAAAACTAAATAGTTTTCGTCTTTTTTTTCTTGTTAGTTTGTTATTTTGCTTGTGGCAAATTTTTTCTATGAGGTTAGCGCGTTTTAAGCATTGAATTTACTAAATAAAGCACGAACGGAGAAATTCCGGAAGAATTTCCTAAGAGAGCTAAAACCAGCAATTAATTATACACGGTGTTCTATGCAGTTTTTATTCATCATAATATTTGTCGGCTTGTTTTTCCGACCAAATTTCAAATGTATATACCCAATTTTTTGATAAATCAGCAACAGCTTTGTTCGTCAGTTTATATTCAGACATTCAAGTGTTTATTCGCTTTTAATGATTCAAGGTGTTTTTTGGGGTCAAAATCATGAGCAATTCCGCTGTCAATTCCTTCTTTAATTGCATTTTTAAAAGCAATAACCTTGCTTTCTTCTTCTTCTTCCAAAAGTCTTAATCCAGCACGAATAACTTCGCTAACGTTTTTAAATCTTCCGTCACTAATACTACTTTGAATGAATTGGTCAAAATAATTCCCGAGTGATATTGATGTATTTTTATTCATTTGAAACTAATTTAATTCAGATATACCAGAATTTGGTATAATCTTAAAATTTTTCTCAAATTGCGTAGAACGTGTTTGTGTATGATTAGTGGCGTGTTTAAGCACGGAATTTAGCAAATAAAAACCGAATAGAAAAAAATCGCGAGGATTTTCGTAAGTAGGCGAGAACTAGCCATTAATTATACACGTTGTTGTAGCACGTTATTTTTCTATCAAAGCGTTTTCAATTTCTTTTTCAACTGCAATTGAAGGTTCGTTAATATTCGAGTTAATTATTTTCCCATCTTTTCCAATAAGAATATATCTCGGAATTGATTTAATATTATAATTATTTCCGAATTCGGTTCGCATACCGTTTTTTATAAATAGATTTTTACCAAATTCTTCATTTTCCTTATCTAAAAACGATAACCATTTGTCTTTTGAAGAATCTACAGAAACTAATAAAATTTCTACCTCATTATTATTTTTAAATTTTTCAGCTAATTCAAGAACTTTTGGTCTATGTCTTAAACAAGGTCCGCACCAAGTAGCCCAAGTATCAATAAAAATGACCTTTCCAATTAAACTTTCTAAATTAAATTGATTTCCAAATTTATCTTCTGCCTTAAATAAATATGCTTTTTCTCCATTTTGTGAAGCATAAAAAGAAGAAGATGGTTGTTCTATTAAACTGTAATAAATATTAGTTTTTTCAGAATTTAAAGTTTGAGTTAAAACTTCTGTATTGAATAGTTTTTCGTGTTTTTCCCAATATGAAGGATTTTCTATCAATGATTTGATGTAGTTTGCTTTCAAATAATCTGCTAAATCTTTACTGTTTGTCTTTTTTTCTATAAACCGTAAAAAATCAGTGATACTTTCTAAGGATTTATTTTTCCTTAAAAACTCTACTTCGTATTTATAAAGATAGATATCGGGAAGAGATTTTAATGTTTTAGAAGCTTTTGGAATCTTCTCGATAAAATCAAAATAATTATCATTAGGTTTTAAGCCTTTCGAAATTCTACCAAAGAAAAACAAAAAAGAATAAATACGAGCATCATTTTGAAAATCAAGCACTTCTAATGTTTTTGAACTGAATTGGTCTTTGAATTTGTTAATTTCGGTTTCTCTTTTTACTCTAAATCTTTCAAACAAAATAGGTATAGAATCTGTATTTTGAGTTGTAAATATGAATGAACTATTTTCTTGGATGAATTTTAAGTTACTTTTCCATAGGTAATTAACTAAAGAGTCGCTTTTGTCATTTGTTGTTAGTGTAGAATCCTTTAGAACAGAAATGTTCAGATTTTTATTTTGCTCCAGTATTGTAAGGTATATTTTGTCATTTTTTTTTGTGTGTATTCTCGCTACTGTTGGATAATCTAATGGAATGTTTTTTATTTCTTTATTCTCGTAAATTTTAGTAATTGGTTTTCTAGTAATCAATTCTGAAATATAGATTGTATCTAATTCAATTTCTGAATTGAGACTAATATTAAATCCAGTACTTTTTTCTTTGCAGCTATGGAACAGGCATAAAGTTGTAAATAATAATATGTATTTTGATTTCATTTAGTAGTTTTTTTTAATGTGCTACAACGTAGTATTTAAGGAAAGTGCGGATTTAATAATTAATAAAAATATATATAATGAAAGAACCCAAAAAGATATTAGCAACATTAATAAGCGTAGGTACTTTTCTTGATGCAATAGGCTATAATAATGATGAAATAAAGGAAAATATAAGACTTTCTAAAGAAGGACTAAATAAAGCATTTTCTTTAAATGTTGTTGTTGCAAGTTATTCTATTGACCAAGTTCGTGAAATTGCACTAGAGCTTACTAATGCAGCAATGTACGGACACTCGCATAAGTTGACTAGATTTGAATTACAAGACAAGTTGAGCGAAATAAAAAATAAACACGGACTTGATTATAAAAAAGGAGTAGATAATATTTGAATAATTTGTTACAACTCCATATATCAAAATAAAAACTTTTATTATCTCGATTCATAGCTGATATAAAAGTACAAAACAAAAAGGAGTTTTTATTACGGTTTTCCGTAGTTTAAAATATTGGTTAGTGAAAAGTTGTGCAAAAAGTATAATTTAAGACATTTTTTTATCCAATAAAGTCCTTTATTTTTTATACAAACAAGCTAAAATAAATTTAAAATACTGATAATAAGTAGTGTGGTTTAAGGCTATGAGAATTTAATAAAAAGTAATTTATTTGTTAACTTTTCTGTGTTAATAAGTTTTATTTTATTGATTTTCAGTTATCTATGTTTTTTTCTTGTAGACTTTATGATAATTATCACCTTTTAGGTTGTACATTTGTGGGATATTTATCCAATAAAAAAACAATCTAATTGCTGTATCATACAATGAAATCTTCTACAACACATATTCCAACAAAAACATACTCTAGAGACGAAGCTTTAAAAGCAGCTCTTAACTATTTTAAAGGCGATGAATTAGCTGCAAGTGTGTGGTTAAATAAATATGCTTTAAAAGATTCTGCTGATAATATTTACGAAAGCACACCTGATGAAATGCATCAAAGAATTGCATCAGAAATTGCTAGAGTAGAGCAAAAATATACCAATCCGTTAACGGAATCAGAAATTTTTGAAGTGATCAAGAATTTTAAATATATAGTGCCTCAAGGAAGTCCGATGGCAGGTATTGGAAATCCTTTTCAAATTGCATCTTTGTCAAATTGTTTTGTAATTGGTAACAATGGCGAATCCGATTCTTACGGAGGAATCATGAAGATAGACCAAGAGCAAGTACAATTAATGAAACGTAGAGGTGGTGTTGGACACGATTTATCTCACATCCGCCCCAAAGGATCTCCAGTAAAAAATTCAGCATTAACATCAACAGGAATTGTTCCTTTTATGGAACGTTATTCTAATTCTACAAGAGAGGTTGCGCAAGATGGAAGAAGAGGCGCTTTAATGTTGTCTGTTTCTATCAATCACCCAGATGCAGAAGATTTTATTGATGCAAAACTAGAGCAAGGAAAAGTTACTGGAGCAAATGTTTCAGTAAGAATTGATGATGCATTTATGAAATCTGTAAAAAGTGACGGTAAATACACACAAAAATATCCAACATTTAGTGAAACTCCTTTGTATACTAAAGAAATAGAAGCAACTAAAATTTGGAAGAAAATTGTACATAATGCATGGAAATCTGCAGAGCCAGGAATTTTATTTTGGGATACCATTATTAATGAATCTGTGCCAGATTGTTATGCAGATTTAGGCTACAAAACAGTTTCTACAAACCCTTGTGGTGAGATTCCTTTATGTCCGTATGATTCTTGTAGATTATTAGCGATGAACCTATTTTCTTATGTAGAGAACCCGTTTACTAAAAAGGCAGTTTTCAATTTTGAATTATTCAAAAAACATATTGTTATTGCTCAAAGAATGATGGATGACATTATTGATTTAGAGTTAGAAAAAATTGATGGAATTTTAGCAAAAATAGCTGCAGACCCAGAGGAAGAAGTTGTAAAGGCAACAGAAAGAAACTTGTGGATGAATATTAAGCACAAAGCCGAAGAGGGGAGAAGAACCGGTATTGGTATTACTGCAGAAGGAGATATGTTAGCGGCTTTAAATGTTCGTTATGGAAGTGAAGAAGGAAATGTTTTTTCTACAGAAGTACATAAAGTTTTAGGGGTTGAAACCTATAGAGCGTCTGTTAATTTAGCAAAAGAAAGAGGTGCGTTTGCTATTTTTGATGCAGACAGAGAAAAAGACAATCCTTTTATTTTAAGAATAAAAGAAGCAGATAACAAACTGTATAAAGAAATGCTAGAGCATGGTCGTAGAAATATTGCCTTGTTAACTATTGCACCTACAGGAACTACCAGTTTAATGACGCAAACTTCCTCTGGAATTGAGCCTGTTTTTATGCCGGTGTATAAGCGTAGAAAAAAAGTGAATCCTAATGATAAAAATGCACGTATAGATTTTGTAGATGAGGTTGGAGATTCTTGGGAAGAATATGTAGTTTTTCATCATCGTTTTAAACAATGGATGGAAGTAAATAACATAGATTCTTCAAAGAATTTTACGCAGATAGAAATAGATGAATTGGTTAAAAAATCTCCATATTATAAAGCAACGTCTAATGATATTGATTGGAATAGCAAAGTAGAAATGCAAGGAGCTATCCAAAAATGGGTAGATCATTCTATTAGTGTTACTGTTAATTTACCTAATGATGCAACAGAGGAGTTGGTTGGAGAGTTGTATTTAAAAGCTTGGGAAGTTGGCTGTAAAGGGGTAACGGTTTATAGAGATGGTTCTCGTTCTGGAGTTTTAATTGCTGCAGATGATAAGAAAGAGACTACAACAACTAATTTTTCTAAGAAACGTCCGCAAGTATTAGAAGGAGATGTCGTTCGTTTTCAAAATCAAAAAGAAAAATGGATTGCCTTTGTTGGTTTGGTAGACGGAAGACCTTATGAGGTGTTTACAGGATTGGCAGATGATGAAGATGGAATTCTAATTCCGCGTTGGGTAGAAAAAGGATTTATTATTAAAAATAAAAATGAAGAAGGGGGTACTCGATATGATTTTCAATATCAAAATAAAAGAGGATATAAAACCACTATTGAAGGTTTGTCTCATAAGTTTAATCCTGAATTTTGGAACTATGCAAAATTAATTTCAGGAACCATTCGTCATGGAATGCCTATTGATAAAATTGTAGAATTAATACAAAGTTTACAGTTCGATTCAGAATCTATAAGTTCTTGGAAAAACGGTGTACAACGTGCTTTAAAACGTTATGTAGAAGATGGTACGGAGGTAAAAGGACATACTTGTGAAAATTGTAATTCTACAAATTTAATTTATCAAGAAGGTTGTTTAACTTGTAAAGATTGTGGTTCTTCTAAATGTGGATAGACTAATTTATATGATAAAAAAAAACGCCAAATACGTAAAAGTATTTGGCGTTTTTTTATAGTATTTATATATGTTTTATTGCGTGTAAAAAGAGGCTATCGTTTCTAATTAGATACGAGTAGTCTTTTTATCTTTTAATTTTTAGATACACAAAAATAAAAATTTGGCAGACTTAATAGAGGTACAAAAACCTCACAGAAAACCTATAATAGCTATGTTTTATATATATGTTCAGTTTTGTTTTTTAATGTTTGTTATTTAGTTCAAAATGTGTGCCTTTTACGTTGACGTTTATAAACCAATAAATATCTAATATTCAATTAATCCATTACAAACTTAAATCCTGCTGTAATAATACTAGAACTAAATGATGTATCCCTATCATATTGATAAAACTTTAAATCAATACTTTTTAATCCAAATTTCCAAATATGTGCCTTTGTAAAAATATCTGTGTAGGATACTCCAAAACCAATTTGATTAGCAGAATACTCAGAAAGGTCATAATCAGAAGTATAAAATTCATCGGTAGATAAAGCACTTTCATAAGGGTTAAAATAGTCTGCTGCTGTTTGGTTATAAAACCTATAAGATGGGTATAATGTAAAGGTATCAGTTATTTTAATTGGTACTTCAATACTTGCAGTGTGAGAAGTAATTCCCCAATCATCAAAATAATAGCGATAAAATGTTCTTATTGCAAATGTTTCATTAAGGTACCAGTTTAAACGACCACCAGCTGCTACTTTAAATCTTGAATCTGGCAAACGTTCAATAGCATCTGCAAGTTGAAAATTATCTATGTATGAATCTGCAACATCGCTAAAATACACTCTTTGAAATGGTGTAGATAATAAGCCGTCTTGTTTTACAAAATCTAGAGCTAACGAACCTTGTACGTTTTTATGAAGTATTTGAGAGAATCCAAAGCCTAAAGAATAAGAGTTACGTCCTTCGTCTTTAAATTCACTAAATCTAGGGGTGTAATTTGTGTTGCCGGTAATTGTATTTTGCGTAAACAAAGTATTATTTAAACCATTGCCATTCTCACCGAAGGGTCTTAATTCTGTTGGGTAAATAGCATTCCAACTATCTATATAAATATTTGCATTTACACTTAATTCTGTGTTTTTTTCGTTAAATAATTTGGTGTAACTACCACCAACACCAGCTGAAAAGTAATCGTATTCTGATGAAATTGATATTTTTGCAGACCAGATATCATTTCTGTCGTCAGAACTATGACTATAATTTCCAGTTAAATTTGTCCAAAGGTCGCTACTTGATGCACCAGAAGAAGCTTGAAAAGGGGCTGCTTGTCCATTGTCAAAAGGTCCAATGTTACTTGATGAAGCAGAAGTGTATGCCGAAACTCCTGCATCAATGGTTAAGATATCATCATCATTTAAAGGTATTGAAACTACAAAAGTTCCTGTAACATCAGTTAATTCTTCTGTTCCTATGCCGCCACTTACTGCAGCATTATCACCATCTTGAGCATAATAACTTGTTAGAAAATCTACTTCGATAGTTTCTAATACACGTTTTTTATAAACTTTGGTTGAGTCTTGTTCTGTTTGCGAATATGATTTAACAAAAGCAAATACGCAGAATATTAAAATTATTTTTTTCAAACCTCTTATTTTATTAGTTACAGCCACAGCCACCTCCTGTTTTACCTCCATTTGCTCCTACAGCTGCTTCACGATAGGAATGCATTGTAGAAACATTTCTGTCACATTTTTTTTCTGACAATGCCATGTCTGGGTCATTTATATTTACTTTTTCGTATTCTTTAACGACAACACAACTACTAAAAAAAGTAGTTATCAATGCAGCGTATATAATTTTTTTAATCATAATTTATCTATTTCTATATTCTTTGATTTTGTAATATTCCCTTTATCATCTATGATGATACATTCTATTTTGGGTAATTGATTAATGCGATCTAAGCCAGTCTCTTTTCCCATAACAAAAACAGAAGTTGCAAGAGCATCTGCCAATTCTGCTTTTGGTGCAAAAACGGTTACACTAATAATTCCAGTTGAAGGATATCCTGTGCGCGGGTCTATAATATGTGTGTATCGTTTCCCTTTAAAGTTTACATACTTTTCGTAATTTCCAGAAGTTACAACAGCTCCGTTTGTAATAGGAAGCAATGCAAAAACTTTGTTTTTATCCATTGGATTTGTAATGGCTACTTTCCAATCACTATCATTTGGTTGTTTTCCCCAAGTATTCATATCGCCAGAGGCATTAATAATACCAGAAGTTACTCCTTTAGAAATAAGAAGCGTTTTAGCCTTATCAGCTGTATAGCCTTTTCCGATAGCACCAAAACCGATTTTCATTCCTGTTAACTTAAGAAAGACAGTACCATTTTTTTTATCTAAAATAATATTATGATAACTAACTTTTTGTACAGAAGCTTTTATTTCTTCTTTTGAAGGCATAACAGTCATACTACCGTCAAATTTCCAGATTTTATCCATTGAAGCATAACTAATATCGAAAGCACCATCTGTTAATTTTGAAATACCGATTGCTCGTTCTATCAATTGAAATAATTCTGAATCAACTTTTACGGGCTGTATGCCTGCATTTCGATTAATTTCTGAAGTTTGAGAATTAGGATCCCAAGATGATATGAGTTTTTCTATTCGTGTAATTTCAGCAATCGAAGTATCAATGTACTTGTTTGCAGTAGTAAAATCGTTTGCTACAACAGTAATATCAAACCGACTGCCCATTAGTTTGAGCGTTCTCTTATAGGATTGTTGTGCTGTATAACTTGTTATTGAGAATAAAAGTAATAAGGTGACTATCTGTTTCAAATTACTTTGTAAAAGTGTTTAATTCTTTAATGTAATTTAGAGGTGTAGTCTTCTTATAGCTACTTTCTCCTAACACTTTACCATTGGAATCAAGTACGACAACAAAAGGAAAAAAACCTTGTTTATTATATTTTTCAGCAAGTAATGCGTTCGATTTTGTTTGTTCTTCAGATAATTTATTTTTCTTTCTTTTCGGAAAATCTGCCTTTAGCAAAACATAATTCTCTTTTGCATACTTTTTAAAAGTTTCTGTACTCCAAATTTCTCGGTCTAATTTAATACATGGTGCACACCAATCTGAACCCTGAAAGACTAAAATTATTGGCTTACTTTCTTTGGTTGCATTTTTTTTTGCAACATTAATATCTGTTAGCCATTCTTGAGCAATTGTTGTGTTTATACTAACAATCATTACTACTAATGCTACAATTATTTTTTTCATTTTATTTTTATTTATTTTTCATAATTGAATAGTCAACAATTAGACCAATACTTATAAACGAATGTATAAATTTTTTGTTATATAAATAGTTCTATTTTTTATAACTAAATTATAAAATTATAAAATTTTAATATGGGTAAAAAAGACTCATTTTGAAATGACATGTTGGCTTTTTAATGTGTGTTTGTCATTCCGATCGAGGCACGACGAGGAATCTTTATTTTACGTTTTATTCTGATAAGATTTCTCAATCATCCAAAAAAGACTCATTTCGAAATGACATTGTGAGTTTTTTAGTCGGAATGTCATTCCGAGCGAGGCACGACGAGGAATCTCAAAATTCACGTTTTATTCTGATGAGATTTCTCAATCGTTCAAAAAGGAATCATTTCAAAATGACATAGTGAGTTTTTTAGTCGGATTGTCATTCCGATCGAGGCACGACGAGGAATCTTTATTTTACGTTTTATTCTGATAAGATTTCTCAATCATCCAAAAAAGACTCATTTCGAAATGACATTGTGAGTTTTTTAGTCAGTTTGTCATTCCGAGCGAGGTACGACGAGGAATCTTTATTTTTACGTTTTATTCTGATGAGATCTCTCAATCGTCCAAAAAAGACTCATTTAGAAATGACATAGTGAGTTTTTTAGTCGGATTGTCATTCCGAGCGAGGTACGACGAGAAATCTTGAAGTTTAAGGTTTCTTGTGATGAGATTTCTCAATCGTCCAAAAAGGACTCATTTCAAAATGACATTGTGAGTTTTCAGTCGGTTTGTGTCATTCCGAGTGAGGTACGACCAGGAATCTTATAGTTTACGGTTTGTTATGATGAGATTTCTCAATCGTGCAAAAGCACTCATTTCGAAATGATATTGTGAGTTTTTAGTCTTTTAGCTCACTAATTGCCTTGTATAAATCTTCTTTAAGTTGCGAATTCATACTGTTATTTTTAGAAAACTTCTGATTTATTTCAACCTCAATTCCTACATATTTTTTACTAAAAGCCTTTCTTAAATACGTAGTAAACCCGTCTGCTTTTCCTAAATACGGATAGTTAAAACGGACATTCCATTTGGGGTTTATTGTATGTAAAGCCGTTTTAAGTTGTATTGCTATTTTTTTTTCCTGTTTATTAGATGAGTCGTATAAGAAGCCAATATCACAATTTCTAATTTCATCATTTAAAATAGGCGTAAATGAATGTATAGAAAGGTGTGTAATAGCATTTTTGTTTGCAACAAGAGCTTTAATGTTGTTTTCTATAGTGCTTCTATAAACATCATAATGTGATTTTATAATCTCCTCTTTTTCAATAAAAGATAGTTTTTTAGTGAATTCAGAAAATAAGTTTTTATGCCAAAGAGATCTATTCAACTCAATTAACAGTCTGCTTGTTTTACTGTAATCAGTGTAGGTTGCTAACGGTTTTAGCGAATTAAAAACATCTAATGCTCCTAAATCATAACCTCTGTGCGTGCTTAATATTTCTTTATCAGTAAAAAGAATCTTATAGGTATCTGGAATTTCATTACCTCCATGCTCGCAAGTTATAATAAGTTTCATTCCTAATTATTTGGAATAAAAAGAGTGTTGGTTTCTAAACAATCTGCTAATTTGTTGTAGGTATTTATAATATTTTCTTCAGAAAAATCATTGCTAAGATCATTTTCGATTCTTGTAGACAACGTTCCATGCTTAAAAATTACAGTCAATGCTTCTTTGTAGTTCTCAGTAATATCGTCTTTTACCAGTTCAAAAAGCTGTTTCCATATTTCTTGAATTGTACTGCTTTTATAAATATTAAAAACAGCTAAATATTCTTTATTAGTAATTTTATAATCTTCACCTTGTTTTATGGCATCGTCTAAAATGCTGAATAAATCTTGTTCTTTCCAGTCCTTTTGCATTTGTAAACTAGACAACTTTCCGTTTACCAATTGTTTTAAAACTTCAATAATTAAAACACAAATGGCTACATCTGCCTTAGGGCATTCTTGTATATCTACCAGTCTAATCTCTATGGCATTTCTATCAAAACGGGCAATGGCTCCTCTAGAATTTAGAAAATGATGGTCTAAAATATTATTGGTGTCGTGTTTTTTAATCTTTGTCTTAATAGGATCAAAAATAGTTTTATGATAATCCGATTTTGAAAAAACTTGTTCAGGAATAACCTTACCAGTCATTTCCGGAATTTCTTTTTGATTGGTTTTGTAAAACTCTAAGCGGGTATCTTTAAAACCTGTAAGTTTACCTTCTAAAATAGGAGAACTAGCGCATAAACCAGGAATTAATGGTAAAATAACACGAATTGCCGCATGCAGCTTTTCAAATTCAGTATCATTATAAAAAGGTAAATTAATATGTGTACTTTGTACGTTAGACCAACCGTGTCCTTTACAATCAAAAATACGGTTATATAGCTCATAAACTTCGCTATAACTGTGTTTCCATAGTTGTGTGTCTTGCACCGGATTCATTAAAGGATGGCACGCCGTAGGTAATAATTTGGTGTTTAATGGTTTTAAAAGCGCATTAATTTCTACAATATTTTCATGAAATTCATCCGCTAAATTGGCAAGATCAGCTGTTGGGCCATTGGTTTTTATTTCTACCACATGTGCAACCAATTCGTTGCTCCAAGCAATAGCACCATTATCGATATCAGAAGTTAATTCTCCATTTTTTTTGGTCAATAAAGTATCTACAATTGGTGCAACTTTAAAGGAAGTATCATTAATTAGCATGTATTCTAATTCGATACCATAAACCTCAAATAATTTATATTTTTTGCCCATTTTATTCTAAACGTTTTTTTAATGCTGATAAAATTTCGGTGTACACCAAATCACCATAGAAAGCATCTTCAACACCAAAATCTACATTCGGGTTGTCGTTAATTTCAATAACCATTGGTTTATTATTCACTACTTTTATGTCTATTCCATAAAGTCCTTTTCCCATAATTCTGGCCGACTTTAAAGCCATGTCTAAAACTACTTTTGGTACTTTTTCTATAGGCAAACAATCTGCATCTCCATCTTGTTCATTTTTCTTTTTCGCACTCCAATTGTAAATTTGCCAATGTCCTTTTGCCATGTAGTATTTGCAGGCAAAAAAGGGTTTATCATCTATAATACCAATTCTCCAATCGTAATCAGAAGGGCAGAACTCTTGCGCAATGATAAGTTCAGATTCTTTAAGCATTTCATTTACTAAATTATAATACTCGCTTTCTGTTTTTGCTTTTTTCACGCCAAAAGAAAAAGTAGAATCTGGTGCCTTTAGCACACATGGTAAACCTACCTTATCAATAACAGCGTCCATATTATCTTTATGAACTATAATTGTTTTTGGAGTCGCAATATTGGCATTGTTTAAAGCTTCTGCCATAAAAACCTTGTTGCAACATTTTAAAATAGCGTCTGGGTAATCTATAATTGCAATACCTTCTTGCTGTGCTTTACGCGCAAAGGCATAGGCTTCATTATTTACTTCGGTACTTTGGCGGATAAATAAAGCATCAAAAGAGGATAATCTACTGAGGTCTTTTGGCTCAATAATTTCTGCATAAATATTCATTTTTTCAGCAATGTCTACAAACTTTTTTAGTGCTTTTGCATTGCTTGGTGGTGCAGGATCATTTGGATCCACTAATATGGCCAAATCAAAATCTGAAGTGATTAGTTTAGGCGTGTCATAACGTTTTTTAGAAAAATACTGATTCGCAAATTCATAGACACTTTCTAAGTGTTCATTTGGTATTTCAGATTCAGAAATAGCTTTAATGCTTTGGATGTTCCACTTGTTGTTAAAACTGAAATTTACACGTAAAAAAGGTACTTGAAAATGTTTGTAAAACAAGCTACTTAATCCTTTGTATTTTTGTGCAACATTCTGACCAAAATAAATACTTAAAGTAAAAGATCTCGATTTAATGTTTTTTAAACTTTGCTGAATCTCGTCTTCAAACTCTTCTGAAACTATTTTTACAAGCTTCAATGTTTTTAAATCTACAATGTTTTTTACGGTAGGTATGGCTAAATGCCCTCTAGCTTCTGCTAAAAGAGAAACATAGTATCCTTTAGATTGGTAGCTGTAGTTTTTACAAAGATTAAATATCCTCGCTTTTTTTATGGTAGAATATTTAGGATTGGTAAGATATTCTTGTGAGGAAATTACGGTAATATTATCAATAGAAAAAAGCCATTTTTCTGGTTGATTGGCAACAATATATTTGTTCATTTATGGAGCATAATCGCGATATGTATTTTAAGTAAAATTATACTTTTTTTTGATTGAAAATACATAAGTTACAAAATAAATGCAATTATTTTTCTGTTGATTTTTTATGGTTAACTTTCATATTAACAGTAGCTAATGAACGTTATGTTTGTCTTTTTTAATGAGGTTTTGTGTTTACTATTGATGAAAATTTCAATTTCTAATAGTTTTTTATTGCTTAAAATAAGCAACTATTTGGTTTGTTCTTGTAGTGCTGGATTGCTGTTTGTTTTTTAAGTACTTTAGATTTACTTTTATCTCGTCGAAAAAACAATAATATATTTCTTTTTATATAGGTAGATTGGACTTTTTTTCATGATACTCTCATAAAATTAAATGCTTATTTCTGTGTTTAATACCTGTTTTTAAAATCTAAATTGAATAGTTTCCTTCTTTTGCGGCTATTTGTAAGCTTTTTTAGTAGGAAATTTTTAGGTAAGCGTTTAATTTAAAGGCATTTTGGGTCTTTTTTTCTAATATTATAAGTTAAGCAGTAGTTTTTACTTTAAAAAGCGAAGATTATGTAGCTATCAAAATAATATCTGTTATTTTTGCCGTAACAAATTCTTAACATTGAGTAATACAAACCATACTTTTTTCGAGAGTGATTTTATCGCTGAAAACCAACAAGTTTTTCTTCCAATTTTAGAAGAAAAAAATATAGAACTTTTTATAAAAAGAGAAGATTTAATTCACCCTTTTGTTTCGGGTAATAAATTTAGAAAGTTAAAATACAATTTAGAAGAAGCTAAAAAGCTTAAAAAGAAGGCGGTACTTACTTTTGGAGGTGCGTATTCTAATCATATTGTTGCAACTGCAGTTGCTGGTAAAATGGAGGGTTTAAAAACTTTTGGTATTATTAGAGGCGAGGAATTGGGGAAGAATCTAGAACAAACTTTAGAAGAAAACCCAACTTTAAAAGTTGCACATGATCATGGTATGAAATTTCATTTTGTATCTAGAGAATTATACAGACAAAAAACGTCGTTTGGTTTTATAGAGAAAATGAAAAATAAATGGGGCGATTTTTATTTAATTCCTGAAGGCGGAACAAATTTTTTAGCGGTTAATGGCTGTGAAGAAATTTTAACAAAAGAAGATGCTCAATTTAATTATGTGTGTGCTGCAGTTGGTACTGGAGGTACGTTAGCTGGTTTAATAAAGTCTTTAAAAAGGAAACAGAAAGTATTAGGTTTTCCTGCATTAAAAGGTAATTTTTTATCTGAAGAAATAAAAAAATATACCATAAAAAATGATAATTGGAAATTACAAAAAGGATATCATTTTGGAGGTTATGCGAAGCATGACGAATCGTTAATTACATTTATTAACGATTTTACAGATAAAACAGGTATTTTATTAGACCCTATTTATACAGGTAAAATGGTGTTTGGTATTGTAGATTTAATAAAAAAAGATTTCTTTGCTGAAGGAACTAAAATTTTAGCAATTCATACAGGTGGTATTCAGGGAATAGCTGGGTTTAACCTAATGTTAGAGAAGAAAAATGAGCCAATAATTAAAAGTATATGAAGTTAAGAGTTATATTATTTTGTATTAGTTTGTTAGTTTTATCAAGTTGTGGGTCTAGCAAAAAAGCTAGTAGAACCAAGAGAGATGCTGGAGTTGTTTTAAATGAACCAAAACCTGTAAAAATACCTACATCAAGTGAAGTAGAACGAACTAAAGATATAATAACTAAAAACTCAAACTTAAATAAACACACGTTAGATTATATTAGAAAATATGCAGCCGTTTCTGTTAAAGAAATGCATTTACATAGTATACCTGCTAGTATTACGCTAGCACAAGGTATTCTAGAATCGGGCAGAGGAAGGAGTGAATTGGCTTTAAAATCTAACAATCACTTTGGTATAAAGTGTCATAGCCAATGGCAAGGAGAACGTGTTTATCATGATGATGATCATAAAGGAGAATGCTTTAGAAAATATCAATATGTAGAATCTTCTTTTGATGATCATTCTGCCTTTTTAACACAAAGAAAAAGGTATGCTTTTTTGTTTGACTATGATAGTGACGATTATAAAGGGTGGGCTAAAGGATTAAAAAGGGCAGGGTATGCTACAGATAGGCAATATCCTCATAAGCTTATCAAAATTATTGAAGAATACAGATTGCATGAATTTGATAAAATAAAAAGCAAAGGTTTTAATGGTGAAGATAATAACACAAAAGTTGTGATTGGGGATAGAATTCCCCAAAAAACTATTGGTAATTACTATGAAGTTAAAAAAGGAGATACGTTATACTCTATTGCCAGAAAATTTAATACAACTGTTGGGGTAATTAAAGAAATTAATGGCTTAACAGATAACGTAATTTCTATTGGACAACATTTGCTTACTAAATAAAGTAAGTCTGCTATTTTGTATCTAATAACTGTTTCAATACCTTTTCTACGCCATAATTGTCATTACTTTCGGTTGCGTAATTAGCAATTTTGGTAATATCTTTATGAGCATTTTTCATAGAAAAACTAAAATCTGCCTCTCTTAGCATTTCTATATCATTGTGGTAATCACCAAAAACCATTGTTTCTTCTTTGGTAATATTTAAAATTTGTTGAACCTTTCTTAAAGCATTACCTTTATTTGCTTTTTTGTCAGAAATATCTAACCAGTTTTTTCCAGAGATTTTAATTAATAAGTCGTCATCAAAATCTTTTATAACTGGGTATATATATTCTTCTGAAGATGTAAAATGATAAATTGCTACTTTTAAGAAATCTTCATTATTTATAATGCTATATAAATCATCTACAACTTGAAATTTGCTATAATATTCTTGAAATAAATCGATGAAATCTTCATTTTTAGAATCTATAAATGCGCCATTTTTTCCACATAAAACAACATGAGTGTTTTCTATATTTTTTAAAACAGGAAGAATTTTTTTAATTTTATCTGCAGAAAGTAAATTTAATACGAGTACTTCTTCGTTTTTTTTAGCAATTCCACCATTTTCTGCAATTATATAAATATCATTTTTAATAGCGTCTAGTTTAGAAACGATGCTATTGTATTGTCTTCCGCTGGCTGCGCAAAAAATAATATTTTTTTCTTTTAATTGTTTAAATAAGTCAAAGAATAAAGGGCTTACTTCTCCTTTGGAGTTTAGTAATGTTCCATCCATATCGGAAACTACTAATTTTACTTTAGATAAATTCATTGTGTTGTAAATAGAGGTGTAATTATAATATTTTTTTAGTAGAATTTCTTTCAACTAAATCTGTTTTTACAATAACAGTTTCAGCCTTTTTCTTAACTTTAGATTTGTCTTCTAATCGGTTTATAAGCATTTCTGCAGCTGTAGCACCCATAATTTCTCCATGTTGGCTAACTGTAGTCATTCTGGGGCTAGAATGCCTTGCTAAGATTCCGTTAGAAAAAGAAATAACAGAAAAGTTTTCTGGTATTTTATGTCCTTGTTTTATAGCTACCTTCATTGCGGCAATAGCAGAAGATTCATCTGTAGCAATAACACTATCTATGGTATTGTCTTTAAAAATAGGTGTTAAGATATTCTCGTAGTTTTTATAGTTATCATCTATATTTATAATGAGATTTTTTTCGGCTTTAATATTATAATCTTCTAAACCTTTTAAATAACCTAATTGTCTTCTTCTTCCAATATCTAAATTATTCATTGTAGAAATAAAGGCAATATTTTTATGACCAGATTTTACTAGATAAGAAACGGTACTTCTAGCACTATCAAAATTATCTGTAACCACTTTGTCGCACTTTAATTTATCTGCAACCCTATCAAACATAACTATAGGAGTATCATTGTCTAAAACTTCTTGAAAGTGTTTATAATCTCCTTTAGAAACCGTTTCTTCTGCAAGAGATAATATAAAACCATCTATACTTCCGTTAGAAAGTGTTTCTATAGTTTCTACTTCTTTCTTAAAAGATTCGTTAGAAATACATGAAATTATTTTATATCCTCGGTCGTTAGCAACTTTTTCAATTCCGTTAAATACCTGAGCAAAAAAATAGTTTAACATATTCGGAATTATAATTCCAATCGTTTTGGTTTGTCTATTCTTTAAACTTAGTGCATTAAAGTTAGGTTTGTAGTTTTTTTCTTTTGCGTATTTTTGAATTTTATCTTTTGTGCTTACGCTTATTTCATAACTGTCGTTAAGTGCTTTAGAAACAGTAGAAATAGAAACATTAAATTCTTTAGCAATGTCTTTTATGGTAAGTCTTTTCATATTTGATTAAAAAATTAAAGACTAAAATACAAAATTCTCGGAATATAATAGCTAAAATTGATTATTTTACAATTTTATAATATTGACGATTCTTTAGAAGCTCAAAAAGAAGGAATCCATAGAGAGCAATATACTCTAAACTAACAAACCATAGGTTTTCTTTCCATGGCGTATTTGCATAGGCTTGATAACTGAAAATAATTACAATTGTCCAAATTACAGGGAAGCGATATTTTGTAAAAACAGATAAAATTAAAGGTGTTGCAAGGTACCAAGGGTGCACTGTTGTTGCTGTAAAATAATAAAAACACAATCCGAATAATAATGCTGTGATTAATTGAATTATAGATTTGTTTTTTCTGAAAAAAGTGATTATTATAAGGAATAGAATGGTTAAAATGGGCGTAATTTTTCCAATAATTGCAATCTCATTATAGCCTCTAAACAAGTAGCCAATTTCTCTAAAAATATAATAAAAACTTGCATTGAATTCAAAATTACGAAACCATAAACCTACAGAATTAGCATAATTATTAATAAATTCTGATGAATAAAAAGGAAGAAATAAAATGATTATAGTTATTAAAATTATTGCATAAAAGGCTACTAATTTTTTTAATCCTGCGAGGGCAGGAATCCATTTTATCTTAAAGGTATTAAGAGATGTTTCTGATGAGGTAATTTCTCTTTTATTGGATGATTTATGAACAAACCATTGAAAAAACAACGGTAAAAACAATAGTGGAATTAACTTTACAGAAACTGAACAACCTAAAAGTACTGCGGCCCATATCCATTTCTGTTGCTGTAATTTGTATAAACTCCAAATTAAGAAAAATAACATAACCGGTTCAAAATGTAAGTTCCCCGTCATTTCTATAATTATAAACGGATTTAGGGCATACAAAAAAATGTTTTTTACAGGCAAGTTTAATCTTTCTAGTAGTTTTTTTCCGAAGTACAGAATTCCAATATCAGCAAGAATAATAATCAACCTTAAAACAACAATAGAACCAAAGATACTTTTACTAGCAAATAGTGCTGCAATTAAAAAACAAAGCTGGTTAATAGGTGGGTAATTCGTAAAATGACTTCCGTTCATCTCGCCCATGCCAGCATATAAGCTAGATGTTTCTGCTACTGGGTGAAGCCCTTGTTGAATATAGGTTTCTGGTAATGATAAATATGGGTTTAATCCTTCAAGAATCATACGTCCATCCCAAATAAACCTGTAGAAATCTTGAGATAAATTTGGGATCGCGAAGAGAAAAATCAACCTAAAAAGAATAACTAATCCAATTAAAGTTGAAGTATTTATTGATTTACTTTTTATTAAAAAATAGAAAGAGATGAAAAGGGAAAACCATAAAAATAAAAGTTTATAGAATTCTGTTCTTTCTAAAAAATAGGCAAAAGCAAAATATAATAGTGTGCTAATTAAAATTAGTACTAGGTCTTTATATTTTGAAAAAGACAACATTAAGCTTTAGAGAATATAGATTTAAAGAATACATAACTATAACCTATAAAAAGCATAAAGTGAAAAGGAAACAAACCAAAATCTCCACCCTGGTCTCCTACAATAAAGGCACTATACATTCCAAATACAAAGTAAAGAGCCAATAAGCCTTCTAAAATAACATGAAAAGAGGGTTTTTTGGTAATGTACTTATTACTTTTCCATTCTCCTTTTAATCCACTGATATTAAATTTTGGAGTTCTTATAAATTCACTTTTTTTACCTAAATGCCCTTCTAAAACAGCAATTGTATTGTGTAGAGAAAAACCCATTGCAATAGAGAAAAAGGTGAAAAAGGATCCTATATATTTTATAAATTTGATGAATCCACCTCCATAGATTGCCTTGAACATATACCAATAACAAATAAAAAATATTAAAGAACTAATTACAAAAAAGCTCATTACAAAAAAGTATATTTTTAGATGCGCATATTCATTTTTAATATACAACATAGGTATGCTTAAAACAGCCACCAAGAAAATACACGTAAACATAGAGCTATTTAATAGGTGTAATAAACTATGAATTTTAGTTTTAAAAGAAACGTTTTTACTTTTAATAACACGTTTCATCATTTTCTGAAAATTCTCTGCACCACCTTTATTCCATCTAAATTGCTGAGATCTTGCTGCGCTAATAACTACGGGTAATTCTGCAGGAGTAACTACTTCTTCTAGGTATTTAAATTTCCAATTTTTTAATTGTGCTCTATAACTTAAATCTAAATCTTCTGTAAGAGTGTCTCCTTCCCAGTTACCAGCATCATAAATACATTCTTTTCTCCAAACACCTGCGGTACCATTAAAATTTATAAAATGTCCTTGACTATTTCTACCAACTTGCTCTAAGGTAAAATGAGCGTCTAAGGCAAAAGCCTGAATTTTTGTAAGTGTAGAGTAATTTCTATTAATGTGCCCCCAACGTGTTTGAACAACACCAATATTTGAGTCTTTAAAATAAGGAATCGTTTTATATAACCAATCTGGTTCTGGTAAAAAATCTGCATCAAAAATGGCTATAAATTCTCCTTTAGCTGTTTTTAAACCCTCTTTTAACGCACCTGCCTTAAAACCTTTTCTGTCAGTTCTTCTGGTGTGTTGAATGTCTATTCCTAACGCTTGAATTTCTTTGATAAGTTTAGCCGTAATTTCTACAGATTCATCAGTAGAATCATCTAAGACTTGAATTTCTAATTTTTCTCTTGGATACTCTAATAACGCAATGTTTTTTAACAAGCGCTCCATTACATACAACTCGTTATAAACGGGTAATTGTATTGTAATATAAGGAATCTCATTTGTATTTGAGAAATCAAATTTTTCTGAGTTATCTACTTTCTTTCTTGCTTTTAAATAATTTAAAAGCAGGTTTAACTGCGCCAAAGCATACATAAAAATGAGCAATAACGATAACGAGTAAATAATTATAATAATGTATTCTATAACCACTATTTAAAACTGTATTTAAAAATCCAACCTAATATTTTAACTCCTGCAAAGATACTTCCTTTTACGGTACCAGAGACTTTAGAAACGCCTATTCTATTTCTATATTTTACAGGGATTTCTACATAACTTAATTTTTGCTTTAATGCTTTTAATTGCATTTCTACGGTCCAACCATAGGTTTTGTCTTCCATGTTTAGGGCTAGTAACTTAGTATATTTTATAGCTCTAAAAGGACCTAAATCTGTAAATTTTGCACCAAAAAATAATTTCATTAAAAATGTTGCTAGCCAATTGCCAAAAACTTGCTGTGGTGTCATAGAACCACTTTCTCTTAATTCTTTAACGCGAGAGCCAATAACAAAATCTACATTATCGTGTAAAATAGGGTAAATAATTTCTGTTAATTGTTCTGGATAATCAGAATAATCACCATCTAAAAACACAACAATTTCAGGCTTTAGTTTTTGGTTAGAAATATAATTCATTCCTTTTAAGCATGCGTAACCATAGCCTTTTCTAGTTTCTGATAAAACGGTAGCACCCGCATTTTTAGCGTTTATTACTGTATTGTCTGTAGAGTTGTTGCTAATTACTATAATTTCATCAACAATTTTAGGAATGTCATTAATAACATTTGTAATAGAATCCTGCTCGTTATAAGCAGGTATAATAACTTTTATAATAGGTTTTATCATCTTAAATCACTTAGACTGTTTTCCTTTTTAAAGGATAAAAAGTCTGTCCACTCTTTTATTTTTTTATCATTTTTATATTTCGATGCTTTTACCAACTTTCGGTTTTTGTAAATTAAACAATAACCATTTTTTTGATCATTTTTTAATTGACACTTGTGGGTAATATCACCGTTGCTATCATAAAATAACCACCAATTTCTTTTCTTACCTTTGTTAAAATGACCTTCTTTTTCTATGGCTGCAAATTTTGTGTAAAAATACCAATAATTGGTTTCTAAATTATCAGTAAAACTGCCTTCTTTTTTAATATTTCCATTTTTATAATAAAATTTCCAGAAAGCTGTTTTTTTATCACCGTTTAGCCAACCTTCTTCTTTTATTAATCCGTTTTTGTAGAAAGTTTTATGATATTGTTTCTGACTAAACAGCATCAACGAGAAAAAGAGAAAAGTAATAAGGGGTAATTTTTTCATGTTGTTAAATAAATTCACTAATTTTTGTTGAGTTCTTGTTTGTTTTCGCTTCGTTTTCTCAAAGGTTTATGACAGCGTTTTATCAATTAAAAGAAATTAATACAACCTTGTTACCGAACATTGAGATTTTTTGCTGAATACTGTATTGCTATTAGCTTATTTCTTATTCATCAATTCCATTAAGTCAACATCGTTTCCTAATAAAATTTCTGTAGGGTTTATTCTACCTTCTTCTGGTCCGTTTTCTAATTTTAAAACTCCTCTTGGGCAAACTGCAGAACAAACTCCACAACCAACACAACTAGAACGTACAATGTTTTCTCCTTTTTGTGCGTATGCTCTTACGTCAATTCCTTGCTCACAATACGTAGAACAGTTTCCGCAAGAAATACATTGACCTCCGTTTGTAGTAATTCTAAATTTAGATTTAAAACGTTGTATAAAACCTAAATAAGCAGCTAAAGGACAACCAAAACGACACCAAACTCTGTTACCAAAAATTGGATAAAATCCTGTACCAATTACACCTGCAAAAATAGCACCTATTAAAAAGCCATAAATGTCTTGAATAGTTTGTGTTTTAATCCCTAAAACTTGTTGATCTCCAGAGAAGAAAGTATACAAAGCAAAACCTGTCATTACTAACACAAAAACCAATACAGAGTGAATTATAATACGTTCTGCTCTCCAAGAAAGTAATGTTTTACTAGAGTTTTGTCTGTAAGGATCTCCTAGTGTTTCTGCTAAACCACCACAACCACAAACCCAAGAACAGTACCATCTTTTTCCGAAGAAATACACCATTACGGGTACAACAACAATTGTTAAAACAACTCCCCATACTAAAATAAATAATCCAAAACCACCACTAGCAAGTAGTTCATCTAAATTCCATCTAAAGAAAAAATCGTAATCTAAAGGGAATGCATTTTTAAAATCGTACCAAGGTTTTTCGAAACGAACCAAGATTTCTGGAATTAAAAAAGCAAATACAATTTGAAAGAATAAAACAGAAGTAGTTCTTAAAATTTGGTATTTATTATGACGGTATTTTATATACATTCTTACCGCCATTACAGACATTACTGTACAATATAAAAAACCGTATAAAAACCATTGACTTGCAGGGTTACCACTAAGGGATAAACTAATTGGTTCTACTAAATACACCCAGTTTACAATAAAATCTGGATAAAAATAAAGTAGAATATAAAAGGTTACAAGAAATACAAAAGTAAACCAACCAATCCAACCACGATTGGTAACTGCGCTTAAGAAAATTCCATCATTTTTTATTCCTGGTTTACCTAATAAAATTACATCAGGTACAATAAACATAAGCGCACCAATAATACCTAAACCAAAGGTTAAAAACCAAGCCAAACCGGTGTTGTCTGCAGCCAAACCTTTACCAGATTTTTTTGCGAGTTCAAAACTTATGCTATGTGGTTTTCCTGATATTTTATATTGAAATTGTTGTCCTTTTTTATCCCAATTTTTTTCTGAATTGTATTTTGCAATTAATGCATCATAATGGTTGTTAGATGTTTCGTAGGCATTTATAACGCGGCTAGAGAATTGAAAAATATTTAAATTTTCTTGAGTTACAATTGCCTTAGATAATTCTTCTTTTATAATTTCACTTTTATATCCTTTTTCTTTAATAAAAGTATCTAATTGAGATTGTGTTAAATTAAAAGAACCTGTAAAAACGGTAGCTATAAAGAAGGTTAATCCTGCTAAGAAGATAATTAAACCTGATTGTTTTATGAATTTCATTTAGTTTTATATTTGCTGCAAGGTCTTAAAGACCTTGTAGGTATTAGTTATTATTGTACTTTAAAAACCTTGCAGGTTGATGGGGTTAAATTTTAGAAAAAATACGTTTCCAGCTTTTCTTTTTGGATTGTATGTTGGTGTTGTTTTCTTGATTGAATTTTGCTAAAATTTCTACTTCATGTAATTTAAAAAATTCAGGATCAAAATTAGCATCCGCTAAAAATTCTAATACATGTTCTATCGATTTATTTTCGGTTAACCATTTGTCAAAAATTTCATGACGCATTCTAATTCCGAAGGTATTTATTCCTAAAAATTTGTTGGTATTTTTATCAAAAGAAATAGTAATACATTTATGGTCTTTTGGGTGTTTCCATTGAAAATAGGCTTCATTTTCTTTCATGCCTCGTTCACTAAAAACCCAACCATAGGTTTGGTATTCTATGTCTAAGAATTTTGCAGAGTTAAACCAATGACCAGGTTTGTAGGCTGTTTTATTACCACAAATTGTTTGTGCTAAAGTTTCGCCCATCATTCTACCAGTGTACCAAACCGCTTCTATATTTCTACGTTGTCCTATAGCTTCATGTTGTTCTGCACAATCGCCAATGGCGTAAATATTAGGAATATTGGTTTCTAAAAAACGATTTACTTTTACACCACGACCTATTTCTATACCAGACTCTTTTAGAAAATCTATATTTGGTGTTACACCAGCCGTTAAACCAACTACATCACAGAAAATCTCTTCGCCGGTTTCTTCAATAATAATCGATTTTACGCGTCCGTTTTCATCAGATCTTATTTCTTTTAAATTGGTGCTTAAACGTAAGTCTATATGATGTTCTTTAATATGTTCGTTAATCATTTCAGACTCTTGTGCAGGTAAAACTCCGTTCCAAAAACTGTCTTCACGCACTAAAAAAGTAACAGGTATTTTTCTGCTTCTTAACATTTCTGCCAATTCTATACCTATCAATCCACCACCAACTATTACGGCTCTATTGCAGGTTTTATTGTCTGGAGCATATTTTTCTAATTTTTCTAGATCTTGTTTATGGTACATGCCCATAACGCCATTTAGATCTTGCCCTGGCCAACCAAACTTATTAGGTTTAGAACCAGTTGCAATAATTAGTCTATCAAAAGAAAGTTTTTCTCCGTTGGTAAAATTAAGTTGTTTTTTATCTGTGTTAACGTTGTCAACTAAGCCTTCTTTTAGCGTGATTCTATTTTTTTTCCAAAACCAATTTTCATAAGGCTGTGTGTGTTCAAACTTCATGTGTCCCATGTATACATACATGAGTGCTGTTCTAGAAAAGAAATATTTAGTTTCTGCAGATACAATAGTTATGTTGTTATCAGAGTTTTTTCTAATATGTCTTGCTGCAGTAACACCAGAGATTCCGTTACCAATTATTACAATATGTTCCATAGTTGATTGCTTGTGGGGGTTAAGTCGAAGCTAAAGTTAAGAACTTAAAACTTAATATTAGTTTAGAATGATTTTAAATAACGCTGAATTTTAAAAACTGTAAGTTCTTAAGAATTGTGTAGACTGATATTTAAAATATTAACAAATTCTATCTAAAACATGAAACTAAATTTATCTAAAATTCTTTTTGCATCAATATTAATTATCAGTTTACAGTCTTACGGACAAGATGATGAGGAGACAAGTAAAAGTAACATTCAAACCTATACACCTTCTAAATTATTAGATAAAGGACAATGGGATCTTAAGTTTTTTAATAACTTATATACACAAACAAAATCTACAGGAGCAGATAATAGTACTTCTAAAAAAATAGTTGAAGGCAGACAAACCTTTTTTACATCAACTTTAGAGGTTTTTACGGGTATTTCAGATAATAATAGAATAAACGTTGGTGCTATTATAGAGTACAGATCAAATACTTTAGGAGGTCAGTCTACTTTTTCTCCATTTAACTTTGAAGATTCTAGTTCAAGTAGAAATGGTTTTTCTTCTATTGCACCATCAGTAAAGATTCAACCATTTAAAAATATTAGTAATTTTTCTTTTCAATCTGCGCTACATATTCCTGTAATCTCAAAAGGTGATGATAGTGATCAATCAAAGGCGTTTTTAGATCAATCTGCTTGGTCATTTCAAAATAGATTTTTCTACGATTATACTTTGCCTAGTGGAGATTGGCAGTTGTTTACAGAATTAAATACTGAATATGGTTTTGGTGATGAAGATAGTTTTGCAAATAAAACATTTTTATTATCACCAGGTGTATTTATGAGTTATTTTCCATCAAATACAACTACCGTTTTAGGGTTTGTACAACACTCACAAAGACTTGGAGATTTCGAGCAAAATAGTACTTCACTTGGTTTTGGAGGTAAGATTCAGTTAAATGATACTTTAAATTTAGAAGCTTTATATAGTAACATTGTTAGAGGTCATAACTTTCAAGGTTTAGGGAATTCATTTAGTGTTGGTTTAAGAGCTTTGTTTTAGAAAAAAAAGCTATTTTTAGGGCTTTATGAAAATATATAAACTCCTCTTTTTATTGCTGATATTCATTCAGTTATCATGCAATAGTCAACAGAAAAAAATAAACGGAATTAGTTTTGTAGCGTCTAGAGATACTATAAGTATAAAACATATTTCGCCAATTATAAAGGCACAAGGCAATTACGTTGCTTTGATGCCTTTTGGTTTTATTAAAAAACTCTCTTCTCCAACGGTAATTCATAACAATGACAGGCAATGGTTTGGTGAAACTAAAAACGGATTGCATCAGTATGCAAAAAATTTTCAGACAGCAGATGTAAAAATCATGGTAAAGCCCCAGATTTGGGTTTGGAAAGGAGAATTTACAGGACTTATAGAAATGAATTCTGATGAAAATTGGACTATTTTAGAAGACACCTATTCAGATTTTATTTTAACCTACGCAAAAGCTGCACAAGATTTAAAAGCAGATATTTTGTGTATAGGAACAGAATTAGAGCAATTTGTACTTCAAAGACCCACTTATTGGAAAGAATTAATTGTTAAAATTAGAGAGGTTTACAAAGGCAAACTAACGTATGCTGCAAATTGGGACGAATTTAAACGAGTTCCCTTTTGGGCAGATTTAGATTACATTGGTATTGATGCTTATTTTCCTTTAAGTGATAAAAAAACGCCATCGGTAAAAGATTTCGAGTTAGGTTGGCAACCTCATAAAAAAGTAATTACACAGATACAAAAGCAATTTAATAAACCCATTTTATTTACAGAATTTGGGTATAGAAGTGTAGATTTTACAGGTAAAGAACCTTGGGATGCAAATAGAGTAGATGGGCAGGTAAATATGCAAGGGCAGGTAAATGGGTTGCAAGCAATACATAACCAGTTTTGGAAAGAAGATTGGTTTGCAGGTGGTTTTATTTGGAAATGGTTTCATACACACGCTAAAGTAGGTGGGGAGAAAGATAATAGATTTACCCCTCAAAATAAACCAGCAGAAGTTGTGCTTAGAAAGTTGTATAAACAAGACTAAAAAGAACAAAACATGACGAATATCTTATATCTTTTTAAGTTTAGATAGTAACTTTGTAACTATAACTAATAAACCACTATTATGAAAAAAATAATTGTTCCTATAGATTTTTCTAAACACTCTGAGTATGCTTTAAAAGCCGCAGCATTATTAGCAAAAAAAAATAATGCTACTATTTATGCTTTACATATGTTAGATTTACAAGAACTATCTTTAACAGAAAGTGAAAACAATCAACAAGAAAAAGCAATCTATTTTTTAAAATTAGCAGAAAAAAAGTTTAAAGATTTTCTTATAAAAGAGTATCTAGAAGGTGTAAAAGTGGTGCCTATTATTAAGCATTTTAAAGTTTTTAGTGAAATAAATGCTATTGGAGAAAAAGTAAAGGCAGATATAATTATTATGGGATCTCACGGTGTAAGTGGGCTAAAAGAATTTTTTGTAGGTTCTAACACAGAAAAAGTAGTCAGATTTGCAGATTTACCTGTTTTAATTATTAAGAATGAAATAACCAATACCGATTTTGCAGATATTGTGGTGGCTACAGATTTTTCTGAAGAAGGAATACCTGCTTTTAAAAGTATGTTAAAATTAGTAGATTTTTTAAATGCACGCAAACATATTTTATATGTAAACTTGCCCAATGAAGAATTTAAAACAACTTCCGAAATGGCTGCTTTGGCAAATAATTTTTTAATGAAGGCAGAAGGAAATACAGATAGAATGATTAACGTAAACTTTGTTTGCGATAGAACGATAGAAAAAGGTATTCTTAACTTCTCTAATGCAGTAGGCGCAGATTTAATTTCTGTAAGTACGCATGGTAGAAAAGGATTATCTCATATTTTTGCAGGTAGTATTGCCGAGGATATTGCAAATCATTCTACCTTACCAATTCTTACGATTAAAATTTAAAGATATATGACTGTTAAAAATTTGTTGATTATCATTTTTGTTTCCCTTTTTTTCTTCTCTTGTACAGAAGATAATGACGTTACTGTACCAAGAAATTTACAAGAATATATAACTGCTAGCACTAATAATGATTTAGGTAATGTTATTGCATGTGCAGCAAGTGCAAGCGGAAACACTAATTTGTCTTATATTTTTTATTATCCAGAAGCAGGCGCAACAGATATTAGGTATTATGAAGCAGATAGTTTAAATATTGATAATCAGGATTTTTCTAAGTACAGAAGAAAAAATTTAACAAAAACAGCTGTTTTTGGAGGGAAGTTAGAGCGTTTTGCAAGGTCTGGAGATAATGAGAATTGGTGTTTGGTTACTTATATGTTAGACGGAGAATTACATAAATCGAATCCAATTCGTTTAAAAAATGAAACAAAACCAACAAGTTGGACAAACGCAGTAACTATTAAATTTCCAGAAACATTAAAACCAACATTTACTTGGTCAGATTTTGGAGTTACAGATAATGCAATATATTTTGAAGTAATTTCAGAAAAAGAAGACGATACATTTGTTTCTGGAACCTATACTTTAGATAAAATATTTACATATTTTGATACGACTAATGTTGTAAATAATATAAATGTGCCATTAACTCCCGTTAATTTAGTAGCAGATACCGAATATCTATTTACCATGATGGCTGTTAGTAAAGATAATTGGGTGAATACGGTTATTCAAGAAAGTTTTATTACAAGAAATTTAGAAGAATATTTAGATTTTAATGCAACCAAAACAATAGAGAAAGCAACTGCCTTTGGGGCAAGTAGTAGTGGGTCTACAAGCCTTTCTTATATTTATTACAATCCTTTGGTTGGAGCGTCTGATATGAGGTATTATGAAACCGATAACCTTGCAGTAGATGAAACTGATTTTTCTAATTACCGAAGAAAAAAAATAACAGACCAAGCTACTTTTGATGGTGCACTTAGAAGATATTCTAGAACAGATACAAATGACAGTTGGTGTATTGTTACGTTTATTATTGATGATAAATTATATAAATCAGATCCTATAAAAATTAAAATTCAAACAAGACCAACAGAATGGTTAACAGATATTACTATAGAAACTTCAGAAAGGTTAATGCCTAAATTTACTTGGTTAGACGGAACTTTTGTAGAGAATGTTAAGTATCTTCAAGTAGTTACAGATAAAGAAGACAATTTTTTATCGGGTACATTTACAGAAGAAAAAACATTTCAATATTATTTAGATGCTAATGTAATTGATAAGATTAACCTAGAAACTCCGGCAGATTTAATTTTTGATGCAGAATATAAAATAACTGTTATGGGGTTAAGTACAGATAATTGGGTAAATTTGGTTATTCAGAAAACATTTACAGTAGAATAGTGATCTTAAAAAAAAGTCTTTTTTTTCTATTTTTATCCATAGCATCTTTTGTATTCTCGCAAGAGAATATAATTGTTGATGTTAAAATTAAAGGGATAAAAAAAATCAAAGAATCCTTTATTCAAAACCTTATTCATACAAAAAAAGGAACCGCTTTAGATTCTATAGCGATAGAAAAAGATATCGTTTTTTTAAAAAGATTACCAGCAGTTAGTCATGCCTATTATCAAGTGTTTCAATCTCAAGATCATCTTTATAAGGTGTATATACATATTGAAGAAAACTTTACACTCATACCAGAAGTTAACTTATGGACAACTACAAACAGTCAGTTTTCTTATAAATTAGGTTTGTATGACTATAATTTTTTAGGAAGAAATATCACCTTTGGTGGGTTTTATCAAAACAACGGATTCGATTCTTATGGCATCAATTTTAAAGCCCCTAATTTGTTTTCTAGAAAATGGGGAATAGCTTTAAGCCATCAAAACTGGAAAAGTGAAGAACCATTGTACTTTGGCAACAAAACTGCAAATTACTTGTACAACAACACTTCTTTTGAAGTATTAGGCTTGTATCAAATAAACCTGAAAAATCAATTTAATTTTGGTGTAAATTTCTTTAATGAAAAATACCAATATTTATCAGGAGTAACAGATGCATCAATTCCACAAAATTTAGATCTAGATAAAACGTTATTTAAATTAGTATATACATATAACGATTTAGATTACTATTACCAATATGTAAGTGGTTTTAAAAGTGTTTTATATACACAGTTTGTAACTTCTAGTACTGCTTTTCAGAATGATTTTTTAATTGCTTGGAACGATTTTTTCTATTATAAAAGAATAAAAGAAAAAGGAAATTGGGCTAATAGATTGCGTTTTGGTTTAGCATCTAATGAGAATACACCTTTTGCTCCCTTTGCTTTAGATAATAATATTAATTTAAGAGGAGTTGGTATTTTAGTAGATAGAGGAACCGGCGTACTTCTCTGGAATACAGAATATAGGTATACTGTTGTAGACAAAAAATGGTTGGCAATTCAGACTAATGTTTTTACAGATTTTGGTTCTTGGAGAAATCCGGGAGGGGAGTTAAATGACTTTTTTAAAAGTGAAAACATAAGAGCTTATTCTGGTGTTGGTCTGCGTTTTATCAGTAAAAAAATATACAATGCCACTTTTAGAATCGATTATGGATTTAGAGTTTCTAACAATCCAGGGCAATCTAAAGGAGGTTTAGTTTTTGGAATAGGACAATATTTTTAATCTAAATTTAATATTACTTTCCTACTTCTTAAAGAGAAACACTTAATTTTGCTAAAAAATAAAATTAAGATGAGAACTTTTGCAATAGGAGACATTCACGGAGGCTTAAAAGCATTACTTCAGGTATTAAATAAGCTTGAATTAAAAGATGGTGATAAAATTATTTTCATGGGAGACTATGTAGATGGTTGGAGTGAATCTGCACAAGTTATTCAGTTTTTAATAGAATTATCTCAAAAATTCGATTGTATTTTTATCAAAGGAAACCATGATGTTTGGTGCCAGAACTGGCTAGAAGATGCTAATGATGTAAATCCCTCTTGGTTTATGCATGGCGGTAAAGAAACCATGGAGAGTTATGAGGGTTTTTCTGCAGAAGAAAAACAAAAACATGTTGCTTTTTTTGATAATTTACCTCTACATTATATAGATACAGAAAACAGGTTATTTTTACATGCGGGTTTTACTTCTATGCACGGAGTAGAAAAAGAGGAATTTAAAGAGTTGTTGTACTTAGATAGGTCTTTGTGGGAAATGCTTTTAGGGCTAGATAAAACGATTGAAAAAGAGTCTGTTTTTTATCCTAAAAGAATACAGCATTATAAAGAAATTTACATTGGGCACACACCAACCACCAATTATAATAACCCTAACCCAATGAATATTGCTAATGTTTGGAATGTAGATACTGGAGCTGCTTTTAAAGGTAAAGTAACAGGCTTAAATATTGATACAAAAGAGTTTGTACAAAGTGATGATTTACCAAGTTTATACCCTGATGAAAAAGGAAGAAATAAATAAGTATTAGAAGCTATTTCCTGCTTTCACTACTCGCTTTTTTTGTAAAAAAAAAACAAAAAAGAGCTCAAACAGACCGTTCAATCAGGGCTAAGAGTATTTGCCAAGTTTCGTTATTTTTTAACCAACGGATACATTTCTTGATGAATAAAGTCTTTCGGAAACTTTTTTTCATCATCAAAACCTAATTCGATATCTCTACCAGAATATGGAATATAATTTGTTTTAAAAATGTAATCCCAAATACTTAACGTTATCCCAAAGTTTACCCCGTTTTTTCTATCTTCTGGCAACTCTTTTACATGATGCCAAATATGCATTTTTGGGTTGTTTAAAATATATTTTAACCAACCATAATCCCAATTAATATTCGCATGGTTTAAGTGCCCAATCGTAATATTAAAAAAGTGTACAAAGACAACATCTTGTGCAGAAAAACCTCCAATAATTGCCAACGGAACGTATCTTAAAGAATTGTAAACCACCGGTTCCATCCAATGGTATCGTAAGTGTGCAGCAAAGCCCATTTCTTTAACCGAATGATGTACTTTATGAAAATTCCAAAGAAATTCGAATTGATGTAATAGTCTGTGAGTCCACCATTGTACAAAATCGATCACAATAAAAAAGATAAATATTCTAACAAAAAACGGATAGTTATTAATTTCTAACAACTGAAAACTGGTAATAGATAAACCTACAATACCTAAAATATCATTAAACAATTCTGCTGCCGAATTAGATAAGGCAATGAGGACAATTAAATTTAGTAAGAAGAAATTAAAGAACATATAAAAGGTGTCTAACCAAAAATCTTTTCTAAAAATTGATTGATTTTTACGCCAAGGAAAAAGTATTTCTAATCCCCAAACTACTAAAGAAATTACAATTAATCCGTAAAAATAATTCTCCCAATCTAGTTCCATTAAAACAGATTGCTTTACGTAATTCCAATAACCGGAATAAGAGTCTTTTATGATATCTAGGTATTTGTTCATTATGTTGGTAATATTGCCCCTTCAGGTTTTTAAAACCTGAAGGGGTTAACGTACTCTAATTTTGTTTAAATTAAACTATATCACTTTTATAACCTCCTTAAACAATGCAATCATTTTAGGTTCTGCTTCACCTGCAATAGCTATAATTTCTGAAATATCTACAGATTGTAAATTTTTAGGATCACATTCATCCGTTAACACAGAAATGGCTGCACAAGGTAAATTTAGTTGTTTTGCAACAATAACTTCAGGTACCGTACTCATACCAACGGCATCTGTTTCTAAAATTTGCAACATTCTATATTCGGCTCTTGTTTCTAATTGTGGGCCTAATACACTGGTGTAAACGCCTTTGTGTAATAAAATATTTTGCTCTTTGGCAATCTTAATAATTTTACTATTTATTTCTTCGGAATATGGTGCTAACATATCTGCAAAAATATTTCCAAAATTATTGGCTCCTTTAAAAGCTAAAGGAGAACTTCCTTGCAAATTAATATGATCTTCAATTAGCATTAACTCTCCTTTTTTATAAGATAAGTTAATGGCTCCTGAAGCATTAGAAATTAGTAGGTTTTTAATGCCTAAACCGTGCATGGTTCTAATTCCGTAAGTTACTTCCCAAGCATTATAGCCTTCATATAAATGAAAACGACCTGCCATTATAATTACCTTTTTGCCAGACAATTCTCCATAAATTAATTTACCAGAATGAAACTCTACCGTTGCCACTGGGAAATTTGGTATTTCTGAATACAGAATTTCTTTTTCAATAGCAACTTCATTTACTAATTTCCCTAATCCTGTTCCTAAAACAATTCCTATTTCTGGATTTGTAATTCCGTTTGATTTTAAAAAATCGATGGTTTCTTGTAATTGTTGTTTTTTCATTTTGTTGTCTGGTCGAGCGCAGTCGAGACCTAAATTATATTCCCTTCTGGACTGAATTCTAGGGAAATTTGTTATTGTAAAAATTGTTGAAATGCAGAATGATGCTCAATATCTTCAAAAACATCCACATCATTTAGTTCTTTTAACAAAAATACTGCTTTATCTTGTAAATCTATTAATGTATCTTTTCTAACTGAAGCCTTTCCCCAATCTTTATTTTTAAAGATATCTTCTTGTAAAGCATTCATTCCTAAAAGATAATAACCACCGTCTTCTGCAGGTCCTAAAACCACGTCATTAGAGTCTAGTTGTTGGAATGCATTTTCTATATTTTCTGAGGTTAAATCAAACAAATCGCTACCAATAATCATAACTTTTTGATACCCCGCGGCAAAACTATGTTTAAAAGCATTTAACATTCTAATGCCTAAATCTTCTCCTACTTGTTGGTGTTTTTGATAGCTTTTTGCATCCCAAATATCATTTTCTCTAATTTTTACAGAATAATAAACCGCTTTATCAGATGTTACTTTAGAGGTTATTTCTTTCGTTTTATCTAATAAGAATTTATAGATTTCTAAAGCTTTCTCATCACCAACGGTTTTAGCCAAACGTGTTTTTGCTTTGCCTAATTCTGGGTTTCTGGTGAAGATTAGGAGTAAGTTTTTACTTTTTATTTTATTTTCCATTAATGTATCAAGTTTTCATCACTTAGAAACATAGACTAAGTTTTTAATGTAGTAAGAATTATATTTTAACCTATTTTTATTTTAACAAAAGAGTGATCACAGAAAACTGTTACTGTATACTGCAAACTTATTTTAAAAATTACAACAGTGAAAACTGTATACTAAAACGGATTACTTTTTAATAAACCTTCTCTCCTTTAAAAAGCCATTTGCTCCACTCTTTATTAAAAGTATGTATTTTTTCTGTCTGGTTACCTAAAGTATCAATGACTTGATAATTATTGTTTTTCCACTCAAAAATTCCGCCATATAAATTAAAAACATTCGTATACCCTTTTTCAATTAATTGATGCGCAACAATTTCTGAACGAATACCTAATGAACAATACACAACAATTTTTGCACTTTTGTCTTTTGGCAGTTTCTCTAAAGTTTTAGTGATATTAAAATGATCAAAACCTACAAGAATAGCATTTTTTAAATGACTGACTTTATATTCTTTTTCTTCTCTAGCATCTAAAAGAAAAGTTTTTGTAGTTGCTAATGTATCTACAGAAATATAAGGAACATTGTTCTTGTTGAATTTGTTTAACAATTTATCTAACTTTTTTTGTGCAGTTAGTGTTGATGTTATTAGTAGAAAAAGAATTAAAATTTTCTTCATTTTATAGGTATTCCTTTGGTAAGTGTTATTTGACTTTAATTTCTATAGCGATTTTTTTAGAGTATTCTTAAAAGGTAAGTCAGCTTATATAAAGCTATAAAGTTAAAGTTTTTTTTGTTTTATACAATTGTCAAATCCTTTTATAATAGACAAAGAACTTGTTTCCAAGTTCTTTGTTGTGGGGTATGGTTCTTGCAAATTTTATTTAATGTGCAACGGCATACTTATTTTTGATGTTTTATATGAAAATTAAAAATATTATTTTCCGTTTAAAGTCCAATCATATTTTAGATAACTAATTTTTGCTTTCGGGTTTATTTTAGTTTCTGAGTATTTGTTTAAAAAATCGATAATTGAACCTTTTTTAGTAAAATCTTCTTTAAACCAATCGAAAATTGATGAGATTTGAATTTTTTTAGCAGAAATTTTATTTCTCGTAGGGTCGTTTACAAAACCTTTTATTAGTTTATCTAAGGTTGCATCTACATTCTCTTCTGTAAAAGCTTCGTTTCCTAATTTAGGACAAGAACCAGAAGCACAATTTACACCTACATGAATTCTTGGGTCAAATAAATTTTTACGTAAAATGGTATGTTCAATATCATCTAAAGTATATGTTTTTCCGCCTACTATTGCAAAAGGAGTTTTCCAAGCAGTTTTTCCTTTTTGTTTGATGTCTGTAATGCTTTTTAGAGGATAATTATCTAAAATAATTTTAATGGTGTATGCGTTGTATGCATTCATCCAAAATGCTTTTTGTTTATTGGTAGACCAAGAACTAGTTGGTGTTGTTTTTTCTAAATAAGAAATGTAGCTGTCTAATTTAGCTTCCTCTTTTTTTAATGATTTGTAATCTACAATTCCGCTTTTGGTAACGTGCTGTTGCAATAAGCTGTTAAAAATTGATGTTTGTGCGTTTACTTGTGATAAAGTAAAAAGAGTAACTAGTGTTAAAAGTATTTTTTTCATTTTTATATAATTTCTATTAGTATAGACGAAATGTTTTTTAGTTGATTACAAAAATGATTCCAATTCTTGTTAAATTAAGATTAATGTGTTCTATTATTCAATTTAAAGAGGTGAAGTTATTAAAAAAAAATAGCTTTTTTAGTTTTACAATAGGTCTTTTAAGTGGTTTAGCCCCGATTGAAGCAATTGTTTGAGCTCTTTTTGTTTTTACAAAAAAGCGAGTGCGGAAAGCGGGATTAGCTTCAAATAAAAATGATTATTTTTGCAGCCAATTAAAAGAATAAATAGTTACTAAAATACATATTTTATGAAAGCATATATTTTTCCGGGTCAAGGAGCGCAATTTACAGGAATGGGATTGGATTTATACGAAAAGTCTGCATTGGCGCAAGAATACTTTGAAAAAGCAAACAAGATTTTAGGGTTCTCGATTACAGATATTATGTTTGAAGGAACTGCAGAGCAATTAAAGGAAACGAAAGTTACGCAGCCTGCAATCTTTTTACACTCGGTAATTTTAGCGAAAGTTTTAGGAGATTCTTTTAAACCAGAAATGGTTGCAGGACATTCTTTAGGAGAATTATCTGCCTTGGTTGCAAATGGAGTTTTAACTTTTGAAGATGGTTTAAAATTGGTTTCTAAACGTGCTTTGGCAATGCAAAAAGCATGTGAAGCTGCACCAAGTACAATGGCGGCAGTTTTAGGTTTGGCAGATACTATTGTGGAAGAAACGTGTGCAGAAATAGATGGAGTAGTGGTTGCTGCAAATTATAATTGTCCTGGGCAATTGGTTATTTCTGGTGAAATTGCTGCGGTTGAAAAAGCGTGTGCTGTTTTAACTGAAAAAGGAGCAAAGAGAGCTATATTATTACCTGTTGGTGGTGCGTTTCACTCGCCAATGATGGAGCCTGCAAGAGCTGAATTAGCAGCTGCTATTGAAGCAACTACTTTTAGTAAACCTACATGTGCTGTGTACCAGAATGTGGTTGCAAAGGCAGTTACGAGTCCGGAAGAAATTAAAGAGAATTTAATAGCACAATTAACGGCACCAGTAAAATGGACACAATGTATACAAGCAATGATTGCTGATGGTGGTACAGAATTTGTTGAGGTTGGACCGGGTAAAGTGTTACAGGGTTTAATGCGTAAAATTGATAGATCTGTTGCTGCTTCTGGAGCAGTTTTGTTTGAATAGATTTTATGAAATATTTTATATAAAAAAAACGAACTTGTGAGAGTTCGTTTTTTGTTGTTGCTAATTTTTAGTTTCGTTACCGTTTAGTACATGAAGCGTAGCATTCTTTATATAGATTGCTATTAGCCGGTCTTTAATTTAGATTTTTTATAAACTCATTACTATATTTTAATAATTCATTTAATGCGGTTTCTTCCATTGGGTAATGACCACCACCTTTTAGAATCTTTACAGTGTAAGGTGCTTTTATTCCTTTCATTGAAATTTCGCTTAAGTGTAAAGGTGTCCAATTATCTTTTTCTGGCTGTGTTAAAAGGATAGGACATTTGTCAAATTCAGCTACCGGAATAGGTAAATTATAGTGAGTATAATCATACAAAAATTGCAATTGTATATTTGCCCCTGCTGATGCATTGTCTTCTAAGAAAATTTTTAACGCTTGTTTATTGTTTGTTAAAGCATTCATCTTAGAGGCAGCTTTCATTGGAAATGGTACTCGTTTTATACCCATTTTTATTAAAAGGTTAGCAATTGGAAAAAGAAACCAATTAGACCAACCAAATTTTGCAGTTGCTTTACCTACTTCTTTATCGTCATTTTTTAAAAAACACATTCCTATTATTCCGTGAACTTCGTCCATATGACAAGCAGAATTGTAGCAAAGCATTCCGCCTGCACTTAATCCGTAAAGAACGGGCTTTTTATAATCTCGTTTGGTTTCTTCGTTAACGAAGTCTGCAAAGCAATGAACCCAATTATCGTACGTAATATCTTTCTGGTTTACTTCGGTCATTCCGTAGCCTAAGTTGTCCATAGCAACAACATCATAGCCCAGTTCTGCTAATTTATGACCCAAAATCATATTCATCTGTCTACCGTTTGTTCCAACTCCGTGATGAAGAAAAATTCGATATTCTGATTTTGAATTTGGATACCGGTCAAGATGAATTTGATTGCCTTTCCAATCCCAAGATTCTTCTACCGGATGGTTATTTTCTTTAATTTGAAAGTCGAAGGGAAGTAAAGCGTTTATTTCTTTCCAAGCAACATTTGAATTGTATGATTTCATTTTTATTCAATTTATAGTGTGAAATTGCTATTATATGTTAGCGTAAAAATTACGTACTAAAAGTATAAGGTATTATCTTTTAAAATGGTTGCAATGTTTTCTATCAGCAGTTAACGTAGTTAGCTTTTAAAAACCTAGAGACATATTAAATGAATTATTTTGAGATTGTTTTTAAAATTCTCATTATTATTTTGTGGTATTAAATTTAGGTAGAAAATAATACAAACAATAAAGCATTGCTACATAAGTAAAAATAAGGACAGGCATATTGGTGTTAAAACCTAAATCAAATGCTGGTATACTTAAAATTTCTCTAAAAGAACGTGTTGCAATTAGTGACATAAAAACAATTCCATAAGCGAAAACAGAAATTATAGCAACTCTGTTTTTAGTGGTTCGTATAATTCCTTTTTTTGCCTCTCCTTTAAAGAAATATAAAAGTGATCCAATGATGAATATTACTTCTATAAAAATAGCTAAATATACGTTGGAAGCATATAAACCAAGACCAGCGTCCATTGTGCCAGATCCAAACAGATGATGCATATGGCCAGAAAAGAAATCTAATATAAAATGTACCAATACTAAAGCCATACTTACTAATCCTATTTGCGTGCTTTTAAATAATAATTTTCCAAATATAAATGCAATAGCTAGCCAAAATAATAAAGGTGCTAAATCATGGCTATATAACATATCTACAGCCATATTACTTAAAGTGGCATCAAAAGCATCACTTGGCTCAGTAACTTCAAGACCTAAATAATGGAAGGTAAACCACAATAGATCCTGTAATTGTGATATGATTAAAAAATAAAGTAATGTTCCTTTTGGGAACTTTTGTTTGGCAATTAATGCGGTGGTAAAATGTCCTGCTAACATAGTTTTTGTTTTAAATTTTGTATTTTTGCTATTGAATTGAAAGCAAAAATAATAATTACTTTCGAATTGAAAGTAATAATCTGTTGAAAATGAAAAAAGAATTTCGTTCTGGTTGTCCAATCTCTTCTACCTTAGATGTTATAGGAGATAAATGGTCTTTGTTAATTATACGAGATATGTTAATTAAACATAAAAAGACATTCAAAGAAATATCTAATTCGGACGAAAGTATAGCCCCTAGTATTTTGTCTGCACGATTAAAATTATTAGAGTCTTATAAATTAATTTTCAAGACAAAAATTCCTGAAAATAAAAAAGAGAATATTTATCTGTTAACAGATAAAGGAATTCGTTTAACTCCAATAATTATAGAGTTCAGTTTGTGGGGAGATGCTAATATGCGAGAATTTAATAAAATAAAGGATATAAAAGGTTTGAATTTAGATAAGTCTTATGGTATTCAATCAGTTCAAGGTCGTTATAATTCTATGTTACTTAATTTCTGATAATGTTGCTATCAAATGGTATGCAGCCCTAATGATATGAAATCGTTTTTTTATTCATTCTTTATTTTGTCTCTATGAGTTAATCCCCAGTCTCTCATCGTTTCAATTACTTTATCTAAAGATTTTCCATAATCCGTAAGACTATATTCAACAGAAACAGGTATTGTATTAAATACCTCTCTGTTTATTAGTCCATTTATTTCTAATTCTTTTAATTCCTTAGATAACATTCTTGGAGTTATTCCTTCAATTTGACGTTCTAATTCTTTAAATCTGTGAATTTTAAAAGAAAGAGCTATAATAATTGGTAATCTCCATTTTCCACCAATGATATCTATGACATCTCGAACAGGAAGAATAAATTTTTTACATTCTGTAGGTGTGTAAATATCCGTTTCAGTCTTTTTTTTGTTCATCTTTAGATTTATTTAGATTAGCCACTATACTAAAGTATACTACTATCTTTTAGTATAGTGATATACTTTGTATAGCAAATTTACTATAAATTTGTGAATCTTAATAAAAGGATATTAAAATGAAAAAAACACTAATTTTAAGTTACACTCCAAGAGAGAATTCAAATACAAAAAAAATGCTTGATTTCTTTATCGAAAATAATCAAGAAAAAACAGCAATAACATTTATTGACTTGGCAGAAGAAGCGCCAGATTTATTATTAAAAGAAAATTTGAATCTTTATGTAAATAGAAATTTTGGAGGTGTAGAGCTTACTGATGAAGAACAGAAAGTTTTAGCTAAAAATGATAAAATGATGCAACAATTATTGGATACCGATTTTGTTGTCTTGGCAAGCCCTATGTATAATTTTTCAGTTCCTGCAACCGTAAAAGCTTGGTTTGATGCAGTTATACAGGCTGGAAAAACTTTTGGATATACTGAAACTGGAATTAAAGGGTTTTGTGAAAACACAAAAGCTTTGATATTAATGACAAGTGGTAGTGATTTTGGAATAGAGCCTTATAAAAGTGTTAATTTTGCGACTCCTTTTTTAATAACAGCATTTAATTTTCTTGGAATTCCTGCTCAAGCTATCAATAAGTTTGGTATGATAGAGTATGCAGACAAATCGAATCAAATGATAGCCGATGCAAAAGAAGAAATTAAAGTAGTAAGTAATCAATGGTATTAATTAGTATTCATTTTAAGTTATTTATATAGTAGTAAGGCTATTAAGTTTTTTTTGCTTAAAATAATTAATTTAAGAATAAGAAAAGCCCCAATTTTAAAGTTGAAATTGGGGCTTTTCTATGGAATTATCTTAAATTTAATTTTTAATTCTCTGTGTTTTATTTAATAAAATTGGTTCTCCGTACCCTAATTCTTTCATTCTTTCTAATTGTGTTTTTGCATCACCAACAACTAACCAAATCATTTTATTAGGATTTACATATTTGTTAGCCAATGCTGTAATTTGTTCTTTGGTCATGTTATTAACGGTGTTTTCTTGCTCTTTTACATAATCTGCACTCCAACCATAATCGCTAATATTAGACAACATATTTAATTTTGCTCTAGAGGTTTCAAAAGCTCTTGCGTTACTTTTAATTAAGAAACTTTTTGTAGTTTCTAAATCTTTATCAGAAAAAGTAGTTGGGTATTCTTCTAGAATTTGCTTTACCAATAGAGCAGATTCTAAAGTAACATTAGTTCTTACACTGCTAGAAATGGTAAAAGCACCTTTTGCTTTTGTACCAGAAAACCTAGAGCCAATTCCGTATGTATATCCTTTTCCTTCACGTAATTCTTGTGTTAAACGAGAAGCAAAACCACCACCACCTAAAATATAATTCATCACAGAAGCGGCATAAAAATCTTTATCAGTTGCCGCTAAAGCGGGTGTGCCAAACTGTATAACAGATTGTTTTGCATTCGGAATATCATAAAAATAAACAGTAGGTTTAGTTGGTGTTTCTGGTGTTATGTAAGTTGGAATTGTAACTTCTTTAGCTTTCCAATTAGTATTTAAAGTTTCTAAAGAAGCAATTACTTTTTCTTTAGAAATATCACCTACAACCAACATTTTAGCTACAGAAGGAGAAATGTACTTGTTGTAGTACGTTTTTAAATCTTCTATAGAAATTGTTTCTACGGATGTTGTAGATCCTAAAATATTTTTAGAACGGATGTTTTCTTTTCCATAAATTAATTCATTGTAAGCATTTCTTGCTACAGAATTAGGGCTCGCTTCTTGCTGACGTAAATTAGCAATAGTAGCTTTTTTAAGTAAATCGAATTCGTTTTCATCGAACCTTGGTTCTAATAAAATTTCTTGGGCTAAAGCCAATGTTTTATCATAGTTTTTAGCTAAAGTTGTTCCGCTTAAAGTTATGTTTTCAACATCTGAATAGACATAAATAGAAGCGCCTAATTCTTGAATAGCTTCTTCTAATTCTTTTACACTTTTGTTTTTGGTTCCTTTATTTAATAAATCTGCAGTTAAGTTAGCAACACCTAATTTATCCATAGATTCTAATAATTGGCCTCCATCTATTGTTATATTAAAACGAACTAAAGGCACTTCATCATTTTCAATTCCAAAGATTTTTAAACCATTTTTTAAACTACTTTCGTATACTTTAGGAACTGCTAAAGAAGGGGTTTCACCATAATTTGGTTCTACACTTCTGTCAAAAGAAGAAGGTGTTTTCTCGTACGTTGCAGCAATTTTAGCATCAAAATTTTCTTCTGCACCTGTTACAATTTTTTCTTCAACAACATCTGCTAATTGAGAATTTGTTACTGCTAATTCGGCACTACTTTTAGGAACAAAACTGGTTGCTATATAATTTTTATTTTTTATATATTTATTATAAACACGCATTACATCTTCTGTAGTTACAGATAGTGTTCTTTTAATATCTTCTGTTACAAAGCCTGGGTTGCCCAAATAGGTGTTATAAGATGCAAGGTTGGTTCCTTTACCTAAAACGCTAGAAAGACTTGCGTAAAAATTAGTTTCCTGACCTGCTTTAATTCTATTTAAATCTTTTTCTGAAATTCCTTCAGTTTCAAACTTAGCCAATCCTTTTTCAACTCCAGCTTTTACATCGTCTAGTTTTACATTGTTAAAAGCTCGGATAGAAATTTGAATTTCACCTGCCAATTCAGAATTTCTACTGTACATACCTGTTCTAGAAGTCAATTTTAAATCATCAACTAAAACTTGATTAAGAGGGGCTGATTTACCATCTGTTAAATATTGAGACAACACATCTAGCGCATAAGAGTCCGGATTGTATTGCTCTACAGTTGGCCAAACCATTGTTAATTGCGGAACTCTGGCAAAGTTATCTTCGTAATATAAAAACTTGGTTTCTTTAACAATACCAGGTCTTTTAGTCAATGCAGGTATTTCTTCTTTTCCTTTTGGTATTTCATCAAAATATTTGTGAACCCATTCTGTAGCTTGTGCAATATCTATATCTCCAGACAAGACTAAAGTAGCATTGTTTGGTACGTACCATTTCTTATAAAAATCTTTTACGTCTTGTAAGGTTGCATTTTGTAAGTCTTCTAAAGAGCCAATAACTTGCCAGTTATATGGATGGTCTTTTGGGTATAAGTTTTTACCAATTACATATTGGTTATGTCCATACGGTCTGTTATCTATACTTTGTCTTTTTTCGTTTTTAACAACTTGTTTTTCTTTTGCTAAAACGGGGGCTGTAACGGTGTTTATAAAATAGCCTAATTTATCTGCTTCTGCCCAAATCATTTTTTCTAAACCATCTTTTGGTATGGTTTGTAGGTAATTTGTTCTGTCTCTAGAGGTAGATCCATTAGCACCAGAACCACCAATTTTAGCACTCATTTTGTCTAGACCACCTTTCCCTAAATTTTCTGATTCTAAGAATAATAAATGTTCAAATAAATGAGCAAAACCCGTTCTACCTTCCACTTCCCTTGCAGATCCAACATGCACCATTAATTCTACTGCTACAACAGGATCTGATTTGTCTACATGAAAAACAACATCTAAGCCGTTTTCTAGTTCAATTTTTTTATAATTGATACTCAGTTCTGGTGTGTTTTCTTCGGATGATTTTTTACAACTTAATAAGCAAGTTGTTGCTAAGAGTACAAGTAATATTTTTTTCATTTTGGTTGATTTTAAGCTTTTAAAAATACTATTATTTATTGATGAGCATATTTTTGTGTTGTTAAATATAATGCAAAAAAAATCCTAAACTTTAGTTTAGGATTTTGAATATTATTTAGATAAAACACAGTCTTCACAATCTTTAATTTCTCCGTAATATGTTTCTCTATATTTGTGTACCGTTTCTATAGGTATGATATTAAATAATCTTTTTTGAATGTAGGTTACATTGGTGTGTAGTTTTCCCATTTTGGGCGTAAATCGTTTTTCTAAGCGTGTTTTTCTTTTAATTTTAATCAGTTTCATGTTTTCTAGTATCATTAATAAATCGGCTACAAAGTTATCGGGAATTGAAAGGGCAGTCTATTTATAACTGTTAAAATCCGATAAAAGAGTGAAGAAACATGAATGTGTAAAATATTACAAGTAGGTTTTATGGATATGATATTCTAAGGGTGATATAATTATCATATAAGAACATTAAAAGGCAGGAAACTGATTGAATAGCTTGAGAATTACTTGTAATTAATGGTTTTTGTTTCTGGTTTGGGTGAATTATGAACTGTTTTTGTAAATCTACTAAAACTTAGTTATAAATTATTTGTCAAATAATCAATCAGATTTAGATAGAGATTTTTTTCCACCTTTATTTTCTTTTATGATCATACTTCATAAAATAGGAGATTGATGTACCTATTAAATATTCTAAACTTATGAATTAAGCAGCAAAACGAGTTTTAATTATTGCTGACGGCGTCAATTGTTTATAGAAAAGAAGTTACGCGTTATTCATTTTCATAATCATGTACAAATGTGATGAAAGGACTGCTAGCCATTAAGTTCGGGTTCGTTCCTTCAATTCCTTCAGGAATTGGTTGGTTGCGTGTTTCATAGTACTTTTTCCAACTAGGCATAGGGTTTCCTGTGCTGTCGTTAAATGTCATTGGGTGCGTAAGAAAAGGAACAGAGTCTTTAGGTAAGTCTTGAGAAGAAAACATTTTATAAACTAATTCGGAACAATAATAAGAATTGTCATCCCATAAAAAAATCTCATCATAAGGTGTGTTTATTCTTTCAATACCATAGGCTATTGCTTTAGAAATATAAGGTTGGTAATAACTATCTAGTCTAGCCACTGTGGTTTGAGACTTGTTGAGTTTATTTTTATTTCTATTCAGAAACTTTTGCAATGGAGTCTGACGAATACCTTCTTTTGGAATCGCTTCTACTACAAACCATTCTTTATTTTTTTGCATTGCCATGCCAACATGCGAATAGTTTTTAGAAACCGAAGTTGCCGTTACGTCTTTAATGGCATTGTCTATCTCACCTGTTCCTGTATTTTGAAATAGTAAATCTCCTTGTTGCAATTCAAATTTATTCTTTTGACTAGTTTTGCAACTGAATAAAATTAAAGAGAGTATAAGGAAAGGATAAGTCTGATTTAATATTTTATTCATGATTTATTGTTACTAAATTTAGGAATCGCAAAATTACAACGAACTAAATAAATCTAGAATTATTTGAGATTTTTATTTTAACAATTAACCAAGCATGTTTTCTACCCGATTGATAAGTTTTAATAGATTTAGCTGAATTTATCTAATGATATTTATAAAAAAAACGAACTTGTAAAAGTTCGTTTTTTTTAGTTATTGTATGATGTTTTGTGTTTTACTAAAGTTTATGTATTAAGAGAGACGGTGTCTCTCTTAGTAAAATACACGTTTATTTAGAGGAGAATAATTAACTTTAATTATTTCTAATTATTGGACCAAGTTCCTTTTTTAATTTTTCAAACTCTTCTTTAGTCATCATTTCGATTTCCATTAATTCTTTACCCTCTCTTAATTTTGCAATAGCTTCATCTCTTGTCATTTTTCTGTTTTTCAACAAAACTTCACCAGATTCAATAGCTAATTCAGTATTCATTACGCTTAAATATTTATTTATACCAAAAGCTTTGCCATTCATTTCTCCTAAAACCATTACTAGATATAGCGGTTTCTTTTTACTTCCTTGATGATAAGCTTTTATTTCTTCAACTATAGCTTTAGTATTTTTTAAGCTATTACTAGCCATTGTTTCAGCATCTCCGTTTAAGGAAGACATAACACTTCCAAAACCTGCAGGTCTTCCCATTTTTATAAATTCATAAGTTTTTTTCGCAGTGCTTCTTGTGCTTGAAATTCCTCCTCTAGCCTTATTTCCATAACTACCAGAGTATGTTTTAGAGCTAAATTCTTGTGAAGTTGGATATCCTAAAATAATAGTATCTCCAATTTTAATTACATTGTTATTAATTGTTTTATACTTTTTTACTAAAGTTCTATTTTTTATATCCTTAAAAAAGTTAATGTCTTGAGTGTTCTCGTAAGTAAGAGAATCTATCTCCTTTTGAGCATTTAAGTTTGTTGTTACTAATAGTATAAATGTAATTAGAGTAAAAATTTTTTTCATAGTATTGTTTTTAATTTTTTATTTATTTAGTTAACGAAGTTAACATTTTTGGTCTATTGAAACAAACCAAACCAAGCATGTTTTTTGCTGTTTTTTTAAGGTTTTATTTTTTTAAACTAAGGTTTACAACTTGTTTAATATTCTAAATCTCCGTATAATTCGTCCCTTTCCATGTGTTTTCTAACCCCACTTGCTTATCAATTTTGGCAACCATTTCAAAATTTTTAAGTCCGTTGTATTTTGGGAAAATAGTAAGATTTAAAAATATTGCAATCGAATTTATAGAGGTTGGATATGGGGAGTTATTGAAATGTTTAATGAGTCTTTAAAATGAAAAAACGAACAAGAAAGAGTTCGTTTTTATTTTTGTGATTGATTTTCGGTTTCGTTAACGTTGTTGTGTTATGGAAAGTTGCGATTTTGTGAACGAGTATTTTCCGCAGGAAAATATAAGTTTGCAAAAATGCAACGACTTTGGGTTAAGCTAAAAATAGCAATTTTTTATACACGGTGTTGTAGCAAGTTTTTTATCCATTCGGACATTCAATTATTGTTATTTCTTCTTTCATTTTAATGTTAATTTCTAAAATATTATTCCTATTGAATAATTCTTTTTTTACATTTCTTTTTTCAGTTTTAAATCCTAAAAAAGAAAATTGGATGATTAATTCATCTTTTTTATTCAAAAGGTCAAATACATTTACTTTATAATCTCCGTTTTCATTCACTTTAATTTTCAAATTTGAGTTTTGAATATTTACATTTACGTATTTGAATGAGTCTCCGACATTATCTTTAATATTACCATAAATTATTAAAGAATCTTTTTCTTTTCTAAATTCAACAGATTTTGATCCAAATATAATTTCAGGCTTAATTTTATTTTCTAAAGGGTAAAATAGCATAGCAGAAGCTATAATTAATAAAAAATATTTCATTTTGTGTTCAGTTTTTAATTTGCTACAACTCTAATGATATTAAATCGTTTCAATGTTTTATATCAGAAGTTAACGAAGTTAGCTTTTTTTGATTTTAGAATCAAACTAAATTAACTCTTTTGTGGTTGTTTTAAGTTGAAAATTAGAGTGTTTTTTATACTTAATTTTTCAAATAAGATGTATAATTCTTCCCTTGCCAAATATTTTCTAATTCCAGTTGTTTATCAATTTTAGCAACCATTTCAAAGTTTTTAAGTCCGTTCCATTTTGGAGCAATTAGCAAATCTATAGGTGCTTGACTAATAAAGCGCTCTATAACAATATCTGGTCTTAATAAAGTAACAAATTTGGTTATAAAGGCAATATAGCTTTCTTGTGTAAACAGATTAAAATCTTCTGGGTTTCGTTTGTATTGAGACGCCATGATAGATTGCTTTACAATCTGTAAATGGTGCAGTTTTAAAGTGTCTATAGGTAGCTTCGAAATTTCAATGGCATGATTAAGCAAATCTTCTTTGGTTTCTCCTGGTAAACCGATAATTAAATGTGCGCCTAAATGAAAACCCCTGTTTTTACATTTATTAAAAGTAGCAATACTATCATCATAAGAATGACATCTGTTTACTTTTTCTAAAGTTTTGTTCGAAGTGCTTTCCACTCCGAATTCTAGAGAAATAAAATATGTTTTTGATAAAAAGGATAAGTAATCGATCACTTCATCAGAAATACAATCGGGTCTTGTTCCAATAACCAAACCAATAACATTAGGAACACTTAACGCTTCCTCGTACATTTTCTTTAAGGATTCAAAATCTGAGTAGGTATTTGTATAAGCTTGAAAATAGGCTAAATATTGTTGCGTTTTATATTTGGTAGAAAACCGAGAAATACCTTCTTCTAATTGTTGTTTTACACTTTTGTTGGGTTCGCAATAATCTGGGTTAAAGGTATCGTTGTTGCAATAGGTGCAACCTCCGTAACCTTTAGAACCATCTCTATTAGGACAAGAAAAGCCAATGTCTAAAGATATTTTTTGAACCCTTTCTCCAAAGGTTAATTTGATAAACGAAGCGTAATCTAAATAACGCTTCCCTGAAATCTTCATGAAAAGTAGTATAAGTATTTAGTTTGTTTTAATCAAAAAAAAACTCCAATCGGTAAAGATTGGAGTTTTTAAGAATTTTATTTTTGAGCTAATTGCCATTTCCAAGAAGACGCTAATGCTTCTTCTAGCGTTTTTTCTGTTTTCCAGTTCAATTCTTTATTCGCAATCGTGGTGTCTGCAAAAGCAGCAGTAATATCACCTTCTCTTCTAGGAACAATTTTATAATTTAAAGGTTTTCCAGAAGCTTTTTCAAAAGCTTTAATTACTTCTAAAACAGAACTACCGGTTCCTGTACCCACGTTAAAGTACTCAAAAGCCTTTTTATTGTTCTTTTTAATCAAACGTTGTAAAGCAGCAATGTGTGCTTTTGCTAAATCTACTACGTGAATATAATCACGAACAGCTGTTCCGTCTACGGTATCATAATCATCACCAAAAACAGATAATTCATCACGCATACCTGCAGCAGTTTGTGTAATATAAGGTATTAAGTTTTGAGGAACTCCTAGAGGTAATTCTCCAATCTTAATAGATGGATGTGCTCCAATTGGATTAAAATATCTTAATGCGATAATATTTAAACCATGTGCTCTACTCGCATCACTTAAAATTTCTTCGCCAATTTGTTTGGTGTTCCCGTAAGTAGATTCTGCTGCTTTTACAGGTGCATTTTCTGTAATAGGCAATTCATCTGCTTGTCCGTAAACGGTACAAGAAGAAGAGAAAATAAAGTTATCTAACTTTCTGTCTCTCATTTCTTGTAATAAATATACTAAAGAACCTAAGTTGTTTTCGTAGTAATCTAAAGGTTTGTGCATGCTTTCTCCAACCGCTTTAAAAGCAGCAAAGTGAATAATACCGTCTACTTTGTTGTTTTCGAAAAAGCTTTTTACATCACTTTTAATTCTTAAATCGATTTGATGAAAATCTGGCTTAATACCTGTTATAGATGTAATGTTATCTAGTACACCGATAGATGTGTTCGATAAATCATCGATAATTACTACTTCAAAACCTTCGTTTTGTAATTCTACAACGGTGTGAGAACCAATAAATCCTAATCCTCCTGTAACTAATATTCTTTTCATTCTGTTTTATTTATGCATCATTAAGAGGAATTATAATGCAGTAATATGTTTGGTTATTATAAGATAGCAATGTTGTTTTTCCTCTAAATAACAATGCTGTCCTTTTTAGTTTACAAAATCTAAAATAGTCTTTGTAATAAACTCTAACTGTTCTTTGTCTAGCTCTGTGTGCATTGGTAAAGAAATTACTGTTTTTATCAACTCATTAGTAACTGGGAAATCACTTTCGTTGTAACGAGTATCTGTATACGCTTTTTGAGAATGCAAAGCTACTGGATAGTATATCGCATTTGGAATTCCGATTTCTAACAAATGTTTGTGCAATGCATCTCTTTTTCCGTTTGTAATTTGCAATGTATATTGATGAAAAACATGGCAATCGCAAGTATCACAAATTTCTCCACAACTTTGTGTTGCGTTCGACTTTGTTACAGGTGTAATAATGTGTTCTGAAGTCGATAATGCTTTGTTGTAAAAACGAGCCGCATTTCTTCTTGCTTCACAATAAGTATCTAAAAGTGGTAATTTTGCTTTTAAAACTCCGGCTTGTATAGAATCTAAACGAGAATTTACACCCACTACATCATGGTAATAACGTGTGTACATTCCGTGATTTACAATTCCTCTAATTGTATGTGCTAATGCGTCATCATTTGTAAAAATTGCACCACCATCTCCATAACAACCTAAATTTTTAGAAGGGAAAAAAGAAGTTGTTCCTACGTTTCCAATAGTACCTGCTTTCTTTTTTGATCCGTCTTTAAAGGTGTAATCTGCTCCAATTGCTTGTGCATTGTCTTCAATTACAAAAAGATTGTGCTCTTTTGCAATTTCCATAACGGCATCCATATTTGCTACTTGTCCGAATAAATGAACAGGTACAATGGCCTTTGTTTTTGGAGTAATTGCTCTTTTTAAAGCTTCAATATCTATGTTGTACGTGTCTGCATCTACATCCACTAAAACAGGCGTCAATTTTAACAATGCAATTACTTCTACAGTTGCTGCAAAAGTAAAATCGGCAGTAATCACTTCATCACCTTGTTCTAAACCTAATCCCATCATTGCTATTTGCAATGCATCGGTTCCGTTTGCACAAGGAATTACGTGCTTTACACCTAGATATTTTTCTAAATCTGCTTGAAATTCATGAACTAAAGGTCCATTTATGTATGCTGAAGTATTTAAAACCTCTTCTATAGAAGAATTTACAGCTTCTTTTATTTGTTGATATTGACCTTGTAGGTCAACCATTTGAATTTTTTTCATATAAAAAATTTTGCTCATCAAAAATACAACTTACTTTCATTTTCTTTGTAGTTATCTGTAAATAATAATTCTGTTATCTTTGAAAAAAATCAATTTTATGAAGTTTTTAGGACGTTTTTTTAAAATTCTGTTAATTCTTGTAGTCTTGCTGGTGGTTTCTGTTTGGGTGTACTCTAAAACATATCATCCAAAATACTCTGGGGAGTTAGAATTGAAAAATATTTCTGAAGAAGTAACGGTTTATTTTGATGATATTGGTGTGCCGCATATCAATGCTCAAAATGAAGAGGATGCTTATGTTGCTTTAGGGTATGTGCATGCGCAAGAAAGATTGTGGCAAATGGAATTAATGCGAAGAATTGCGTCCGGAAGATTGTCTGAGATTTTTGGAAAAGACTTGGTAAGTGTAGATCAGTTTTTTGGAGGGTTAGGAATTGAAGAAGCTGCAGAGGTAACAATTGCTGGTCTAGATAAAACGACTCAATCTTATATTTTAACCCAGTCTTATTTAGATGGAATAAATCAATATATAGAAGAAGGAAAAACACCCTTAGAATTTACGTTGGTAGGAGTGGAGAAAGAGAAGTATACAATGAAAGATATTTATAATGTTTTTGGTTATATGTCTTTTAGTTTTGCAGCTGCTCATAAAACGGATCCTTTATTAACTGAGATTAAAGAAAAACTTGGAGATTCTTATTTAAATGAATTATTGAGTACTAATAATGAGTATTTAACAATTAACAGAACAAGTATTCCAACTAAAGTTGAAGCTACATTTTCTAAATCAGTAGCTGCCATTATGGACGATTTACCTGTTTCTCCTTTTATTGGTAGTAATGCTTGGATTCTAGGTCCGGAAAAAACGAAGAACGGAAAAGTGATTTTTGAAAACGATCCGCATATTGGGTTTTCGCAACCTTCAGTTTGGTATCAAAACCATATAAAAACACCCGATTTTGAAATTTATGGATTCAATATTGCTTTAATGCCATTTCCTTTATTAGGACATAATAGAGAATATGCTTATGGTTTAACCATGTTGGCAAATGATGATCTAAACTTTTATGTAGAAGAAAATAATCCTGCGGATGCAGCAGAATATAAAACCAAAGAAGGTTATAAAAAATATGAATTTAGGGACAAAACCATTCGTATAAAGAATGAAGAGGATACTACTTTTCTGGTAAAAGTAAGTAAACACGGACCTATAATGAATAATTTAATAACACATATTATAGATGATAGACCTATTGCCATGAATTGGGTGTACACGCAACTGCCTAATGAAATGTTAGATGTTTCTTATAAAATGTCTCATGCAAACTCTATGAAAGATTTTAAAAGTGGAGTTGCTAGAATTCACGCACCAGGTTTAAATGTAATGTATGGTGATGCAAAAGATAATATTGCTTGGTTTTCTTCGGCAAGATTGTATCAACTAAGAGACAGTTTGTCTTCTAAAACTTATTTAAATGGAGCTTCTGGAAATGATGAGATTTTGGAGTTTTTACCTTTTGAAGAAAATCCGCAAGCTATAAACCCAAGTTGGAATTATGTGTATTCTGCCAATAATCAAGTAGATTCTGTAAGAGGAGAATTGTATCCTGGTTATTATCAGCCGCAGGATAGGGCTAAAAGAATTGTAGAATTATTAGATAAAAAGAATGATTTTACAAAAGAAGATATTGCTAGTATGACTTATGATGTGAAGTCTTCTACAGTGACTAATATTATTCGTGATTTGTTAAAAAGTGTAGATAAATCTGATTTGTCTGCATCGGAAAGAAAAGGATTTTCGGTACTTGAAAATTGGGATGGAAATTATTTAAAAACAGCTGTTGGCCCAACAATTTACAATCGTTTTTTATATGAGTTTTTAAGCGCGACTTATAAAGATGAATTGGGTGATAGTTTCGAGTTGTTTATCAATTCTCAATTGCAGGATGAAGTATTGCCAAATCAACTCAATAGAGAGCATTCTGTTTGGTGGGATAATATTGCTACGAAAGATAAGGTTGAAACGAAAAGTGATATTATACAAGCGTCTTATAAAAGTGCTTTTTCATTTTTACAAAATCAGTTAGGTGAAAATGTAGAAAATTGGACTTGGAACAGAGTGATCTCAGTAGAGTATGAGCATGCAATAGGTAAAGCAGGCGGATTGTTGCGAAAACTGTTTAACTTAGGTCCTTATGAAACTATTGGTGGGAATGAAGTGATAAATAATCAGATTTTTAAACTAGATAGTACGGGGTATTATAAAGTAGCTGCGGGACCATCTACAAGAAGGATTATCGATTTTTCTGATGTAGAAAATAGTTTAGCAATTATACCTACCGGGCAATCTGGTAATGTGTTTAGTAGGTATTACAAAAATCAAACTAAAAAATACTTAGAAGGGAAATTTGTAAAAATGAAACTAAATCAAGCTGAAATTGAACAAAGTAAAAATGTGTTGATTTTTAAGCCGATGGAGTAGTTTTTTGTTCTTGGTCATCTGAAAAAAATAAAACACTTAGTTTTGTCATTTCGACCTTTTGGGAGAAATCCCATAAGGTTAGGTAGGTCCTTGTTATCACTGTTATGAGATTTCTCCTATCGTCGAAAAGACAATTGTTATGCGGTTATGCAATCAGTTTGTCATTTCTTCCTTAGTGGAAAATTATATAAAATTAGGTAGGTGTTTGTTATCACTGTTATGAGATTTCTCCTAACGTCGAAATGACAATTGTTATGCTGTTTTGCAATCAGTTTGTTATTTTTATCCTTATAGGAAATCCCATAAAATTAGGTAGGTGTTTGTTATCATTGCTATGAGATTTCTCCTAGCCTCGAAATGACAATTGGAGTTAAAAATGACAATTAGAGGTGTTTTAAGAATGATAAATTACAAACAGGCGTTCCAAATAACTTCTTTCGGAGTCGGTGCTGTAACGGTAATTTGTTCTTTTGTGACTGGATGTATAAATTGAATTCTACGAGCATGCAAATGAATACTTCCATCTTTGTTGCTTCTGTCAAATCCGTATTTTAAATCTCCTTTTATAGGACAGCCAATATTAGATAATTGCGATCTAATTTGGTGGTGTCTTCCGGTTTCTAAATCTACCTCTATTAAGGAGTAATTATCTAGTTTTTTAATAACGGCATAATGAAGAATCGCTTTTTTGCTACCATCAATTTCTTTAGGGTATGCCGTAGATTTATTATTCTTCGGGTTCTTTTTTAAGAAATTAATTAAGGTGTCTTTTTCTTTCTTCGGATGGTTTTTTACAACTGCCCAATAGGTTTTATTAATTGTTTTTTCTCGTAGCATCTTATTAAGACGTTCTAGAGATTTAGACGTTTTCGCAAAAATAATAATACCAGAAGTGGGTCTGTCTAATCTATGCACAACACCCAAATATACGTTTCCAGGTTTGTCGTACTTGTCCTTAATGTATTCTTTTACAACATCACTTAAAGGTTTATCACCTGTTTTATCACCTTGTGTAATATCGCCTGCGCGTTTATTTACAATGATAATGTGGTTGTCTTCAAATAAAATTTGTAAATTTTCTTTAGTAGAATGCATTTTTGATTATTTAAAATCTTTAGCAACATCTTTATTCACTCCATCAATAAAATTTAAAAACTCTTCTCTACCAAGTCCGGTAGAAGAAGAAGTAATAAAAGACATTGGAAGCGTTTCCCAAGTGTTTAATAATTTCTTTTTATAAGAAGTAATTTGCTTGTTTATTTTAGAGCTTCCTAATTTGTCTGCTTTGGTAAAAGCAATACAAAACGGAATTTGGTTTTCGCCTAAAAATTTCATGAACTCTAAATCAATTTTTTGAGGATCGTGTCTAGAATCAATTAAAACAAAAGTACATACTAGTTGTTCTCTTTCTTTGAAGTAGTTTTCTATAAAAAACTGAAAAATAGTTCTTTTCTTTTTTGAAACTTTAGCATAACCGTAACCAGGTAAATCTACTAAAAACCACTCTTCATTAATTTTAAAATGATTAATAAGTTGTGTTTTTCCAGGTTTTCCAGAAATTTTTGCTAAATCTTTACGTTCCATTAACATGTTAATTAATGAAGATTTACCAACATTAGAACGTCCTATAAATGCATATTCTGGCATTCTTTCTTTTGGAGCATTCGTAACATTACTATTACTCATTACAAAATCTGCAGATCTAATTTTCATTATACTGGGGTGTCTTTTTATTGAAATTTCTCTAAGTGAGAATTATATGTTTTTAGAAGTAAGCCAAGCGTGAAGAATGTTGTTAAATTCTTCTGGTTTCTCCATCATTGCTGCATGTCCACATTTATCTATCCAGAATAATTCTGAGTTCGATAAAAGTTTATGAAAGTCTTCTGCTGCCTCAGGTGGTGTTACACCGTCTTGTTTTCCCCAAATTAAACATGTTGGATGTTTCATATCGGGTAAATCTTTAGCCATATTATGTCTTATGGCACTTTTGGCAATAGATAAAGTTTTTAAAGCTTTCATTCTGTCATTAACAGTACTGTAAACATCGTCTACTAATTCTTTAGTTGCAATAGCTGGGTCGTAAAAAACTTCTCTAGCTTTTTGCTCTATATATTCGTAGTTTCCTCTTTTAGGAAAACTATCTCCCATCGCTTTTTCATACATACCAGAACTACCGGTAAGTACAAGTGCACTTACTTTTTGTGGGTAATGTTTTGTAAAATATAATGCAATGTGCCCTCCTAGAGAGTTCCCTAAAAGAATGGCGTGTTCTACTTTTTTATGTTCTAAAAACTCCTTTAAAAACTTTGCTAAGTTTTTAACATTTGTTTTTATAAGGGGTAATGAGTATAATGGTAATTCAGGTATTAAAACCTTATATCCGTTATTGGAAAAATGATCAAATGTTGAGTCGAAATTACTCAAAGCACCCATTAATCCGTGTAAAATAATGATTACAGGTCCTTCTCCAGCTTCTGCATATGTAAATTTCCCTTCCTCTGTTAACTTATCAGTCATTAAATTTTTAATTGGCTTAGAAGCAAATGTAATTCTTTTTTGCGAAATAAATATCGTTTTCGTAAAGGACTATTTTTAAAATAAAATGGGTTCTAATTGCAATGAATTGTTAATAAAAGCGTTATTTATTAACAAAGTGGTAAAATGTGGTAAAAAGTGGTAAAATTTACATATTTTTGACTTCAATTAATATATTTTAAGAGTGATAAACCTAATCGGTACATATGAGTGTAAATCAGATGCTAAGGGAAGATTGATGTTTTCATCAGCCTTTAAAAAGCAACTGGATTCTGTGTTACAAGATGGTTTTGTGGTGAAAAGAGCTGTTTTTCAACCGTGTTTAGAGTTGTATCCAATGAAAGAGTGGAATTTGATGATGGAAAAAATCAACAAACTTAACAGGTTTAATAAAAAGAATAATGATTTTATTAGAAGATTTACAGCAGGAGTAAAGATGGTAGAATTAGACGCTAGTGGTAGAATTTTAATACCGAAAGACTTGTTTGAGTTTGCGGGTATTAAAAAACAAGTAGTAATGTCTTCTTCAGTGAATATCATTGAAATTTGGGATAAAGAGAAGTATGAAAAAGCCATTGATGATGCGGCAGATGATTTTGCTGATTTGGCTGAAGAGGTAATGGGAAATACAGAATTAGATGAATTATCATAATCCAGTTTTATTGCAAGAAAGTGTAGATGCGTTAGCTATTAAAGAAGACGGTGTTTATGTAGATGTTACGTTTGGTGGCGGAGGACATTCAAGAGAAATTTTGAAAAGATTGGGTGCTAACGGGAAATTGTTTGGTTTTGATCAAGATCCAGATGCTTTAGGAAATGTAATTGATGATGAACGTTTTGTTTTAATACCTGAGAATTTTAGATATATATCAAGATTTTTAAGGTTTAATGGTGTTCGAAAAGTAGATGGTGTTTTGGCCGATTTAGGTGTTTCTTCTCATCAATTTGATGAAGCGGAAAGAGGTTTTTCTACTCGTTTTGATGGTGATTTAGATATGAGAATGAATCAGAAATCTAGAACATCAGCTAAAGAGATTGTCAATTCATATTCCGAAGAAAAATTAGCGGAAATATTGTTTTTATATGGAGAGTTGAGAAATTCTAGAAATATAGCAAAAACAATTGTAGAGAAAAGACAAGAAGAGAAAATAGATACAAGTTTTCAGTTAAGAAAAGTATTACAAAAGTATTTGCCAAAAGCAAAAGAACATAAAATAATTGCACAAATATTTCAGGCAATTCGAATAGAAGTAAATGAGGAATTAGATGTTTTAAAAGAGTTTTTAGAGCAGATGCCTAATTTGTTGAAAGAAGATGGCCGATTAAGTGTAATTTCTTACCATTCTTTAGAAGATCGACTAGTGAAAAGATTTATAAGAACAGGTTTGTTTAAAGGAGAATTAGAGAAAGATGTTTTTGGTAGAAGTAATGAGCCAATGCAAAAAGTAGGGAAGTTGATTGTGCCTACGGCGCAAGAAATTAAACTAAATAATAGAGCTCGTAGTGCTAAGTTAAGGATAGCAGCTTTAAGAAAGTAAAATGTCTAAAGTTAAAAAAGGAGTCTACGATTTTCTGAGAGGAAGTTTTCTTACAGATGATGCCGCTTTTAATAATTGGCGAATTATCATTTTTGTAGTTGCATTGTTGTTAATTATGATAACAAGTGCACATAGAGCAGAACGAAAAGTTATTCAGATTTCAAAGATGAATAAAGAGAAAAGAGAGTTAAGAGCAGTGTATGTGGATACTGGTACTATTTTAATGAGAATGAAAATGGAGTCGAGTATCAGAGAAAAAGCAAAAGCAAGAGGTTTAGAGCCTTTAAAATCCCCTCCCAAAAAAATAAAAGTAACCATTAAAGATTAATAAAATTGGCAACTCAGAAAAAAAGCATACTTACCAAATTCTACATAGTAGCTGCTTTTATGACGCTGTTTTTGTTGGCTATTGTGTTTCGTATTTTTTCCATTCAACATACGGAGGGAGATAAGTATAGAAAACTGTCAACAGAATTAACTATCAGGCAAGATACTATTTACGCTAATAAAGGAAATGTCTATGCGGCAGATGGTAATTTGTTGGCTACTTCTATGTCTAAATTTACAATTAGAATGGATGTGGTTGTTGTAGATAGTGAGGTTTTTGAGAAAAACTTTGTAGCGCTGTCTAAGGCTCTTTCTGGTATGTTTGGTAAAACGCCTTACTATTATCAAAATAAATTAAGAACTGCAAAAAAGAGAAGAAACAGGTATTTGTTAATTGCTAGAAATGTAGGGTATACAGATTATTTGAAGGTTAAAGAATTTCCTATTTTTAATAAAGGTGTGTATAGCGGTGGTTTTATTGCAGAGCACAAAACGGTAAGAGCACATCCTATTGGTAAAATTGCAGAACGTACTATTGGGTATGATGATTTTAGAGGTGAAGCAGGGATAGAAGGTGCTTTTGCAGATTATATGCAAGGTCAAAATGGTTTAAGATGGAAGCAGAAAATTGCTAAAAATCAGTGGAAACCAATAAATGATGTAAATGAAAGAGAGCCTGTTGATGGGCATGATATTATAACAACCATAGATGTTAATATTCAGGATATTACGCATCATGCTTTGTTAGATAAGTTAGAGTATTTTGAAGCAGAACATGGTTGTGCGGTGGTTATGGAAACTGCGACTGGAGAGATTAAAGCAATTTCTAATTTAGGAAGAACTTCTAAAGGAACGTATTACGAGAAAAGAAATTATGCCGTTTGGGAAAGTCATGAGCCTGGTTCTACTTTTAAGTTAGCGAGCATGATGATTGCGTTAGATGATAAGGTTGTAGATACGTCTACGGTTATAGATACAGAAAAAGGTAGAATTTTTATAAATGGAAGAAAAGTAGAAGATTCTCATCACGGTGGTTATGGTAAGATTTCTGTTGGACGAATTTTAGAGGTTTCTTCTAATGTTGGTGTGGTAAAAGTGATTCAGAAATATTATGATAAAAATCCTCAAAGGTTTTATGATAAAATAGCTGAATACGGTTTTACAAAACCAATTGGTTTTCAGATAAAAGGAGAAGGGAAACCTTACATACCAAATCCAAAAGATAAAGAATGGAGTAAAATTTCATTAGAATGGATGTCTTGGGGATATGGTATTTCTATAACACCAATGCAAACGTTAATGTTTTATAATGCTATTGCAAACAATGGTGTAATGGTAAAACCAAGATTTGTAAAAGAATTAAGAAAAGAAGATAAGGTTGAAAAGGTTTTTAAAACAGAGGTTTTAAATCCGAAAATAGCTTCTGATGAGACTTTAAGTAAGTTAAAAAAGGTATTGGAAAACGTAGTGGAAAAAGGTACGGGTAGAGGTATTTATTCTCCTAATTTTTCTATGGCTGGTAAAACCGGTACTGCTAAAAAATATGTTCCTAGAACTAAAAATAGTAAAGGTGAGTGGGAAGGCGGTTTTTATTCAAGTAAACGTTATGTAGCTTCTTTTGCTGGTTTTTTTCCTGCGGATAATCCAAAATACTCTTGTATTGTAGTTATTCATGACCCAAAGAAAAAGAAAGGATATTACGGGGCAACAGTTGCTGGACCTGTTTTTAAGGAAATTGCACAGAAGATTTATACAACAACTCCTATAGATAATCAATCTGTGGATGATAAAATAGAATTTGCAGCTATAGATAAAGAGTATTTAGATTTTGATAAAGAAATAAATAAGGAGTATCAAGAGGTTCCAGATGTTAGAGGGATGTCTGGTATGGATGCTTTGGCTTTGTTAGAAAACATCGGATTAAAGGTACAGTTTACAGGTGTTGGTAAAGTGAAGTCTCAATCACTAAGAAAAGGAGAGAAATTAGTTAAAGGACGAACCATTATTTTAAAACTTTCATAAACTGAAGAATTTAAAAGACATATTATATCAGGTTGCTATTGATCAAGTATTTGGAGGTACAAATATTGATATAAATGCTGTTGTTTTCGATTCTAGAAAAATTGAAAAGAATGACGTTTTTATTGCTCAAAAGGGAGTTTCAGTAGATGGTCATTTATATATTGAAAAAGCCATTAGTTTAGGTGCAGTTGCAATTATTTGTGAAGATTTTCCTGCGGATAAAAAAACAGGAATTACATATATTCAGGTTGCAGATGCGAATGTTGCTTTGGCGATAATGGCGTCTAATTTTTATGAAAATCCGTCAAAAAAGATGCCTTTAGTAGGTGTTACGGGTACAAATGGAAAAACTACGATCGCATCACTTTTGTATCAATTATTTAAAAAAGCAGGTTATAAAGTAGGTTTGCTTTCAACAGTAAAAATTTTGGTTGATGATGTTGAGTTTAAAGCAACGCATACAACTCCAGATTCTGTGACTATCAACAGTTATTTAGATAAAATGATTGATGCAGGTGTAGATTATTGTTTTATGGAAGTGAGTTCTCATGGAATTCATCAGAAAAGAACAGAGGGATTAACGTTTGCTGGTGGAATTTTTACAAACCTATCGCACGATCATTTAGATTATCATAAAACGTTTGCAGAATACAGGGATGTAAAGAAAGTGTTTTTTGACTCATTGCCTAAATCTGCATTTGCGCTTACCAATATCGATGATAAAAATGGCGACTTTATGTTGCAAAATACGAAAGCAAAAAAAGTGACTTATGCTTTAAAAACATTAGCAGATTATAAAGCTAAGATTTTAGAGAAGCAGTTTTCGGGTACACTTTTAAAAATAAATGAAACAGAAGTTTGGACTAAGTTAATCGGTCAGTTTAACGCATCTAACTTATTAGCAATTTTTGCAACAGCAGAATTGTTAGGATTAGAGAAATTAGAAATTTTAACAATTATCAGTCAGTTAGAAAATGTAAGTGGTCGTTTTGAGTATGTTATATCAGAAGATGGAGTTACGGCAATTGTAGATTATGCACATACGCCAGATGCTTTAAAAAATGTACTAGAAACCATTAATGATATTAGAACTGGTAATGAAAAACTGATAACAGTTGTTGGTTGTGGTGGCGACAGAGATGTTACTAAAAGACCAAAAATGGCACATATTGCTTCTCAGTTAAGTAGTCAGGCGATTTTTACATCAGATAATCCTAGAACGGAAAACGCACAGACTATTTTAGATGAAATGGAAGTAGGTATTGCTGCTGAAAATTATAAAAAAACATTGTCAATTTTAGACAGAAGACAAGCAATAAAAACTGCGTGTAAGTTTTCTGAAAGTGGAGATATTATACTAATAGCAGGAAAAGGACATGAAAATTATCAAGAAATTAATGGAGTGAGAACTCATTTTGATGATTTAGAAGAAGTAAAGAACTGTTTCAAGCAATTAAAAAATAATTAAGAATGCTATATTATTTATTTGAATATTTAAAAAATATAATGGATTTCCCTGGTGCTGGATTGTTTCAGTTTATCACATTTAGAGCAGCGGGAGCTTTTATTTTATCATTATTAATTTCAACAATTTATGGTAGAAGAATTATAGATTTTTTAAGAAACCAGCAAGTAGGAGAAACTGTAAGAGATTTAGGTTTAGATGGGCAGAAACAAAAAACGGGTACGCCAACAATGGGAGGTGTTATTATCATTTTAGCAACATTAATTCCGGTTTTGTTATTAGCTAAATTAGATAATGTCTATGTAATTTTATTAATTATTACTACCGTTTGGATGGGATTAATTGGTTTTCTAGACGATTATATAAAAGTTTTCAAAAAAGATAAAGGCGGTTTAAGCGGTAAGTTTAAAGTCTTAGGTCAGGTTGGTTTAGGTGTTATTGTAGGTTCTATGTTATATTTTAATGATGGAGTTACCATAAAAGAGCAATTACCAAAAGAGCAGCAAATAGTAAATAAGGATGGACGAAAAATTGTTTTTGGAGAAGCGCATAAATCTACTAAGACTACGGTTCCATTTTTTAAAGACAATGAGTTAGAGTATTCGAAAGCCTTCAGTTTTTTAGGTGATGGATACGAGAAGTATGGATGGATTGTTTTCATTTTTGTAACTGTTTTTATTGTGACAGGAATTTCAAATGGTGCCAATTTAACAGATGGAATTGATGGTTTAGCTACCGGTTCATCTGCCATAATAGTGTTAACCTTAGCGGTGTTTGCATGGGTTTCTGGGAATATCATTTTTGCAGATTACTTAGATGTTATGTACATACCAGATTCTGGAGAAATGACTGTTTTTATATTGGCGTTTGCAGGAGCGTTAATTGGTTTTCTGTGGTACAATACCTATCCAGCTCAGGTTTTTATGGGAGATACGGGAAGTTTAACAATTGGTGGAATTATAGCGGTTATTGCAATTGCCATTCGTAAGGAATTATTGTTGCCAATTTTAGCAGGAATATTTGTGGTGGAAAACCTTTCTGTAATTATGCAAGTTTCTTGGTTTAAATACACAAAAAAGAAGTTTGGAGAAGGAAGAAGAATTTTTAAAATGGCGCCTTTACATCATCATTATCAAAAATTAAATTATCACGAAAGTAAAATTGTAGTCCGTTTTTGGATTGTAGGAATTTTACTAGCAGTATTTACAATTGTTACTTTAAAATTAAGATAAATGAAAAGACTTGTAATTCTTGGTGGAGGAGAAAGTGGTGTTGGTACAGCGCTTTTAGGTAAACAAAAGGGATACGAGATCTTTGTTTCAGATAAAAATAAAATAGCAAAAGAGTATAAAGAAGTTCTTTTAAATAACGAGATCGATTTTGAGGAAAATCAGCATACAGAAAGCAAAATTTTAAATGCAGATGTAGTGATGAAAAGTCCTGGAATTCCAGATACGGTTGCTTTAATTCAGCAATTAAAAGAAAATTCAATTCCTGTTATTTCAGAAATTGAATTTGCAGCGCAGTTTACAGCCGCAACAATTGTAGGGATTACAGGTTCTAATGGAAAAACAACGACCACATTATTACTGCATCATATTTTAAAGAAAGCAGGATTAAATGTAGGTGTTGCAGGTAATATTGGAGACAGTTTTGCGCAACAAGTAGCTGAAGAATCTTATGAAAACTATGTGTTAGAATTAAGTAGTTTTCAGTTAGACGGAATAGAAAATTTTAATAGTCATATTGCAATTTTAACAAATATTACACCAGATCATTTAGATAGGTACGAATACGATTTTAATAAATATATAGATTCAAAATTTAGAATCACAAAGAATCAGACAGCAACCGATTATTTAATTTATGATGCAGATGATGAGGCAATCAATAATTGGTTAAAAGAACATAAAACAAGCGCGAAATTAGTTCCGTTTTCGCTTGAAAAAGAATTAGAGTATGGAGCGTATATCAAAGACAACAATATTATTATCAATATAAATAAAGACAAAATTAACATGCCGTTATCAACTTTATCAGTAAAAGGAAAACACAATACAAAAAATGCTATGGCAGCTACTATGGCAGCTCAATTGTTAAAAGCTAGAAAGCAAGTTATAATAGAGAGTTTAGAAGATTTTGAAGGAGCAGAGCATCGCTTAGAAAATGTAGCAAAAGTTAGAGGCGTAGAGTATATAAATGATTCTAAAGCTACTAATGTAAACGCAACGTATTATGCGTTAGAATGCATGGAGAAAACCACTGTTTGGATTGTTGGTGGTGTAGATAAAGGGAACGATTATAATGATTTGTTGCCTTTGGTAAGAGAAAAAGTAAAAGCAATTGTTTGCTTAGGTATTGATAACGATAAAATTAAAAACACTTTTGGTAATGTGGTAGATATTATAGTAGAAACTGCAGGGGCAGAAGAAGCTGTAAAAGTATCTCACAAATTAGCAGAAAGTGGAGAAGCTGTTTTATTGTCGCCAGCATGTGCAAGTTTCGATTTGTTTGATAATTATGAAGATAGAGGTCGTCAATTTAAGAAGGCAGTAAGAAGTTTATAAAAATTGTTTATTCGTGTAATTATTTATGCGTATAATTATAAGGTAAAGTTTAATATTTTAGAAATTTAAGTACTATTTAATGAAAACCATTTTTCAATATATAAAAGGAGATAAAACCATTTGGGCAATTGTTGCTATTTTGGCAATATTCTCATTTATGCCAGTTTATAGCGCAAGCACAAACTTGGAGTATGTTGTTGGTTCTGGTTCTTCTTTTGGGTATTTGATAAAGCATATTGTGTTGTTAATAATGGGTTTTGCTATTATTTACGGAGTTCACAAAGTGCCTTATCGATTTTTCTCTGGTGGCTCAGTTATCATGCTTCCTGTAATTGTCTTTTTATTGATTTATACGCTGTCTCAGGGTACAACAATTGGGGGAGCAAATGCAAGTAGATGGATTAGTATTGGAGGAATTGGTTTTCAAACCTCTACTTTGGCAGGTTTAGTGTTAATGGTTTATGTAGCAAGGTATTTGTCTAAGAATAAGGATAACACAATTGGTTTTAAAGATAGTTTATGGCAATTATGGTTGCCAGTTGCAGTTGTTTTAGTCTTAATTTTACCAGCAAACTTTTCTACAACAGCCATTATTTTTACCATGATTTTAATTGTAACTTTTATTGGTGGTTATCCAGTTAAGTACTTAGGATTTATAATAGGAGCAGGAATTGGTTTGTTGTTAATTTTTATTTTAGCAGCCAAAGCATTTCCAGATTTAATGCCAAATAGAGTGCAAACTTGGGAAAACAGAATCGCTAGTTTTTCTGATGATGACGGCAAGGAGCAATATCAAGTAGAGAAAGCAAAAATAGCAATTGCTATGGGAGAAACATTTGGTGTTGGTCCGGGTAAAAGTGTTCAAAAGAATTTTTTACCACAATCTACATCAGATTTTATTTTTGCAATAATTGTAGAAGAATATGGCTTAGTTGGTGGATTTTTAATAGTATCCATCTATTTTATTTTACTGTTTAGAATTTTTGTAGTCATTAGAAAAACAACTACAATTTTTGGCACGTTGTTAGTGTTGGGAGTTGGACTTCCAATCATTTTTCAAGCTTCCATAAATATGGCAGTTGCAACTAATTTATTCCCGGTAACGGGGCAAACTTTACCGCTAATTAGTAGTGGTGGTACTTCTATTTGGATGACCTGTTTTGCATTAGGGATGATTTTAAGTGTAAGTGCTTCCAAAGAAGAAACAGAAGAAGATATTTTAGATGATAACCCTTTAAACATACTTCATGAAACACTCGATTAATATATTAATCTCTGGAGGAGGTACAGGAGGACACATTTATCCTGCTATTGCTATTGCAAACGAATTAAAGTTGCGTTACCCAAATGCAAAATTTTTATTTGTAGGCGCAAAGGATAAAATGGAAATGGAAAAAGTTCCGCAAGCGGGATATGAAATAAAAGGATTGTGGATTTCTGGAATACAAAGAAGGTTAACTATAGACAATTTGTCTTTTCCTTTTAAGTTGATCAGTAGTTTATGGAATGCTTCTAAGATTATTAGAAAATTTAAACCAGATGTAGCAATTGGTACAGGTGGTTTTGCAAGTGGGCCAACTTTAATAATGGCTAATAGAAAAGGGATTCCTACTTTAATACAAGAACAGAATTCGTTTCCTGGAATTACCAATAAATTATTAAGTAAAAAAGCGCACAAAATTTGTGTTGCTTATGATAATTTAGAACGTTTTTTTCCTGCTGATAAAATTGTAAAAACAGGAAACCCTGTTCGTCAAGATTTATTATCTATTCATTCTAAAACAGCCGAAGGAAAACTGTTTTTTAAATTAGAAAAAGAGCAAAAAACTATTTTAGTTTTAGGAGGTAGTTTAGGAGCAAGAAAAATTAATCAATTGGTAGAAGCTAATCTAGAATTCTTTAAAAAACAAGGCGTTCAGGTTATTTGGCAATGTGGTAAATTATATTTTGAAGAATATAAAAAATTCAACGAAATAGAAGGTGTTCAGGTGTATCAGTTTTTAAATAGAATGGATTTTGCCTACGCTGCATCGGATATTATTATTTCTAGAGCAGGTGCAAGTTCGGTTTCAGAATTGTGTATTGTAGGTAAGCCGGTATTGTTTATTCCTTCACCAAATGTTTCGGAAGATCATCAAACAAAAAATGCAAAGTCAATTGCAGATAAACATGGTGCAATTTTGTTAAAAGAAAGTGAATTAGAGTCGTTTCCAATCGTTTTTGAAACATTATTAAAAGATAAAGGAAAACAAAGTAATTTATCTGAAAATATAAAAGAATTAGCGCTTCCAGGAGCAACAACAGCTATTGTTAATGAAGTAGAAAAATTATTAAATAGCCCATCTTAATCTTCCCAAAGGGAAGAAATATGATTGTGAAATCTGTGAGAGAAAGCGAAGTGAAAATTTGAAAATAAAGAGATATAAATATTTAAATAGTAAAATTGATAAATAGAAAAATACATAACAGTGAGCAAGTCCTTCCCTTTGGGAAGGATTTAGGATGGGCTTATATTTATTTTGTCGGAATTGGAGGCATAGGAATGAGTGCAATTGCTCGTTACTTTGCGTCTAATGGGAAAAGTGTGGCTGGTTATGATAAAACTGCAACTCAAATTACTTTAGATTTAGAAGATTTGGGTGCTGAAATTCATTTTGAAGATGCTGTAAAAAATATTCCTATTTCATTTTTAGATAGTAAAAAAACGTTGGTAGTGTATACGCCTGCCGTTTCTAAAAATCATGCTGAACTAAGTTATTTTTTAGATAATGGCTTTACAGTTTTAAAAAGAGCTGAAATTTTAGGGAAAATAACGGAAACAACTTTCTGTTTAGCGGTTGCGGGGACACATGGTAAAACTACGACTTCTGCTATTTTAGGTCATATTATGAATACAGTTAATGCGACTTCCTTTTTAGGTGGAATTGCAGAAAACTATAATTCTAACCTAATTTTAGGGGATGATAAAGTAAGCGTTGTAGAAGCAGATGAGTTTGATCGATCTTTCTTAAAACTGAGTCCTAATATTGCATGTGTAACCTCTATGGATGCAGATCATTTAGATATTTATGGAGACTCAGAAGCTTTAAACGAATCGTTTGTTGAGTTTACGAACAAAGTAGAAAACACGTTAATTGTTGCAAAAGGCTTGCCTTTAGAGGGCTTGACGTATGCTGTTAATGAAGCTGCAGATTATGTCGCATTCAATTTAAAAATAGAAAGCGGTAAATATATTTTTGATGTGAAAACACCTTCATCAGAAATAAAAAATATTGAATTTCATTTACCAGGTCAGCATAATGTGATGAATGCATTGGCGGCAATAGCTATGGCAGATGTTTATGGAATTTCGTTATCGGTAATTAAAGAACGATTATCAACTTTTAAAGGAGTAAAACGAAGATTTTCGTATAAAATCAAAACAAATGATTTTGTATTGATTGATGATTATGCACATCATCCAACAGCAATAAATGCTGTAGAGAGTTCTGTTAGAGAAATGTACCCTAACGAAAAAGTGTTGGTTGTTTTTCAGCCACATTTGTTTTCTAGAACAAAAGATTTTATTGAAGATTTTGCATCTGCATTATCAAAATTCGATGAGGTTTTATTGTTAGATATTTATCCTGCAAGAGAAGAACCAATTGCCGGAGTAGACTCTGAATGGTTATTAAATAAAGTTGTTTGTAAGAATAAAAAACTGACTAAAAAAAATAATTTAATAAAAGATATTAATAATTCATCAGCAAAAGTAGTTGTAATGTTAGGTGCGGGAGATATTGGAGTGATGGTAAATGAAGTAGAAAAAGAACTTTTAAAAGCGATGGAAAATGAAGTTTAAGAAGTTTTTTAAATACATAGCATTCCTTTTGTTAATAGGTGGTTTGGGCTTTTTATCTAGTTTTTCTGAAAAAAGAAATTTGAATAAAAAAGTAACAGATATTATTATAGAATTTGAGGCTGGAGACAATCAATTTTTAACACATTCTATGGTTGATAAATTGTTAATACAAAATGATACAACTGTGAAAAACCAAGCGAAATCTGTGATAAATTTATACAGTTTGGAAAAAACGGTTTCTGAAAACCCTTATGTTGAAAATGCAGCAGTATTTTTAACCATATCGGGCACCCTAAAAACAATCATAAAACAGCGTACACCTGTTGCAAGAATTATAAATAAAAAAGATTCTTATTATGTTGATAAACAAGGTGTAAAGATACCTTTATCTAGTAATTTTTCAGCAAGAGTAATGCTGGTTTCTGGTGTTAAAAAAGAGGAGGAAGTTAAAGAAATATTACCATTAATATCCTTTATTTTAGAGGATGATTTTTTGCGAAAAGAAGTCGTGGGAATAGAGAAATTTGACGATGGTGAGTATCAATTTTCCGTGAGAAGTGGAAATTATAAAATTGATTTTGGAAAATTATCTGAAATTGATGTGAAATTTAAGAAGTTAAAAGCGTTTTATAACAAGACATTTGAAGATAAAACGATTGAAGAATACAAAACGATTAATTTAAAATATCACAACCAAGTTGTGTGCGCAAAATAAATCAAAATGGAGAACAATAAAATAGCAATTGGTTTAGATATTGGTACAACCAAAATCGCAGCAATGATTGGTCGTAAGAATGAATATGGCAAGATTGAAGTTATAGGAATCGGTAAAGCTAAAAGTTTAGGTGTTAAACGTGGGGTTGTAAGTAATATTACGCAAACCATACAGTCTATTCAGCAAGCAGTAGAAGAGGCAGAAAGTGTTTCTGGTGTTAAGATTCATGAAGTTGTTGTAGGTATTGCTGGGCAACATATTCGTAGTTTACATCACAGTGATTATATTACAAGAAATAATGCAGATGAGGTAATTGATGAAAATGATATTGATGACTTAATAAACCAGGTTCATAAATTAGTAATGTTGCCAGGAGAAGAAATTATTCATGTTTTACCACAAGAATATAAAGTAGATTCTCAGGCAGATATTAAAGAGCCAATAGGTATGTATGGAGGTCGTTTAGAAGCGAATTTTCATGTAGTTGTTGGGCAAGTTTCTTCTATTAGAAATATTGGGCGTTGTGTTAAAAGTGCAGGTTTAGGTTTAAGTGAAATAACCTTAGAACCTTTGGCATCTGCAAATGCAGTGTTAAGTCAGGAAGAAAAAGAAGCAGGAGTTGCATTGATTGATATTGGAGGAGGAACAACAGATTTAGCTATTTTTAAAGATGGAATTATTAGACATACAGCTGTAATTCCTTTTGGAGGAAATGTAATTACAGAAGATATAAAAGAAGGCTGTTCTATTATAGAGAAGCAAGCAGAATTATTAAAAATAAAGTTTGGTTCTGCATGGCCAGGAGAAAATAAAGAAACAGAAATAGTATCTATACCAGGTTTAAGAGGTAGAGAGCCTAAAGAAATTACTTTAAAAAATTTATCAAGAATTATACATGCAAGAGTTCAAGAAATTATTGAGCATGTATATTTAGAGATAAAAAATTATGGACATGAAACTGCAAAAGGAAAACTAATTGCAGGTATTGTGTTAACAGGTGGAGGGGCACAATTAAAGCACTTACGCCAGTTGGTAGAGTATATTACAGGTATGGATGCAAGAATTGGATATCCTAATGAACATTTGGCAGGAGAATCTGATGAACTTTTATCTAGTCCGGCTTTTGCGACAACTGTTGGTCTATTAATGGAAGGTTTAGAAAAACAAAAACCTGTTGTTGAGGTTATAGAAGAACCTGAGGTAGAACAACCTGTGGTACAAGATTCAATTGAGACTAAAGCAGAAGAACCCATTGAAGAGGAACGAGAACCGGAACCAGTTCCAAGACCTAAACCAAAAAAGAAGTCGTTTTTTGAAAAGTTTACAGAAAGTTTAAAAGATTTTTTGGACAACGCAGAATAAAGATTGAGATTAAGAAAAGAGAACAAAAATCAAAAAAATAATAATAAACAATATATCGGTTATTATGAGCGCAGAATTCGATAACATTTCATTTGACATGCCTAAGACACAATCTAACACAATTAAAGTAATTGGAGTTGGTGGAGGCGGTAGCAACGCAGTAAACCACATGTTTACACAACAAATTAAAGGAGTAGACTTTGTAATCTGTAATACAGATGCACAGGCTTTAGAAAACAGTCCTGTTCCTAATAAAATTCAATTAGGAGTAAGTTTAACTTCTGGTTTAGGTGCAGGTGCAAATCCAGAAGTGGGTGCACAAGCAGCTAAAGAAAGTATGCAAGAAATTCAGCAAATGCTAAATACCCAAACCAAAATGGTATTTATTACTGCTGGTATGGGGGGTGGTACTGGTACAGGAGCAGCTCCTATTATTGCAAAAATTGCAAAAGATATGGATGTGCTTACTGTAGGTATTGTTACGATGCCTTTTGCCTTTGAAGGTAGAAGACGTGCTAAACAAGCTCAGTTAGGAATTGATCAATTGCGCCAAAATGTTGATTCTCTAATTGTTATAAACAATAATAAACTTCGTGAAGTTTACGGAAACCTTGGTTTTAAAGCTGGTTTCTCTAAAGCAGATGAGGTTTTATCTACAGCTTCTCGTGGAATTGCAGAGGTAATTACGCATCACTATAAACAAAATATAGATTTACATGATGCTAAAACTGTACTTTCTAATAGTGGAACTGCAATTATGGGTTCTGCAAAAGAAGAAGGTCAGACTAGAGCTAAAACAGCTATTATTAAAGCATTAGATTCTCCTTTATTAAATGATAATAAAATTACAGGAGCAAAGAATGTATTGTTGTTAATTGTATCTGGTACTAATGAGGTAACTTTAGATGAAATTGGTGAAATAAACGATTATATACAAGATGAAGCCGGTTATGATGCCAATATTATTATGGGTATTGGAGAAGATGAAGAATTAGGTGATGCAATTGCTGTTACTATTGTTGCTACAGGTTTTGCTGCAGATCAACAAAGTACAATTACAAATACGGAAGTAAAAAAAATTGTGCACACCCTTGAAGATGAGCAAAAAGCTACCTATGATTTTAGTGAAAAAACAATTACAAAAGCGCCTTCTTTAAACGAGCCACTAACAAGTGCTGTAGAGGAAAAAGTAGTTCATTCTTTAGAAGAGGAAGTAGTGGTGCCAAAAACAAACTTGGTTAAAACTACCAATGAAATTGTAAATATGGCAGTTGTTTATGATGATGTTGAAGTAGAAGTTGCCTCTGAAGATGATTTTGTTATTACAGACATAACTCCAGTTCAAGAAATACAAGTTGTAGAAGAATTAAAAGCAGTTGAACCTAATTTATTATTTGATTTACCCTTAAAACCACAGGCAGAAGTAGAAACTCCAAAAATTAAGGAGGTTGAAGCGATACAGGCAGAAGAGGTTGTTTTTGAGAGAAAAGTGGTAGAAAAGCGTTATGTTTTAGAAGATTTTGATGCGCAGCCAACTATTGGTAAAAGTTCTGGTATGGTAGAGCGAAAAGTTGCTGAAGAGGAAATTAATTTTGAATTAAAAACAAGAACTCCTCAGGCACAAGTAAACCAAATAGAAACGCAAAGTGAAGAAGTTTCTCCTTTAGATTTAACAATTACTGAATTGCAAAAGAGAGCTGAAGAGAGACGTAAAACAATGAAAGGTTTCAATTATAAATTCAATGATCAAATGAATAAGAACATTGATGAAATTGAGCGTCAGCCAGCTTATAAAAGGTTAGGGATAAATTTAGATACAAATAGTCCTATTAGTAGTACAAAAACATCTATTCAAAAGAATACCGATGAAATTAGTTTTAAATCTAATAATTCTTTTTTACATGACAATGTAGACTAAGTATTCCTTATTTTATTTAAAATATCTATAAAAGCCACATTTTTAATGTGGCTTTTATAATATAATTAAGTTTTGGTTAAACCTTTATCTTTTCATATATTAGTGTTGGTCTACACTTTAGCGCCATTAACCCCCCAAAAGAGTATTTTTTTTTAAAATAAAATACTTTTGTTAAAAATACTGACAGATGGAATCAAAACTACCTAAACATTTTAAGTTAATAACCTTTTTATTGGTTATAATAACTACGCTTTCTTTAAAAGCACAAGAAGAACCTTTTAATTGTGATTATAATGCATATTTATTTCAAAGGAATGATATTTATGCTTTAGATTTAGCTTCTGGAAGTTCTTATATTGTAAAAGAAGATATTACCCCTGGATCTATTAACGCAGTAGGGTATAATCCTGCAGATGGATACATTTGGGGATCATTAAGTACACCTGCAAAAACAATTGTAAGAATTGGTAAAAACTTTAATGTAGAAACTTTTTATGTAGATGAGTTACCAAATTCTAGTAGATATGTAGGTGATGTTAGTTCAGAAGGAATCTACTATTTAAAAGGAGGTGGAACAAGTTATTATAAAATAGATTTAAATCCGGAATCGCAGAACTATACAAAATATATTAGTAGTGAAACCTTGTCAAAAAATATTAGTGTTCACGATTGGGCTTTTAACTCTGTAGATGGTCATTTATATACGGTAGAAAAAAAGACCAATATATTATATAGAATTAATGCTACTACAGGAGAAGTAATTAGTTTAGGAGAAGTACCAATTTTAGCCGGTTTAACCTATACATATGGTGCCGTTTATTTTGATAAGTCAGGGCGTTTTTATGTTTCTGCCAATCAAACGGGTACTGTATATGTTATTCAAAGTGTACAAACACTAGAACCAGGAAGTCAGTTAGACTCTAACCTTTTTGCTTACGGACCTTCAAGCAGTTCTAATGATGGAGCAAGGTGCCCTACAGCTCCTGTACCTCAAGAAGATTGTTCTAACGGATTAGATGATGATGGAGACGGATTGGTAGATTGTGATGATCCAGCGTGTTCTGGAGTAGCTGTTTGTCCTGTATTAGCGCCACAAGTTTCTAGTGGTAATGATGGTGGTTTAGAAAGTAATGACCGTCTTTCTCAGCAAATCAATCAAAGAAACTATTTAAGGAAAAAGGGGAATTATAAGTTTGATAAATTAAAAGCTAAAAAAGTTATAAAAAGTAAAAAATATAAGAAGTCTGCCGCTAAAAGTACAAACTTCGATTTAAAAGATTTAATTCCTTTAGACGTAATTGCTGGTACAACAACAGTAGAATCGTCTCCATTAGATTTAATAGCAATTACAAATGCTACTGAACTTTACTCTGTAGATTATGTAAAAGATGGAGAAACGATTGCAGTTGTCTTGGCTACTAAAACAGAAAATGGAGTGTATGAACACACGAAGTTTATTTGTGATAGATTGTTAGGAGCAGAATTATTGTCTGTTTCTACCATAGAACTTTTTCAACAAGAAAGTGAAGAAGGAGAAGAAGAGCAAGAAGGCGATGGGGTACACTTTATTAAGTCAATTATAAAGAATAGTAATGGAACTAAAGAGTTTGTGTTAAGTTTTTCTGGAAGATTGATTAATGGTGATAAAAATTTTGAAATAGATAGTCATTGGAATATTGATAAATACCAAGCAGGTGCTACTTATTATAATTTTCAAATCTGGTCTAATAGTGTAGATGACTTGTTAACTTTAGGAGAAGAAGCTTTGGCTTTGTTTGAAATTCAGAAGCCTATTTTAGATTATGAAACATCTTCTCCGCCACCTGTATTTGTTAAAAAAGGGAAGTATGTTAATGGTACTTTAGAACTAGAGCTAATTAATGTTAGAAGAAGTAAAAGTGTGGTAATAGATGCTGGTTTTAAAAGAACTGAAACTTCAGCTACAGAGTATTTTAATGACAAAATAGACTTAAAAGGTAATTACTTAGAATCTTTAGTTATAGAAACTGGAAATATTTTTGATATTGGTTTTAGAATAGAAAATGAATACAATTTAACGCCAGATGATTTATTTATGTCAGATGGTGTTTGGGGAAAAGATGATTCTCCAGAAGGAACAATCGTTAGTGAGTTTGCAATAACACAAAATGAGAATATTTATACAGGAAGTGGTTATAGAGTAGAAAGAAATATTGCTTTAAAAGCAACTACAAGTGCGTATGTTTCTGCTTTTAGATCTTTAACACCTAGGTTTACAGCTGTAGATTTATCTAAGTTTTCTACGTTGGAATTAGATGCAAAAGGAACGGGAGATGTAGAAATAACAATTGTTAAAGAAAGTATAGGTGCTTGGGAAAACCAATTTAGAACTACTGTAAAATTAAACGATACAGAGAGTCATTATGCCATTCCTTTTTCTCATTTTGTTTCTGCATTAGGTGGCAGTATAGATTTATCTGATACCGTAAATATTGTGTTTACAATGTCTTCTGATGGAACTACAGTGTTAGAAAAACAACTGAATTTAAAAGACATACAATTTACAGCACGACCGTTAGCGGTTGACACTAATGTTATTGCTGAAAATGAAGTGTTATTAGTACCTAACCCAATGAAATATAGCTCGGAGTTAAGTTTTTATTCAGAAACAAATGCAACAACTAAAATTGAAGTTTATAATATAACTGGTTCTTTAATTAGAGAAATTAAAACGCAAACAATAATTGGAAACAATAGGGTATCTATGTTAAGGGAAGGTTTAAAATCTGGTATTTATTTTATAAAAATAAGAAATGATTTTAGAAATTATAAAATAGTTAAATTAGTGATGAAATAAGGCGATTTTTTATTATTGTAATTCCTATAATATCCCATAATTAGAAAATAATTATGGGATATTTATTATTATATATTTTACGTAAGTGGTCTCTTGTTTAGGTGATTATATGGATAAAAGTGTATTTGGTTGTTCTTTAAATGGAATAAAGAATTTTATTAAACGTAATAAAGTTACAGGTAGTCTAAGGTTTAAAGTTAATGGGCTGATATAAAGTTTTTTAATGCTAATTAATAATATCTTTGACTTATATTACAAGAAGCTTGTTATAAAAGAATAAAAATATATCCCCTAGTTGTCCCCCAATGTTTGTTAAAACCACGTCTTTCGGTAGATGTGGTTTTTTAGTTTTATTTATTTTGTTTAAAGAAAGATGTATTTTGTAATTAATTGATAATTTGTTATATAGGTTTGCGTGAAGGATTGAAGCAATTGTTTGAGCTCTTTTTTTTTTACAAAAAAGCGAGTGCGAAAAGCCTGACCTTTAGGGCACGCCCAAACAAAAAAAATCCATCTAATTAAAGATGGATTTTAATATAAATATATGTTTTAAAGATTAGCTTAACGCTTCTTTAATTCTTTTTACTGCTTCTCTAATTTGTAATTCTGAAGCGGCATAAGATAAACGGATACAGTTAGGCGTACCAAAAGCTTCACCCGTTACAGTTGCTACATTTGCTCTTTCTAAAATGAATAAAGAAAAGTCGCTTGCGTTTTCAATTTTATAACCGTTAATTGTTTTACCAAAGAATGCAGAAACATCTGGAAAAACGTAAAAAGCTCCTTCAGGAACGTTTACTTTAAAGCCATCTATTTCTCTTAATAAACCAATAATGATATCTCTACGAGTTTTAAACTCATCTACCATATATTGAATTTTAGAAACTGGAGCTAAAACGGCTGTAATTGCAGCTCTTTGAGCAATACAATTTGTACCAGAAGTAATTTGACCTTGCATTTTAGTACATGCTTTAGCAATCCATTCTGGAGCACCAATATAACCAATTCTCCAACCTGTCATAGCAAATGCTTTTGCCAAACCATTTACGGTAATGGTTCTGTCGTACATGCTTTCAATTGCTGCAAAACTAAATGGTTTAGAATCGTAATTGATATGTTCATAGATTTCATCTGATAAGATAAAAATCTGTGGGTGTTTTTCTAAAACTGCTGCCAACGCTCTGTATTCTGCTTCACTATAAATAGTTCCACTTGGGTTGTTTGGTGAGTTAAAGAAAATCATTTTTGTTTTAGGTGTAATAGAAGCTTCTAACTGTTCTGGAGTGATTTTAAAATCATTCTCTATAGAAGAAGGGATTTCTACATACGTTGCCTCGCATAAAATTGCAATTGCAGAGTAACTTACCCAATAAGGAGCTGGTAATAAAACTTCATCTCCTGGGTTTAATAATACTTGTGCAATGTTTGCAATAGATTGTTTTGCTCCTGTAGAAACAACAACTTGACTTGGTTTATAAACTAAATCATTGTCACGTTTAAACTTTACACAAATAGCTTCTTTTAAATCTGCATACCCATCTACTGGAGAATACGAATTGTAATTTTGATTGATAGCTTCAATGGCAGCGTCTTTAATAAAATCTGGTGTATTAAAATCTGGTTCTCCCAAACTTAAACCAATAATATCTTTTCCTTCTGCTCTTAATTCTCTTGTTTTAGCAGCCATTGCTAAGGTTTGAGATACAGGTAAACTGTTAATTCTGTCCGATAATGGATTTTTCATTTTACTGTTAGTTGTTGTTGTGTTACTTATGCTATTTCTGGGTTTTTACCCAAAGCTCCCAAATGTCTAAAATGTTCTATAACGGCTTTACGCATAGTAGCGTATTCATTATAAGGTAAATTAAATTCCTTGGCAGTTTCTTTTACAATTTTAGCTAATTTATTATAATGTACATGAGAAATATGCGGGAAAATATGATGTTCAACTTGATGATTTAAACCACCTGTATAGAAGTTTACCAATGAATTAGTAGGGGCAAAGTTAGATGTTGTGTATAATTGGTGGACTGCCCAAGTGTGTTCTAAATTACCGTCTTTATCTGGAAGTGGCATTTCTGTATTTGGTACAATGTGTGCTAATTGAAAAACCAAACTCAAAATCATACCAGCAGTATAATGCATTACAAAAAAGCCAATTAAAACTTTCCACCATGCAATGTCTAAAACTAATAAAGGTAAAACAATCCAAAGTGCGTAATATACAACTTTAGAAATGACTAACTTAGTCCATTCTGTAGCAGGGTTTGGAAATTTACCATAAGATAATTTACGTTTTAAATAACGATGCATTTGCTTAATATCTGTAGTAATTGCCCAGTTTATGGTTAACAATCCGTACAAGAAGATAGAATAATATTTCTGAATTTTATGAATTGGTAACCATGAAGAATGTTGAGAAAAACGAATAATTCGTCCTGCATCTATATCTTCATCATGCCCTTCTACATTTGTATAGGTATGGTGTAAAACATTGTGTTGTACTTTCCAGTTATACACGTTTCCGGCAAGTATATAGATACTGCTTCCCATTAATTTATTTACCCATTTCCTTTTAGAAAAAGAATCGTGATTTGCATCATGCATCACATTCATACCAACACCGGCCATTCCTATTCCGGTTACTACCATTAAAAGTGCCATTAGCCATTGCGGCATCGAGACTGTTAAAATTAAAATAAAAGGAACCAAGAAAAGAGAAAACATAACAATTGCTTTGGTGTACAATTTCCAGTTTCCTGTTTTTTGTAATTCGTTTTCTTTAAAATATGTATTTACTCGTTTGTTTAGAGTTCTAAAGAATTTAGCTTTATCTACTCTAGAAAAATTTATTGTTTTCATTTTTATGTTTATAATATGCAAAAATATACTTTTTGAAATGGAGTTTTATAATAAACGGCATATTTTGTTTAGAATTGTTCCAATACAAATAACTATTTTTGCAATTCAAATATATTTATTAATGGAAATTATACTCAAGTATTTTAAGGACTTAACCACAACCCAAATAGAACAGTTTTCTAAACTTCAAGAATTATACCAAGATTGGAATTTAAAAATAAATGTTGTTTCTAGAAAAGATATAGACGAACTGTATTTACGCCATGTATTACATTCTTTAGCAATAGCAAAAGTGGTGCAATTTAAACCAGGTTCTAAAGTGATGGATGTTGGTACTGGAGGAGGTTTTCCTGGTATTCCATTAGCAATTTTATTTCCAGAAACACAGTTTCATTTGGTAGATTCTATTGGTAAAAAGATAAAAGTAGTAAATGAAGTTGTAGCTGGTTTAGGTTTAGAAAACGTAAAAACTACAAACGGAAGAGTAGAAGAGGTAAAAGATACTTATGATTTTATTGTAAGTAGAGCAGTAGCACAAATGGAAACGTTTGTGGGCTGGACGAAAGGTAGAATTTCTAAAAAGCAAAATCACGATTTAAAAAACGGAATTTTATATTTAAAAGGTGGTGATTTATCTGAAGAATTAAAATTATATACGTCTGCGACGATTTATGATTTACCAGATTTTTTTGAAGAAGACTTTTATGAAACAAAAAAAGTAGTGCATTTAGGGATGAAGTTTAAAGGGTAGTCTTTAAATTAACCTAATAGAGCTCTTCTTATTAAAAGAATATTTAAATAGAAAAGATGCACCAATGAGTGTATCTTTTCTATTTAATTCAATTTATATTTTAAAAAGGATATACTCTTCTATATTATTTTTTCCAATTGTTTTGCAGTTAACAGATCATCATTAATCGATGTTCTCCATTTTTTTCTTCTGGAGCACGGTGCAAACAAGGTAATACTTTGCTTTCAGGATGATCAATTGCTAGTTTCCATAAATGACCAACACCTAAATTAATAGGCTGTGCATTAGGCTTGGCTTGATAATGTAAGTCAAAGAAAAATTCACTTAAAAAGGATTCAAAACCAGCTTCAGATTCCTCTCCATATAGTTTTTTGAGTTCCGCTCGTATTTCTGGAATTAATATTTTTTGTGTGCCTTGAGAATTTGATAAAATAGCACTAGAAGCGCCATGATATGTGCATAAAAAAGTATCTGCAGGTATGGGAGAACGATCTACATGAAAAGAGTAAACATCTGTAGGGAAAAAAGGAAAAGCATCATCTCTCTCATAATTTTTTATAATGTTTAGAGTAGGAGATTTTCCGTTATTTTGTAGTGTTTTATAGTCATTTAAAAGAATTTCTCTAGCAATTTGACCTTGTTTACTTAACTGAAGATCTAGAAGTTCTTCAGGAAGAAGTTCTATCATATTACCACTAAGTGCAACCTTTTTTACAATTTCAGAAAAATCACCTTTTAATTCACGAGTCCAACAAAGGGCATTTACATTTCCCTGAAAAGGAATGGAAAGTAACTCTTTAAAATTAGTAACAGATTTAATTTGATGCTCAGAATGAGGAGAATTGATCATAATAGTTTCTTACTTTATACGGATATGATATTTATAAATAACTTAAATCCGTAGAATACAAAAATCTATTTTTTTCTTTTAGAAACAAACTAAAAGGGTGTTTAATTAAGAATTATAAAGCAGTGATTTTTTAATTTAACCTAGCTAATTCTTCCAGAAAAAATAATAAATATTTTTCTAAGGAAGCATTTCTTTTGGATTTAACGGTCATTAAGAAAGAAGATTTTAGTTCTATAGATTTGTTAAAAAGGGCTTCTTTTGTATTTAATTCACCCCACATTTTATCCCAAAATTCAATAGCTTCTTTTGGCGTATATTTATTTTTAGATGCAATATATGTTGTTTCAATTTGGGCTTCACAATTAATAAAACGACTTTTAGCATCACCAGTTTCAATAAAAAGTTTTTCTACCAAACCTAATAGTTGCTTTTTATAATATTTTTCTTGTGTATTTATTTTTTTCTGAAACAAAACCATCATAGAAATTGCAGGAACAATTACATTATCTGTAACATTTTCTGTTCCTTCAAAATCAAAAGAATCTTTTAAGACTGCAATTTTCCAAGATTGGTCTAACTCATAGTTTATGTCATAGTTTTGTCTGTTAAAAATGACCAATATTTTTGACCAGGTATCCTTATTTGCATTGTTTTTTAGCTGATAAGAAACCAAACCATCATCTATTTTTTTAAATTTTAAATTATCTTGCACCTCTTTTGCTGTTGGCATTCTAAAAGCAGGATGTTTTTTTCTTAACTTGATAAGGTTTTTATAGTATGCTAAAACATCTGCATTTAGTACTTTTAAATTCCAATCTATTTCATTGATGGCATCTGGAGATTTGTATGAATTATGATCTCCTTTTTTGGTACTCATTATTTCTGATCCCTCATGTAAAAAAGGTGTTCCTTGGGATGTAAGAACAATGGCTGTAGACAATTTATGCATTGCTTTAATTTCATCTAAAGAAGCATCTGGTCTAGACACTTTTAATTTGTCGTATAGCGTATAATTATCATGACAAGAAACATAATTAATAGCTTGCCAAGGTTGTTGCGCCCAAGCTTTATTTGAATAATTAACGTATTGATAATTTAATTGAGGATGCTCTATAGCACCTACAATGCCACATTTAATAGATTCTTCTGTAAACTTTGCACCATTAACAAAACCGGTGCTATTGTCTTCAAAAACGCCCCCTTTTATTGCATCTCTAATATCATCACAAAAAGCAGCAATTTTTGGCATTTGAGGAATGTGTTTTTTTAAGGCGCGCTTTTCTTCTGGAAGCGGAGAGTCTCCACCAACCCAACCTTCACCATAAATAAGTGCATTTGGGTTTATCTTTTTAACTTCTTCTGCTATTAAATTCATGGTTTCAATATCATGAATGGCCATTAAATCGAAACGAAAACCATCTAAATGATATTCTTCTGTCCAATATTTTACAGACTCAAGCATAAATTTTTGCGTCATTTTTCTTTCAGAAGAAGTTTCGTTACCACAACCAGAAGCGTTAGAATAACTACCATCGTTATTAAAACGATAATAATAACCTGGGTTTTCTAAATTAAAATTAGAAGTTTCTTTTACGCCAGTATGATTATATACAACATCTAAAACAACTCCAATTCCGGCATCATGAAATGCTTGTACCATGGTTTTAAATTCTTTAATCCTAACTTCTGCTTTAAAAGGATTTGTAGAAAAAGAACCTTCCGGGACGTTGTAGTTTTGGGGATCGTAGCCCCAATTGAATTGAGGAGTTTCTAAATGAGTTTCATCAATAGAATATTGATCAAAGGTGGGGAGTAAATGTACATGTGTAATTCCTAATCTTTTGATGTGATCGATTGCAGTAGGAACATTTTGAGTACTTTTTACGCCCTTTTCTACTAATCCTAAATATTTACCAGGATACGATGAATTCGCTTCTTTTTGAATGGTAATATTCCGAATATGTAATTCATAAATGATGGCACTATTTGGTACGTTTAATTCTACGTAGGTGTCTTTATTCCAATTTCTAGGATTTGTTTCATCCGCATTAAAAACCATGGCTCTGTTACCGTTTACACCCACTGCTTTTGCATAAATTCCAGGAGTTTCGGTTAACCAATGATCATCAATATAAGTTTGATATGTATAATAAGTTCCGTTTAAATCTCGTTGAACCTTTTTTTGCCAAAGGCCATTTTTTTCAGCAATTAGATCTAACGTTTCAAAAACTTCAGAATCATTTCCGGTTTTATAGAGGTTTAGCTTTACTGCAGTTGCTCTAGGAGACCAAATTTTAAAAATTGTTTCTTCTTTAGAGTAGTCTAACCAAAGACTTTTATCTGTTGTTGGGTATTCTTCAAAAGAAGAAAAATTATGTAGGTCCTTTTCCATTTCATTCTGATTGAAAGTACTGGAAAGTTCTTCATTTTTATTGTAATATGCAACGGAATTATTAAAAATATTTATTCGTAGAGAGATGGCTAATGGTTTAATTATCTGAGGCTTGCATCGTAATTAAAAATAGTTGTTTCACAAGCATACCTCTTATCCTTGGAGGGAAGTTACTGGTTAGGAAATAAACAGGTTATTCAGGTAAATCGAAAGGATGTTGAAAACCTGTTTTTGTTAAATTAATGCTGTATAAATTTTTAGTGGCAGTTATAAATAACGTTTTTTTATCAGGTTTTCCAAAAGTACAATTGGTGGTTTGTTCTGGAAATAAGATAGACCCCGTTTTAGTTCCTTGTTTATTGAAAATTTGAATTGTTAATTTAGAACATACATATAAGTTTCCTTCTGTGTCTAAAGCCATTCCGTCTGCTTGAGATTTTGGTTCACCATCATTAGCGTTGGTTAAACTAGTAAAAACGGTTTTGTTTGTAATTGTTCCGTCTGTTTGGTTAATGTTAAACTTATAAATATCATGCGTATCAGAATCGTTTACAAAAAGATGTTTTCCATCATTAGAAATTAAGAGTCCATTTGGGAATGTGAATCCTGATTCGGTTGGCACAGTTAGTTTTCCTTCTGGAGTGATGTAATATACTCTTCTCTTTGTCTGAAAAGGTGGGGTTCTTCTTGTTGGATCTGTAAAGTAAATTCCACCTTTTTTATCGATACAAACCTCATTTGGGTTGTCAAAACGTTTTCCTTTATATTCTGTAAATAAGGTTTCAATTAAAGTTCCATCTACTTTTCTTCTAACAATATTTCCTGCTCTAAATCCGCAGACTACTAAATTATAATCTTGGTCAAACATCAATCCATTGCAACCATCTGTTTTATTATCAAAAGCAAGTGCAAACGTATTGTTGGTTACAGAGTATTTGTATACTTTTTTATCAGGAATATCGGAAAAATAAATAAATTCAGCACCATCCCAAGCCGGACCTTCAATAAATCGAAATTGATTTGTACTTAATTTTACAGGCGTTTGTGCTTTGCTTTGGTAAGAAAAAGCAATGATAAGTAGAAGTGATAAGATTCTTGATTTCATAAGACGTTTTTAGAATTACGAAAATAGTAAGGAAGTAAAGCTAAAAAAGAGTATTTATTACCCTTTAAATAGCTGTTTTTATCTAATTATAAAATAGTATTATTCTAATTTTTCTAAAAAATTGAAGAAGCTGTTTTTGAGGTGAATTTTTCTAAAAACAACATTCCTTTATAAGAATTTCCTTTTTTATTCAATTTCGGACTCCAAATAGCAATACAATATTTATCTGGATGAATGGCTACAATGCCGCCTCCAACACCACTTTTACCTGGCAATCCAACACGAAAAGCAAACTCACCAGATTCATCATAAAAACCACAAGTAAGCATAATCGCATTAATTCTTTTAGTTTGGCTCTCTGTTATTACTCTTTCTCCTTTTGCGGTAGTAAAATTATCAACAGTTAAAAATAAAAATATTTGCGAAAGTTCTTTGCAAGTCATTTCTAAAGAACAAGTATGAAAATAGAGATCTAAAACTTCATCAACATTATTTTTAATGTTACCAAAAGATTTTATAAAATTACATAGTGCTATATTTCTAAAGCCTGTAATAGTTTCAGATTCGGCTACTTTTTCATTGTAATTTAATGTAGGGTTGTTAGAGATTTCTCTGCAAAAATTTAAAAAATCTGCTTTTGGGTTTTTAAGATGACTTACCAAAATATCGCAAATTACAATGGCTCCAGCGTTTATAAATGGATTTCTGGGTTTTCCTAAATCTGCTTCTAATTGTAATAAAGAGTTAAATGGATTTCCAGAGGGTTCTACATCTACTCTTTCCCATAACTTTAAACCTTCAAACTTGTAAGCTAAGCTTAGTGTTAGCACTTTAGAAATACTTTGTATAGAAAATTTTGTTTCAAAATCTCCAATTCCAAAATTTTCATTTTTAATGTTTGTTATACTTATACCAAAACTATTTCCATCTACAAAAGCCAATTCCGGAATATAGTTGGCTACTTTACCATTATCATCAATATTTTTAAGATCTGCATAAACGCATTCAATTACTTCCTTATAATTTTCCATTGTTTTTTTATGATATTAGGCATCGCAAACTTATTCTAAAAATTTAAAACGAACAACAAAAGTACAAACCAATAAAAAGGAACTACATGGCTGTAATTCCTTCTTATATATTTGTGTCATTTTAAAATGAGACTTTTTGTTCATTAAAAAATCATGATTCTAAAAATGAGATGCTGAAACAAGTTGACAATGATAATGCTTATTTTTTTATAATCTTTTGAATCATTTTGATACATTTACTGCTTACGGAAAAATTGTTTTTTTTTGGCTGTTTTTTATTATTGAAATATTCTATTATCAAAAGGAAAGTCTGTTATTTCTATTATTTTAATTTTTTTAAATTCTTTATGATAAGGATTTATCAAATAATTAAAATCTCCTTGTACTACGGCAGAAGGGACTTTTAAAATACATGCCTCCATAGCATCTATAAAGTTATCTCCAATTTTTTTTGTGTTAGAATTAGACGGATTACTGTTCCAATTTTCTGAAAGTTTTTTTGCATCAATTTTTTGTATAGAAACAATGTCCGGAACAAGTATTGTAATCATTACATAATCTTTGGGTAAAGTAGCAATTGTTAAATGTACAGCAACTTCTGCCATGGCTAGTGCTCTACTTTCTGCGGTGTAAATAATTTCAGTTCCTTTAGAGTTCCATCTATTATTAGATTTGGCAGCTCCTTTTCCATTAAATGCTGTTGCATATTTTCGTTTAGATAATCTAAATAGCTTCATTAGGCAAAAATTCCATGCTCTATTCTATTTAATTCTTCCATTACTAATTCTTTACCGTAAGAATCTTTTATAAGTTCTGCTGGTTTTAAATTATTAAGAGCATAAGACGGTGTATTTAACCACAAATAAAATTGCTCTGTAGAATTGAAAACTTCTTTACCAAGGTTGTTTACTTCTGCTATTTCTATAATTTTTTCTGTATGAATTGGTTTAAAAACGAAATTTGCATCGTTACTATATCTTTGTAAAGATTTTGTAGAAATATTTAAATAGTTTGCCCAATCTTCTTCTGTAAAAGGAATGATGCTTTTTATAGCATTGAATATTTTAAAAGGTAAACCACTTTTAATAACCTGAATAATAAGCATTTTGTTATCAAAAAATTCTGAAAATGTAATATTTTCTTTATTGAAGCTAAAAGGAGAATTTAATACATAACTACTTATTGCTTCGTTTACAATAGTAAAATCTGATGAGTTTTCTTTATAATCCATAATAGTATCCATTTGACCTCAAATATACGACTTTTGTCTTGGTTTTTAAGGGTAATTATAAATATTATGTTAAAATTAGAAGGGTTTATTGATCTTAATATTTCATTTTCAATTAAATATAAATTATTGTAACTAAAAAAAAAGGAACTACATTATTGTAATTCCTTTTTATTTATCGATGTTATTTAGAAATGAGACTTTTTTGTTGATTGAGAAATCTCAATATTTTTACTTAAAAATTGCTCTTCATTTGACTATTTTTAATAGAACCTACTTTAATTTAATTTCAATTTACTTTTGATGTTTTACCTGTTTTCAAAAGAAGTTTAATCAGCGATAAAGCAGTGGTAATTGAATAATTTGAATTTTTAGTATAAATAACGGCCAGTTTATTTATAAGCGTTTTTTAAGTAATTGAAGCTTTATAAATACTGTCTATAGCACTGTCTAAAGCCAATGAAAACTCATCTGTACTTTGTTGAAATTTTAGATTGTTTAAAAGGGCTCTAGAAAAACTAGCTATTACGCCTTTATTCTTAGCTAATAAGATGTTTGCTGTTTCTATATCATAACCTCCAGAAAGTGCAAATACTCTAATAACTTTAGGGTGGTTTACTAGGCCTTTATAAAAATCTGGAACTGTTGGTAATGTTAATTTTAAAATAACAGATTTATTTTCGTCTAACTTATCTAATTCTAAAAGAATATTTTGCTTTAAAAGAGCTTCAATTTCAATTTTGTCTTTCGCATGAATATCCACTTCTGGTTCTAGAATAGGAATCAAACCGCATTCAAGAATATCTAAACCAAAGGCAAATTGTTGTTTTACAATATCTCTAATTCCGTTTAAATTGTTTTCATAAACTACAGAACGCATTTTTGTACCGAATATGCCTAATTTTTTAGCTTCAGATAAACGAGACTTCATGTTAGGTATGGGTTTCATTAATTTAGCACCCTCTTTAAGATTTTCTAATCCTTTATCAATTTTTAAAAAAGTGACAATATTTTTTTTTAATAAATAAGAAGGTACAGGCTTTTTATCAATTAAACCATTCATTGTTTTTTCAAAAAGAATAACACCTAAAATTTTATTTTGAGTAAAGTTTTTATCAGAAATTACTCGAGTACGCATATCATGAATGAGTTGGAACATCTCTGTTTTATCTTTATATTGATCTTCTGCAATACCGTAACCTAATAGTGCTTTTGGTGTACTTCCACCACTCTGATCTAAAGCGGCAATAAACCCTTTACCTTCTTTAATACTTTTTAATTGCTCTTGAAATGTGTACATGACATTATAATTTTTTGAATTAAAAAAAATAGTTTTTTGTTCACATAAAGGTCTAAAAAGTTAATTTATTCAGCAACAAATAGAACATAAAAAAACCGTTAAATTTTATCTAATAATTAGCTGTTTTTTTTACTGAAAGTATTATGTTATTTTGATAATGAGTATCTTAGAGGTGTTTGAATTGATGAGCGTAATAGAATTATACTAGATGCTATTTTTTTTAAATGTAAATAATTTTATTCAAATTAAATTTATTAAATAACGGCTAATGTTCTAGCCTTGCTAGCACAAATGCCATTCTCTGTTGTTAACTTAGGTAATTTGTATTTACACACGTATTAGAAAATCCTTATAAAAAAGAGCAATAAAAAAAGGAACTACATTGCTGTAATTCCTTTTGTGTAATTTATTTGTCATTTCGAAATGAGACGGTTTTGTCTATTGAGAAATCTCATAATTTATAACTAAAATATGAGATTCTGAAACAAGTTCAGAATGACAAGTCTTATCAAAGCATTATTATACAATCTCTACAAACAAACCTTCGTCTGTTTTAGAAACTTTAGCTACTTTATGTTTCGTTAAACCTTTAATGGTTTTATCCCATTTTTTGTTAGACAAGCCAGATTTTACTTTTAAGTCATTTAACTCAATCTTTTCTGCTTTTGTAATAATAGCTAAAACTGCTTTTTCATCATCATTCAATTCAACAGCTACAGTTTTCTTTTCTGGTCTCATTTGAGGGAAGAAAAGTACTTCTTGTATCGATTGATTGTTGGTTAAAAACATAATTAAACGGTCCATTCCAATACCCATTCCAGACGTTGGTGGCATTCCGTATTCTAATGCTCTTAAGAAATCTTCATCAATAAACTCCGTTGCTTCATCATCACCTTTCTGAGCCAATTTAAGTTGGTGCTCAAAACGCTCACGTTGGTCAATTGGGTCATTTAATTCAGAATATGCATTTGCAATTTCTTTACCACAAACCATTAATTCAAAACGCTCCGTTAATTCTGGGTTGTCTCTGTGTTCTTTACAAAGAGGAGACATTTCTTTCGGATAATCGGTAATAAAAGTAGGCTGAATGTAATTTGCTTCACATTTTTCACCAAAAATTTCATCAATTAATTTTCCTTTTCCCATGGTTTCATCAACAGGAATATTCATGCCTTTTGCAGCCGTTCTAATTTCATCTTCTGTTTTTCCAGTAATGTCAAAACCAGTAAAATGTTTAATAGAATCTGCCATTGTTACTCTTGCGTACGGTGCTTTAAAATCTATTTGGTGTTCACCAAAAGTAGCTTCAGAAGTTCCGTTTACAGCTATTGCACAATGCTCTAAAAGTTTTTCAGAAAAATCCATCATCCAATTGTAATCTTTGTAAGAAACATAGATTTCCATGGCTGTAAATTCAGGATTATGAGTTCTGTCCATTCCTTCATTTCTAAAGTTTTTAGAGAATTCATAGACACCATCAAAACCACCAACAATTAGTCTTTTTAAGTACAATTCATTAGCAATTCTCATATATAACGGAATGTCTAACGAGTTATGATGTGTCATAAAAGGTCTTGCCGCTGCACCACCAGGAATTGGTTGTAAAACCGGAGTTTCAACTTCAAAATAACCAGCATCATTAAAGAAAGAACGCATGGCATTAAACAATTTAGTTCTTTTAATAAACACCTCTTTTACATGAGGGTTTACCACTAAATCTGCATATCGTTGTCTGTATCTTAATTCTGGATCTGTAAAAGCATCATAAGTAACACCATCTTTTACCTTAGGTAAAGGCAATGGTTTTAAAGATTTACTTAATAAGGTAAAGTTCTTAACACGCACTGTTTTTTCTCCCACTTTAGTGGTAAATAATTCGCCTTCAATCCCTACAAAATCACCTAAATCTAGTAATTTTTTAAAAACATCATTGTACAAGGTTTTATCTTCACTCGTACAAATTTCATCTCTGTTAAAATACACTTGTATTCTACCTTCTCCATCTTGCAATTGCGCAAAAGAAGCCTTTCCTTGTATGTTGATAGACATTAATCTACCAGCAATAATTACCTTTTTCCCTTCAACATAATCTTTTTTTATTTCCTTAGAATTAGAATCTAAAGGATATAAATCTGCAGGATACGGATTGATGCCTAAAGCGCGTAATTTTACAAGCTTTTCTCTACGTACAACTTCTTGTTCTGATAATTGCATTTGCTGTTTAGTTTTCTGATGTTTATTTAAGTGAGCAAAGATACAATCAAATGAATTAATAGACAATTGAGAATAAAATAAAAAACAACATCTTTATTTGAGAATATTAAAAAACATCGTATATTTGTCGGCTGCTTTTTGTTAGGGCAGCATTAGTTGTGTTGTTTTGGCACTTTAGTAAAAGTGTCGTGGTTTTGTTAACCAATGGAAAGCTTCCCTGAAACGGGACGCTTTTTTTTTGCTTTTTAGTCACTGTTAAGTATTTTTACTTATGTGATGTGGCATTCTTACTTCAATTTTATATTTTACTTTTTTGTAGCTATTTCCAGCTTTCCGTTATATCTTTTTTCTTCTGTTCTCGATACAAATTTTTCATTCTTCAAAATTCACTCGAACTGACAGAAAAAAGGATGCCACTTCAATCTGGGCTAGACTTGTTTGCTGGCTTATAGTACTGGAGTGATTTTTATTCTGTATCTATGTTTTCTATGTTTCTATGTGTTCAATTTTTAAAAGAAGTTTTCTTTAAACTCCCAAAACTGAACAACAAACAGCACAAAATAAATAACAGAAATAGAGAATTTAATCGTCGTAGAAGCTAAAAACCCAATAAATGCCCCAAAAGAAGCTTTTAAAGCTCGGTTTGTGTCTTTACTATCATAAAGCAATTCCCCAATTAGCGCACCTAAAAAAGTACCAATCAACATACCAAACGGAATAGGAGAGAGCAAGCCAACAATTAATCCGATTGTAGTTCCATAGACTCCATATTTAGTTCCGCCAAAACGTTTTGTTCCCATAGCAGGAATAAAATAATCGAGAATCCAAATTAGAATGGCTAGTCCTAAAGTAATACCTAAGAAAGTCCAATCCATCGGAATAATCTTAGTAAAATGTAATAAAAGTAATCCCAACCAACTTGTTAAAGGACCTGGTAAAACCGGTAAAAATGAGCCAATAATTCCTAGACAAACAAAAAGAAAGCCTAGAAGTAATAAAAATATATCCATAGTTTTTAAAATAATTATACTGCTTTAAAATCAATAATAGTGGCAGTTTTCTAACAATTAGACGATTACAAATTAGGTTTGTTACAATAATTATCAACTAAAAAATTAGTTCAAACTAAATATTTAGTTATATTTGTATTTTTGAACTATAAACTTAGTTGAAATTATGAGCAAACAATTAACAAAAGCAGAAGAACAAATTATGCAAGTACTTTGGGATTTAAAAGAAGCTTCCGTAAAAGAAGTCATAGATAAATTACCCGAACCGAAACCGGCATATAACACCGTTTCTACTATTATTAGGATTTTAGAAACTAAAGAATTTGTAGGTCATAAACCAGTTGGAAGGGGTTTTTTATATTTTCCGGTAATTGAAAAAGAAACCTACAGCAACCAAAGTTTACACAAATTAATGAATGGTTATTTCGACGGTTCGTTTAAAAGTATGGTTTCCTTTTTTGTAAAAGAAAATAAAATGGATGTTTCTGAATTAGAAGCTATTTTAAAAGAAGTGAATAAAAAAGAGTAGGCAGTAATTCAGTATTCAGTTGGCAGTCTCAGTTGGCAGTCTCAATTATTATGAATAATAAAAGTATTCAGTAGACAGTCTCAGTTTTCATTTGCTGCCAGTACTAGTGATTCCACTTTTGGGTGGAATTGTATAGAGAATATTTTTAAAATCAAAAACTATGATCAATTACATTTTACAAGTTATATTATTTCAAGTATTCTTCTTGGTTATTTATGATTTCTTCCTCAGTAAAGAAACATTTTTTACTAAGAACAGATGGTATTTGTTAGCTACACCAATTTGCTCTTTTGTGTTGCCATTTATAAAAATACCAACGTTTCAAAAAGCAGTTCCGCAAGAATTTATTATCTATTTACCAGAAATCGTTTTATCACCAGAAAAAGTTATAGAGAAAACGACAATGTTTCAATCTGAGAATTATGTAAGTACTTTATTTTGGATTGGAGTTACTCTTTTTTCAATCTTATTTTTAATTAAGTTTTTTAAAATTATCAACTTAATCAGGAAAAATGAAATTGTTAAAAAGCCGTCTTATTCTCTAGTTTTACTACCTAAAGAAACCAAAGCATTTTCATTTTTTAATTTTATATTTTTAGGAAAAGAAATTCCAGATTCTCAACAAAAACAAATTATTGCTCACGAATTTGTACACAGTAAAGAAAAACATTCACTCGATTTATTATTTTTTGAGTTTTTAAAAATTGCGATGTGGTTTAACCCAATGATTTATTTCTATCAGAAAAGAATCACTTTACTACATGAGTACATTTCTGACGAAGTCGCAGCAAAATCAGCAACCAAAGAAATGTATATCAATAATTTACTATCCAACTTTTTTCAAGTTGAAAACATAGCGTTTGTCAATCAATTTTATAAAAAAACCTTAATTAAAAAAAGAATTATTATGATGAAGAAAACACAATCTAAAAAAATGAATCAATTAAAATATTTGGTCTTGATTCCAGTCTTAGCAAGTATGCTTTTTTATACTTCTTGTGCGTCAAAAACTACAGTAAATCGACTAACTGAATCTGAAAAAATTGCACAAGAAAATTTAAAAAATGTTGCTTTAGAAAATCAAAATTTAAAGGATTCCATTAGTAAGTTAAATGATGAAATAGCATTTAATTTAAATTCTAATAAATTTCTGAAAAAGAAACTATATGATAAAGTTGATGAAAGAGTAAAAGCTGAGAGAGATGGTAATTTTGTTTCTTTTATGATAATTGACAAAGCACCTACTTTCCCTGGCTGTGAATCTGGAGATAAAAAATGTTTTTCTAAAGGTGTTCAAAAACATTTCGGGAAATATTTTGATGCAGATATGGTAAATACACTTGGTTTAGATGCTGGTAGAAAAAGAGTTTTTGTTGGCTTTAAAATAGATAGTGAAGGGAATGTTTTAGATATTGCGGCAAGAGCTCCACATCCAAAAATTAAAGCAGAGGTTATTAGGGTAATGAAGTCTTTACCTAAAATGATTCCAGGAGAACAAGATGGTAAAAAAGTAGGAGTAAAATATTCAATTCCGTTTGTAGTATTAGTAGAGAAAAAAGTTTAGAATAAGAAAATTGTATTTTTATTTAAAATGGTTAAAGTCGGAGTTAAAAACTCCGGCTTTTTCTTGCTTTAATAGGTTCTTTTCTGTGTGTTAAATCTTTAGAATAAAAGTCGTTAAAGTTTTGTAAATTCACATTTTAATTAAAAGTATGTATTTAAGGTTTTTATCTTTTTTAATAATGATGGTTTTTATCACTTCGTGTGATTTATTTTGCCCTCCAAAAAGCAATAATAGTACAGCTTTAGATACGATTGTAGATTTTTCTTCTGTAGATACTTTTCCTTCTTTTAAAGGTTGCGACGCTATCATTGATAAACAAGAAAAAATGGATTGTTTTAGAACAACTATCCATAAGAAGATAGGAGCGGAGTTGCAGCAACATTCATTGGCTGTTAAGGATTCTATTAATGAAATTGTTTATGTAGATGTAATAATTAATTCTGAAGGAATTTTTAGCTTAGACACTATTCAGGCTTCTGAAAACCTTAAAAAGGAATTACCAGAATTAGATAGTTTACTAAAAGCGAGTGTAGAGAAACTTCCAAAAATCTATCCAGCAAACAAACGAGGAATTCCGGTTACTACTAAATATAGATTGCCGATTAGAATTCAATTAACAGAATAATTATTTCCTGCCATTCGAAAAGGAGAAATTACATAAGGGAGCTAAAGTAAAAAAGAGCAACTTTATGAGATTTCTCCCGAAAAGGTTCGAAATGACAAAACTGGACGCTGAAAAATACAATCGTGTTATTTCATTTCGAATTATTTAGACATTCCATAACTGGGCTACCACAAAACAAAGCAACAATAATTGTCATTTCGACGTTAAGAGAAATCTCATAACAGTGATAACAAAATGCTAATCAAACTTTATGTTATTTCTCTCTCCGTTCGAAATGACAAAACTGCACATCATCATTTTTTTCCTTTTATCAAGCATAAAAAAAACTCAAACAATTGAATGTTTGAGTTTCTATTTTTAATAAATATTGAATGACAAAAGGCAATTGCGTTGCCTAATTCAACATTTTCCAAAGTTTATCTTTCAATTCTTGTAAGCCTTTTTGAGCAACAGAAGATATAAATATAGCCTCGACACCTTTTGGTAAATCTGCTTTTATTTCTGCTTCTAACTCCTCATCTAACATATCTGTTTTAGAAATAGCCAATAAACGGTCTTTATCTAACAATTCTGGATTGTGTAGTTTTAGCTCATTTAAAAGAATTTCGTATTCTTTATTAATGTCATTACTATCTGCAGGAACTAAGAATAATAACGCCGAATTACGTTCTATATGACGTAAAAAACGATGTCCTAAACCTTTTCCTTCTGCTGCACCTTCTATAATTCCAGGAATATCTGCAATTACAAATGTTTGATGATTTCTGTGTTCTACAATTCCTAAATTTGGTTTTAAAGTAGTAAAAGCATAATCTGCAATTTTTGGTTTTGCAGAGGTTAATACAGATAATAAAGTAGACTTTCCTGCATTAGGGAAACCAACCAAACCAACATCTGCTAATAGTTTTAATTCCATTCTAAACCAACCATCAAAACCATCCATTCCTGGTTGTGCGTATCTTGGTGTTTGGTTGGTAGAAGATTTAAAGTTCCAGTTTCCTAGTCCTCCTTTTCCTCCACGTAATAAAACTACTTCTTTTTGATGTTCTGTAATTTCTACAATAACTTCATCTGTATCTGCATCTTTAATGATGGTACCTAAAGGTACATCAATATAAATATCATCTGCATCTGCACCAGAACTTCTACTGGCACTTCCGCCACCACCTCCTTCGGCTCTAAAGTGACGTTTAAATTTTAAGTGAAACAAGGTCCACATGTTTTTATCACCTCGTAAAATAATGTGTCCTCCACGTCCACCATCTCCACCGTCAGGTCCACCTTTGGTAATATACTTTTCTCTATGTAAGTGCATAGAACCTTGTCCGCCTTTACCAGAAGAAGCGTATATTTTTATGTAATCGACAAAATTTCCTTCAGTCATAATTGTTGTTTAATCGTGTAAATGTTTAAATGTTTAATTGCCCTATGTAATATACGTTTAAAGGTTACTCAGTTAAACAATTACACAGTTACACATTTTAAAGTGTATCAAATACTTTTGCAATTCTTTGTGTAATTTCTTCAATAGAACCCAAACCATTAACGCCGTAGTATTTATTTTGAGCGTCAAAATAATCTTTTAAAACAGCTGTTTTTGTATTGTATTCGTTAAAACGGTTTCTAATTTTACTTTCATCAGTATCATCTGTTCTACCGCTTGTTTTTCCTCTTTCTAATAAACGAGTTACTAAAGCATCTTCCGGAACTTCTAAAGCTACCATTCCGTTTATTTGTTCACCTTTTTCAGCTAAAAAAATATCTAAAGCTTCTGCTTGAGATTCTGTTCTTGGAAAACCATCAAAAATAAAGCCATTTGCATCAGTATTTTTTTCAACTTCTGCTTTTAGCATATTTATGGTTACTTCATCCGGAACTAAATCTCCTTCATCCATATATTTTTTAGCTAACAAACCTAATTCTGTTTTATTTTTAATGTTAAAACGGAATACATCTCCTGTAGAGATATGTACTAAGTTGTACATGTCTTTTAAAAAATCTGCTTGTGTTCCTTTTCCTGCACCTGGAGGGCCAAATAATACGATATTTTTCATTTTAGGTTGTGTTGATAATTGATAAATTGCTGGGTAATTTCTACCTAAACCATTATAATCTAATCCGTAACCAACAATAAATTTATCTTCAATACTTTTTCCGATATAATCTATTGGAAGTTCTTTTCTAAATACGTCTGGTTTAAAAAATAACGTTGCAATTTTTAATTGTTTTAAATTTTTATCTCTAAAGATATTATAAATTTCTTGAAGCGTGTTTCCTGTATCTATAATATCTTCTAATATAATTACAGTTCTTCCTGATAAATCTTCATTAATACCTACTAATTGTTTTACATTTTCAGTAGAAGACGTTCCTTCATAAGAAGCTAATTTTACAAAAGAAATTTCACAATCTCCATTAAACTCTCTAATAAAATCTGCTGCAAATAAAAAACATCCATTTAAAATTCCTATAAAAATAGGAACTTCACCTTTTGGTAAGTCAGCTTTTACTTGAATGGCTAATTGCTTTACGATTACTGCAATTTCTTCCTTATTAATAAAGGGTTTAAAATATAGATCTTGAAGTTTTATAATACTCATTAGGTTGTAATTTTAATTGCTATTTGTTCAATGAAAAAAACCGTTTTTAATCTGATAGTTACAAATTAAAAACGGTTTCAATATATCTAGAAATAAATTTAATTATTTTTTTCTTCTTTTTTAGAAGTGTCATACATAATTGGTGTTGCCACAAATAATGAAGAGTAAGTACCTACTACTACACCAATAATTAAGGCAAACATAAATCCTTTAATAGAATCTCCTCCAAATAAGAAGATTGCTAACATTACTAATAATGTTGTTAAAGATGTGTTTATGGTTCTACCTAAAGTAGAACTCAGTCCTTTGTCTACAACTTCGCTGTATTTCCAATTAGGGTGTGTTCCTGTAAATTCTCTAATTCTATCAAAAATTACCACGGTATCATTCAGAGAGTATCCCACTACTGTTAGAATTGCAGCAATAAACGATTGGCCTATTTCCATATCAAAAGGCATAAAGCTGTATGTGATAGAGAATACACTTAATACTATTAATACGTCATGGAATACTGCAACTACAGCACCTATTGAGAAAGAAACTTTTCTAAAACGTAATAAGATGTATAAGAAAACTACTAGTAAAGAGCCAAATACTGCATATAATGCTGATGTTTTAATATCATCTGCAATGGTTGGTTCTACTTTCATATAACTCATTACTCCAGATCCTTCTTTTTCGAAACCTGGTTTAAAGTCTTGGTAAGTAGTTGTTCTTAAATAAGATTTTAACCCTGTAAATAATGCACTTTGCACTTGGTCATCTACATCTTGTCCGTCTTCATCAATTTTATAAACAGTTGTTATTTTTAATTGACGATCAGAACCATATGTTTTTACTTCTGGTGCCGTACCAAAAGCATCTTTTAATGTAGAAGCTACTTCTGTAGCATTCATGCTTTGATCGAAACGAACAACGTAAGAACGTCCTCCTTTAAAATCTACACCTTGCTTTAACCCTACTGAGAAAATAGAAATAATACCTGCAATAATTATTGCTCCAGAAACAATGTAAGCAATCTTACGTTTCTTTAAGAATTCAATATTTATATTTTGGAACCATCCTTTAGAGATAGAGGTGTTAAACGTTATGTTAGCTCCTTTATTAACAGATCTATCAATTAACAAACGGGTAATAAATACCGCTGTAAATAAAGATGTTGCAATACCAATCATTAATGTTAACGCAAAACCTTTAATTGGTCCTGTACCAAAAACATATAAGATAATACCTGTTAAAAGCGTTGTAATATTTGCATCTATAATTGCAGATAAAGCTCCTTTTATAGAGAATCCTTCTCCTACAGATTGTTTTAATCCTTTTTTAATTGATAAACTTTCCTTAATCCTTTCAAAGATAATAACGTTTGCATCTACAGACATACCAATGGTTAAGATAATACCTGCAATACCAGGCAATGTTAACACGGCGTTGAAAGAAGCTAATATTCCGAAGATAAATAAGATGTTTACTGCTAAAGCGATGTCTGCATATAAACCAGCTTTACCATAGTATAACATCATCCAAACTAATACTAATAAAATAGCTAGTCCAAAAGATTGAATACTGTGATCTATAGATTCTTGTCCTAAAGATGGTCCAACAACTTCTGCTTGAATAATTCTTGCAGCTGCAGGTAATTTACCCGCTTTTAATACAGTTGCAATATCTTCTGCTTCTGTAATAGTCATACTTCCACCTGAGATAGAAGTTCTACCACCTGTAATTGGTGTATTTACAGAAGGAGCAGTATATACATAGTTATCTAAAACAACAGCAACAAATTTACCTTGGTTTTCGGTAGTCATTTTAGCCCATTGTTTAGTACCAGAACTATTCATCGTCATACTAACTTCTGGCTTATTTAATTGGTCAAATACTTGAGAAGCATCTAAAATAACATCACCCTCAATATTTGCATTACCATTACGACTTCCTTTAATGGCATATAATCCAATTAGATCACTTCCATCTGTACCTTTGTTAGATTTATAATCCCATAAGAATTTAACATACTTTAATTCGTTAGGCAATAAAGCTTTTACGTCTTTTCTACTTAATAAATCATTTACCATTGCAGTATCTAACACTCTAGCTTGTCCTACTAAAGAACTAACTTGTTGTTGAGATTGTGCTACGTTAGGAAATAAATAAGTGAAAAGATTTTTTTGATTAACAGCTGTAGAATCTACTGTTTCCCCTAATAAATCATCAATATCATCTGTTTTTGTAGAGTCTATAACTTTCTCTATAACTGTGTTGTCTTTTAAAAGTTCTGCAACTTTAGCATTTGCAGAGAAAAAGAAGTTTTGAACTTCTGCATTGGTGTATACTTCCCAAAACTGTAATTCTGCTTTACTAGTAATTAAACGAGTAACACGCTCAATATCTTTAGCTCCTGGTAATTCAATTTGAATTCTACCAGAATTTCCAATTCTTTGAATGTTAGGTTGTGTAACACCAAATTTATCAATTCTACTTCTTAATACTTCAAACGCAGTACCAATAGAACTGTTAATTTCTTTTTGTAAAGTTTCTTTTACTGTAGCATTTGCTTCGTTAAAAGTAATTTTATCGCTTAAAGCTTTTGTTCCAAAAATAGAAGGGTCACTTAATTTAGTGTCTCCAGCAACTTTTTCAAACTCTTCAAAAAATAAGTCTAAATAAGTAGCATTACTACTTTTTTGAGCTTCATCTGCAGCGTCTAATGCTTGGTTAAAAGCAACGTTTTTAGAATCGTTAGCTAAGCTTCTTAAAACTTCTTTTACAGATACTTGTAAAATAGCGTTAATACCACCTTTTAAATCTAGACCAAGATTCATTTCTTTGTCTTTTACATCATTGTAGCTGTAAGAGGCAACACCTAAATTAATAATCTCTTGGTTTGCAACACTGTCTAAGTACTTTCTCTCAAAAGTAGCTTTTTGTCTTGCATTAATATTATCACCTTTGCTCTCTGCGTAAGCTACAGCGTCATCTTCAACCTTAGTGGCTAAAAATGTAAATGATAATTGGTATAAACTTACTAACCCAAAAAGGATAGCAAATAACTTTATAAGTCCTTTATTCTGCATTTTATATGTATTTTATTATCAAATTTTTAAAAACGAGCAAATATATAGTTTCTCGCAAAATCTGACAATTATTTTTGTTGATTGTTTTTTGTAATTATGAGTTTGGTACTCATGATTTTAAAGAAGATATACAAAAATGTAAATGATTACATTTGTTATACATGAAAGCTTTTGGGGCCTGCTCTAACTTCGGGTTCGTTGTAAGAGGATCTATCCTTAATAAAAGGATAGTTTTTGTAAACACTGTAAGTAGTTTTAAATAGTTGATTTTCTTTGTTTTGGTCTATTTTTTTAAGAAAAGCAAAAGAGTTGTAATTTGTAATTTTGTCTAAATTATATTTAATTTCAATTACAAAATGGAAGTCAGAATTAGAAATATCAGTTTTGTTTGTTATTTCATGAATATCAATATGGTACTTAGAAGAAGTTCTGTTTTTTTCTTTATGATTAGAATTTTGATTTAAAACTAATGCATGTTCTTTAGCCAGTTTTTTCTTAATATTATCAATATGTATAGTACTATAGTAAGAAATTTTTAAGGTTCCGCTGTCTGTTTCATCTATTTTAATATTTGAAACACCAATTTTTAGTAATTTTTCTTTTACATCAGCAATGGTGTTTTGAATATCTTTTTTATCGATTTTAACATCAACAAATTTTAGCACTATTTCTTGATTAGGTATGGTTACCTCTTCATGAAATGCTCCAAAACATATAAATAGTAAGAATAAAGTACCAATGTACCATTTTGTTCTCATGTGTCAAATATATAAAAAAAGTTTGCTTTATCGTTCTGTAATAAAGAATCTAATTTAATTTTATTGATAGGAACTTTAACTGATTATAATGTAATTTTAAATACAAGATAATTGTCATATTCTGGCTTCTTAAAACTCGTTATATTTACGCTCTTCTTATGTTATAATTCTATCTTTTTACATGTTTTGTTTAGTTGTTTATTACTTTGTGTTCTAGTTTTTTAAAATCTATTAGACTAGGTATTGTGCGTTTGTTTTATTACTTAGAATAGCATCATTATATTGTGCTTTTTTTATAAAATTTTGAGTTTTTTAATTGCGTTTTATGTGTGGTAATCGAGTTTTATTTGTGAATTTGTTAAAAATTTTAACATAATTATAGTTATTTGATTATATTAATAAATTAAAAGGTTTTATTTAATGATTTGATTGTTGTATAATTTAAGTATATTTGTTATTATACAATACCCCCCCCAAAAAAAAATATTATACCAATTGAGTACTCTTTCCCTTTTAAAGCCTTGCTTGTTTTTTCGTTTTCTAAAAAAGAATAATTATAAAGACGCAAGTTATTCTTATAGGTCTTTTTTTAGTATTAAAAATATTAATTACTATTTATTGTTGTTTGAAGAACTTAAGCTAAGGAAGGTAGTTACTACCGAGAATGAAATTTTTTTTACTTCTAAGTTTAAATTCGGTAGTACAATTAGAAGTGTTAAAAGTGGTCTTAAAGATGATTTTCATACTGTTAAAACGCTTTGTGGTACGGTTATTTTATATTCTAAAACTATAATTGGAAGTGACAAAGTTATCTTGGAACTTCATTTTTATAAAAAAAAGTTAGTTCTTTTTAGGTATACTTTTTCTAATATGAATAATAGAAGTAAAATTGAAAATATCTTAAGGGAAAAATATTTAAATATTGACTCTAAGGTTTGTTTTTCAGAGTGTGCTATTAATGATTCTCATGGTAATTCTATCTTTGTAGATGATAAGGTTAATTTTTCTGTATTATACTTTTCTTTCAATTTTGAATTTCATGATTATGTTATTAATCTTAAAAAAATAAATGAAGAAAAAATTCTTGCTGAAAAATTAAATTGGAAGGCAGAAATTATGAAAAGACTTTAATGCTATTCTTTTTGATTGAATAGTAAAACTGAGTTTTTATTGCTGATTGTTATTCATTTTTTAAAATGAGAGTAATACTTAACCTTATTTCTCCATAAGAAACTTGCTCATTTAGTTTTTCGAAAATGGGTTTCAATTCTATTTTTCTTTCTAACTCGTCAAAAGCAATTCGTACTTTATCTACAACTTTTGCGTCCACAAGTTTTTCTAATTCCACCTCTTTTCCTTCCATATACAATTGAGAAAGGTGTGAAAAAATAGTTGTGATAGATAAATTTCTTTTTTCTGCAATTTCTGCCGGTTTTAAACCTTCTTTAAATAAATCAAAAGTTTTTTGAATGGTGCTGACTTTTCTAGGTTTTGCCACGCTTTTAAATTTACGAATTACGTTCATAAATTCGTCACCATACTTTTCCATTTTGTTCATTCCAACACCAGAAATAGCTAAAAATTCATTTTCGGTTGTTGGAAGTTCACTTGCCATTAATTTTAATGTTTTGTCATTAAAAATGATGTACGCTGGCATGTTTTCTTCTTTAGCGATGGAATATCTTATTTTTTTGAGTTCTGTGAATAAGTCTTTATTTGCTTCACCTTCAATAGTTGTTTTTACGGTTTTTGCTTTCTTCTTTTTATCATCAGAAGTTAGAGGTGTTGTTAGTCGTATGGTTTTTTCTCCTTTTAAAACTTCCCACCCGATGGGTGATATTTTTAAGGCAGAATTTTCGCTATACATAATTTCTATCAAACCTTGATTTGCCATTTGAATTACATAATCCCGCCAATCAAAAAAACTAACATCTTTTCCTATTCCGTACGTTTTTAGATTAAAATATTGTTTGGAATGGATATCTGCATTGTTACTTCCTCTTAAGACATTAATTAACATAGTAATTCCGTCTTTTTCTTTCATTCTTGCAATTCCAGAAAGTGCTTTTTGAGTTATAACAGTACCTTCAAAATCTTTAGGAGGATTTTCGCAAACATCACAATTTCCACAATTTTCTGTGAGATGCTCTCCAAAATAAGATAATAATATTTTTCTTCTACATGATTTAGCTTCTGCAAATTGAAGCATTCTGTTTAGTTTTTCTTTTTGCATATCGCTATTTGCACCACCATCTGCAAATTGGCTGTATAGTACAAAATCTCTCATGTTGTAGTAGAGGATAGTTTCTGATGGCAAACCGTCCCTTCCTGCTCTTCCTATTTCTTGATAATAGCCTTCTAAGTTTTTAGGTAAATTATAATGAATTACAAATCGAACATTCGATTTGTCAATACCCATTCCAAAGGCAATCGTAGCTACAATTATTTTGGTGTCGTCATTTATAAAATCCGTTTGTGTTTTTTCTCTTTCTTCATTATTCATTCCGGCGTGATAAAATGCTACAGAATGACCTCTTTGCTTCAGGTAACCGGCTACTTCTTCGGTGTTTTTTCTACTCAAACAGTAAATAATACCACTCTGTTCTTTTCTTCGCTCTATAAAATTACCAATTTCTTGTAGCTTTTTTTGTTTTGGAACTTGACCTTTAACTTCTATGCTTAAGTTTTTTCTGTCAAAAGAAGAAATAAATAATTTAGAGTTTGTTAAGCCCAATTGTTCTTCAATATCTTTTCTAGCAGATTTATCCGCAGTAGCGGTTAAAGCCATAAAAGGTACTTTCGGTAAAGAGTTTCTAAAGACTTTTAGTTGTGTGTACTCGGGTCTAAAATCGTGTCCCCACATACTAACACAGTGTGCTTCATCAATAGCGACTAATTTTATGTTTAATTCTTTTAGCCAAGTATTGCTTACGGATATTAATTTTTCTGGGGATAAATACAAAAGCTGTAATTCTCCATTCATTGCTCTACCAATTACATCGTTTTCTTCTTGCGGAGAAATGGAGCTGTTAAAGAAATCAGCTTTTATTCCGTTAGATTTTAATGCTTGTACTTGGTCTTTCATTAATGAAATCAATGGAGAAACTACAATGGTAATTCCATCAAAAACCAATGCAGGAATTTGGAAACAAATTGATTTTCCTCCTCCAGTGGGCATTAATACAAAACTGTCTTTACCGTCTATGGTTCTATTAATTATTTCTTCCTGTAAAGGACGAAAGTTGTCGTAACCGTAAACGTTTTTTAAAAGGGTATGAGTTTGATTTTTCACTTTTTCAACAATTAGAGATCAAATATACGGGTTTAGATATTTGTAAAGTTATATCTATTTGGTTTCCTAGAAAAGATGGGGTAGAAGTATAGCTGTAAAAAAAAGCCTCAAAGATATTCTTTGAGGCTTTAATGACTATAGTTTGTTGTAAAAGTCTATAAGACTATTTATTACAATTCTAACAAAGCGTTAGTAGCTTTTACTCCTTTTGCAGAAGCTTGAATTTGAGTTTTTTCAGCATCAGATAATTTAATTTCTACAATGCTTTCAATTCCGTTTTTACCTAAAACAACAGGAACTCCAATACATAAATCATTTAAACCGAATTCACCTTCTAATAAAGAAGAACAAGGGAATATTTTTTTAGTATCACAAGCAATTGCTTGTACCATTGCAGAAACTGCTGCACCTGGAGCGTACCAAGCAGAAGTACCTAATAAACCAGTTAAGGTTGCACCACCAACTTTAGTGTCTTGTAAAACTTGTTCTAATCTTTCTTCAGAAATAAATTCTGAAACAGGAACAGAGTTACGAGTTGCTAAACGAGTTAAAGGAACCATACCAGTGTCTGAGTGACCACCAATTACCATACCGTCAACATCAGAAATAGGCGCACCTAAAGCTTCTGCTAATCTGTATTTAAAACGAGCAGAATCTAAAGCACCACCCATTCCAATAATTTTATTTTTTGGTAACCCAGTAGTTTTATGAACTAAATAAGTCATTGTATCCATTGGGTTAGAAACCACAATGATAATTGTGTTTGGAGAGTGTTCTATTAAGTTTGCTGAAACTGTTTTTACAATTCCTGCGTTTATACCAATTAATTCTTCACGAGTCATTCCTGGTTTACGTGGAATACCAGAGGTAATTACACAAACATCAGAATTAGCTGTTTTAGAATAGTCATTTGTACTTCCTGTAATTTTTGTGTCAAAACTATTTAAAGAAGCAGTTTGCATTAAATCCATTGCTTTACCTTCTGCAAAACCTTCTTTAATGTCTAATATAACAACTTCGGATGCAAAATCCTTAATAGCGATGTATTCTGCACAACTTGCGCCTACTGCACCAGCTCCTACTACTGAAACTTTCATATATATTATTTTTAAGATTTATAATCATTTTGTTCTCTAACAAAAGTACGAAAATTACTTAAGATTTTGGTTCTAAAAAAGTAAAAAGACACTCTAAAAAAGTGTCTTTTTACGAAAAGGATTTCGATTTTTTTTATCTGAAAATAAATGAGATACCTAAAAAAATAGATGGTATTTTTATAGTGTAAATTTTACATTTTATTTCATTTTTAGACCATCTAATGCGGTAGCTTTGTAAGTTAATTTTAGTGCGTTTTTTATCTGATACTAATTGCAATACCTAAACTAGCTGTGTTGTATTCTTGAATTGAATAACTACCAAATATTTTGAAGAATCCTAAGCTTAATCTAGCGCCTATTGTAGATGTAAAACCTCTTGACTCAAAATCTAAGTTCGTAGGAACATTTAAAGATTCTTTAACGGTGTCGTTTGGTGCTGGTTGTCCTGTTTCATAGATACCTGTAAATGTACCATTCATTTTATAAGTAGAGCTACCGCTATTATATCCAATACCTCCGTAAATGTTTATAATAGGAAAGTTTAAAGAGGCAATTGCTTGTGCTGTAAATGCTTTTAATTTAAACTGAGTTAACCCATTTCTAATTTCAAGGTTATCTGAGTCATAATCTCCAATTCCATAGTCTACGTCCATGGTTGTGTAAGCTGCTAATAACGATACGTGTAGTGGTAATTTGTCTATTGGTCCAAACCAACTTGTAATTTCTTTTTTAAGACCTAAACCTAACATGTTTACAGAACCATCGTCTTCTCCGATATTGATTTTAGGTAACACTCTAACCATTGCTTCTAGTTTCCAAGGTAAACCTATGGTTACTTGTGCTATAGGTGCAGGTACGCCTTTAGCAGGTAGGTCTTCTAATGCTCCTCCTGGTGAATCGAAGTTTGCCGTAACATTTTTACCATTAACAGTTGTGTTAACTGTCATAGATGTTGTTTGGTTTGGTCCAGCAAAAGTAGATGCTGTTGGTGAGCTAGAGGTTACAGAGGTTAATCCTAAAGCAGAAATGTTAAAAAGTTCTTTTTCCGAAGGAATCATTGCAGAACTTGCTCCTACTGCAATATCAAAACCAAAAGTCTTATGTACTTCGGCAGTGTGGTACCATCCGTTATTCATGGCGTTGATAAAACCTTCCATTGCAGGTGCAAAATAGGCTTGCATTAATTTTTGTGAATCGGCTTTTTCTGCTAGTAAGATAGATTCAAAACCATCTTGTGCTTTTGTGTTAAGTGTAAAGGCGAATACGCCGATAAAAATTAAAATGCTTTTTTTCATTGGTCTGTTTGGGTATTATTATTGGTTAAAGTTATGTTAAAGTGATTGCTAAAATAAATAATTTTATCAATAAACAAACTTTTAAGTACTAAAAAGGGGAAAATCACTATATATAAGTATGTGAAAAATGTATAGAAGTATATGTAATTTAAAGTAAAAAAAATACACATTTCTATTGCTAGGAATGTGTATGATATAAAATTATCTAGATTGAAATCTTATACGTCTATGTTTGCGTATTTAGCATTTCTTTCTATAAAGTCTCTACGTGGCGGAACCTCGTCTCCCATTAACATAGAGAAAACTCTGTCTGCTTCTGCAGGACTATCAATTACCACTTTACGTAGCGTTCTAAATTCAGGATTCATTGTGGTGTCCCAAAGTTGGTCTGCGTTCATTTCCCCAAGACCTTTGTAACGCTGTATACTTACAGAACCACCCATGTTTTGTGCAATAATATCACGCTGATTGTCATCCCAAGCATATTCTCTTTTCTGACCTTTTTTAACTAGATATAAAGGAGGAGTAGCAATGTAAATATAACCTTGCTCTACCATTTCTTTCATGTATCTAAAAAAGAACGTTAATATTAAGGTAGCAATATGCGAACCATCTACATCGGCATCACACATAATAACTACTTTATGGTAACGCACTTTAGATAAATTTAAAGCTCTTGGATCTTCTTCTGTACCAATAGAAACACCTAAAGCTGTAAACATATTTTTGATCTCTTCGTTTTCAAAAACTTTATGTTGCATTGCTTTTTCCACGTTCAAAATCTTTCCACGTAGTGGTAAAATTGCTTGAAAATTTCTATCTCTACCTTGTTTTGCCGTTCCACCTGCCGAATCTCCCTCAACTAAGAAAATTTCACATTGTGCTGGGTCTGTTTCAGAACAGTCAGATAATTTACCAGGTAAACCACCAATAGACATTACCGTTTTACGTTGTACCATTTCTCTGGCTTTACGTGCTGCGTGTCTTGCGGTTGCTGCTAAAATTACTTTCTGAACAATTGTTTTTGCGTCATTAGGATTTTCTTCTAAATAGTCAGTTAACATTTCTGAAACTGCTTGAGATACAGCCGAAGTTACTTCTCTGTTTCCTAATTTTGTTTTTGTTTGCCCTTCAAACTGTGGTTCTGCAACTTTTACAGAAACAATTGCTGTTAATCCCTCACGGAAATCATCTCCAGCAATATCAAATTTTACATTTTTTAATAAACCAGATTCGTCAGCATACTTTTTTAAGGTACCTGTTAAACCACGTCTAAAACCAGATAAATGCGTTCCTCCTTCATGCGTGTTAATGTTGTTTACATAAGAATGTAAATTTTCTGCATAAGAAGTATTATAAACCATGGCAACTTCAACAGGAATACCGTTTTTCTCACCTTCCATAGAAATTACTTGCGATGTTAATTGCTCGCGCGTAGAATCTAAATATTTTATAAATTCTGGTAAACCTTCATCAGAATGAAAAATTTCAGAAATAAAGTTTCCTTCATCATCCGTTTCACGTCTATCTGTTAAAGTAATTGTAATTCCTTTATTCAAGAAAGATAATTCACGCATACGAGTTGCTAACGTATCGTAACTAAATTCGGTAGTTTGTTTAAAAATTGTTTTATCTGGTAAGAAAGTAACAATTGTACCGTTAAAGTCTGTTTCTCCAATAGTTTTAACAGGGTATAATGCCTTACCTTGAGAGTATTCTTGTCTCCAAACCTTACCATCTTTATGCACTGTAGCTACTAAAAGATCAGAAAGTGCGTTTACACAAGAAACACCAACACCGTGTAAACCACCAGAAACTTTATAAGAATCTTTGTCGAATTTACCACCAGCACCAATCTTTGTCATTACTACTTGTAAAGCAGAAACGCCTTCTTTTTCGTGCATTCCAACAGGAATTCCACGTCCGTTATCTTTAGTTGTAACAGAATTATCTTCGTTTATAGTAACGTCAATAGTGTCACAATAACCTCCCATTGCTTCATCAATAGAGTTATCTACAACCTCGTATACTAAATGGTGTAAACCACGTACGCCAACGTCTCCAATATACATGGAAGGACGCATTCTTACATGTTCCATCCCTTCCAGTGCCTGAATACTGGACGCATCATATTCTTTTTTAATTTCTTCGCTCATTATATAAAGTAAATTAATGTTTTTTAGATTGATGAAATTCAGCTTTGAAAAGCGAAATTCACAATCTCAAATTTACAATTAATAAAGTTGTTTTAAAAGCTTTTTAGTAACTATCGTTTAAAAATATGAATATTTGTTAATTTTAAAAAAGTGCTTTAAATCGCTTAAAATAGGTTTTATATTTAATTTTGATGTTTTTTGTTTTGTTCTTGAAATTAGAATTATTTAAAATAGCTTAAAGCTTTTGTTTTGATTTTTTTGATTCGCTATTCATTGTTTAAAAAACGCTAATTTCAGCAAGATATTTTTGAGAATAATATAACTAATAGACTAAATTTTAAAGGTAAATTCTAAAATAAGAATAAGGCATCAAAACTCCTGTAGGGAGAAATTATTTTTTGGCTAAAGTCGATATTATCTAAAACCTTATTAATCTGTGGTTAAATATAATTTAAAAAAAGTATTCTGAACTTCTATTTTAAAAGCTAGACAGGTCTTTTAAAAAGGATTACTTTTTAAATTAATTTTATAATTAGCATTAAAATTTTACTAAAGCCAATATAAAATAGAGCTGCAGAAATTTAAGGTATCGCTAATTTTTTAATTTAAAGAGAGCTTTTAGAGTTTAATTTATTGTATCTGTAATTAACAATCAATATTTTACAAATACTTCAACAGCTATATAAAAACGTAAAAAAGAGGTTTTTGTACCATTTTTTCTGTATATATTTGTCATCAGTATAACAAAAATGACAAACAATAATAACAATCGTAATTTCAATAATCCTAATTGTTAGGACGGAAGGTTGTTGTTTAGAAATATATAAATAAAGCCTTCCTAATCGGAAGGCTTTTTTTTGAATCTAAAAATAAAGACATGAGTAAAATAATGACGGTAGACATTTTGTCTAGTATTAAAGGAGCAAAACCATCGGAATCGGTGAATCAGTTATTTGAGGTAATTAAAAAAGCAAATACATCAAATACTACTTCTAATACCAATCATAATAATGCGGTGTCTTTAGATGATTTAAGAGAAGATGTGGTTATTGATAGTCCGCAAGCGGAAAAGCAAATCATTATCGAAAACTTCCCAAAAGAAAAAAACGGCTATTTAGTAGTTTCTAAAGTGATAGAAGAATAATATGGAATCGCAAATACATAAAATTCATCAGCAATTGGTGAACAAAGAAATTTCGTGTACAAAATTAGTACAAGAAAGATTAGATTTATTAAAATTGAACACCCACAATACTGTCAATTCACTTTTAGATACGTTAGCGTTAGAATTAGCTACAAAAGTAGATGCTAAAATAGCAGACGGACAAGAAATTGGTTTGTTAGAGGGAATTCCATTCGGAATTAAAGATGTGTACATGGTACAAGGAACTTTAACAACGGCAAGTTCAGATTTATTGAAAAAATACAAATCGCCATATACAGCAACTGCCATTCAGAAATTATTTGATGCAGGTGCCATTCCGTTAGTAAAAGAAAATTGTGATAGTTTTGGACATGGTTCTTCTTCTGAAAACACCATTTTCGGAGCTGTTAAAAATGCAATAAATACAGAGTTGGTTTCTGGAGGATCTAGTGGAGGTTCTGCTGTAAATGTAGCCAAAGACTTTACTGTATTTTCAATTGGTGGAGATACAGGAGGTTCTGTGCGTCAACCGGCAGGTTACAATAAAATATACGGATTAAAACCAACCTACGGAAGAATTTCTAGATTCGGATTAATGGCATACGCATCTTCTACAGATTGTGTTGGGCCAATTGCAAAATCAATCGAAGATATTAGAATTGTTTTAAATGTGATGAGTGGTCAAGATATTAAAGATCAAACTACGTATCCATCAGAAGCAATATCCGAAGAAACTATTTTAAATGCTGATAGAATTAAAACTGTTGGTTATTTTAAAAACTTCATTGAAAATGATGCTATTGACGCAAAAGTAAAAGCAGATTTCTTAGCATCGATAGAAAAAATAAAAGCCAAAGGAATTGAAGTTAAAGAATTAGATTTCTTTGAATCTGATACCTTAGTTTCTACGTATTATACATTGGCAATGGCAGAAACAGCATCGAACCTTTCTAGATTAGATGGTACCAATTACGGAAACAGAATAGAAGGTGATACTTTAAAAGATACGTATTCTATAACACGATCGGAAAACTTTTCTGAAGAATCTAAACGTAGAATTGTTGGTGGAAATCAAGTGTTATCGCAAGGTTTTTCTGATGAAATCTATTTAAAAGGATTAAATGTTAGAGATCAGATTGTAGCTAATTTTGAAAAAGATTTTAAAGTAGTTGATATTATTTTATCACCTGTAACTCCAAATTCGCCACCAAAAATAGGTGATAGTTTAAAAGATCCGTTGGCAATGTATTTGTCAGATGCATATACGGTTGGTTTTAGTTTAGGTCAATTACCAACATTAACAGTGCCGCAAGGAACGGAAACAGGATTACAAATTACGGCAGCAAAAAATAATGACGAACTTGTTTTGAAGTTTGCTAACTTCTTAAAAGATACGATATAATGGAACTGGAACAATTAAATGAGCTTATTAAAAAGCACGACTTAGAGTTAGTAATCGGTATTGAAACACACGTTCGATTAAATACAAAATCAAAGTTATTCTGTTCTTGTGCAAATCAAGAAATAGAGCAACCAAATCAGAATATATGTTCGGTTTGTACCGGACAAATGGGGGTTTTACCATCTATAAATAAAGAAGCAATTACCAAAGCTGTTTATTTTGGAAAAGCGGTGAAATCTACTTTTTCTAATGAAGTTATTTCTTGGGATCGTAAACATTACGAGTATCCAGATAACCCAAAGAACATTCAAATTACGCAGTTTCATAATCCTGTAATTCCAGACGGAGAAGTTTCTTGTTATAGAAATGATGGAACTCAGTTTACAGTAAGTTTAACACAAACTCATATTGAGGAAGATGCTGCAAAATTGATGCACGAAAAGAAAGTTTCTTTAGTCGATTTTAACAAAGCAGGTGTTCCGTTAATCGAGATTGTAACAGATCCTTGTATTCGTCATATAGAAGACGCTTCTACGTATGCACAATACATTCAAAGAATTGTTCAGAATTTAAAAATATCTGAAGCAAACCTTGAAAAAGGGGAGTTTAAGTCTGATGTTTCTGTATCACTTAGAAAAACAAACAGTGCAGATTTAAACCCAAGAACAGAAATCAAAAACTTAAATTCTTTTAAGTTTATGGTAGATGCTTTAAAGGAAGAAATTGAAAAACAATTAAACTATTACGTAGAAAATAAAGCGTTTAGACCAGACCAAACTACGGTTTTATGGGATGCAGATTTAAAGCAAACCAAAACCATGCGTAAAAAGGAATTTGAAGCAGATTATCGTTTTATTTCTGAGCCAGATTTACCTTTTGTCAACATTAAAAAAGTAGTAGATAGTATTGAGGTTGATGTTAGTTCATTGCCTTTTGCAGTAGAATCTATTTTGATAAATGGAGGTGTTTTACCACAAGATGCAAAGTTTTTTACAGCAGATTCTTTACGTTCAGAAACATTTGTTACCATTAATAATGTTGTTAAAGATCCATCTTTTGTAGCAAAAACGTTAACAAATAATATTAAGCCAGAAGAATATACAAGTATTGGACATATTGGTGATTTAAGCACTATTTTTTCTTTATTAAAAGAAGATAAAGTAACGATTGTTTTAGTACAAAACGCGATAAAATCGTTGTTAGAAGATGCTAAATTCGATTATACAGGGTATTTTAAAGCGAATACTATTTCAGAAGCGCAAATTGAAGAAGCTATTTTAAAAGTAGTTTCTGACAACGAAGCAATTGCAAACGATATTAAAGCAGGAAACCAAGGTAAAGCTGGTATTCTGGTTGGTAAAGTAATTGCAATTATAGGTAAAGGAGCTTCAGGAAAAGTAATTCGTACTGGAATTCTAAATGCTATAAGTAATGAGTCATTAGCGGTTAGTGAAGAATCAAAAGCTAATAGCGAAGAAAAACAAGTAGCCAATAGCGAAAAGCTAAAAACGGAAGAAGAATTACCAAAAGTTCCTATTATTATAAAGGAAAACTACAGGACTCATAAAATCTCTGAACTATCAGAAGATTCAATAAATGAAGAAGTTACGTTGTCTGGTTGGGTTGCAAGTGTTAGAGATCATGGAGAATTAATTTTTATTGATTTACGCGATTCAAGCAACCAAGTTTTTCAAGTACGTTTAAGTAAAGAAACATTTCCTAATTTAGATGAGCTTGTAAAATTAAAATCAGAATCGGTTATTTCAGTTACCGGTAAAGTTGTACAACGTAATGAAAGTGATTACAATGCAGGTTTAAGAACTGGAAAATTAGAATTAGAAACAGCTGCGTTAGAAATTTTAAATTTATCTAAAACGCTTCCTTTTGAAATAAAAAGAGCCATGAAAACGAACGAAACGACTCGTTTTCAATACAAGTTTTTAGATCATAGAAATGATGAAGTTCGTAAGGCAATTGTAAACCGTCATAGAGTAATCAAGCTAATGCGAGATATTTTAGACGAAGAAGAGTTTTTAGAAATTGAAACTCCAATTTTAACTGCCGGAACAGACGAAGGAGCAAGAGAATTTATTGTCCCTACTAGAAAACAAGCAGGTTCTTTTTATACATTACCACAAGCGCCACAGCAGTTTAAACAAATGTTGATGGTTGGTGGTTTTGAAAAATATTTCCAAATTGCACGTTGTTTTAGAGATGAAGATTCTCGTGGAGACAGACAGCCAGAATTTACACAATTAGATATTGAAATGGCGTACGCAAGTATGCAGCAAATTATCGATTTAAACACTAAAATGTTTAATGAAATTGTGCAAAAAATATACGGTAAAAAATGGACTTTACGTCCGTTTGAAGTAATTACGTATAAAGATGCGATGGATAAATATGGTTGTGATAGACCAGATTTAAGATATGGTTTACAAATGCAAGATATTACAGACATTGTAAAAGATACCACTTTCCAGGTTTTTAGCAAACCAATTGAAGACGGCGGAATTGTAAAATGTATTAAAGTTTCTGCAGCAGAGCAAGGAAACAAACGTATGTCTAAAGGACAAATTGAAAACTTAACTGCCATTGCACAGCAAAATGGTTTAGGAGGTTTGGCATATATTTTTGTAAATGAAAACGATTTACAATCTCCAATTATTAAGTTTTTAGGTGAAGAAATTGCGGCTAATATTATAAAAGCAACTGACGCACAAGTTGGTGATGTTGTCTTTTTCTCAGCAGCAGATTATTCAACCGCTAACAAAGCATTAGATGCTGTTCGTCAAGAAATGGGACGTTTATTAAAGTTAATTAATCCGAAAGAATTAAGACCAGCTTGGGTAGTAGATTTTCCAATGTTTGAAAAAACAGACGAAGGACGTTGGACGTTTACACACAATCCTTTTTCTATGCCAGCAATCTACGATTTAGAAAAGCACATGACTGGAGAAGGTGAGGAGATAGGTACAATCATCGCGCAGCAATACGATTTAATCTTAAACGGTTATGAAATTGGTGGAGGTTCTGTTCGTGCTCACAAAGCTGAAATTTTAGAAGCTACCTATAAAAATATGGGTTACGATAAAGAAGGAATGCTAAAAAGTGTTGGAACGATGTATAAAGCTTTCCAATACGGAGCGCCACCTCACGGAGGAATTGCTTGGGGAGTAGATCGTTTAATGATGATTTTAGAGAAAAAAGCTTCTATTAGAGAAGTAATGGCTTTCCCTAAAACAGGTTCTTCTGAAGATTTATTATTTAATGCGCCTTCTATTTTGAGTGATAAAAAAGTGGAGGAGATGAATGTTAAAATTATGAGGAAGTAAGTTTTTTTAAGAATTCTTATAAATATAAAAATCTCGCGAAAGCGAGATTTTTTTTATGGATTTAAAGTAATTTTTACTTTGAAAATATTAAATTTAGATTTAATTATAATTGAAAGATTAATGTTAGGATTAATCTTAGATATATAATATTTAAAATAATAAGTAAAATGGATAAGGTAAAAACTTTAGTAGATGAATTTAAGTCAGATAAATTTACTAAAAAATTAAAAAGGAAGTTGAAAAGTAATTTAAGGAGTAAAAATTTTATGGATATTATGTCTATTTCAAGAAGAGAAACTTCACATAGTTCATTTATTCATTGGATTTTAGATTTCAATAATAATTATGACTTAAAAAAAAATCCGTTAAAAATTTTTCTAAAATTATTATTAGAGAATGATAATAGTAAAGAAGCTACTGTTGAATGGGAATTAAGGAATTGTTTATTAAATAATTTGCAATCAGGTAACTTAAAAATAAAAAATAAATTTTCTTATTTTAATACCGAAGAAAAAGTAGTTAAAGGTAGGGTAGATATAATTTTAAAGTTAAAAATTGAATATTTAGATTTAAAAAGAAAGAAAGTGATAAATTCTTTAAATATTCTTATAGAAAATAAAGTGGATAGTAAAGAAAATGATTCACAAACATTAAAGTATGAAGAATTTTTAAAGAATAAAAAAGGGATTATTTTATTTACCTATTTATCTCCATCAAAGGAAGTACAATATAAGCCTAAATCTGATAAGTTTATTCATATTTCTTACCAAGAATTTTTAGATAAGGTAATACAGCCTTCTTTAAAAAGAACAGAGAATGATAAAGTTAAATTTTATTTAGGAGAATATATAACTAATTTAGGAATTGTTAATAAAAATATTATGGCATTAAGTCGCGAGGATAAAAAATTATTAGAAACGTTTTGGAATAAAAATCAAGAACTAATTAGATTAGCTCTAGAGGCTAGGTTAAATAATGAGGACTTATCTGAAACTGAAAAAAATAACACGAAAAATGTTATTGATTCAATTGAAAGGGAGACAGTTGGTAAGTATGTTCGTGCAACATTAGAGAAGTTTTTAATAGAAAAAATTTTACCAGAAGAAGAAATAAATAGATTAACTGAAAAAGAATATTCAAAAAATGTTTTTGATATAAATTACCCTGTCTTGCATCAAATTAAACGAGAAAGCAAAAAAAGAAAAGACCATTATTGGAAAAAATCAGTAAAGTCATATGATAAAAAATATGTTATTTGTTGTGAATGGATAGAGGGAATTAGAGATAATTTTGAACAATGGGAATTAACCTACTTAGATTAGATTTTTAATTCAAATTCTATTAAATCGCGTATTTGTAAATTATAAATAATAATTTACAAATACGCGATTCTCCGTTTTTACACAGGTGCGTCATCTTCGCCTTAAAAGTGTGAAATTTTATGCTAAATATGTTAAAATTTCAAAAAATGGCTTATTTAAACTTTTAAATTGGATGTATATAATATTAACTTATAAATAATATTATGAACAAGTATCCAATTTTTTACATCATCAATGGTCAGTTTTATGAAAATTCTGATTCAAACTCTCGAAAACTTAAAAAAGTTACACTTATTTTTGAGAATAACAACTCCAAAACAATAAGAGATAGTGCTTTAAAAAAGTTTACCGAAATCAGAGACAACTTTTTAGTTAAAAACAACGCTGCTGCACCAACATATCATGTTGTAAATAACATAGGTAAACTTACCTGTGTAGATGCTATTGAAAATGTTCCGTTTTTTACAAAACAGCATAAGTTAAACTTAGCGCTTACTTTATCTTATGGAATCAAAGGAGATTCTCGCAATTATAATTTAATAGATTCAGATAAATATCCTTATAATAAAAATCTGTATGCAATTTCTGCAATTGGTGATTCATTACATCAAGTAGAAGATAGTTTAAAAGTAAATTTAATTTTAGAAAAACAATTTTATGAAACTTTTAATGAAGAATTACCTCAAGTTGATAACATCAAAGATTTTATCGCTATTGATTTCTTGAAAGATTATATTATTTCTAATTGTATGGGAAATACATCAAAAGAACTTCAGAAATTAAATATGCTTAAAAAAGTATTGAAAAATGAGGTTTTCGAAATTTTCTCTACTTCCCAATTTTATAGTTTTAATATTCTAGAAAATTCTATTGAAATAGAAGCTAAAACTTTTTTAGAATGGTATTCTCTGAGTTGTAATCAAAAATTAGCAAAACAAATAAGTATTTATCAAAAAGAGTTAGAAAATATCACTCACTTTTATAAAGTTCTACATGGTTCAGAAATTAAGTTTACACTTTCTGATACTCGATATGTTCAAAGAAATTTAAGGATACAAAATCTAAAACCTTTTTTTACTAAAGGACAGATTTGTATTTATGAAGAAATGAAGAAGCTTAATACTGAAATCAATAAAGAACCAAGAGAAAGTATGAGGAGTTTAATCGAAAAATATTTATAAGATGAATCCTCAAACTAAAATATTTTACAAAGTTGATGGTTTCTTATACCGAAACTTAAAATTTAAAGAAGAAGATTTAATAACAATTCATAAAGAGTTTAGAGAAGATTGTAATAGAAAATCAAGAGAAAAAGCATTTGCTTATTATAACAGTCTTTTAGAGGTTTTACTAGAAAGTATTGGACTTAAATATCAAAATGAAGAACAAGCAGAAAGAGATTTAAAATGTTTTTATAACTCGAATAAAAAAGAGCAACACCCTAGATTACCCAACGTAGTTTTTGATAATGACATTGATAAGCTAATTACACTTTCTTTTTGCTCGATAAATGTAAAACCATATATCACAAAAACAGGTTTAAAAATTTATGAAGGAGAAAAAATAATTGATGCTTTTGGTTATCAGTCTGAATCACTCGAAAAGAAAATAAATCGGAATTTATTGTTGGAGGAGATGATTGATGTATAATGATTGGTGACCAAAAACAGCTTTTTTGTAAAATTTTCCCCATTAGTAATCGTTTTTAACGAGTACAATAACCATTATTTAAAACACTAGATAACACAGCTACAAGGAACTGAATTCCATATTTATTTTTAAATTCCATATATTTGTATACTTAAACCTTAATACTATGGATTTAGCAGCTAGAAAAAACATATTTAAAGAGCGTTTCGATCAAATAAAAGACATCGATTTGGTTACCCGTTTTGAAGAATTTTTAGAGTTGCAATTATCTAATAAAAAGATTGTTGCTTATACAGTTCAAGGAGAACCTTTAACCAAAGAAATGTATGTAGATAAGGTGCAAAATACTTTAAAATCTGTAGAAAAAGGAAATTTTACTACTGTAGAAGATTTAGAAATGGAATCAGAAAACTGGTAAATGTCTACTTCAATAAATGTTATTTGGTCAGACGAAGCAAAAGCAGATTTAAAATATATTCATGACAGAATTCTTAGGAAAACCAAATCAAGAATCAATTCTAAAAATGTTAAAAACGATATCATAAATTCAAGTAAAAATATCGAATTCGTTGAACAATATCAAGTAGATGAATTTTTAGGAAAACCATTTAGACGTATAATTGTTAGACATTTTAAATTGGTATATTTTGTTAAGGATAAATCATCTATAATTATATTAGAAGTATTTGATTCTTATAGAAATCCGATTGAATTAAGAAAGTAAATCTAAATAAAAGAATATTCAACCTACAAAGTTTCTATAACCTTGTAGGTTTACTTTTAAAACAAATTTCAAATAAAAATCAATCTAAACATTGCCTATTTTAAAAATCTATCTTACTTTTGTTTCACAATGAAAAATAATACAATAAATACAGGTTGGTGGAACTCTCTTATATCATAAGTGAGAAGAAACCTATATGTATACAATATATTAAAAAAGGCTTATCTCACGATAAGCCTTTTTTTATGATGATTTTTTAATCATTCAAAGAAAAAAATAAGAGAAATGTCCCCTCGAGCGCAGTCGAGAGGTTCGTAAAAAGTCTCGACTGCGCTCGACCAGACAAAAAGTAAAATGAAAAAATTACAATTTAAGACAATTCATAAAACAAAAATGGCAGATACAGTTACTCCAGTAGGGCTGTACTTACGTTTTAGAGATAAATTTGCCAATACATTATTGTTAGAAGGTTCAGATTATCACAGTAAAGAAGAAAGTTTTTCTTTTATTGCTGTAGAGCCAATTGTAACAATGAAAGTAGATGATTTTCAGTTTACGGTTTCTCATAAAGGAACACAAATTGACGAGCAACCTGTCAATAAAAATTTTTATGAATTATATGATAATTTCAAGAATACTTTAGAATTAGATTGTCCTGCCGAGTTAAAAGGCTACAACGGATTATACGGGTACACAACGTTTGATTCAGTTCAGTATTTCGAGAATATAAAATTCACAAATAAGAAAGCACCTTCTGCAATACCAGAAATGCAATACAGTTTTTATCGTTTTGTTATTGTTATTAATCATTTTAATGATGAAATGACACTGATAGAAAACATAGAAGAAGGAACCGAATCTCGCATACACGAAGTAGAAACTATTATCGACGCACAATCTTTTAATACACAAAAATTCGAAATTGTAGGCGAAGAAACTTCAAACATCACAGGTGAGGAATTTAAAGAATATGTTAGAAAAGCAAAATCTCATTGTAAAAGAGGAGACGTTTTTCAATTGGTGTTATCACGTCAATTTCAACAAAAATTTAAAGGAGACGAATTCAATGTGTATAGAGCATTGCGTTCTATCAATCCATCGCCATATTTGTTTTATTTCGATTACGGATCTTTTAAATTAATGGGCTCTTCACCAGAAGCACAAATTAAAATATCCGCAGGTAAAGCAACCATTAATCCAATTGCAGGTACGTTTAGACGCACCGGTGATATGGCAGAAGATATTAAATTGGGTAAAAAATTATCCGAAGATAAAAAGGAAACTGCAGAACACGTAATGTTGGTAGATTTAGCACGTAATGATTTAAGCAAACATGCCGATAAAGTTACCGTTGAGGTGTTTAAAGAAGTACAATACTTTAGCCACGTAATTCATTTGGTTTCTACCGTTAGAGGGAAAATTAAAGGAAATCCGATTGAGATTGTTGGAGACACTTTCCCTGCCGGAACGCTAAGTGGCGCACCAAAATACAAGGCAATGGAGTTAATTAATAAATACGAAAATCAAACCCGTGGTTTTTACGGTGGTGCAGTCGGTATTATCGGTTTAGACGGATCCGTAAATTTAGCAATTGCCATTCGTTCGTTTGTTAGTAAAAACAACGTTTTGTATTCGCAAGCCGGTGCCGGAATCGTAATTCATTCCGACGAAGCAAAAGAATTACAAGAAGTAAATAATAAGTTAGCAGCGTTAAAGAAAGCGTTGATTTTAGCAGAGAATATTTAGGGCGTTCGAGCGGGCTTTCCACTATATCTTTTTATTTTAAAAAGAAAATAAAAAGGATGCCGTTTCAATCCCTAACGCAAATTGCAAGTTTGCCAATATCCTGAAAGGTTTTTAGAACCTTGTAGGTATAAATCAAAAATAGTAAAACACCTACAAGGTTTTTGAAACCTTGCAGGAGAAATAAAGAAACATGAAAATATTAATTTTAGATAATTACGATTCTTTTACCTACAATTTGGTTCACATGGTAGAAAAAATTACAGGAAATTTTCCTGCAGTTTTTAGAAACGATGAAATCAGTATTGCAGATGTAGGAAACTACGACATGATTATGTTATCTCCAGGACCAGGTGTTCCAGATGAAGCAGGAATCTTAAAAGACGTAATAAAAACCTACGCAGGTGTAAAACCAATATTCGGAGTATGTTTGGGTTTACAGGCAATTACAGAAGTTTTTGGAGGGAAAATCATCAATTTAGAAGATGTTTTTCACGGAGTTGCAACAGAGATGAAAGTAACAGACAAAAACGCGACTATTTTTAAAGATGTTCCAGAAACATTTTTAGCAGCACGTTACCATTCTTGGGCAGCAACAGATGAAGGTTTTCCAGAAGAAATACAAGTAACCGCAAGAGATGAAGACGGATTAATACAAGCAATTGAGCATAAAATATTTCCGATTTCTGCTGTACAGTTTCATCCAGAATCTATTTTAACAGATGTTGGTGAGCAATTGGTTACCAACTTTATTAACTCATGCAAGGTCTAAGGATATCCTGCAAGGTTTCAAAAACCTTGTAGGTATAATTGACAAACAGTAATAAACACCTACAAGGTTCTGAAAAACCTTGCAGGAACAACAAACAAATGAAACAGATATTAAACAAATTATATAGTCACGAGAGATTGTCTAAATCTGAAGCAACACAAATCTTAAAAGATATTGCCGCAGAGAATTACAATGATGCCCATTTAGCGTCGTTTATGACTGTTTTTATGATGCGTCCTATTACGGCAGATGAACTTGCTGGTTTTAGAGATGCATTAATGGAGTTGGCTATAAAAGTAGATTTATCAGATTATAATACCATTGATATTGTAGGAACTGGTGGCGATGGAAAAGATACGTTTAACATATCAACCTTAACTTCTTTTATAGTTGCCGGAACCGGACAAAAAGTAGCAAAACATGGTAATTATTCGGTGTCTTCTCAATCAGGTTCTTCTGATATGTTAGAAAGTTTTGGGTACAACTTTACCAATGATGAAACCATTTTAAGAGAACATTTAGAAAAGGCAAATATTTGTTTTTTACATGCGCCTAAATTTCATCCGGCAATGAAAGCTGTAAGTGCAACAAGAAAAGCGTTGGCGTTAAAAACGTTCTTTAATATGTTAGGGCCTTTGGTAAACCCAAGTTCGCCTAAAAACCATATGTTAGGGACTTTTAATTTGGAAGTTGCACGTTTGTATAATTACATTTTACAAGAAGAAGATATCAATTACGGAATTATTCATGCTTTAGATGGGTATGATGAAATTTCGTTAACAAGCGGATTTAAGTTCTTCACTAAAAACGGAGAACAAATTATAAATCCAGAAGATTTAGGACAGAAAAGAATTCAGCAATCAGAAATATTTGGAGGAAATTCAGTTGCTGATGCAGCAAAAATTTTTAAAATAATTATAGGAGGAAACGGAACAGAAGCGCAAAACAATGTGGTGTTAACAAATGCTGCTTTTGCATTAACTATTGTTGATGATACGAAGTCTTTTGAAACTGCTTTTAGTGAAGCAAAAGATTCTTTATTTGGGTTGAAAGCGAAACAAACATTAGAGAAGTTAGTGAATATTTAAAAAAGTAAGACCCTTCAGGTTTTAAAAACCTTAAGGGTCTCTTAAAAGATAAATAATTAGTAAAAAAGTTCTCGATACAATTTTGAATCAAAATCATTCGAACTGACAGAAACAAGATCACAAAACTGTCACATTGAGTGAGTTTAGACAAATGATAAATTTATATTGAGTTAAAATTAAGATAGTAATGACAATTTTAGATAAAATAATCGCATTTAAAAAGAAGGAAATTGCTAAGATAAAAGCAGAAGTTCCTGTTCAGAATTTAGTAAAAAGTCCAAGTTTTGGAAGAACACCTTTTTCATTAAAAAAATCTTTGTTAGAAGTTGGTTCTACCGGGATTATTGCAGAGTTTAAACGTCAATCTCCATCAAAAGGAATCATTAACGACCAAGCAACCATTGCAGAGGTTACTAATGGGTATTTAGATGCAAATGTAGCTGCACAATCTATCTTAACAGATACTTCTTTCTTTGGCGGAACGATGGCAGATTTAATGGAAGCGAGAATCATCAATCAACAAAAACCTATTCTTAGAAAAGATTTTATTGTTGATGGATTTCAAATTGTTGAAGCAAAAGCCATTGGAGCTGATGTAATTTTATTAATTGCGTCTTGTTTAACAGCAGCGGAGTTAAAAAACTACGGAAATTTAGCAGCAGATTTAGGTTTGGAAGTTTTGTATGAAATTCATACACAAGAAGATTTAGACAAGATTAATGATTTAGATAATAAGATTATCGGAATTAATAACAGAAACTTAAATACTTTTGAAGTTGATTTAGAGCATTCTATTAAATTGGCAGGTCAGATTCCTGATACGTGTTTAAAGGTTTCAGAAAGCGGAATCTCTGATCCAAAGATTATTATGGGATTAAAGGAATATGGTTTTCATGGGTTTTTAATTGGAGAGACTTTTATGAAAACGGAGAATCCTGGAGAAGCTTGTTTAGATTTTATCAATCAAATTAGATAACGTTATGTCAGTTCGAGTGAATTTTGAGGTACAAAAAATTTTTATCGAGAACAGAATAACTTCTCGATACAATTTTCTCATAAAGTCGAAAATCACTCGAAGTGACAAAAAGATAATATTATGAAATTAAAGGTTTGCGGAATGAAATTCACAGAAAATATCCAACAAGTTGCCGCGTTGCAACCTGATTATTTGGGCTTTATTTTCTATGAAAAGTCAAAAAGAAATTTTGAAGGAATTATTCCGGAATTTTCTAATTCGATAAAAAAAACAGGTGTTTTTGTAAATGAATATATCGAGATTGTTATTTCTTTAGTGGAAGAATACAGATTAGAAGCTATTCAGTTACACGGAGATGAATCTGTTGATTATATAAAAGAATTAAAATGTCAGTTCGAGCGCAGTCGAGAACTAAAGATTGAAGAAAATAAGACGATAAAAAAGCAAAAAAACAAGCACTACATCTCTAAAAATGAAGTTGAAATAATTAAAGTATTCGGAATTAAAGACGAATTCGATTTTGATGTTTTAAAACCCTATTTAGAAGTAGTAGATTTCTTTTTGTTTGATACCAAAGGAAAAGAAAGAGGCGGAAACGGAACCAAGTTTGATTGGTCTGTTTTAGAAAAATATCCTTTTGATATACCTTTCTTTTTAAGTGGAGGAATCGGTTTAGAAGATGTAGAGGAAGTACAAAAAATATTGAAATCTAATTTACCAATTTACGCTTTAGATGTAAATAGTAAATTTGAAAGTAAACCAGGAGTTAAGATTATAGAAGAGTTAGAAAAGTTTAAAAGTAACGTCATTACGAATGCAGTGAAGTAATCTGCTTATTTGTTAAGAGATTGCTTCGTTCCTCGCTATGACACAATTATATAAGATATGAAATCAAAATTTCACCCAGACAAAAATGGTTATTACGGACAATTTGGAGGCGCATTCATTCCAGAATTGTTGTATCCAAATGTGAAAGAATTAGAAGATAATTATATTCAAATATTAGAATCTGATGAATTTCAAGAAGAATACAAATCGTTATTAAAAGATTACGTGGGACGCCCAAGTCCGTTGTATTTGGCAAACCGTTTATCAGAAAAATATGGTGCTTTTATTTATTTAAAACGAGAAGATTTAAACCATACAGGTGCACATAAAATAAACAATACTATTGGTCAGATTTTAGTAGCTAAGAAATTAGGTAAAACGAAGATTATAGCAGAAACAGGTGCAGGACAACACGGAGTTGCTACTGCTACAGTTTGTGCATTAATGGGCTTAGAATGTACTGTTTTTATGGGCGAAAAAGACATTGAGCGTCAGGCACCAAATGTTGCTCGTATGAAAATGTTGGGGGCAAAAGTAATTCCCGCTTTAAGCGGAAGTAGAACGTTAAAAGATGCAACAAACGAAGCAATAAGATATTGGATTCAGCATCCAGAAACGTTTTATTTAATTGGTTCTGTAGTTGGTCCGCACCCGTATCCAGATATGGTTGCACGTTTACAAGCAGTAATATCCGAAGAAATTAAATGGCAATTAAAAGAGAAAACAGGTAAAGAAAACCCGGATACAATTATAGCTTGTGTTGGTGGAGGTTCTAATGCTGCAGGTGCTTTTTATCATTATATGGATGACGAAGAAGTCGAATTAATAGCCGTAGAAGCTTCTGGTTTAGGCGTTCATTCTGGTGAAAGTGCTGCCACTTCTCAATTAGGAGAAGTAGGAATTATACATGGTTCTAAAACTATTTTAATGCAAGATGAATACGGTCAAATTGTAGAACCATATTCTATTTCTGCAGGTTTAGATTATCCTGGAGTTGGTCCTTTACACGCCTTTTTATATGAAAGTAAAAGAGCCAAGTTTATGGATGCAACTGATAAGGAAGCGCTAGCTGCTGCGTATGAATTAACTAGAATAGAAGGAATTATTCCTGCGTTAGAAAGTGCACACGCGTTGGCTGTTTTATCGAAAATAAAATTTAAAAAAGACCAAGTTGTAGTGGTTAATTTATCGGGTAGAGGAGATAAAGATTTAGAAACATATATCAATCATTTAGAAGATTAATGAACTCTAAAATAGCACATATAGAAAATGAGTTGGTGTCTTTAAGAAACGATTTAAAGAACCATCAACTTTATAAAAAACTAAATTCTATAGCGGATATTAAAACCTTTATGGAAGGACATGTTTTTGCTGTTTGGGATTTTATGTCGCTTTTAAAAGCGTTACAAATTAACTTAACAACAGTTTCAATTCCTTGGATTCCGAAGAAGAACACCAACTTAGTCCGTTTTATAAACGAAATTACGTTGGCAGAAGAAAGTGACGTTAATAAAGATGGTGTTTTAAAAAGTCATTATGAAATGTATTTAGATGCAATGCAAGAAATGAATGCAGATTGCGCTAAAATAGCAGGATTTATTGATGAGGTTTCTAAGGGAGAAGACGTTGTAAGATCGATTGAAAAATTATCAATCCATAAAAGTATAAAAGACTTTATAGGTTATACTTTTAAGGTAATTGATTCAAATGAAGATCATAAAATAGCTGCTTCTTTTACATTTGGTAGAGAAGATATTATACCAGATATGTTTTTAAAAATTGTTGGAGAGACGACTTTAAAAAGTAATATAAAGTTTGATAACTTTATCTATTATTTAGAAAGACATATTGAGTTAGATGGAGATGAACACGGACCTTTATCATTACAAATGATTGAAGAATTATGTGGAGATGATGATAAAAAATGGGAAGAAGTTTTAGAGGTTGCCAAAGAATCTTTACAAGTAAGAATAAACTTGTGGAGTGCTATTGAAGAAGAATTAAAAAGTAAAAAAGAACCAATTTTAGGATGAAAAAATTAGAAACAATCTTTCAAGAAAAGAAAAATTTATTATCGATTTATTTTACCTGCGGATATCCAAAGTTAGATGATACCACTAAAGTTATTCAAGAATTAGAAAAAAGTGGTGTCGATTTTATAGAAGTTGGTTTGCCATATTCAGATCCTTTAGCAGATGGACCAACCATACAAGATAGTAGCCAAAAAGCATTAGAAAATGGTGTAAACTTAGATATTATCTTTGATCAATTAATGACCATTAAAGAAACCAATAAAACACCTTTAGTTTTAATGGGGTATTTAAATCAGATGCTAAAATACGGAGAAGATAAATTTTGTCAGAAAGTAGTAGCTTGTGGAATTGAAACTGTTATTCTTCCAGATTTACCAATGGTAGAGTTTGAAAATCATTATAAAGATTTATTTGAAAAATACGGAATTACAAATGTGTTTTTAATTACTCCGCATACATCCGAAGAAAGAATTAGAAAGATAGATGCGTATTCTAAAGCATTTATTTATGTAGTTGCTTCTGCGTCTATTACTGGTGCAAAAGGTGATATTTCTAATCAACAAATTGCGTATTTTGAAAGAATTAAAAATATGAACTTACAAAGTAATTTAATTGTTGGTTTTGGTATTTCTGATAAAGAAACATTTACAACTGCTTGTAAATATGCAAACGGAACTATTATCGGTTCTGCTTTTATAAAGAATTTAGGAGAAAATGGTATTGATAAAATTGATGATTTTATTAAACCTATCATAAGTTAAGAAACTCTTAAATATATCTTAAAGAGTGTTTTAAAAAACGATAGAAACTTAATAAAGTTTAATTTGGTCATTAAAACCTCGGTAATAATGATTAAAAAGACTTTATTTTTTTACGCAGTTTTATTTAGTACAACTGTTTTAATAGCTCAAAGCACCTTAATAAGAATGCCATCTATAAGCCCAGACGCTTCTAAGATGGCATTTAGTTTTGATGGCGATATTTGGGTACTCGATTTAGAAACAAATCAGCCTAAAAGGCTAACAATTCATCAAGCTTATGAAACGAATCCTACATGGAATTCAGAAAGTAATCAGTTAGTTTTTACTTCTAATAGAAGAGGAAATACAAATATTTTTAAAACAGGTTTAAACGGCGGAATCCCTAAACAATTAACCTTCTATCCTACAAAAGATACCCCAAGTCAGTGGAATGCTGATGGAGAAATTATATTTTCTAGTAATAGGATTTTTAAAGGAACAGAAAGAGAAACATCAATTTATAAAATTAACGAAAACGGAGAAACTCCTAATCGTTTTATGACTGCTTTAGGGAGTCAGGCTTCCATATCGCCTAACGGTAATTTAGTTGCTTTTGTAAAAGGAACTTGTAGAATTTCTAGAGAAGATTATAACGGTCCTGCACAAAGGGATATTTGGATTTATAATATAAAGACCCAAGAATACCATCAAATTACTACAAGTAATAAAAACGATCATTCTCCTTTTTGGGATGCGCAAAGTAATTTGTACTATATAGGTGCAGAAAGCGGTAGATATAATATTTATAAAACTTTATTAAATACAAACGGTATTAAAAGTAGTACAGAAAATAAGTTAACAGATTTAAAAGTTAATGGTGTTTTATCTTATTCTGTAAGTAACAATGGTACTATTATTTACAACAGCGGATTAGATGTTTTTAAAATAGAAAACGGATCAACATCAAAAATAAACCTAAACTTAGCAACAGATAATAGATTTGAGTTAGAAGAAACTGAAACGGTTTCTAACGGAATTAAAGATCTAAGTGTTTCGCCAAACGGAAAATTAATAGCGTTAAGTATTAACGGAGAAATTTTTGTAAAAGAAAATAATAAGGATAAAAAGAAAACAAATAATGTTAGTAATAATCCTTTTAAAGACGATAATCCTTTTTGGATAGACGATAATACATTAGGTTTTTTATCAGACAGAAACGGTCAAAATGAGTTGTATAAAGTTGTTTCTACAGATGATAAAGTAAACTTAAGTAGAAGCTTAAAAACGAAAGTTACAAAACTAACAAAAAGTAAAATTGATGTTTTTGAACCATTAGTTTCGCCAAACGGAAAGAAAATTTCTTATAGAATTGGTAGAGGGCAATTGGTAATTGCAGATTTAAAAGAGGGTAAATTAACGAATATTAAAAGTTATTCTGATACATGGGCAGCAGCAGAAGGAGTTTCTTGGAGTCCGGATAGTAAGTACATTGCATATTCGCAAGATGATTTAAATTTTGATAGTGAAGTTTATATTCAATCTATAGAAAATCCATCTAAAAAGATAAACGTTTCTATGCACCCTAGGTCAGATTCTTCTCCGGCTTGGAGTCCAGACGGAAAAAAACTTTCTTTTGTTTCTAATAGAGCAGGAGATAGAGGTGGTATTAATTATGATACTTGGATGATTTGGTTACAAAAATCTGATTGGGAAAAAACCAAAACAGATTTTGAAGAAGGAGATTATTACAGTTCTAAAGAAGATGTTAAAAGTAAGGATGAAAAGAAAGTAGTTGCTGTAAAAATTGATGAAGATAAAATTTACGACAGACTTGTACAGTTAACAAATTGGGCAGGTAATGAAAGCGGAAGATTTTTTAGTGCAGATAGTAAGAGTATTTATATTGCAGCTTTAGATGCAACAACAGGTGAAAACGGTTTGTATAAATTAGACTTAAAAGGAGGCAAACCAAAATTAGTTAAAGGTGTTGGTGGTTTACGTGGTTATAGTTTACATAAGGACGACTTATATTATGCTGCATCAGGAAAATTAAAGTCTTTAAACTTAAAGTCTGATAAGGTTTTATCTTTTTCTCATTCTGCTACGTATACAACGAACTTTAGTAAACTAAATGAACAAGTTTTTGAAGAAGGTGTTAGAGCAATTACTGCAGGTTTTTATGATCCTAAGTTTCATGGGTATAATTGGGATGAAATTGTAGAAAGATACCGACCAATGGTTTTGGCTGCCCAAAGTAAACATGACTATTCTTTTATGTTTAACAACATGTTAGGGCAATTAAATGCAAGTCATATGGGATATAGAGGTAAAACGCTAGAAAAAGTTTCTAATGATAATGTTGGTCTATTAGGTTTAGATGTTTCTAATGTAAAAAGTGGAGTGAAAATAAACTTTATTTTACCAAATTCTGCAGCAACAAAAACAGCAGTTTCTTTACAAAAAGGAGATATTATTACAAGTGTAAATGGAAAAGAGATTAAAGAAAACACCAACTTTTATAGTTTATTAAAAAACACTTCTGAAAACGAAATCTTATTAACTTTAGCAGATAAAAGAGAAGTTGTAGTAAGAACAGAATCTACAGGAACTATAAGAGATTTACGTTATGAAGAATGGATAAACTCTAGAAAAAAGTTAGTTGATGAATATTCTAACGGACAACTAGGTTATATTCATATACAAGGAATGAATTTACCAAGTTTTGAGCGTTTTGAAAGAGAGTTAAAAGCAAGTGGTTATGGTAAAAAAGGAATTGTAATAGATGTTAGGAATAATGGTGGTGGTTGGACTACAGATCGTTTAATGGCTGTTTTAACAGTGCAACAACATTCTTACACTGTACCAAGAGGCGCAACTGATAATTTACAAAGAGATAACAAAAAATTCTCTGGTAATTATCCTTTTAACGAAAGAGCTTTATTGGCTGTAAATACAAAGCCTTTAGTAGCTTTAACAAATGAAAGTAGTTATTCTAATGCCGAAATTTTTGCACACGCATTTAAAAGTTTTAAGTTAGGTAAAGTAGTAGGACAACCAACTTTTGGAGCTGTAATTTCTACGGGGTCTCAAAGATTACAAGACGGTTCTATTAGAATGCCTTATAGAGCTTGGTATGTTAAAGAATCTGGTATGAATATGGAAAATGGACCTGCAGTGCCAGATATTTTAGTACAAAATAAACCGGGATGGAAAGCAAGGGGAGAAGATGATCAGTTAAAGAAAGCTGTAGAGGTTTTATTACAAGACTTAAATTAAAGAATAAATGATAAGCATAAAAAAAAGCGAAACTTATTAAGTTTCGCTTTTTTTATGTGATATAAATTTAGTCTAGTTATTAACGCTAATTAGGTTAATATCAAATACTAAAACAGAACCTCCAGGAATACCTCTATAATTATTTATTCCATAACCTAAATTATATGGAACTATTAAAAGACCTTCACCACCTTCTTTAAAAAGTTGTATACCTTCTGTCCAACCACTAATTACTTGGTTCAAATCAAAAGAAATTCCGTTAGAATCACTTTGGTCAAATACAGATTCATTTAAGTAGTATCCTTTATATGCTACAGTTACATTAGATGAGCTTGTAGGCCTAGTTCCTTCTCCTTCACTGTTAATAACATAATATAAACCAGACTCAGTTTTTGTAGCATCTAAATTATTGTCTTCAATGTATTTTAATATATCAACTTCTGTTTGAGGTTCAGGTTGAATTACTTCATTTTCTGAATCTATACAAGAAGTAAAAAGCACTATTGATAAAAATAAATATAAATAGGATTTCATGGTTCGTTTTTTTATTTAGGCGAATATAAAAGAAATACAAATCATTATATAATTTAACAATGGAAACTATTCATTATTTTAGTTATATTAAGGCTCTAAATTAGAATAATTATGAAATTACCAAAAAGAGCTGGAGATAAATCTATAGCAGTTGAATTAGAAGAAGGAAAAAACTATGCATGGTGTACTTGTGGTTTGTCAGAAAACCAACCTTTATGCGATGGGAAACATAGAGGAACCGGTATGAGTCCGAATGTATTTACTGCCGAAAAAACAGAAACAAGAAATTTATGTACTTGTAAATTAACGAGCAATGGTCCTTTTTGTGATGGTTCTCATAAATAATAATAATAATAAGGCTGTCTAAAAAGCAATAAACCTTGTCATGCTGAACTTGTTTCAGTCTCTTAACTTACTGAAATTCAATCTTCATAAGAATCTGAAATAAATTCAGATTGACAAAAATTCACTTTTTAGACAACCTCATTTATTTTATAGTAAACAAACCTATTTCTCATATAATTTTGTTTACAAGTGTTTTTACTTAGTTATAATTTAATATAAAAAAAACACTAGTTTATTGGTGTATTATTCTCTTTTATATACGAGACTCTCTCTTTTATTCTGATCATTATTTTTTAAAATTTAATTACCTTATAATTAATAGGTTTAGATAAAAATCTTCTTAAATTTGAATATTAATTTCATTTATGATTAAAAATTTAATTAGATATTTTAAGAGTATTTATTTTATTAAAGCATTTTTAGTTGCTTTAGCTATGGTAATTGCTGTAATTGTCTCAGTTTATTTTTTCGATAGTTATAATGTAGGGTTTAGTATTGCTTTAGGCGCTATTTTATGTGCACCATCAGATGTTTCAGGTAGTGTAAAACATAAATTTTATGGAATGGTGGCATCCATAATTTTAGCTTTTTCCATTACATTACTAATAGGTTCCTTTAATAATTATCCATTTATTCTTGCTCCTTTATTAATTATTTTAGTTTTTTTAGTTTCTTACATTTCTGTATTTGGTTTTAGAGCTTCTTTAATTTCTTTATCTGGCTTAATAGCAATTGTTTTGGCTTTTGGGCACCATAGTACAGAAATTTCTATTTTAGAGCATTCGTTATTTATCCTTTTAGGAGGTGTTTGGTATTTAATTTTAGCAATTTCTACCCAGTTATTGTTGCCTGCAGTTCAGGCAGATTTTTTGTTTGTTCAATTATTAGAAAAAACGGCAGAATTTATAAAAATAAGAGGAGCGTTATTGGTTGAAACGAATGATAGAAGTTCTCTTTTAGAACAACATTTTAAACTTCAAACAGAGATAAATGAACTTCAAGAAAATATAAGAGAAGTTGTTTTAGAAAAAAAGTTTAATTCTGGATTTAGTCATAGAATTCGACGGCAACAATTAATTTTTTCTAAAATTATTGAAATCTATGAACTCGGAATTTCAAATACAATTGACTATGAAAAGTTAGATGCTATATTTAAAGATCATCACGAGAAATTAGATGAATTTAAACTTTTAATATTTGAAGTTTCAGAAAAATTAAAGCACATTTCTAAAGTTATTTTAAAAGAAGAAAAGCTAACATATCAAAACAATTTTAAGGTTTTACTTAAAAAAATAGAAAATCATATTGAAATTTATAAAATAAAAGTTGGTTTACCAGAATCTAGAGAAGGCGTTATCTTTTTATTAAATTATAAGGGGTATCAAGAAAAACAAATCAGCAATTTATTAGATATTATTAGAATCTTAGATAACTACTATAAAAATGATAAAATTAGAGCTATTAAAGATGCAGAACAGTTTTTAACTCCTCAAGATTATGATTTTAAAAAACTAAAAGTAAATTTTACTTTTAAGTCACCTATTTTTAGGCATTCCTTAAGATTAACACTTACCATGTTAATTGGTTTTATAATTGGTTCTGCTATAGAAATGCAACAATCTTATTGGATTTTATTAACCATAGTTGTTATTATGAGACCTAGTTATGGTTTAACTAAAGAAAGAACCAAGAATAGAGTAGTAGGTACATTAATTGGTGCTGCAGTGGGAGTTGGAATCATCTTTTTAACACAAAACCCAGTTGTTTATGGAATAATAGCTGCATTATCTTTAATAATTGGTTTTTCTTTAGTGAAGCAGAATTATAGAAATGCGGCAGCTTTTATTACACTTTATGTCGTTTTTATGTATGCTTTAATCCATCCAAATATCTTAAAGGTTATACAATTTAGAGTTATAGATACCTTAATTGGTTCTTTGTTAGCATACGTAGCAAATTACTTTTTTTGGCCCGCTTGGGAAGCTAAAAATATAAAAGAAGTATTATCTAAATCAATTGATGGTTTTTTAGCGTTTTTACAACAAATAGATGTGTTGTATCACAAAAAAGGAGAAGTGCCTACCGTATATGCCTTGGCCAGAAAAGAGGCTTTTTTACAAGTAGGAAATCTAAATGCAGCATATCAAAGATTGGCTCAGGAACCAAAATCTAGGCAAGAAAATATTGCGATATTTTATGAGTTAATGACTATTTTTAATACCTATTTGTCTTCACTTTCATCTTTAGGGATGTATATAAGAACTAATAAAACGGGTAAAGTGCCACTACAATTTGAAGTGTATGTAAAGCACATTTTATCTAATTTAGAAAAAGCGAAAGAACTTCTAAATAATACGGAATCTACTATTGGTTTAGAGACTGAAGAGTTAGCTATTGCTACAAAAAACTATGATGATTATTTTCAAAGTTTATCAAATGAGAGAGATAAAGAAATAGAAAAAGGATTGCCAATTACAAAAGAAATGAGATCTCAATTGCACGAAACACAATTGGTTTCCGAGCAAGTAAGATGGCTATTAAGTTTGTCTGAAAGTTTGATAAAAAACATTAAAAAAATTTAGTTTTTTATCAAACTTAAAATAGCAAATAAAGTGTTTATATTAATACACTTTTTCGCCATTTACATAAGTAGCAATTGCTTTTGTATTCGGTATTTTATGGCCATCAACCTTCATTATATCTTGGTTAAGAATTACAAAATCGGCAAACTTGCCAACTTCAATAGAACCTTTTTCTTCTTCTTCGAAGTTAGAATATGCAGCCCAAATAGTCATTCCTTTTAAAGTTTCTTCTCTAGTTAATGCATTTTCCATATAAAAACCATTTTCTGGATAATTGTTAAGGTCTTTTCTAATAGTAGCAGCGTAAAATGTTAAAAACGGATTTACTTGCTCAACAGGAAAATCGGTACCCAATGCAATTTTTCCATATATATTTAGTAAGTCTTTAAAAGCATACGCACCTTTCATTCGCTCTTTTCCAATTCTATCTTCTGCCCAATACATGTCTGAAGTTGCATGGGTTGGTTGCACAGAAGGTAATATATTATCAAAGTTTTTAAAATCTTCAGGAGCAATAATTTGTGCATGTTCTATTCGCCAACGTCTGTCTTTTTCATTTTTTAAAACTTTTTTATAGGTTTTTAAAAGCCAAGTATTTGCAGAATCGCCAATAGCGTGTGTATTCATTTGAAAATCAGAGGCTGCAATTTGTGTTGCAATTTCTTCGTATCTCTCTGGCGCATAAATTAAGGCACCAAAATGGTTTTCCCTATCAGAATATGGTTTGCGCATTGCAGCGCCTCTAGAACCCAAAGCACCATCTCCATATACCTTAAAAGAACGTACATTTAGTCTGTCTGTTTTTACAATTCCATTGTTAATGTAATAATCTATTTCTTTTTGATTATCGCCAGAAACCATTGCATAAATACGCATTTTTAAACTTCCGGTTTGTTGTAAACTATCAATTAACTCAATTGTTTTTTTGTTGATACCAGCATCATCTACCGTAGTTAACCCGTAAGAAAAAGATATTTTTTGAGCATCTAATAAACCTTCAATTGCTTCTTCTTTTGTAGTTTCTGGAAACTTGATAAAATCCATGGCAGCATCAATTAAGACTCCAGTTAATTCACCATCTTTCAAAATAATTTCTCCCCCAGAAACTTTGGTATCTTTTGTTATTTCAGATAAATCAATTGCTGCTTGATTTACCAATAAAGCATGTCCATCAACTCTACCAACAGCAACAGGAGTTGTTGGAAATAATTGATCTAATTTTTCTTTAGTAGGAAATTCTTTTACTTCCCAATCATTCTGATCCCATCCACGACCCGTAATAAAAGTGACGTTTTTTTCTTTTTGAAAAGCAACAATCTTTTCTAAAACTTCGTCGTAACTTTTAGTGCCTTCTAGAGATACTTTTTGTTGTTGCATACCCATTCCATAAAAATGACAATGTGCATCTATTAAACCAGGTACAATTGTTTGGTTTTTTGCATCAACTATATTTTCTGATTGATATTTTTCTTGAATTTCTTCGGATGTTCCTATGGCTATAAATTTTCCGTCTTTTATAGCAAAAGCTTCCGTTTTATCAAAATTATTATTAACGGTATAAGCATTCGAATTGATAATAATTAAATCTGTTTTCTGTTTGTTATTGCAAGAAATAAAAGCAATTGATATGGTGAAGAAGAAAAGAAGTTTTTTCATTTTGGTTGATTCTAAGGTTATGAGTTTAGGTAAATGAGGTAGGATAAATATATTAATAAAAATTGTAACGGAATTCTAACAATAGCTATTTTTTTAGAACCAATAGCAGGTCTTTCTTTGGTAACATCCCAAATATGAATGGGCAAGAAGAGGATCAGCAAAATAAAAATTCCTATAGCAGCATTTTTTACAGTAGATGGAAAAAACAGTCCTAAGCCTACTGCAAACTCAATAACTCCTGCAATATAATTGACCAATCGTTTCGGTAAAAAATTGGGAATAAAATGTTTAAAAATATTAGGTTTTATAACGTGCATAATTCCTGCGAAGCAGAATAAAACACCGAAAAATATTTTAAGAATTAGTATAAAAATTGCCATTCAATTCTGATTTTAAGAGTTTGTTGTTAAATAAATGAAACCTACATTAATTTCTAACACCCTTTTTTATCCTATCTATTTTTATTCGGATGAAAATTGAACATTATCCACTGTTTTTTTAATTATCTATTACAAAATATTAGTAAGATTGATGATAAAAATTAGAGTAGTCATTTTTCATATTTGTAAAATCATTTAATTTTATAAAGCTACAAAAATGAAATGACTCTTTATTTAACCTGAAAATGAATATGATCATCATGTCTAACAGCACCACAACCATGAAATCTAATTTTAGAATTACGGATGTTAAACCTGTTTTTAAGATGAGGTTCTATAAAAATTTTGCTAATAGCATCTTCTTTTAAGATGTGTATCATAAGATTTTTGGTTGCTTTTTCTGAGATTTTTAAAGTTGAATTGAAGCTTCCAAGAGTAGCGTATTTGGTGAAATCATATTGCCAATAACCTCTTTTCTTACAAATATTGGTTTGATTAATCTCATTCTTTAAAGATTTTACAAAGATTCCGTAACCACTATTTGATGGTTTTAAATTAGATATGATTCCTTTTTTAGTTTGATATATAAAAGAAATATCAATCTTTTTACCATCATTATGACTTAAATGGGGAAGTAGCGGAAAGCCATCAAAAAAAGGGAAATTTGCATCTAAATACACCACTTTTGGAGTAGGCGATTCAATCTTCATTTTTAAAGAAACAGCAGTTAACACTTCTTGTAGTTTAGGTGTAACGTAATTTCTATTAAAGAGTTTGGTAATAAAGTTATGTGCCTCTAAGTTTTTATTGTTTTCAATTTTAACACGTCCAAATAATGGTGCAACTTTAGGAACTATTAAAAAGGATGTTATGAAATATAAGGTGATGAAAACAAATGTTCTTTTCAATTTATATTTTGATACTTTATAAGAAACTAGTAAAAATGTAATTACATATACTATGCCACCAATTTGAGTTGTTGCAGTTAAAAATATAAAAATTAATAGATGTAATACTCCTTTAAATAAATATTTAATTTTCATTTAGAATTTTACGAGCCTCAGAAAGTATGCTTCTATGTTTTCTGGCATTTACGTTTGTCATTGCATTTATTTCTGTAGTAACTTCCGTTAAAATTTCTTTAGCAGCTTCTTTTTTATCATTTCTAATTAAGAATTTTGACAGTTCAAGTCTTTCAGGGTAATGAGAATATCTAATGTCAATTTTTCTTAATTGAATTTCTGCTAATTCTAATTCACCTTTTTGCTCTAGCGCTAAACCATAAAAAAAGATGGTTTCTTTAAAGTTTTTTTCAATGTTTATTTTCGGAGCGTAAGCAATAACCTTGTCGTAATTTTGAACGTTATAATAACAAATAATGAGTTTATTTATGGTATGTGGGTCGTCTTTAAAGTTACTTGCTAGCGCATTTTCGTAGTGATCAATTGCTTTTAGGTACTCTTTGTTTTGTGCATACGCATCTGCTAAATTAATCTTGTTTTGAAATGTGTTAGAAAATTTTAATGCTGTTTCTAGCTCTTTAATTTTTTTAGTAGGGTTAATTATAGTGGTAATTTCTTCTGTAATTTGTGTAACGTCTGTTTTATTTATTACTTGTGTTAAAAGATAAATAATACAACCAATTACTGGAACAAAAAATATTATAAAATACCAATACATATTGTTTCTATTCTTATAGGCGTGGTATGCACAATAAATTTGAAGTCCAATAATTAAGTAATATAACATAAAATAAGTTTAGTAAAAAGGTTGTTTTTATACCCGTTTTTTAAAAATCGAACTTATAGGTTAACCCTCCAAGTATTTGAGCTCCTTGTGTATTAAAGTTTGCAAAACGTTGGTATTTTGTATTTAATACATTATTTAACTTTAGAAAAGCAGAAAACTTATCGTTAAAATGATACCCTCCGTTTAGGTTTACATCCGCAAAAGAATTTATAGATTCTGTACCGCTTAAACTAGCTGGATATTGGTTACTATATAATGCATCTTTTCTCTCGCTTACAAAGAAAATATTAGCACCTGCAAACCATTTTGTTGCTTTGTATTTGGCAGAAATACTTCCTTCTACAGAAGGTAAGTTCCAAGCCTCTTCTGCATTTTTTAACTTGTAGTTGTTGTATATTCCCTGTAATCCGAAGGATAAATTTTTAGAATACTCATATTCTAGTTCTGTAAATAAAGAATTGGTTTTTACATCATCATAAGACACGTTAAAAGAATTTCCGTATTCATAACCGTTTAAATCCATGCTATTGAAAGCAGTATTAGTTCCATCAGATTTAGAATTGTTTCTTATAAACAAAGGTTTGTCTTCTTCTGATTTAAAACTGGCCTTTACGTTAAAACTTAAATCGTCTATAATTAAACCTTTAAGACCAAAAAAGAGATTCGATTTTTCTAACGTTTGGGTTATAAAAAGTGTTGGTGAAACGTAAGGATTTTCCTCTGTAAAATTTTTGTAGCTATTGGTATGTAAATCACCAGTAAAACCACCATAAATGTTTAAATAATTGTCCATTATTGGTCCTTCTACAAAAATATCTGGTAATATAAAAAAGTTATTAGCGCTGTTTTCTGAATCAAAAGAAGCAATTAGTTTTAAGCCCGTTTTTATAGAAAAACCTTCATATTCTATTTTATATTGAGGATTTATGTTGATGGTAGATGTTCCGTATTTTAAAGAATTAGAGTTGCTATAATCGTTTTTAAATTCTCCTTGTAAAAACTCAATACTTGTTGCTAGAGAAAGGTCATTTAAATTTGATCCTATAAAATCTAAAGGCAGATTCAATTTTGCATCAAATTTAACTAAGGTTTCCTTGCTTTTATAACTATCTGTAAAATTGGCAATGTTTATTTTTCCGGAATCAATATAGGAATCCTCAAAAGTAAACTCACCAATTAAGTCGAAATAATTATATACTTGCTCTTCGTTAATAGCAGAAATTGTTGGATCAGTATAATTAAGGTCGGGTAAGCCATACCAATTATAAAGATTTCTTTCAGAATTTAAAGTTACTTTCCAATCGAAATAGCGCTCTTCTTGTTTGTAAAATGCCCCAATATTAAAGTTAGAAAAATTACTGTTAAGTACGGTATTACTTACATTGTCTAGAGATGCTAAATACTTGGCATTAAAACCAAACTCGTTTTTAAAACTGGTACTATATTTTAGATACGCTTCTAAATATGGAGTTGTATAATTACCAAAACCAGCAGCTAAATAGTTGTTGTAAATTCTTTCTTTAACGCCCACATCAATGCCTTTTACAACACCACTTTTAGGGATAAAAGTAGAGGCAACTGGAGCAGAAAAAATAGTGTATTCTAGTTTTTTCTTCTCACTTTTTTTAAGCAATTCTATTTTTGGGTTTTTATTAATTTTTTTGGCATCAGAAATTTTAGGATTGTATTTTGTAACAATATTTACAACTTCTGTTTTTACGGTGTCTATAGCCTGATCCTTTTTTTGAGCGTTTAAACTTAAAAATGAGAAACAAACGAGAAATAATGTGAAACCTTTTTTCATTATTTTTTATTATTTTTAATAGTATTATCCTCTTTAATAGGAGTTACAGAGTTATTAGTTTTGGCTTCGTTTTCTTTTATTTTTCTGAGCTCTTTTTTAGCCTCTTCAACAATATCTTCAAATTGAGTAAAGTTTTTAATAATGTTTTCTAAAACAAAAGTAGCTTGATATACATCTTTTAAACCATAATAATTTTTACCCATTATAATATAACTTTTTACAGCCCAATATTTATAAGAAGAGTAATTGGCAATTAAATTCTGAACCGTTTTATTAGAGTCTAGGTATTCTTCTTGCTGATTTTTAAAGAAAGCATTATAAAATAATGCTTCTGCTTTTAATTCTCCAGAAGCTTTAGTTTCTACTTCTGTATAATATTCTTCTGCAGTGTAGAAATCTTCGTTTTTAAAAGAAGCGCGTGCAATTATTATTTTAGCATCGTTTTCTAGTTGGCTATTTAACTTCTCTTTTGCAAGAACTTTTTTCGCATATTCTATAGCCTGCCCGTAAGCTGCTGTTTCATAATAGCCTTTCATTAGATTACTTTGGGCAAATAAAACATTTTCTGCAGTATAGGCCTCTAACTCTAATCTGTCTAAAATTTGTATGGCATTTTCAAACTCATCTCTTTCAAGAAATATTTGTGCTAATTTAGCAAGAGAATCTTCACTATATTCATTTTGTCCTTCTTCTAAAACATTTTGATAATAGGCAATGGCCTTGTTAAATGCTTTTTCTTTAAATAAGATATCTGCCAAGTAATAATTAGCCTTTAGCTTATGAATTCCTTCAGGAAAAGAAAGCGTATATTTAGAAAGTGCGGCAATAATTTCATTTCCTTCTTTAGCTTCAAAATATTTCTTTTCAGCCACAGCAAAGGTGGTATTATCTAAATCTGAATCTGTAACATTGATAAATTTTAAGCCAGATATCCAATTTACATAATCGTTTAAATTGCCATTATCAATATAAATATTTCTAGCATTTGCAACTGCTTCAAAAGCATCTGGAGAATTTGGGAACTGACTGGTTGTTTGTTTAAATTTTTCCAATGCTTTTTTACTCTCATTTTCACTATAATACAACAATCCCTGACGGACTAATGCCTTTGGTAGAAAAATACTATTTGGGTGTTTTTCTATTAACCTATTGTAGGCATTATGTGCATTGTTATTCTCTTTTATGATGGTGTATGTATTTGCTAGTTGAAATAAGGCATCGTCTTTTAAATTTGAAACTTGGTATTTATTTACCACATTGGTAAGCGCTGTAATTTTTGCTTGGTTGTCTTCTATAAAACCATAACTCATACCAATTTGATACTGCGCATAATCTGCTTCTGCACCATAGGTATTAACAACGGTAGTATAAGCATTAATGGCATTTCTATATTTTCTTAGTGCAAAGTAACTATCTCCCAAACGAATGTAGGCATCGTCTTTAATATCTTTTTCTATAGAACCTTTTTTTAAGAAATTTTCGAAAGAAATGGCAGCACTAGCATATTGTTTTAATGTAAAATTACTGTACCCTATATTGTAGTCAATTAGTTTAAAATCTTCTCCTGTTGATTTTAACTCATTTTTTAAAGCGGTAAATTTAGCAAGAGCTTCTTCTGGGCTTTCTAATTGATATAAGGTTTCTGCTTCCCAATATTTAGATTTTTCTCTAATAGATACGTCTGTTGCTTTTTTACCTGCTACAAATAAAGGCAATGCTTCTTGTAATTTTTGATCATTAAATAATTGAATACCTCTATACAGAGAAACTTCAGAAATTAATGAATTATTTTTCTCAGTTTTCTTTTTATTTAAAAACTCTAAAGCTCCTTTAAAGTCTTGTTGATGTAAAAAAGAAGAAACTACTAAGTCGTTAATTTCTTCATAAGCTACAGATTTTGGGTATTCTTTTAAATACTCTTGTAAAACTTCTGCAACACTTTTAAAAGGGTTACCTGCTTCGTAACTTAATTTAGCATAATTTAAAGCAGCATCTTCTTTAATTTTTCTGTCAAAATCCATTTCAGAAGCCGTTTTAAACGCATTTAAAGCCTCTGTCTTTTTTTCTAAATTAAGATAACATTCACCTAAATGATAATAGGCATTTTGAGAAACAAAGTTTTTTTCATCAATAATTTTATTAAAATTACTAATCGCATTTTCAAAATCGTTTTGTTTGTAATAGGCATATCCTAATTGATAAAAATCGGTGTTATTCCATTTTCCTTTTTTACCAGTATATGCTTTTAAATACGGAATTGCTTCGCTGTATTTTTCTAAATTAAAATAACTCTCACCAATTATTTTAGAAATCTCCGATCTATCTTTTTTCTTAAAAGTATTAATTAGTTGTTTACCAACGGTAATACAACGTTCAAATTTACCTGCTTGAAAACTAATGTCTAATAAATAGTAAGAAATTTCTACACGATAGGTTTCGTTGTCTGCAATTTCTTTAAATGTAGATTCTGCAACACCATAATCTTCTAATTTATAAGCAATGTAGCCATAATAATATCTAGAATCATTTCCGTATTTGGCGTCATTAATTAAAGGTAGAAATTTATCTTTTGCCAAAGGTAAATTGTTGCTCACTACATAAGAGTATCCCATTTTAAAATTGAGTTCTTTTTTATCTTCTTTAGATAGATAACTAACGTCTACTTTATTGTACCACTTAAGTGCGTAAGCTGCTTTTTTATTGGCAAAGTAATAATTTGCAACTGCAAATATTGCTGTATTTTTTTTACTACTATTAGGGTTTTCTTCAATAAAAGTTAGTACTTTTTTATCTGCATCTGGCTGCTTTAATCGAACAGCACACATGGCATCATAATAAGCAGCATCTGCTTTTAAGTTAGAGGCTGTAGTTGCCGTTTTGTTTATCGCTATAAAACTTATTTGTGCAGCAGCATAAGCTTTATCGTTAAATAATTTTATAGCATTATTGTAATCTGTTAAAGGATTCGTTTCTACAATTGTTTGCTGACTAAAACCAACAAAAACAATAAGAAAAAAGAAACATGTAATAAAACGTTTTTTTATAAAAACAAACTTCATATAATTATTTTTGATACCTAGAATGAATAACGAACTTATTTTAATTTTGTTTGATGTTAGAAGAAAATATTTCAAAAATATTTTAATTCAAAAATAAGAATTGTTTATAATTCATAGTATAAAATCGTTCAAAACTTTTAAGTTTGTAAAAACAAGTTTTTTATGGAAAAACCAGTCTTATTTTTAGAGAACGCAGATATTTATCAAAGAGAAAATTTGGTACTTTCTAACGTGAATTTATCAATACAAAAAGGAGAGTTTTATTATTTAATTGGTAAAACAGGAAGCGGGAAAAGTAGTTTAATGAAAACCCTATATGGCGATTTAAAACTACAAAAAGGCGCCGGTAGTATTGTAGACTTCGATTTAAAAGAAATAAAAGAAAAAGAAATTCCTTTTTTAAGACGAAAAATAGGAATTGTTTTTCAAGATTTTAAATTGTTAAGTGATAGAACTATTTTTGGTAACCTAGAGTTTGTTTTAAAAGCTACAGGTTGGAAAGATAAAGTTAAGATTGAAGAAAAAATTAACGAGGTTTTAGATAAAGTAGGGATGAAATCTCAAGCTTATAAGAAAACCTACGAGCTTTCTGGAGGAGAACAACAAAGAGTTGCTATTGCAAGAGCGTTATTAAATGATCCAGAATTAATTTTAGCAGATGAGCCAACAGGTAATTTAGATCCAAAAACTTCTTTAGAAGTGATGGAACTTTTAAATGAAATTCATAAAAGTGGAAAAACCATATTAATGGCAACTCATGATTATCAGTTAATTGTAAAATTTAAGCAAAAAACCTTAAAATGTGAAGGAGGAGAGTTGTTTGAAGTAGCTCAGAAAGCCACAATCTAATGCTATCTGTTCTTATACCGACATATAATTACAATACTTTTTTTTTGGTGAAAGAAATGCATCAACAATTAATTTTAGAAGACATACCGTTTGAAATTATTTGTTTAGATGATGGATCTAAGTCACCTTTAAATATACAAAATAACGACATAAATAAACTTTCTTTCTCTAGTTTTAAAAGCCTAGAAAAGAATATAGGTAGAAGTGCCATTAGAAATTTATTAGCAAAAAAAGCAATGTATAATTGGCTATTGTTTTTAGATGCCGATGTTGTTCCTGCAAAATCTAACTTTATAAAAAAATATTTAAATTGTTTCAAAAAAGATAGAACTGTTTTTTGTGGAGGCTTGTTATATGAAGATAAAAAAGAAAATTTTAGATTATTACGTTATAAATATGGGAAAAAACATGAAGAAATTTCTTTAGAAAAACGGTTAGAAAACCCAGAAAAGTTTTTTTTTACCTCAAATTTTTTAATTCAAAAATCAGTTTTTGATTCTGTAACTTTCGAAGAAAAATTAACAGAGTACGGTAGAGAAGATTTGTTGTTTTCTTTAGCGTTGATAAAAAAAGGATATAAAATTGAACATATAAGTAATGAGGTGTATCATTTGGGTTTAGATAAAAATGATTTGTTTGTTTCTAAAACAAAAAAAGCGATGGAAAACCTTGTCTTTATTGATAAACAAACTTTAATTGATACAAAAGAAATGCCTTTATTAGAGCTGGTAAGAAAAATAGCAATCCTAAGAATGACGAGAGTAGTTGGTGTATTTTATCTTTTGTTTGAAAAATTAGCCATTAAAAAATCTTCCGTTTTTTTCTTAAATTGTATGAAAGTAAGCTACCTGTGTCATTTAAAATTGAAACATGAATAGAACTGAAATAGCCCGTTTAATTTGCATTAAATTAATTACAAATAAAGAAGTTTTAAAAATTCAGTTTTTAAAATCTAAAAATACTATTGGTTATTTTTTTATAGATGATTTGTTGCCTAAAGAGCTAGCGACAGAAATTTACAATAAATTTCCTACAACCAAGGAAGCTGTTAGAAAAAAGAATTTAAGAGAGTTTAAATTTACAGCCTACCAAATGGATAATTACAATACTCTTTTAGAGGAAGTTATTTATGCATTTCAAGACAAAAGTGTGGTAGATTTAGTTGCCGAAATTTGTCAATTAGAAGAAGTCTATAGTGATAAAAACTTATATGCTGGCGGACTTTCTTTAATGGAAAAAGACAATTTTTTAAATCCGCACTTAGATAATTCTCATGATAAAGATAGAAATAGATGGCGCGTTTTAAACCTTTTGTATTATGTTACACCTAATTGGATGGCAGACAACGGAGGTAATTTAGAGATTTGGCCACAAGGATTACAAAAAGCAGCAACTACTATAGAAAGTAAATTTAATAGATTGGTTGTTATGACAACGCATCAAAATTCTTGGCACTCTGTAAGTAAAGTAGAAAAGGACGCTGTTAGATGCGGTGTTTCTAATTATTATTTTTCTAACAAACCTATTTTAGTTTCAGATACTTTTCATGTAACAACATTTAGAGGAAGATCTTCAGAAAAAATAAAAGATGTTTTCTTAATAATAGACAATAATTTACGCGCTAGTGTACGTAAGTTCTTTAAAAAAGGCATTAGAGAAAACCCGCATCAATACAAAAAATAACTATTTTAAATTATTAAAGATTGATAATAGTTTTTCTTCTTGCTTTTCCCAAACCAATTCTTCTTTAGTTTTCTTTAATTCTGTAGAGAAATCTTTTTCTAGTAACTTTTTAATTTGTGCAGCAAGTTCTTCTGGGTTTCTACTTTTAACAACTTCACCTACTTTATAATCTATTGCAATTTGCTTCATTTCTGGTAAATCCGAAACTAAAATAGGGACTTCGGCTTGTATATAATCAAATATTTTATTGGGTAAAGCAAACCTATAATTAAGGCCTAAATCTTCTTCTACACTAATACCTAAATTAGCTAAAGGAGTTAATGTATGTAGTTTTTCCGGAGAAATTTTACCTAAAAAATGAATTTTATCAGTTAAATTATTTTCATTTACTTTCTGTTTTAGTTCATCAGAAATATCACCATCACCAATAATAACTAAAATAGTATGGTCTAAAAACGGAATGGTATCAATCATCAGTTCTAAACCTCTACCTATATTAACCGCACCTTGGTATAGTATAATTTTTTCGCCTTTATAATTAAACGGAAATTTACCAAATGGTATCTTTTTTGCAGTAGGTAAATTTATGATTGTTTTAAAGTGAGTATTGTATTTTTTATTATAAAAATTAGCAATACTTCTACAAACCGTGTATGTGTTTTTTAGTTTTGGAAGTATCCAAGCTTCTAAATGAGACCAACATTTTTTAACAAAAGGTTTATGCACCAATTCTGGGATTTCAGGAAACAACTCGTGGCTATCATACACTATCTTTTTTCTTTGTAACACACTAACCAAATAGTTTGGTAGTAATGTATCTAAATCGTTAGACAGTAGAATGTCTTTCTTAGAAAAAAGTAATACAAAAAATAAGCGCAAATTATATTCCGCATAAAACAAAAAACCTTTATTACATATTAAACGAATTCTTTTGGTTGTGTAAGATCTGTTTAAAGGAATACTGTTTTTTAATTTTCTACCGATTAAAATAATTTCGAATCCATT